>DATHZN010000023.1:0-27296 GCA_035458585.1 Marinobacterium sp. | reverse complement strand
ACAACTGACCGTGATTGCGCTGATGTTCGCGTTGCTTGGCTACTGGTTAGGTAAGACAGAGCACTGGGAGCGTTGGGTGCGCATTCCACTGAGTGTAGTCATAGCCTTGGTGGGCGCGTTCTGGTTTGTGGAGCGAATCATGTAACAGTTCGCTTAAAGTATTTCAGAGAGCACAGAAAGTACTTTTTGATATAACAGTGACAAGGGTCGCTAGTTTTGGAGCTGTCATTTCAGACACCTTGAGCGTCCCTTCGTCACGGCTGGAGGCTATTATTAATGCCTGTCCAGCTGAATTTTTCGCTGATCCCAGTAGGCAAAGGACTAGGTTTAACCGGCCGGAATTTTGCTAGCCGTGAGCCCGAGTGAGAGACAGAACCCTCTAGGAAATACTAGCGACATGCGCTAGAGACCCACCTTGTTCAAGCCCTCTTCTAACGTCTCCAGTGTGCGTTCGACATTCATCAGTTTATCAATCCCAAAAAGACCGATGCGGAAGGTTTTGAAGCTCTCGGGCTCGTCGACTTGCAGCGGTACGCCGGCGGCAATCTGAAAGCCAGCTCGGGCAAAACGGCTACCATTCTGAATATCAGTCTCTCGGGTGTATGAGACAATTACACCCGGGGCTCCAAAGCCATCAGCCGCTAGGCTTTTTATACCGCGGCGGGCAAGAACGGCTCTGGCTTTATCACCCAAGGTCTGCTGCGCCAACTTTAGTTTTTCGAAGCCGAATTGCTGGGCTTCAGCCATTACATCACGTAATTGACGTAGCCCATCTGTCGGCATCGTTGCATGGTAGGCGTGAGCTCCAGCCTCGTAGGTCTCCATGATCTGCGTCCACTTTTTCAAATCCAGGGTAAAACTTGTACTCGAAGAGTCATCAAGACGCTGGCGCGCGGTTTCACTCATCATCACCAGCCCACAGCAGGGAGATCCGCTCCAGCCTTTCTGTGGCGCACTGATCAGCACATCAACACCGTTGGCCTGCATATCGACCCATATTGCACCGGAGGCGATAGAGTCGAGCACAAACAGGGCGCCTACCTTGTGAGCGGCATCGGCCACGGCTTTGATGTAGCCATCCGGCAGAATCATCCCGGCTGAGGTCTCTACGTGAGGGGCAAAGACCACTGCGGGTTGCTCGTGCAGGATCGTGTTGACAACCTCTTCAATTGCCATAGGAGCGAGGTGAGATTCAGGCTCTTGAGCTGCAAACTGCGCTTTACACACCAGCTCCTCACGCGGTATTCGGCCCATCTCGAAGATTTGACTCCAGCGATAGCTGAACCAGCCATTGCGGATAACTAACACTTTCTGATCAGTGGCGAACTGACGAGCAACCGCTTCCATACCAGAGGTGCCACTGCCAGGCACAATCGCGACCGACTTGGCGTTATAGACCGTTTTTAACTGCGCCGATAAGTCACGCATAACCTGCTGGAATGCACCAGACATGTGGTTGAGCGAGCGATCAGTGTAAACCACTGAAAATTCGAGCAGACCCTCAGGATCCACATCAGGACGTAAACCAGACATAGCGACTCCATCAACTAAATATAAAGTTATTAAGTAATAAGTTTAGAATTTTTAGCTATCTTGACCGCCATTAGCACTGCTGGCAAGTGTCTCGCGCAATAACAGCGCGGCCCGAGGAAAATCGAACCCAGAAACAGCATTACGTACCTGCTCCATCACATCAGCGGGCACACCTTCGATCTCAGACTCAAGGCAACGGTCCGTTGCTACCGGATCATGAGTCTGCAGAGCGCCCAGTAAGGTTTTGGCGCTGACTCTTCGCTTGAGGACACTCGGATCAGTCGATGCTATTTGCTGAGTCTCTAGCCACTGCTTCACTGCATCTAACGCACGAACTTGCGCAAGAGTAAACTGGGCCACAAGGCGTCTAAGACCTGACATATCGCCTGCCTGGCCTCGAGTGCGTAACAGCAGTTCCAGTCGTTTTGCGACATCGGTGAGTTGCTCGAGTCCAAGTACACCCGCCACACCCTTGAGCTTATGTGACTGTTGCAAAGCCTCCTCGAACCTGAGTCCGTCGACCAGGTTCGTCATCAGGTTTTCATCCGCGTAGCGTCGTGTGAAAAGTTGCAACTGTTTCACGAAGCTATCCAAACGCGACCAGTTTCGCAGAGCCTGCTCAGGATTGAACACCAGCGTATTGCTTCGCGGCGTGAGTTCTTGAATGGGCTCCTTCGTTTCCCCCCGAAGCACTGGCATGATAGCAGCGATCAGTTGCACCAGATTAAAAGGCTTCTCAAGGTATCCAACCATGCCAGCAGCCAGCGCTTCAGGCATTCGGGTTGCAGCGACACCGGCAGATACACCGATGACCGGTAGCTTAGCGTAGGCTGGAATCTGATGAATTTGACGCGTCAACTCAAAGCCATCCATATCTGGCATCTGGATATCACACAGCAGCAGATCGAAACTCTGTGTACCATCAAGATCATCAAGCGCCTGCGCGCCACTCAACGCAGTCGCGACCTTCGCACCCTGATTCTGGAGCATATCAACCAATAGCTCGAGATTAATGTCAGAGTCGTCGACACAGTAGATACTGGTACCTGCGAGTTGTTGTTCCGCCACATCTAAGATTTCAGGTTGAACCAATCCGATAACTTCGTCGTCAGCAATAGCCTCCAGCAGCACTGCAGCTTCTAGGGGTTTATGAATATAACCATCAACATAGTGGCTTAGAGAGGGGTCTAACCTCTCTTGCGGCTCCGTGCTAACGATAAGAATTCGTATATCTTTATATTCAGGAGATGATCGTACTTGGCGAGCAACCTCAAGCCCATTCATACCCGGCATAGCATAATCTAAGAGCAACAGATCATAGGCTTCCGGCGATAGCTCCAGTTCAGTCAAGGCCTCAACACCGGATTCAATCGCTGTGGCTGACCAACCGAGTTCAAGTACCACCTGCGCGGCATGCATGCGGGATGTAGCCGAATAATCGACGATCATGACCCGCAATCTATCCTGCTCTCTGTGGTGCGGCTCCTGAATCTGACTGATGCCCAGAGTTAATTCAAAACTAAATGTGCTGCCAAGACCCAGTTTTGACTCCACCTGAATCTCTCCGCCCATCAACTTTAAAAGACTTTCGACGATAGCAAGCCCCAGACCGGTGCCCCCGTATGTCCGACTGATCGAGTTATCAGCCTGTGTGAAGGGGTTAAATAGATCACTTAGCCGATCGGTAGCAATACCGATACCGGTGTCTCGTACTCGAAAGGCAAGCCGAACCTCGTCGGCGATTCGCTGTGCAGGTAATAACTCGATAGCCAGTTCAATCTCACCTGAATTGGTGAACTTTACCGCGTTGGCCAAGAGGTTTAGCAGCACTTGACTGAGCCTAGTAGGATCGCCTCGTAAATATCGCCATTGGGAATCGATCTTAGGCAGAATTAGATTAACTGATCGCTTGCGGCTCAGAAGCCCCTCAACTGTGGCACCGAGATCATCGACGATGGTCTGCAGGTCAAAGTTATACTCTTCAATCTCCAAAGCATTAGATTCAACTTTAGAAATTAATAGTATATCGTTGATTATATTTAGAAGATTTTTACCTGACCGACCGATCTTATCGATAGTATTCGCCGTCTCGGGAGTCGTCTTTTGGCGTTTAAGCAGATCAGTAAGACCGAGAATGGCATGAATGGGCGTGCGAATCTCGTGACTCATATTGGCAAGAAAGAGATCCTTCGCCCGGCTGGCTTCGAGGGCCTCGTTGCGGGCATGCACCAACTCTTGGCGAATGGCTGCGGCCTCCGATACATCCTGCACAGCCCCCTCAGCGTAAGCCAACTCCCCGCAATTTATGACGAACTCACCTCGCCACTGCAGCACCCGCTCCAGACCATCAGACTGTAGGCGCACCTCAATGTCGAAGGGTCGGCCCTGCTGCGCTCGCTCCCATGCACCCTCAAACACCTCGACATCTGCTGCAACCAGCTGGCCAAGTAACTCCTGCATTGAGAGACTCGTATCCCGCGGAACTCCTATCACGGAGCAGAACTCCGGTGAACCATCAAACCGGTCGGCTAGCGGCTGGAATCGCCAACTACCCGTATGCACCACCTGCTGTGCTCTGTGAAGTGCGGCATTGGCGTAGGTCAAACCGCCTCTCGTCATAGAAGAAGCTGAGGTGCTGAACAGGGGCTCATCCTGCACCGGTTCTGAAAGTGATCCACCCTCCACCCAGGTGATCGGCAAGAGTTGCTGTACCGGTCGTTTTCCGTTGCCTCGAGGCGAAAGCTGCAGCAGCAGATGCTCCGCTAGGAGGCGACCGGCTAGCTGCAGATCAAAAGCTACACTGGCGATCTGAGGCTGGCTCTCTGCTCCGGCCTCACTGGCCCCATAACCGACGATAGAGATATCTCTTCCAGGTCTAAGTCCGAGATCGGCGCAAGCATATAAGGCCCCCATCGCCATCTCGTCGGTAGCACAAACCATTGCAGTGGGCGGTTCATCTCGTTGCAACAGATATCCCGCCATCACACTGCCCATCGCGAATGTCGGCTGGCCGTTTAGAATCAGGTCCGGATCCAAGCTAAGGCCTGCGGTGTGAAGCGCACGACGGTAGCCGTTGGCTCGTTGAACTGCGTAAGAATACTCTGCAGGGCCGTTGAGTAGCGCAATACGCCTGTGGCCACGATCTATACATTTGCGCGTCGTTAGCCAAAGGGCGGCGAGATTGTCGATATCAACCCAGGCATCCCTCTTTGAGCTGGAGTTATGTCCGAAGATTACAAAGGGGATAGCGCGACGTCGCAAGAGGTCGAGAACCGGCTCCTGCTGCAATACTCGTGCAACTATAAAACCAGCCGGCTCCTCCTCGGCGAGATGGGCTTCGAAGGACTCAAAATCGCTTCGGGTCTCATTATCACGCAACCTGACCAGTTTCAGGCTGTACCCTTGAGTGGCAAGCACCTTTTCGATGCTACCGATCAGTTTTGTGCTGTATTGGCTCTTACCCTGCATATCGTCCCAATCCGTAGGGACAAGGAGCGACACACTGGTCGAACGAAGAATATGCGGCATGGGGTGTCTTCGCAGTGGTTGGGTCGCTTCATGGTAACCCAACTATTTCGACGGATACATATCACCTACTCGATGGTAGTGGTCAGTGCTCGAAGGAACCCTAAGGACGAGGCTGCGCTCATCTGTGTCGGATCGAACTTGCCGCTAGCGCTGTATTTGAGGATCAGCTCGCGAGAGATTGCAGTATCAGGCACAAAACCCATCGACCAACTGGAGAAAGATCGCTCATCAATCTCCGAGTAATCGATTATAAACGGATCAGTGTGCCGTGAGTCGCGCGTAATGCGATTGTACAGCTCATTTATTTGAGCCCGATCACCCTCGAGACACTGCAGAAAGTGTTTGTGGCTAAAACAGAGCAGGCCGGTGATCTCAGATCGGGCATTGTTGGAGCGACTCTCCAGCAAAATACCCTCTATGTCATCTCGTGTTAGATCATCGTTTTTGGTGCTGGCATATATAGCTCGTATCAGTCGCATTGTTATTCTCCCGCTTTTTACTAACAGCCTAGGCAGGGGTTGGTATTACACAACCAGCAAACGATTAAATTTATCTATGAATAATTTTGCGTCAATAGTAAATAACTTTATTTGTCGAAGGTTACTTTAAGTACATATGCGACTTTTACAATTTCATTTGGCGGTATTTGAGACATTAACGGCCTTAAACTTTCGACTTTCATGACAAAAGCCACTTGTGACCCCGTCCAGCTAATCTCGCTCCAAAGACAAGCAATTTGCGCAAACTACGATATGTGCATAAACCTATAGCTACAAACACAAAGGAACTTGTCTGGGGTTTATATGAGCAGCATCCCTCTACCAAACACGCTTACGATCCAAAGCGTTGCGACAGATCACGCTGGACTGTGCGAGCTCGTTAAGAGCGCCGAGTCACCGGTGCGGATAGATGCCTCTGCCGTTGAGGAGATTGATACCGCCGGTATGCAGCTGATTTTATCTCTGGTTAATCAGCTTCATTCACAATCTCTTACGACCGAGTGGCACTCCCCCACTGATGTTCTGCTGCAAACGGCTGACATTCTAGGAATGAGTGAAGCACTGGCACTGCCAAGCACGACCTGAGGAGAGCCCGATGGCAACAATATTAGTAGTCGATGATTCAACATCTGTTCGCAACATGGTCGCCTTCACATTGAAAGAGGAGGGTTACGATGTCATCGAAGCGGAGGATGGAAAAGATGCGCTTGGCAAGGCCAACGCGGGAGGGATCGCACTGGTTCTGTCAGATGTGAACATGCCTAACATGGATGGGATCACGCTTTGTGGCGAGCTTCGCAAGCTTCCAGCCTATAAGTTCACACCCATTCTGATGTTAACAACAGAGAGCTCTGATGCGATGAAACAGAAAGGAAAGGATGCTGGCGCCACTGGATGGCTAGTTAAGCCCTTTAATCCCGAGAAGCTAATCAGCACGATTAAGCGGGTCATTAAATAGGTGCCTTATGAGTGTAGACCTTAGTCAATTCGTGGCGGCGTTCCTCGAGGAGAGCTACGAAGGTCTGGATATCATGGAGTCTAGCCTTCTCGAGTTAGATTCCACCGATATAGAGACCATCAACTCAATCTTCAGAGCAGCTCACTCCATCAAGGGTGGTGCAGGCACTTTCGGCCTGGATGAGGTCGCGAACTTCACCCATATTGTCGAAACTATTCTCGATGCCCTTCGCAGCGACGGTATGGAAATCACCCCTGAACTTGTCAACCTCCTGCTTGAATCAGTCGACTGTATCCGTGCTCTATTTGCCTCTTCACAGGGTGGCGAACCCGCGGATCAAGCGGTTATTGATGATGTACATCAGCGATTGCTTGCAGTCATGGGACAGGAGGCTGGAAACGAAACTCAAAACACTACGACTGACGCCAAAGATAGTGCTGAAAAGTTGTGGGAAATTCAGTTTATTCCAAACGCTAATATGCTGGTGCAAGGTCATCGCCCTGAGGCGATGTTCTCCGCACTTAGTGATCTGGGTGTAATCGAGGCCAAGCTTCTGACATCTAAAGTTCCGCCCATTAACGAACTCGAGCCCGAAAGCTGCTACCTCTCTTGGGCACTGCACCTGCGCTCATCTCACAATCAGGACGAGATTGAAGAGATTTTTGAGTGGGTGGTGGATGATTGTGATCTCAGCATCAGGCCGGTGAGTGAGTTACCGAGGAGTTCAGAGAGTAAGCAGATCAGCGTTGAATTCAAACCCGATCCTGAACTCTTACATACCGGTAACGACCCCTACTTCATTTTTGATGCCCTTAAACAACTTGGCCAGTTTAACAGCATCTTGAACGCCACAAAGCTGCCGAAGCTTGAAGCGCTCGACCCGGAAAAGCTCTTCCTAAGTTGGACGCTAGAACTGGAAACTCAAGCACCTGAATCAGAAGTGAGAGAGCTGTTTGACTGGGTAGAGACAAGCGCAGAACTCAATTTCACCGTTACCGGTGATGCCCCTGCAGGAGATACCAAAGTGACAGAGTCAGCGCAACAGCCGAGCCCGGAGACAGCCGCAGCCAAACCTGCGACCGCAGCGGTTGCTAGACCCGCAAAATCGGCCGCACCGGTAGCAAAAACCAAAGCTGCCAGTACAGAGACAAGCTCCATACGGGTTGAGACCAACAAGATAGACGCACTGATTAACCGCGTCGGTGAGCTGGTCATCACCCAAGCAATGCTGGGACAAGTGGGTGCCGAGTTGGCAGACGATGAGCGCGTTGGCCCACTGGCGGAGCGACTCCAAGAGGGACTGACTCAGCTGGAGCGCAACACGCGCGATCTGCAGCAAGATGTTATGCGTGTGCGTATGCTGCCGATCAGCTTCGTGTTCAACCGCTTCCCACGCTTGGTGCACGATGTCAGCTCTAAGCTGGGTAAAAAGGTTGAGCTCAAACTCAGCGGTGAGCAGACAGAGATCGACAAAACCGTCATGGAAAAACTGGGCGACCCTATGGTTCACCTAGTTCGCAACTCTCTCGACCATGGCCTAGAGGCGCCCGACGAGCGCCGGGCTGCTGGCAAAAGTGAGACCGGTACTCTGCTGCTCAAGGCCTTCCATCAGGGCGGTAATGTCATCATCGAAATTATTGATGACGGCCGAGGTCTGAACACTGAGAAAATTCGGTCGAAAGCCCTCGCCAGTGGTTTGATCACAGAAGAGCAGAACCTGGCTGACGAGGATATTCATGATCTGATTTTCCAACCGGGCTTCTCAACCGCAGATCAGGTCAGCGATCTATCTGGTCGAGGCGTCGGCATGGATGTTGTTCGTCGCAACATAGAGTCCCTTGGCGGTAACGTCTCAGTAAAATCCAAAGCCGGCGTTGGTGCCACGATAACGGTCGCCCTACCCCTGACACTGGCAATTATGGATGGTCAGCTAGTGCGTTTGGGTGGGGATACTTACATCATTCCTCTGGTATCGATTGTCGAAACAATCCAAGCCTCAGAAAAGACCATGAGTAGTATTGGCGGCGAGCGACGCTTGCTCCACTACAGAGACGAGTACATCGCTTTGATCGATCTGAAAACACTCTTCAATCTCCCTGTGGACCACAGCGTACAGTCAAACCTGCTAGCCATCGTTGAACATGGTGGCAGCAAGTTAGCGCTGAAAGTTGAAGAGCTTTTAGGACAGCAACAGGTGGTCATAAAGAGTTTGGAGGTCAACTTCAAACGGGTCGAGGGTCTCTCCGGTGCCACCATTCTTGGAGATGGCAGCGTTGCGCTGATTCTGGATATCGCCGGTATCGACAAGCGCAGTCACAATCAACAACTGGTAGCGGATGAGATCTTCTCTTCGCTGTCGACACACTAACCTGGAGGCAGTTATGAACTCCGAACCACAAACCGTCGAGACGAGTAGCTCAAATCATGGCCTGGCCAACTCAGGTCAACGTCAATACTTAAGCTTCTTATTGGATGATGAGGAGTACGGCGTAGATATACTTCGTGTACAGGAGTTACGCGGATGGACACCTGTGACCCGCGTACCTGATATGCCCTCTTATTTGCGCGGCGTACTCAACCTGAGGGGTGCGATCATCCCTGTTGTTGACCTGCGCTGTAAGTTTGGCCTCAAAGAGGTCGCCTATGGACCCACGACAGTCGTCATCGTTGTAAAAGTGGATAGCGGCAAAAGTGAGCGCGTAATGGGGATAATCGTCGACGCGGTCGCTGAAACCTACACACTCGATCTGGAAACGATACAGCCGGCCCCCAAGGTGGGAAGCGCTATAAATGCGCGTTTCATTACGGGTCTGGTGGCCCAGAGCGAACGCATGATTGTACTACTCGATATTGATGAACTGATGAATTCTGATGAGTTAGCAGTGGACTTCCATGGGGAAGAGACTGCTGAAACTCACTAGCGGAGGAAGTACCAATGAAAATAAATGAGCCAGTTACAGATCACGAAGTGAAGCTCCGCAATGGTCAGGAGCTCGTCACTAAGACAGATCTCAAAGGGATTATCACATACACCAATCCAGCTTTTGTTGAAGTCAGCGGCTTTAGCGAGGCAGAACTGGTTGGTAAGAACCACAACGTCGTGCGCCATCCCGACATGCCGGTTGAAGCCTTTAAGGATCTATGGGATACGCTCAAACTGGGGCGTCCATGGAACAAATTGGTTAAAAACCGGTGTAAAAACGGCGACTACTACTGGGTAAAAGCGAATGTTACTCCGGTGTACCGCAACGGCGACATTGTTGAGTATATGTCGGTTCGTACACGCCCTACCCAAGATGAGATTGATGCATCGGCTAAGCTTTACGCTGCGCTGAAGAAAAAAGAGGCAAAATTGCCACCCGTTACAAACGTGGTAGCCAAATCACTCAAGAAGGCGATGGTTCAATCCATTTCGATCTCCGCACTGACGGCCATTGCAATCACAGGAATTGTGGTCGCCTCTGGTTATTCAGGTTGGGCGCTCGAAATTGGGCCGGTTGTGGGGTTCATCATGCTGGCAACTTTCATGTACCGGTTGATGAATCGCGAGGTTATACAGCCTCTGCAAACCTCTTTAGGCCACATGCAGGATATATCTGAAGGTCACTACCTCGAGAACATAGATATCGAACGATCCGGCGAAATCGGTGAGGTCCTCAGGTCAATCAAAAAACTGGGTATCAAACTTGGATTTGAGGTCAATGATGCGAAGGAGCAGAACCGCAGCGCGCAACGTATCAAGCAAGCTCTGGATAACGTCAGCTCCAACGTAATGATGGCCGACCCGGATGGAAACATCATCTACTGCAACGAAGCCGTTTTGGAGATGATGCGAAAAGCTCAAAAAGACATCCGAGCACAGTTACCTAACTTCGACGCCGAGAAAATCGTTGGTTCTAACTTCGACATATTCCACAAAAATCCGGATCATCAGCGTCGTATGCTCGAGAGTCTGAAAACGACGCACAGAGGTCAGATTAAAGTGGGTGTTCGCTCTTTTGACCTGATTGCCAATCCGGTACTCGACGATAGCGGAACGAAACTGGGTACCGTTGTTGAGTGGGCGGACGTAACAGACCAACTGATTGCCGAGCGCGAGGTCGAGGAGTTGATCAAGAAAGCCTCTATGGGCGAGCTGGACCAACGCCTGGATACCAGTATCTACTCTGGTTTCATGAAAAACATCGCTACGGGTGTCAACCAGATGCTCGATGCGGTCGTGGTGCCACTGCGTGAGGTGCAGCGCGTTTTGAACTCGCTTGCCGAGGGCGACCTAACTGAGAAGATGAGCGGCGACTTCCATGGTGACTTTGCCAAACTGAATGACTCTCTGGATCGTTCGATCACAAACCTGAACAACATGGTGGGTGAGATTCGAGGTGCGGGCTCAAGTATCGCCACTGCCTCCTCGGAAATCTCCAGCGGCAACACTACCCTGAGTCAGCGGACTGAGGCGCAGGCCGCAAGTCTGGAAGAGACAGCTGCAAGTATGGAAGAGATGACCTCTACTGTGCGCCAGAATGCAGATAACTCCGAAGAGGCCCGTAAACTGGCCGCAGAAGCGCGAGAACTGGCTGAGCGCGGTGGAGACATCTCTAACCGGGTGGTCGCATCCATGGATGATATCAGCAGCAGTTCAAGCAAAATTGCTGAAATTATCAGTGTCATTGATGAGATTGCCTTCCAAACCAATCTCCTCGCACTTAACGCCGCTGTAGAGGCTGCGCGAGCCGGCGAGCAGGGTCGAGGCTTCGCAGTGGTTGCCTCTGAGGTGCGCAGTTTGGCACAACGCTCTGCGAGCGCTGCTAAAGAGATCAAAGAGCTGATCAACGACAGTGTTGCGAAGGTTGATGATGGAAGCAAACTGGTCAATGAGTCGGGTGATGCCCTCAAAGCGATCATGGATGCCATTAACAACGTCTCCAGCATCATCTCCGAGATTGCCGGCGCCAGCCGTGAGCAGGCAATAGGTATCGAGCAGGTCAATACTGCCGTGACTCAGATGGACGAGGGTACACAGCAGAACGCGGCCTTGGTGGACGAGGTGGCGGCTGCATCCGCTTCCATGGAGGAGCAGGCAGCACAGCTGCAAGAGCTAGTGAATCGTTTCAGAGTCACTGGTGATGTCGGTACCAACCAATCTAGCGGTGTCGCAAAGAGTGATCGTCTCCGCGCTCTGGCAGCGCAAACAGCACCTGCACCCGTGAAAGCACCCGCAGGCACTGCAAAACCGAAAGCGCCCGCCCCGGCTCCGACCAAAGCCCCAAAACTGGTAGAGCCGAATGGTAGCGGTGATGAGTGGGACGAGTTCTGAGCAGTCCAACCACAACCCGATCTTCCACTTACTCCGGGGTCTCATCTGAGACCCCGGTACGGGATCGCCCCATGTCATCCGAAAAACGTGAATTCGACTTTACCCGTAAGCAGTTTGTTTGGGTAAGGGATAAGCTTTACGAGCATTGCGGCATTGTGCTCTCTGATCACAAAGAGAGCATGGCCTACAACCGACTGGTGAGACGTGTTCGAGACCTTAAGTTGGATAGTTTTGATGCCTACCTAAGCTACATGGATACGCACCCGGCGGAGTTCAATCAGTTCGTTAATGCTCTCACAACCAATCTGACTGCCTTCTTTCGAGAGGGACACCACTTCGAGTTTGTCCGAGACCATATAGTTCCTGAGGTGCGCCAGTCTGGTCGACGTACCCTCAGATGCTGGTCTGCAGGCTGCTCCCTTGGTGAGGAGACCTACTCCCTAGCTATGACTCTTGCTGAGAGCTTCGCCAACATGCCATCCATGGACTGGCGGATACACGCGACTGATATCGACTCGGATGTGTTGGCCCACGGCTCATCGGGAGTATACATGCGTGAGCGAATGACCGCGGTTCCTGATCGTCAACTGCACCGTTGGTTTCTCAAAGGCAGCGGATCACAGGCGGGAAAAGTGAAAATTAAGCCGGAACTGCGTCGTCATATCGATTTTCAACAGGTGAATCTGATGGCTGATTGGCCGATCGACGGTCCATTAGACTTCATTTTTTGCCGTAACGTTATGATCTATTTTGACCAACAGACTCAGGCCCGACTCCTAGGGCGTATGGCAGAACTCCTGCGGCCAGATGCCTACCTGTTCATAGGGCACTCAGAATCGATTAACAAATTAACCGACCGATTCCGGCTGGTGGGTAAAACTATCTACCAGAAGGTTAAGTGAGGTAGCGATGCTTGTAGGTTCGGGCAAGTTAGAACGCTACTGGGACGATAGTTGGGAGAAGTGGCTCGTCAACCTCGCTCAGGGTGACTACGCTGTTAGTGATGAGCCCCTGCTACTAACCACCGTGCTGGGTTCCTGTGTCTCTGCCTGTATCTACTCGCCAGATCGGAAAATGGGTGGCATCAATCACTTTCTCCTGCCCCACGCAGGCGCAAGTGATGCCGAATCAAAATCATTCAGGTACGGCGTCCATGCGATGGAGGTGCTAATCAACTCACTCTTACGCAAGGGGGCCCAACGCGACGCCCTCCAAATAAAGGTGTGCGGGGCCGCTGACGTGGTCCGTGGATTATCTAATCGTGTCGGTGTTGCCAACGCTACGTTTATTCGTCTGTACGCCAAGCATGAGAATCTTAATCTGACGGCGGAGGATTTAGGCGGTGACAACCCCCGTCGCGTTGTATTTGATCCGCAAACAGGCAGCATGAAAGTGAAACGCCTGATTAAGCATCTGAGTACTGAAGAGGTACTCAAAGAGACTGCTCGTGCAGAGAAGCTGGAGCAGAAAGTTCTCGACGCCGCCGATGTTGAACTCTTCGGCGGGAATAAGGAGACAACGCGATGAGCAAGCCAAGAGTGTTGATCGTAGATGACTCCACAGTAGTACGGGCTGTACTGCGGGAGATGTTGTCCACCGATCCAGAAATTGAAGTTGTCGGAGAAGCCGCCGACCCCTATGAGGCGCGCGACAAGATCAAAGCAACCAATCCAACGGTGCTGACACTTGATGTTGAGATGCCGCGCATGGACGGAATAACCTTCCTGCGCAATCTAATGAGGCTCAATCCCCTCCCCGTGATCATGCTATCGTCCTTAACCGGCGAGGGAGCCGAAACCACCTTGCAGGCGCTGGAAATCGGCGCCGTGGACTACATGCCAAAACCTACCGCTCATGACGATGAAAGCAAGCTCGATGCCTTTCAATTCGAGCTGATCAACAAAGTAAAAAACGCCGCGGCCTCCTATCACAAAGTAAAACATCTCAGTCGCGTTAAGAGTGCTGCAAAGCCCCAACCAAGCGCCCCAAAAGCCCACATAGGCCAACTACGTAAGTTTGCAGTTATTGCGATAGGGTCCTCCACGGGGGGAACCGAAGCCTTGCGAGAAGTTCTGCAATCCCTACCATCCGGACTCCCTCCGATTGTGATCGCCCAACATATTCCGGGATCCTTCAGCGCGCGTTTGGCAGAGCGCCTGAACTCAATCACAAGGGTACGAGTGGTCGAAGCTAAGAATCTGCAGGTAATGGAACCCGGTCACGCCTACCTTGCACCGGGAGACGCTCATCTTCGAGTCGAAAAGAACGGTGGCCTGTTACGTTGCAGACTCGGCCAAGATGCACCCGTTAATCGGCACCGCCCTTCTGTTGAAGCGCTGTTCGACTCGCTCATGCCAATCGCACCGGAGGCTGCAGTAGCGATCATGCTGACAGGTATGGGAGAGGATGGGTCGATGGCTATGAAACGCCTGCGCGATGCGGGCGCCTATACTATTTGTCAGGATGAGCACACCAGTCTGGTCTGGGGTATGCCCGGAGCGGCTGTTCGATACGGTGGCGCCTGCGAGCAGGCACCGCTTAATAGAATTGGCGAGCGTCTAATACGCCGCTTTGCAAATAAGCAGGAGAGCAAAGTATGAAGAACTTCAAGCTACCCTGGTTGCAACTGATTTTGGTTGTGTTAATCGCGTTAGAGGCGGGTCTCGGTGATACAGAGATCATACTCTGGATAGGCTTGGTAGCACTGGCCGCACAGGCCGGATTCCAGCTGGTGTCTCAACGAAAGAATCGGGATACTGTGCCAAAAGATGATGATGGTAAGGGCAAGCCGCAAAACGTTAAAGCTCAGGTTGCTCCATCTACCTCGTTACAGGCGAGTGGCACACCGGGATTGAGGGACGCCTTTCATCAGGTATCCAGTAATCTAACATCCGAGGCGGAAATTGTGCACCAAGAGGCAGAACGAGTACGCCAGTTGATCGCGGACGCGGTGAAGCTAATGGACGGCAGCTTCCGCACCATGCACCGCATTTCAAACGAGCAGAGTCACCATACGGCCGAGATTATCGCTCAGGCGCAGGACGGGGAAGGCAACGGCATGAGCATGCAGGCGTTCATAAGCGAGGTTCAGACCTCGGTTGGGCGCTTTTCCCACGTCATGGAAGCGGTTTCCGCCAACTCAGAAACGATTGTGAATCACATTGAGAAGATGCTGGCAAAAATGGACGGCATCTTCAAACTGCTCGAGGAGGTTGAAGGGCTTGCCAGCCAAACTAATTTACTGGCGCTCAATGCTGCAATCGAGGCCGCACGTGCCGGAGATGCCGGGCGCGGATTCGCTGTGGTCGCTAACGAGGTAAGGGCCCTGTCGGTCAACTCCTCCGAGCTAAACGAGCGTATTCGTGATGAAATCGGAGCAACACGCGCCACCATTGATGGACTGAGTAAAACGGTGGAGAAGATTGCGAGTACTGACATCGCTCAGGCAATGGATACCCGTGCGGATGTCGAGAAGATGTTTGAGGGTATGAATGCACTCAACGACTTTCTGGCCGATAAAATTAATGCCGTTTCAAGTCTCGGTGGAGAACTGGGTGTATCGGTCGATGAGGCTATACGCTCATTGCAGTTTGAGGATATCGCCTCGCAGGCGCTGGGCTCACTTAAACACAATGTCGACGCACTTAATGAGATGGCGATGGCAATTGAGCAGCTAGCAAATGAAAAAGATGAAATTGACGAAGCCAAGCTTGAGGCATTACGCGCCCGGCTATCGGAGATGCTTGATGCGCTCAAGACCCGGAACAGCCAGCGCACCGTCGCTCAGGTAGATATGGATGAGGGTGAAATCGAACTCTTTTGATAAGCTCTCTTTCAATGTGAGTGGGGGCCGCTCACTTCAATCAGGGCCCCCTCCAACCACTCCCCTTGACTGACCAAAGGGCAGTAACAGGGCGCTTATCTCGAAGCGGCTATTTTCGACCGAAGTAAGAATCCAACTCGAGATTTACCCGCTTTAACAGATCCTGACGATCAGTGAAATCGATCAGCATATCGCTCCCAACGACCCGCACTTTAAATACCAAAAAGTCATAAACAAGCTGCTTACGCTTGAGACCCTCAGCGATAAGATGTGATGGCTCCATAAAACGCGCAGCACCGCGACTGGGCTTGCCATTGCTCCACACCAAACGGTCAAACACCATTAACGCATTCCAGAGCTGGTGAAGATGATCGGCAGCCGCTGAATATTCGGCCCAACGGTTGCCATCGAAACAGTTCTGCGCACGGAGGTATCGACCGATTGCAAAACTGCCTGACCCTACACCCCGACCTTCAAAATAACGCAATGCGAGCACTAGTTCACGACGCTGGAGGTCCAGCTGCAGCGGCAGCTCTTTAACATCTGCCAGATTCACCATCCGTCGCTTAGATTTCTGGGCGGACATCTCCTGTTCGTTGGGATGGATCTCTGCAAGAACCTCGAGGCAACGCTGATCGAGTGCATGGTCAAGGGCGTGCTTAAGCTGCTCAAATCGACCATTGGAGTACCAGAAGTTGTTGGTTAACACCGCTTCAAAGCTCAAGGAAGGCGCTCTCTTAATTGCCTGACTCATCAGATCCAAACCTTGAGCCATTAACGACATGGCCTCATTGCGCTGCCGCTGAAGCTGATCAATTGCCTTGATTGACCACCCATTCCCGAGCTGGCCATTCTCAATCTGAACACCTTGTTCTGACATGCTCACGTCTCTGCTCTCTTGTGACTTAACCCTTGTGACTTTATGGCTTTTGATGTCATTTGTGACTTAAAAGCATGAGTCGAAGAATACATTAGTTACGACAGTTTTCAGTAACTATTACCCAGAACCAATCTTGAAAATTGTTAATACTTAAACCCGCCTCGCAGTAGTCAAAGTACTCATAACCACAGAAAAGGTACGCAGGACACCATCAACTCGATTGCACGCTTGAGCGCCGCGGCGATGAGCTCGCCGCCAGAGCTAGCCGAGATAGTCAGCTTCCTGAATTCTTGAGGCGTTGAACAGTCCCAGTTTTCAACGGATAAACAGACCTTAAGCAAACCATCGCCTCTCCCCTCGCGTAGACGCTCGAGAGTGATAGACGTCCTCTAACGACAGAAAAATTTTTTGGATTCGCATGCACAGAATACTGCCAACTCTCGTTTTAATGAGCCTAGCTGTCGCTGCGAATGCGCAACCTAGCGTTGGCATACTGATGAACCAGTCACAATCACAGTTTCCTACTATCTACTTGCCGTCTGTGGGCCGTCTCAGTACACCCAACCTTCAGTGGAGTGTGCCCGATGACCAAGGCCCAACATTGAGAGTTGAGCGCGTCGAGTTTACAGGCAATCACTCAATATCCAATGACAGGCTACAAGAGGTGTTTGCCCCTTTCGTGAATAGGGAACTGACCCCAAAACAAATTTACTCGCTAACCGATCTCGTAAAACAGACTTACCGAGCATCAGATTTAGCGGTAACTGCACAGGTGCCACCTCAGGATGTAGTAGACGGCGTCATCCTGATTGAGATTCGGGAAGCGCGCTTCTCTGGGGTAGAGCTCGATTACGGATTTGAAGAGCAGTTCAATGTCGATCTCCAGCGTGTTGAAGCAGTCGCACAGCACAACATCAGTGCAAATCCGCCTCTGCGCATCAGTGAGATGGAACGTGGACAACTCTTGGCGATAGACCTGCACGGTGTTGCTGTTTCAGGGGGACACCATCCCGATGACGAGGGTGATCAAGTACTGGAGCTCTGGGTCGAGAATACGCCAAGGTACACAGGCACTGTAGCGTTTGATAACGCAGGTAACAGGCACACCGGCGAAAATCAATTAGTGCTCACCTCGTTATACGCCAGCCCTCTGAATCGGGGTGGCGCCGCCTATGTCAACGCATCGAAAAGCGAGGGGCTCGACTTTGCCAGTATCGCTTATCGCGGTCCAGTGGGCTTCAGTGGTGCAACGGTAGATATCCAACTGGGGCTACTGCATGCCGAGCGATCAGTGGGTGGCGACAACGCTCGAAGCTACTCACTGGGTTACCGCTATCCGATACAACGTACAGTCGCTCATAACCTTTTTCTAACGGCATTAGTTGAGCGCCGCGAGCTCGCCTACCCCTTGGATACGTTTGACCTTGTGCTAGATGGTAATCGTGCCATTTTCGGTGGCCGTATGACCTACAGCAGTGAAATTACGCTGGGCCATAACCGCGAAATTAATCACAGCAGTGACTTTCAAAAACTATCCGGTTTTATCGACTTCACTCGTCGTTATACGTCGGGTTGGCGCTACAGCTTTAAATTGAGCGGACAGCTCGCCAGCACCCAATTAGATGAAGCGGAACAGATACTAGTTGGCGGCCCGCACGGGGTAAGGGGCTATTTACCCGGCGAGCTTCAGGCGGATCAAGGGGCGATGATCAACTTAGACCTGGCTAAGCAGATTAGCAGCAATCTTAGACTGAGCGTTTTTTTTGATCGGGCCAAAATTAAACCCAGCAAAAACACTGATAAGGCATTAACCATAAGCAGTCTGGGGACCAGCAGCCGCATTCAATTGAGTGAAGAATTCGCTTTAAATCTCTCTTTAGCGCGTGCTCTCAATAACCTACCCGGCCAATCAACAGCCGGAGATATGCGTTTTTTATCATCCATTTCTTATTCATTTTGAGATGCAATTTGCGTTGCATTACGAAATATCAAAGCGAGTAACCACGTTGCCAATCTGGCCCCATGGCACTACGCTAAATTTTTTGGGTTCTAAGGATTTGATATGTCAGTCAATACCGACCTGGTCGCAAAAGCCTTTGATCGCAACGGTTTGTGGATAAAACTGGTATCAGTTGCAACAGGGCTATATGGGCTGGGGCTATCATTGACCCTTATCGGTGCTGTGGTTGGAATACCCATGATCTACTGTGCAGTGATCCTCTGGCAGTCAGTTGATCTTGCACGTAGAGGCGAAGCCGAGAGTGCTCTGAATAAAACGATGTTCTTTTTTAAGCTACTGGGCATACTGACACTTGCCAGGCTCGTGCTATCGATACTAGGGGGATTTATGGGTATCGGAATGGTATTGATACACTAACGGCACATCAGAGCTTGAACGGGTCGGTATCGACCGGTGCCTGACCTTTCTCCCGATATGGGATACCGCTGCGAGAAAGCAGTGCCCAAAGTTCCTCAATATCCTGTTTATTTAAAAACCGACCAACCCGTATCAATTTCCCACGGGATTTTAGGTTAATCGACGCCGCACTCCAAAAATGTGATGGATAAGTCTTAATGAACTCACAACTTGCCCGATCGAAGCTGTGTGCAGTGGTGGGAGCCTTTCGACCACGCTCAAGTCGAATGACACCTGGCGAGAGGTGCAAAACTTCCTTTCGATAACAGTCCGAGGAGGTGCGATAAACAAAGTAGACCAACAGAGCGAATTCGATCCCAGCAAAGGGTAAGATCACCCATACGCCCATAAGACTCCAACCTATAGCAATAGCGAAGATCACAAAACCGAAAAGTTTGAGCACAAGACAATTAAAGCGCCACGTTGCCGACCGATTGGGTGTAAGCACTATCTGTAATGAATCGCGATCACCTGATGTTGTCACCATCGAACTAACCTGTTTTATTGTTTTTTAGAAGGTTGCCCCTTATTTAACGATTTTAACGCCCATTTAGACTGCCCGGGCATTCGCACAATGATAATAATGTCAGACCAACAGTCGCAAACTACCGCTAACGCTAGGCCCTTGCCAAACAGCTGATAGCAACTTTCGTCCGCTCACAATTGAATTTTCACTGACAATTGCGGACAGACTTTCGAAGGAAGTGTGGCTATGCATGATGTTTGTCATTCCCATCACCGCTCAAGAATAAAAAAGAGCGGCCAAACTCAAGTTTGACCGCTCTCATGAGTGGTTAAATCACCAATCGTATGATGATTCCTACTGCATACTGGTCGCAGTAACTTGATAAATTTCACCTTCATCTACAGCGACGTAAAGTGAGTTATCAGGCGCCATGACTAGACCGCGAAAACGCTTCGAGAAACCCAAAGGCATGCGAGTGATGCCGTTGATTCCGAGGCCGTCCGGTGTAATGCTTACCATGTCGATGCGCTGGCCGATTGGTGTGCCACCAAAGCCTATACCAAGGACACCAGTAGCCAATCGTCCTTCGTAAATACCCCAGTTCTCACCCTTCAAAAACGCTGCCGATGACGTGCCTTGAGACCATCCGTTGTTGTTCCAGGTTGGATGCATCAGATCGTCAAATCGAGTATCACTCATAGGCATGAAAGATGCACGAACTGCGGGATCCATTCCATCCATCTGTTCTGGCATGTAACCACAATATTCATCAGGGCACTCGCCACGACCTGCGGTATTCTGCTGCGGATCCCAGCCCCCATTTCCACCATTCACTAGCGCTGTGATTTCGTCGCTATGCCATGGACCGTGCTCTGCGGTAAACGCTTTACCATCGCTAGGACGAAAATCGATACCCTGCACGTTACGGTGGCCGTAGGTGTAGATGCGTTTGTCAAAGCCTTCCGGAGGGTTGTTGTCTGGGTGGGCGTTACCGTCCGTGTCAACGCGAAGTACCTTACCGCAAAGCAGTGTTGGAGACTGCGGGCAAACGCCTCTATGGCGATCTCCACCAGCTATCCACAGATAACCGCCGGGACCAACACGTAGTCGTCCACCGTTGTGCGCACCGGGTCCACCAAAGGGCTGATTTGACTCGAACGGCTTGTACTGAATATCAGTGACGATATCGGTTCGATCAACAACGCTCTTCAGGTCCTCACTCAGCGTCAAACGCATCACAATGTTACCGTCACAACGTTCAAAGTTAGTTTTACAGCCGCTGCCATGATACTTGTTGGATGTCGATGCAACGTACAGGCGTCGATTCTGATCAAAGTGGCGATCTGCCGCGACCCCCATCATACCGGCTTGCCCTTCACAGAAGAGGTCAGCACCAGAGCTCGCATACCCTGACGATCCATTCATGCCGTAGATGTTGGTGACTGTTCCATCGGGCGAGCGCATAGATAAGCCTTTACACTTTTCTGTGTAAAACATCGTGCCATCAGCCCGAACGTTCATATCCCAGGGCGATTCTAAACCTTCAAGTACAGGTGTAACTTTGATCATCGGCACATCCATGCCGGCACCATAAGCAATCGAACCACTTAGGGCCAGCACTGACACTGCCGAGGTGACAAGCGACTTCTTAATTAAATGCTTCACAGGAAGACTCCTTATTGTTTGTATTTTGCGTCTTTCAAATAAGCTGATAAATTTTCAATTTCTTCGTCGGAAAGAGGCTTAGCCATCATGATCATCAGGGATGAATTCGGTCCAAACTTCTGGCCCTCTCGATAAGCCTTGAGTTTGTCCCGTGTGTACTCGATAGAGTTACCCGAGACTTTCGGGTAGCTTGATGCCCCTTTTCCGGCTGGTCCATGACAGGCATGACATGACTCATGGAACCGTTTTTCACCTGCTACTGGGTCACCAGCAAAAGCCGAATTAGATAAACCAAGAATCACTGCCAAGGTCAATGGACCGGTATATTTTAACAAGTTGACTCTCCTTCTGGTTTTTGTTATTATTTGGGCCCTAAAAATGTGCAAGACACATTTTTAAAGACCACGCTTTAGCATCGACCACTCTGACTATTTCGTCAATATCACATACCGTGATGTGAAATATCTTTTTATAATTTGCTTATGTATAACAGCAATATTGTATTCAATAACTGAGTCTTTTAGAGGTCTTTCCGAAGGTTATGCCCTGTTTTAGATCAATAGAAGCGCAGCTAGTTAACTGAGTCCGACCGACTAAATTACTTTTTAATTTTTACGCCGTTCTTAAACATCCCCGTTCTGTACTCCCACACTGAGCCGTCTGGATTAAACCCAACCCAGATTCCCTCCTCCCTACCGTCTCTATACTCACCTTTGTAAAATGTCTTTCGGTTGTCGTAATAACTTTCCCATTTACCAACCTTTACGCCCTCGCGAAACTCGCCTTTATAGAACAGCTGTCCGTTGGCATAGTATCCCTCCCAGACCCCGTCGCGCTTGCCATTTTTGTAATGACCTTTGTGGCTTAAAGAGCCGTTTTCGTGATGATACAGCCATAGACCCTCCTTAAATCCGTTGGTAAATGCTCCTCGATCCCTACCTTTAATCACTCCGGAAAAGGGCACATTACTGGATTCCTCATAGTAAATGCCCTCTCTCTTGATCAGATCGTCAAGTGTCTGACCGTGCACCGGTAGGGTAAGAATGAAAAAAATAAAGGCCGATGGACGGGCAATTCGCATGATGATTCTCCAAAATCGGCGCCCAGCTAAGGGAACCTATCGTACATGTCTTTGAATGTTTTCTTAGCGTAGACGGCCAATAATATGCAACCGGCCGATAAAGAGTGAGATTATTTTTTACAGAAAAAGATAATTGAACAGCGATATTTCCTTGCGGGTATCAGAAGCAAGGCCATTTATGAATTTGGATGGATTTCATACGGTTTTAAAAATAACGCCTAACTGGGCAAACTTAGATTTCATTTGGTGGGCACCTAAAGCTGCTTTTGACGGGACCTCATCGTCAACGGTTGTTACAGATTCCTGATCAGCGTACCAGCGAAATTTTAAGGTAGTGCGGCGTAAGCGAGGTAATGACCGCCAGACAAACTTCAAGACATAAAAAAAGCACCTGACTTTCGCCTAAGTGCCTCATTTAATTGGTACGACCGAGAAGACTCGAACTTCCGACCCCCACCATGTCAAGGTGGTGCTCTAACCAACTGAGCTACGGTCGTACAACTGGCGCGTATTATAGCCGCGAGATTTTAGTTGGCAAGCGTTAATCGTTACTCGCAAGCTGAGCATGTTTGAGCTGCTGTAACTGATCGCGCAATTGGGCCGCACGCTCGAACTGTAAGTTACGTGCCGCTTCGTACATTTGATCCTCAAGTTGATTAAGTGCCTTGGCAAGATCGCTCGAACTCATGCGGCTCGGATCGAAGTTATAGTCCGCCTCAGGCTCTGCCACTTTAGACTGACGTCCTCGACCAACCTTTTTGCCCGGGATAACAGCCCCTTCCATGATATCGGCGACTGATTTTTTTATCCCTTTGGGTATGATGCCGTGCTCTTCGTTGAACTCTAGCTGTTTAGTTCGGCGGCGCTCCGTCTCGTCCATCGCCCGTTGCATTGAACCGGTTATGCGGTCTGCGTAGAGAATCGCTCGCCCCGAGAGGTTCCGCGCAGCCCGTCCAATCGTTTGAATCAAAGACGTATCGGAGCGCAGGAAACCCTCTTTATCGGCGTCGAGAATTGCAACGAGTGCCACTTCCGGCATATCAATACCCTCTCGCAACAGGTTGATGCCGACCAGCACATCAAACTCCCCGATTCGAAGATCGCGAATAATTTCAACTCGTTCTACCGTATCGATATCTGAGTGCAGATATCGCACGCGTATATTGTGCTCCGCAAGATATTCGGTCAGGTCCTCCGCCATGCGTTTGGTGAGTACCGTAACTATCACTCGCTCTTCACGGGCCGTAACTTTTCGAATTTCACCAAGAAGATCGTCTACCTGTGTCTGCGCCGGACGAATCTCCACCAGGGGATCAACCAGACCTGTTGGGCGAACAACCTGCTCACAGATCTGTTGAGCATGAGCTGCTTCATATTTGCTCGGTGTAGCAGAGACAAAAATGAGTTGGGGTGCCAAGCGCTCCCACTCCTCAAAGCGCAAAGGGCGATTGTCCATGGCCGAGGGTAAGCGAAAACCATACTGCACAAGGGTCTCCTTGCGCGACCTGTCGCCTTTGTACATCGCTCCTAACTGAGGCACGGTAACGTGTGACTCATCAATCACGCAGAGCGCATTGTCCGGTAGATATTCGAACAGCGTGGGCGGTGGCATACCGGGGCCACGACCGGAGAGATAGCGCGAGTAGTTCTCAATCCCTGAGCAGTACCCAAGCTCCAGAATCATCTCAATATCATAAAGCGTTCGCTGCTCCAGACGCTGTGCTTCAACAAGCTTATCTTGATCGCGCAGATCCTTCAGACGCTCACGCAACTCCTCTTTAATATGTTCTACCGCCTCCAAAAGCGTCTCACGCGGCGTAACATAGTGTGTTTTGGGGTAGATCGTTGCACGTGGAACCTTTCGCAAGATCTCCCCGGTCAGCGGATCAAACCAAGCGAGCTGTTCAATCTCATCATCAAACAGCTCAACTCGAAGCGCCTCTTTCTCAGACTCCGCTGGAAATACATCTATTACGTCACCGCGCACCCTGTACGTGCCTCGGTGAAGCTCAGTCTCGTTGCGTGTGTACTGCAACTCTGCAAGTCGGCGCAGCAGCGAGCGCTGATCAATCCGATCGCCGCGATCAAGGTGAAGCATCATTGCTAGATAAGATTTAGGATCACCCAAACCATAGATGGCCGATACAGTGGCGACTATGATCGCATCTTCACGTTCGAGGAGTGCTTTAGTTGCTGATAGCCGCATCTGTTCAATGTGATCATTGATCGACGCATCCTTCTCGATAAACGTGTCACTCGATGGTACGTAGGCTTCCGGCTGATAGTAGTCGTAGTACGAGACAAAATACTCAACCGAATTATTCGGAAAGAACTCTTTGAACTCGCCGTAAAGCTGGGCGGCCAAAGTTTTGTTATGCGCCAGAATAATCGTCGGGCGTTGTGATTGGGCAATCACATTCGCAATAGTAAATGTTTTACCTGAACCTGTGACGCCCAAAAGGGTCTGAGCCGCCAGGCCAGACTCCAAACCGTCCACCAGACCGGCTATGGCAGTAGGCTGATCACCGGCAGGCTGGAATTTAGAGTGCACCTCAAAGGGTGTTTTCATGCGAGCTCCAATAAAACAGGCAAGAAGAGTGAAAAAATGACTACAGCAGGCCATGATGATTAAAAACAGCGACTGTACAACGCAACCGGGGATTATACCTATAACGAAGATGCTGTATAATTTGTTCGCACTTTTCGCACTAATTTAATTCTTCAGAGGATTACTGGATTGGACGTTCAACTTTCCAACCGCGTAAACGCCATCAAGCCATCGCCAACACTGGCGGTCACAAATCGTGCTGCGGAGCTGAAGGCTGCCGGCAAGGATATAATCGGCCTAGGCGCCGGCGAACCTGATTTTGATACCCCGCAACACATCAAATCGGCCGCTATCGAGGCGATTAACGCGGGCATGACCAAGTATACTGCCGTTGATGGCACACCTGCCCTGAAGAAGGCAATTATTGACAAATTTAAGCGTGAGAACGGGCTTGAATATGCAGCGAATCAGATCCTAGTGTCGAGCGGCGGTAAGCAGAGCTTCTTCAACATGGCTCTGGCGCTGCTTAACGAGGGTGATGAGGTCATCGTGCCTGCACCCTACTGGGTCTCTTACCCCGATATGGTTATCGTTGCTGATGCGACGCCGGTGATCATTACCACGACTCAAGAACAGCGCTTTAAAATGACACCGCAACAGCTTGAGGCGGCCATCACTGACAAGACAAGACTGGTGGTTCTAAACAGCCCGTCAAACCCTACCGGTGTAGCCTACGAACACGAAGAGCTGGCGGCGTTGGCTGACGTTCTGCGTAAATACCCCGAAGTGCTTATTGCTACTGACGACATGTATGAGCACATACGTTTCAATGACAAGCCCTTCGTCAATATTCTCAATGCAGCTCCCGATCTATACGAGCGTACAATTGTGTTGAACGGAGTATCAAAAGCTTACTCAATGACCGGTTGGCGTATCGGTTACGCAGCGGGTCCAGCCAAGTTGATTGGTGCTATGAAAAAGGTGCAATCACAATCTACCTCGAACCCCTGCTCTATCGCTCAAGCGGCTGCGGTTGCCGCGCTTAATGGTGGTTTGGAGTGTGTAGAAGAGATGGTGGTGGCTTTTCGCCAGCGTCACGAGTTTGTTGTCAACGCCCTGAATGAGATTCCAGGCGTAGAGTGCATCCCGGCGGACGGAACTTTCTATGCGTTTCCAAGCTTTCACAAAGTCATTGAAGGGTCAGATCAGTTCGCGGACGATATCGCTCTCGCCGAATACCTGCTGACAGACGCGGGAGTTGCTCTGGTACCGGGCTCTGCATTCGGTGCACCCGGCAATATGCGCCTCTCGTTCGCAACCAGCATGGATGTCCTGCAGGATGCCATTGCGCGGATTGCAAAAGCACTGAGCTAAAAACAGGTTTATCTGCGTAGAGAACCAGAGCCAAGGCTCTGGTTTTTTTATCTCTGAATTCAGTCCATTATCTGCTAAGTTTATGACTCTGATATGTTAGCGTGAGTGATTGCATCAGTAATGTCCAAGACATCAAATAAGCCCTGCTAAAGAGACCGCTAATCAAGGATTATTCATGACTCTCAATTTGCGCACCAAACTCTCGCTCGCGATTGCCGCTTTAACGCTGGCAGGCGGTGTACAAGCAAACCAATTAAATGACCTTTATCAGCAAGCGCGAAATTATGACGCTGAGCTGCTAGCGGCTCAGGCGCAGGCCAATGCGGGCCTTCAGGCGGAGCCAATCGCTAAAGCCAGTACTCTTCCCAGCGTTACACTCACGGGAAGCGCTTCTGATACTAACCTCACAGATGTTGCCAGCGGTTTTACACTGAGTCTTAGTCAGCCTCTTTTTGATCTAAACAAGTGGTACAACTACGATCGTGCTCAGACGCTATCTGAACAGGCGAAGCTGAGCCTGTCTCTGGCTGAGCAGGGTCTTATTTTGCGCGTTGTTAACGCCTACCTGGATATCCTTAGCGCACAGGCAACGCTGGAGGTAGCTGAGTCGCGTGAACGTGCGCTTTCACGCCGACTTGATCAGGTGAATGCTCAGTTTGAGGTGGGACTGATTGCTCTGACTGACGTCCTCGAGGCTCGAGCCTCATACGACGATGCCCGCGTTGGACTTATTGATGCAAAAGGCGCTTTAGCAAACAGCTTTGAAGCCATGGAGCGAGTTTCTGGTCTGGCAATCAATTCGGTTGCACCGCTTAGTCCGGACTACCCGATTCTAGGGCTGGAGGTATCAGATACAGAACAGTGGGTAGCGAAAGCACTGCAGGGCAATCTTGCACTACAGTCTTTTCAACTGAGCGAACGTGCCGCTAATCAGAATCTCGAAGCTTACCGGGCCGCTGCTATGCCAACCCTATCCTTATCTGCCTCCCTAAACTCGGGTGAAGATAACTTCATGCGCAGTCGAGCAGACTCGCAAGTTGGCCTGACGCTGACGATACCTCTCTACCGTGGGGGTGCCACGAGTGCTGCTGAAAAACAGGCTGAGTATCTGGCAGCTCAGAGTGGGTACGAGTATGACGATAAACTACGTGAGGTCACACAATCGACGCGCTCACTGGTTCGCGATATCGAAACCTCTGTGGCCAGTGTT
>DATHZN010000022.1:0-3373 GCA_035458585.1 Marinobacterium sp. | reverse complement strand
TCTTTAATTGGGTACGCGACGAACCTGAGCACCCAATAGTTGCATCTTCTCTTCGATACACTCGTATCCGCGGTCGATGTGGTAGATGCGATCAATAGGGGTCTCACCCTCGGCCACGAGCGCGGCCAAGACAAGACTGGCAGACGCGCGTAGATCAGTCGCCATCACCGTTGCGCCTTTAAGCTTGTTAACACCCTCAATGATCGCGGTATTACCCTCGATCGCGACCTTAGCTCCAAGACGAATCATCTCCTGCATGTGCATAAAGCGATTCTCGAAAATCGTCTCTTTGATGCGCCCTACACCTTGCGCGACTGAATTGAGCGCAGCGAACTGAGCCTGCATATCGGTTGGAAAGGCGGGATAAGGTGCCGTTGTAATATTAACCGCTTTTGGGCGGCGCCCTTCCATGTCGAGTTCAATCCAGTCATCTCCGGTGGTGATTTTAGCACCCGCCTCCTCCAGCTTTTGCAAGACTGCATCCAAGATATCGGCACGCGTATTGCGCGTGCGAACGCGTCCTGAGGTGATTGCGCCAGCGATAAGGTAGGTGCCCGTCTCTATGCGATCGGGCATAACTGAGAATGTACACCCATTGAGCTTTTCAACGCCTTCAACTCGAATCGTATCAGTCCCAGCCCCCTGAATCTTGGCACCCATCGCAATCAAACACTCGGCCAGATCAACTACCTCAGGCTCACGCGCCGCATTTTCAATGATGGTTTCACCCTCGGCCAGTGCTGCAGCCATAAGGATGTTCTCGGTTCCAGTCACCGTTACTGTATCGAAAAATACACGCCCCCCTTTGAGGCGACCATCCACACGTGCGTCGATATAACCGTTCTCTACACTAATCTCTGCACCCAAGGCCTCCAGGCCACGGATATGCAGATCGACCGGTCGGGAGCCAATAGCGCAGCCACCGGGCAATGAAACCTGTGCACGACCATGCCGAGCTAAAAGTGGGCCAAGCACCAATATTGAGGCGCGCATGGTCTTCACCAGTTCATAAGGTGCGATGTACTCGGTGATGGTCGTTGGATCCAACTCAACACTGAGTTTGTCGCCGATCGTCAGTTCGATACCCATGCGGCGCAGCAACTCCAGCATTGTGGTGATGTCGTGTAGGTGCGGCAAGTTACAAATCGTAATCGGGCTACTTGGCAGTATGGCGCTGGCAAGGATCGGCAGAGCAGAGTTCTTGGCTCCTGATATCCAAACCTCACCGTCCAGGCGTTTGCCACCTTCTATAACTAATCTATCCATAGAGAATCGGAGCCTCAGCCCTGCTGCTCCTGCCACTGCGCCGGGGTCAACGCTTTAATAGAAACGGCATGGATAGCACCAGAGGCAATCTGTGCGTTCAAACAGGCGTACACCGCCTGTTGCCTCTTCACGGGGCTCATTCCATCAAACAGGTTACCAACAACAGTAATTTGAAAATCACACCCCTCTCCGGCAGTGATCACGGTGCAGTCCTCAAGCTGACTCTCTACTAGCTGTTTTACCTCGTCGGCGTGCATCTTTAGTCTCCGGTGTGTTCGCAGAATAGGGTTCAAAATTGGTCGACTATCATAACGAAAAAGGGCTCTGTTGGCGATCCAAACAGAGCCCTATTTCCCCGTTGCGTGGCGGCTATCGCAAAATCATAGCATCCACGCCCACGAGTTCAGCGATACTCAACATTTGAGCAGGCAGACCCGACCATTCCAATTCAATGTTTTGTTCTGTCGCCCAGCGCTCGAGTGATAACCAGTAAGCAAGTGCAGTGCTGTCGACGCGTTCGATCTTAGACAGATCAATCTGACGCGCGCCTTCACCGATTGCGATCTGTGCAAGATCAAGCTGGTGTGTACAGGAGTCACGCATCAGTGTCCCCTGAGGAGTGAAGATCATGCACCGCTCCCAGCCGCTACACTGCTCATTGCCTCCTCCCAGTGTTCAATCACCGCATCAACCTTCGAGTACTTCTCCATCAGGTTTGCGAATTGATTCCTAAACGTGACGCGAAGATTAATTCCGTCAATCAGCACGTTAACTAGTTTCCAGTTATCACCCTCTTGCACCAGATAGTAAACCAGTGAATAGCTCTGTCCGTTATTAGCGAGCAGATTAACGCTCACAATCTGCTTATCCGGCTCTGGGCTCTCAGCGGCTGGCGGTACAGTCTCATACCCTTTGAAATCGAAACCCGATACTGCTTTGGCAAAAGTTCGAAGAATTGTGTCCTTAAAAACTAGAGAGAAGCGCTCCACTTCGGCGTCGGATGCACGACGAACGTATTTACCCATTACCGACTTCCCTATGTAGTCATAATCAACCAACGCTCCCAACGCAACATCAACCTCCTGCATCAGCGGTTCTAAGTTTTCGGGTTTGCGCATCTCTTTATCAGCCACAAGGACTAACATCTTATCTGTCACCTTCTCCATCGCTTGGCTAGCCGATTGCCAATCAGCTTGGGCGACTGGAAAAACTATTAGCGCCAGTAGCGCAACGAGAGCTCTCAACATTATTCACTCACCTTGTTAAACAGGAATTTACCAATCAACTCCTCCAGAACCAAAGCTGATTGTGTGTCCTCGATTCTGGATCCCTCTGAAAGGGTCTCTTCCTCAAATCCGGGTGTGATGCCAATATACTTCTCGCCCAAAAGACCCGCCGTCAGTATTTGGGCGGAGCTGTCTTTGCTTAAATAGTCGACCTCATCAAAAATTCGCATCTCTACATCAGCCATCAACATCCTGGTATCGATCCGAATCGCGGTTACTTCACCGATTTGAACACCCGATAGAGAGACCTTCGCACGCTCTGTTAGACCGCCAACATTTTCAAACCGGGCGTAAATGTTATACCCACCCGTGCTATCACTGAAACTCAGCCCGCTCACATTGATTGCCAACGTGATTAAACTCACAGCCCCTGCCAGTATTAATCCGCCCACACCTATCTCTAGGCTTCGCATTCGCATCTAAATCTCTCCGAACATCATTGCAGTCAAAATAAAGTCAAGACCCAACACAGCTAGTGATGAATAGACAACCGTCCTGGTAGTCGCTTTGCTAATGCCCTCAGAGGTCGGTATTGCATCATACCCCTGAAATACCGCTATCCAGATCACTACAAACCCGAAGACCAGTGACTTGATAATCCCATTTAGCACATCTGTGGAAAAGTCGACAGATGCCTGCATGTTGGCCCAAAACGAGCCTGAATAGATCCCAAGCCAGTCTACTGCGACCAACGAACCACCCCAAATTCCGACCACTGAGAAAATCATCGTCAGAATCGGGAGACTGATAAAGCCGGCCCACAGGCGAGGAGCGATAATTCGCCGCAATGGGTCAACGCCAATCATTTCATAACTCGCCAA
>DATHZN010000021.1:0-12007 GCA_035458585.1 Marinobacterium sp. | reverse complement strand
CGTGCTGACGCAGCCAGGCTGCCGCTTTGATCACCTCCTGCATCAGACTGCCGCTGCCAAGCAGATGTATTTTGTCGCCACTAGATGTATCTGATTCAAATCGATACATGCCCCGCAAAATTCCCTCTTCACACCCCACTGGCATTGCGGGCATGGAGTAGTTCTCGTTGTAGACGGTTAGATAGTAGAAGACTTTCTCATCCTGCACATACATTCGCTCTATGCCGTCGCGCACAATCACCGCTAGCTCATAAGCAAAGGCGGGATCGTAACTGAGCATGTTGGGCAGCGTCGAGGCGATCACTTGCGAGTGACCATCCTGATGCTGTAAACCCTCGCCGTTAAGCGTTGTGCGACCGGCAGTTCCCCCTATGAGGAAGCCCTTCGCCATGGAGTCCGCACAGGCCCAGATCATATCGCCGACACGCTGGAAACCAAAAATTGAGTAGAAGATGTAGAAGGGTATCATCGGCACGCCAAAGTTGGCGTACGCGGTACCTGCTGCTAAAAAAGAGGCCATTGCTCCCGCTTCACAGATCCCCTCTTGGAGAATCTGACCATCCTTTGCCTCTTTGTAAGGTAGCAGAGAGCTCGCATCGACAGGTTTATATTTCTGCCCCTCACTGGAGTAGATACCAAAGTTTCTAAACAGCGACTCCATTCCAAAGGTGCGCGCCTCGTCCGGTACGATTGGTACTACGTAGCGACCTACATCGGAATCTTTCAGCAGTGAGGTGAGCATACGAACAAACGCGGTCGTGGTTGACTGCTCACGCTCAGTACCCTTTAACGCCGCATCGAAGATCGACAGAGGTGGCGTTTTGATTGGGGTAAACTCAGATGTGCGTGAAGGCAAAAACCCGCCAAGTTCGGCACGTCGACGGTGTAGATACCTCGCCTCCTCGCTCTGCTCAGAGGGTAGATAGAACTCAGCGTTTGCCATCTGGCTATCGTTAAGGGGAATACCAAAGTGTTTACCGATCGCAATTCGCTCCTCAGCACTGAGGTTCTTCTTCTGGTGGGCTGTGTTCTGGCCTTCAGCTGCAGGGCCCATGCCCTCGCCTTTAACGGTTTTGATTAAGATAACCGTTGGTTTACCCGAGTTGCGTGCAGCGCGCTCGAAGGCGGCATAGAGCTTTTTGCGATCATGTCCGCCGCGGCGGATCAAACGAATCTCATCGTCACTGAGCATCTTCATCAGTTCCGCCAAACGCGGATCACCTTCGATCCAGTGTTCACGAACGGTTTTGCCGTCAGAGACAGTATAAAACTGGTAATCGCCATCGACGGCACGATCCATACGGGCTTGGAGAATACCGTCGGTATCACGAGCCAGGAGCGGATCCCACTCACTTCCCCAGATCACTTTGATGACATCCCAGCCAGCGCCGCGATAACTGCGCTCAAGCTCCTGAATAATCTTACCGTTGCCACGAACTGGCCCATCAAGGCGCTGCAGGTTGCAGTTGACCACCATCACAAGGTTATCGAGACGCTCTCGGGTCGCTATATCAATAGTGCCGCGCACCTCTGGCTCATCCGCCTCCCCATCACCAATAAAACACCACACCTTGCCGCCGTTATTCGGCTTCAAAGCGCGATTCTCTAAGTACTTCATAAAGCGAGCCTGATAGATGGCGGAGGGTGTCGAAAGCCCCATGGAAGCACTGGGCATCTGCCAGAATCCTGGCAGCCGTCTGGGATGTGGATAAGAGGGCAGCCCGCCGCCCTCTTTCAGTTCACGGCGAAAATTGATCAACTGCTGCTCAGTTAAACGGCCCTCAACAAAAGCACGCGCATAGATGCCCGGCGCGGCGTGTGCCTGTACAAAGAGGATATCACCACCATACGCATCCGAGCGGTTGCGGAACCAGTGATTAAACCCCACTTCGAGTGCGGTTGCCGCCGACTGAAACGTCGCAATGTGTCCACCAACGCCCGGACTGCGCTCATTTGCGCGCAACACCATAGCGAGGGCGTTCCAGCGAATGATGTTTTCGAGGCGCTGCTCTATCTGCAGACTTCCGGGATAGCTCGGCTGAAGATGAGCGGGGATGGTGTTGCGGTAAGGCGTATTGAGTGTCGCTTCCGGCAGCTCCATACCCTGCGCAAGAAGGTGGTCTTGCAGTAGACGTAACATCTCACGACAACGACTCTCCCCCTGATAATTGAGGAGATTATCCAGTGCTTCAAGCCATTCAGCGTTCTCATCCGCTAAATCCTGCGCTTCACTCTGCTCAACCACTGACAGACGTTCCATCCACAACCCCATAAACCATAATTTCGATATGTGTAAATTAGCACACTGGGATTAGAGAAAATCTTCAAATACATCTACCTAAACAATATTTATTAGATCATTAAGTCAATATTTATTATATTTTTAGCTATATTTGTCATTTTAAGTGTTAAATATACTTGTGATTATCTAAACCCAGGAACAGACATGCATAAACTTGATCGGATTGATCGTAAGATTCTTGAACTTTTGCAGCAGGATGCCCGGATCAATATTGCTGATCTGGCCGAGCATGTGGGGCTATCTCAAACACCCTGTGGCCGGAGGGTTAAGCAACTTGAAGAGCGCGGCCTGATCGCACGCCAGATCGTCGTACTGGATCCGGTAAAGATCGGCTTACCCATGAGCGTAATGGTGCAGATGTCGCTCGAAAAGCAGACCAAGGACCGGTTGAGAATCTTTGAAGAATCGATTGCCCGAATACCTGAAGTGATGGAGTGCTATCTGATCACAGGTAGCCAGTCAGATTATATATTGAAGATCGTCACAAAAGACCTGGAGCACTATCAACAGATCCTTTTGGACAAGCTTACAGCCATAGAGGGGGTGAGTTCGATTATCACCAACTTTATTATTCGCCAACCGATTAGTAAGACAGCTTATGATCTGAACCACATAGCCTAAAACCAATAATGGGCCGAGAGGACCGTAGGTGAGTCCTCAGAAAAGGCAGTATAAAAAAAGGCGACGCTCATTACGAGGTCGCCTCTTTTAGGACTGTTTATGACTTACTTCATTGCCCAGCCGGTCACTTCAGACAGTGCTTTACCGATATCGGCGAGTGAACGCACGGTCTTAACGCCCGCGTCTTCGAGCGCTGCGAACTTCTCGTCAGCTGTTCCTTTACCGCCAGAGATGATGGCGCCAGCGTGGCCCATACGCTTACCTGGAGGTGCAGTCACACCCGCAATGTAAGAGACAACAGGCTTAGTCACAGTAGCCTTGATGTACGCAGCAGCCTCTTCTTCAGCCGAGCCACCGATCTCACCGATCATAACGATCGCTTCAGTCTGCGGGTCGTTCTGGAACATTTCCAGAATGTCGATGAAGTTAGAACCTGGGATCGGGTCACCACCGATACCGACACAGGTCGACTGGCCGAAACCAGCGTCAGTTGTCTGCTTAACCGCTTCATAGGTCAGTGTACCTGAACGTGAAACGATGCCGACCTTACCTGGCAGATGGATGTGACCGGGCATAATACCGATCTTACACTCTCCCGGTGTGATAACACCCGGACAGTTAGGACCGATCAGGCGTACACCCAACTCGTCACACTTAACCTTACACTGCAGCATATCCATGACTGGGATGTGCTCTGTGATACATACGATAAGCTCAATCCCTGCGTTCGCCGCTTCCAGGATAGAGTCCTTACAGAAAGGAGCTGGTACGTAGATTACAGATGCCGTTGCGCCAGTTGCTTCAACCGCTTCAGCAACGGTGTTGAATACAGGCAGTCCCAGGTGAGTAGTACCGCCCTTGCCTGGCGTTACACCGCCAACCATCTTGGTGCCGTAAGCGATCGCCTGTTCAGAGTGGAAAGTCCCCTGACCGCCAGTGAAACCCTGACAGATGACTTTGGTATCTTTGTTAATTAGTACTGACATGATTAGTTGCCTCCTGCTGCTTTAACTGCCTGCTGTGCAGCATCAGTCAGACTGGTAGCCGCAATGATGTCGAGTCCAGACTCGGACAGCAGTTTAGAGCCGAGGTCAGCGTTGTTGCCCTCTAGGCGAACAACGACGGGCACGTCAACGCCCACTTCTTTAACAGCACCAATAATACCTTCAGCGATCAGGTCACAACGGACGATACCACCGAAGATGTTAACCAGAACCGCCTTCACTTTGGAGTCTTCTAGGATGATCTTGAACGCTTCGGTTACGCGCTCTTTAGTCGCGCCGCCACCTACGTCCAGGAAGTTTGCTGGGAAACCACCGTGCAGCGAGACGATATCCATAGTACCCATCGCCAGACCAGCACCGTTGACCATGCAACCGATGTTACCGGTCAGTGCCACATAGTTGAGGTCCCACTCTGCCGCACGCGCCTCGCGCTCATCTTCCTGCGATGGATCTTCCATTGCCTGAAGGTCTTTGTGGCGGTAAACCGCATTGCCATCTATGACGACTTTTGCATCCAGACAGTGCAGGTTGCCAGCATCTGTGATGACCAGAGGGTTGATCTCGAGCAGTGCCAGATCTTTCTCTTCAAACATCTTAGCCAGGCCAAGGAAAATGTTAACGAACTGCTTGATCTGGTCGCCCTGCAGGCCCAGTTTGAATGCCAGTTCACGGCCCTGGTATGGCTGCGCGCCTGTCAGCGGATCAATCGTCGCCTTCAGAATCTTCTCTGGCGTTTCATGAGCAACCTTCTCGATCTCTACACCACCTTCAGTCGATGCCATAAAAACAATGCGACGAGAGGAACGATCCACAACGGCACCCAGGTAGAGTTCGTTGGCGATATCAGTGCAAGTTTCGACCAGTATTTTTGATACAGGCTGACCGTTAGCATCAGTCTGGTAAGTCACCAGATTAGTGCCCAGCTTATCTTTGGCGAACTGCGCGGCTTCCTCGGGACTATCAACCAGCTTTACTCCGCCCGCTTTACCGCGGCCACCGGCGTGAACCTGTGCTTTTACAACCCACTTGTCACCGCCAATCTGCCTGGCTGCTTCAGCGGCTGCTTCTGGCGTGTCTACTGCAATGCCCTTAGACACTGGCAGACCATACTCGGCAAACAGCTGTTTACCCTGGTACTCGTGAAGATTCATGATTTGATCCGTTTCTCAATCTAGTTAGTCGTACAGGCATAGCCTGTCGAATGGCCGAACTAAGCTACCCTCTGGCTTGTGGCCAGAGGGGAGGTAATAGTGTCAGCGCTTAGCGTTTTTTGCGGTTGGCGATATGGATAGCGTGGTTATCCAATGCCAGGGCAGCTTCATGAATCGCTTCCGATACAGTCGGGTGAGCGAAAACAGTCAGCTGGAGATCTTCCGCACTGGATGCGAACTCCATCGCGATGACGCCCTGAGCGATCAGCTCAGATGCGATACCACCAACGATGTGAACACCCAGGATACGATCGGTGACTTCATCAGCCAGGATCTTAACGAATCCTTCAGTTGCGTTCGCCGCCATTGCACGACCAGAGGCCGCGAACGGGAACTTGCCACTCTTATACTTAACACCCTCTGACTTGAGCTGCTGCTCGGTCTTGCCGACCCAGGCCATCTCAGGGAAGGTGTAAATTACATTAGGAATGCAGTCGTAGTTCATCGCTGCTTTGTGGCCAGCGATGATATCGGCCACCATGATGCCCTCTTCTGACGCTTTGTGTGCCAGCATTGGGCCGCGTACTGAGTCACCGATGGCGTAAACACCCGGCACTTCAGTGCGGCAGTTTTCATCTACGTAAATAAAACCGCGCTCATCCAACTTAACGCCCGAATCAGTGCCCAGGAGTCCATTGGTTTGTGGTTTACGACCGACCGCTACGATCAGCTTGTCAACGATCAGCTCTTTATCGCCTTCAGAGTCGGCGTACTTAATCTTAACCTGCTTACCATCGAGAATTTCAGTGCCGGTACAGCGTGCACCGAGCTTGATATCCAGACCCTGCTTAGTCAGTAGCTTCTTCGCCTCTTTCGCGACATCAATGTCTGCAAGCGCGAGGAAGTCATCCATCGCTTCAAGGACAGTCACTTTTGAACCACAACGCGCCCAGATGGAGCCCATCTCGAGACCGATAACACCGGCACCGATGATTCCCAAATGTTCAGGCGTCTCGTCGATATCGAGTGCGCCAGCGTTGTCCAGAATCAGACCTTCAGTCAGAGGTGCAGGTGGGATCTCAACCGGCACTGAACCCGACGCCAGAATAACGTTATCAGCCGAGTGTGTGCTCTTGCTGCCATCAGCTGCGGTTACTTCAACCTGCTTGCCACCGAGCAGCTTACCCGCACCCTGGAGCAAGGTAACACCATTCGCCTTGAACAGGCCGGTAATACCGCCGGTCAGGTTCTTAACGATACCGTTTTTGCGTTCAACCATCGCTTTGGTATCGATGCGAACATTTTCAGCAACGATACCCTGCGCGGCGAAACCGTGCTGCGCTTCATGCAGCTTGTGCGTGGTCTCAAGCAACGCTTTAGATGGAATACAACCGACGTTCAGACAGGTACCGCCAAGTACAGCAGTGCCCTTGTCATCAACCCATTTCTCCACACAAGCGGTCTTCAGACCGAGCTGTGCCGCGCGAATGGCTGCTACGTAACCGCCAGGGCCGGCGCCAATTACAATTACATCAAATTTGTCAGACATTGATTCTTCCTGTCTATTGAATGTGGGTTCTCGGTATTAGACGTCAAGCAGCATGCGGGCTGGATCTTCCAGCAGGTCCTTAATCGTCACAAGGAACTGCACCGCCTCTTTACCATCGATCATACGGTGATCGTATGACAGTGCCAGATACATCATTGGCAGAATAACAACCTGACCGTTTACTGCCATCGGGCGCTCTTGGATCTTGTGCATACCAAGGATCGCAGTTTGTGGTGGGTTTAGGATAGGTGTCGACATCAGTGAACCGAATACACCGCCGTTGGTGATGGTGAAGGTTCCGCCCTGCATATCTTCGATGCCCAGCTTGCCCTCACGTCCACGCTTACCGAAGTCGGCGATGGTCGCTTCAACTTCCGCCAGACCCATCTGATCCGTGTCACGCAGCACTGGCACCATCAATCCGCGATCAGTTGATACGGCAACACCGATATCCTGGTAGCCGTGATAAACCATATCGTTTCCGTCGATAGAGGCGTTCACAGCAGGGAAGCGCTTCAGAGCTTCAGTCGCAGCTTTTACGAAGAAGCTCATAAAGCCCAAACGGGTACCATTGTGGGTCTTCTCGAACAGGTCTTTGTACTGCTTGCGAAGATCCATCACTGGCTTCATGTTAACTTCATTGTAGGTCGTCAGCATCGCAGCATTCTGCTGTGCTTCCACCAAACGCTTAGCAATCGTTGCACGCAGGCGCGTCATAGGAACACGCTTCTCAACACGTGAACCAACATCAACATCGACCGTAGCAGGAGCTGAAACAGCCGCCACCACAGGCGCAGCAACTGACGCAGCCGCTACAGGCGCTGCCGCTTTATTGGCCATGTAATTAACGACGTCCTCTTTGGTGATACCGCCGTTTTTACCCGTGCCAGAGATCTGACTTGCGTCCAGACCATTCTCTTCAATCAGTTTACGAGCAGCTGGACCAACTTTGTCGGCATCGCCAGTGGGTGCTGCTGATGCTTGAGCAGCAGGAGCGGCAGCGCCGGCGGCACCCGCTTCGAACTTAGCAATGACTTCGTCGCTGAGTACGGTGTCGCCCTCGCCTTTGATGATCTCAGTAATCACACCATCAGCAGGTGCAACCACCTCCAGTACCACTTTGTCTGTCTCGATATCAACAATCAGTTCGTCAGCGGAAACAGCTTCGCCTGGCTGTTTATGCCAGGTAGCGACAGTGCCGTCCGCTACGGACTCTGGGAATGTTGGCGCTTTGATTTCGATTGACATGTTTTTTCCTTTCTAAAGTCGTGTACTCGATTTCGAGTGAGCCCCGAGGTTATTTAGCGTCAAGAGCTTCGTTAACCAGTTTATCTTGCTGTTCTGCGTGAACCGACATGTAACCCACAGCTGGAGATGCCGCGTGTGGACGTCCGACACCCTCCAGATGAATCTGCGGATGAGCGGCTCGCAAGGCAGAACGCATATGGTGCTGAGAACAGTACCAAGCACCCTGGTTCATTGGCTCTTCCTGACACCAAACAACCGATTCGAGATTTGCATACTGGCTAAGCTCTTCTGTGAGGATCTCCTCTGGGAAGGGGTATAGCTGCTCGATACGGAGAATCGCAGTGTCAGTTTTCTCAAGTTCTTCGCGACGATTGTAGAGGTCGTAGTAGACCTTACCGGAACAGAGAACTACACGTTTTACTTTATTGTTATCCAATGCATCTGCTTCGCCGATGACCGGCTTAAAGCCGCCCTCAGCCATCTCCTCAAGAGTTGAGATCGCTTGCTTGTGACGCAGCAGAGATTTAGGTGACATCACCACCAGCGGCTTGCGCAGTGGGCGTGTTACCTGGCGGCGCAGCAGATGGAATATCTGCGCAGGCGTCGTCGGTACACAGACCTGAATATTATGCTCTGCACAGAGCTGCAAGAAGCGCTCGAGGCGTGCAGATGAATGCTCTGGACCTTGACCTTCAAAGCCGTGAGGTAAGAGCATGGTGAGACCACAGAGGCGCTGCCACTTGGTTTCACCCGAAGTAATGAACTGATCGATTACCACCTGTGCGCCGTTGGCAAAATCGCCAAACTGCGCCTCCCAGATCACCAGTGCATTCGGGGTAGTAGTGGCGTAGCCATATTCAAACGCCAACACCGCCTCCTCTGACAGGAAGGAGTCGTACAGATCAAAATCGGGTTGATCTTCAGACAGGTGACAGAGCGGCGTGTAAGTAGAAGCATCACGCTGATCATGGAGTACCGCATGACGGTGCGAGAAGGTACCACGACCCACGTCCTGACCCGTAATGCGCACTGGGTGGCCCTCGGCCAGCAGCGTGGCGTATGCTAGCGTCTCAGCAAATCCCCAGTTGGCAGCCATAGCACCGTGCGCCATTTTACGGCGGTCTTCGTAGATTTTCGCCACCTGACGCTGCACGCTGAAGTTCTCTGGCAAGGTAGCGATGTTGGTGGCCAGCTCTGTCAGAAGTTTGATATCGACACCGGTGTCGCAATCAAAACTCCACTCATGACCCAGGTAGGGGCGCCAGTCGACGAACAGCTCTTCATTGGGCTGTAACACCAGAGAGTGAGCGACGTGCTTGCCATCTTCAAGATCGGCACGGTACTGGCGTTCCATCTCCTTGCTGTGCTCGATATCCAGCACACCCTCGGCAATCAGTCGTTCGGCGTAGAGTTCACGCGTTGTCTTCTGCTGCTTAATCTGAGCGTACATCACTGGTTGCGTGCCGGACGGCTCATCAGCTTCGTTGTGACCACGGCGTCGGTAACATACCAGATCGATTACAACGTCCTTCTTGAACTCATTACGGAAATCAACTGCAAGCTGTGTCACGAAGCGTACGGCTTCCGGATCATCTCCATTGACGTGGAAAATCGGTGTTTCAACCATTTTCGCTACGTCAGTACAGTACTCTGTAGAGCGCGCATCTTCTGGTTTCGAGGTTGTGAAACCAACCTGGTTGTTGATAACGATATGAATCGTACCGCCCGTTTTGTAAGCGCGGGTCTGGGACATCTGCAGTGTCTCCATCACCACGCCCTGACCTGCGAATGCCGCATCGCCATGAATATTAACGGGGATAACCGTGGTCCCAATTGGGTCATCACGGCGATCTTGACGTGCTCTTACCGAGCCTTCAACAACGGGCGCCACAATCTCAAGGTGTGATGGGTTAAAGGCCATCGCCAAGTGAACTTCACCACCCTCAGTCATGACATTGGAGGAGAAGCCCTGATGATACTTTACGTCACCAGAGGACTCGACCAACTTCTTACCTTCAAACTCACCGAAGAGATCAGCCGGGCTCTTGCCGAAGATGTTCACCAGTGTATTCAGACGGCCACGGTGGGCCATACCAATGACCACCTCTTTACAACCGCGCTTACCGGCGCGCTGAATCAGCGTATTCAATGAGACAATGAGGGACTCACCGCCTTCAAGACCGAAGCGCTTGGCTCCGGCGTAACGGGAACCCAGATACTTCTCTAAGCCCTCTGCCGCTGTCAGGCGCTCCAGCACCATCAGTTTTCGTTCAGTCGTTGATTCAGGATGGGCACGCACTGGCTCTAGACGAGACTGCAACCATACGCGCTGCTCGGTATCGACAATGTGCATGTACTCGGTACCCAGGGTGTCGCAGTAGGTACGTTCGAGATCTTCTACTATCTCACGCAGCGTCGCCTCTTCCTTACCGAACTGGAGGTCACCAAGACGGAAAACCGTATCGTAGTCCGCTTCACTGAGACCGTGATAGCGCAAACTGAGGTCGGGCACCTGCTCGCGCTTCATCAAATTCAGAGGATCAATTTTAGCGTGCTGATGACCACGAACACGGTATGCGTTGAACAGCGACAGCGCTTGAACCTGCTTCTTCTCGTGTTCGGAACTGACGCTGGATACAGCAACTGGCTGCGCGCGTTTTGAATTCTTTGCAAGGTACTGGAAATGCTCTCGTACGGGAGCCAGAGGAATGTCCTGCCCGTGGTGTCCTTCAACCCTTGGCAGCTGATCAAACTCATCACGCCATTGCGGCGGAATCGAGTTGGGGTCGATCAGGTAATTTTCGTAAAGTTCTTCAACATATGAGAGGTTGCCGCCGTAAAGATGAGCATTCTTCCACAGATGCTCCATCATACCGTCTTGCATTCTTCGATCACCCTGCTTTTGGGGGGTTAGGACTTTGGCTGCTCTTTTGAAGCGCGCCCGTCTCTGGCCCTAATGACTGGTACTATTCAGTAACTTTCGCTGACAACCCATCGGTTGCCGTTGCTCTTAATCCAACGTAATCACATTGCGCCAGTTAAAAACCGCCATAGTTTACGCTTTTTTGGCAGACTTTACAGTTCCAATGTGATCTATTGCGACTAAAGTAACTTTATAATTATAACGTTTGAGCATAGCTTAAGAACATAGAAAATTAAGGATCCATTCAGGCTTTTGAAGCCACTTGAGATCACCTGACCGAGCGTTGAATAGTGCAATCTCTCACAGTTGAAAGGATCTGTTTGTGCTGGCGAATCTGAGCGGTCCAATTTTGCTATTCGCAATTATCGCCACCATCTCAGGTCAGTTGATTCAGGGGGCAACCAGCGGGTGGGCAGGAGCGGCCATATGGCTCTATTTTCTATTGAACCTACAACACCTCAATCGGCGCCAGCGTGTACAGAATTTTGCCATCATGGTTCCGGGCATCAGTTTGCTGGCCCTTGCTCTTTGGACCCAAGCAGACTGGACACTGCTTCAACCGCTTCTCAATGCCAACCAACTGATCATCACCCTACTCGCAGCGATTAGCTTCCTCCAACTCACCACCAGACTGAGCAGCGAACAGGGTAATAGCAGAGGCAAAAACGGATTACGACGCACACTGCTCAGTACTCACCTAATGTCAGCTGTTATTAACGTATCGGCTATGGTTTTAGTCGCAGATCGATTAAAGCAAGCGGGTAAAATCAGCACTCTTCAGGGATTGACGCTTCTACGTGCATTTGGCACCTGCGCACTCTGGTCACCGTTTTTCGCCGCCATGGGCGTCACCTTGGTAAGTGCACCGGGCGCGGAGCTGGCCCGTTTTGTTCCCTATACAGCAGGGCTAGCCATCGTTGCCATCTTGATCTCTTACTTCCAGCTGACCCGCAGAGCGGATACTCCGGCGTTCCAGGGATACCCCATCTCTTTTGAGAGTCTTAAACTGCCGCTCGGGCTAGCCGCAGCCGTACTGGTTTCACACTATCTTCTACCTCAGTTCTCAGTCATTATGCTGGTATCCGTACTCGCCATCCTTCTCGTTCTAACTTTACTGTTAATCCGAAATCCGCCTGCAGAGGCGCTTCGTCAATTCGGCCAGCATGTTGTGGTAGGGCTACCCAATACGCGCGGTGAAATTGCCCTGTT
>DATHZN010000020.1:0-73381 GCA_035458585.1 Marinobacterium sp. | reverse complement strand
GTAAACTGGACAGTCCACCGGGTAATTGGGTGGTGTAGCTGACCAGAAATGCCCGCGATTGCAGTTGCTACGAACGTGCCGCTGATAGCCAGTAATACTGAGAAGAGCACCCAAACGGGTGAGTACTCCAGCTCAATTAAGTTACCGCTTCCCTGATATATATGTGTGACCAGATTGTTTGTCAAATCCATACGCCATTCCTCATTTGGATTAGGTGGTCGTGGTATAACGCACAATTCTTTCGCTCACATATAGAGATTAGTCAAAATTACAAAAAAAGAAATAGAAATAGGACCTAGGCAACAGGTGTGCCTAATTAAATGGAACAAAAAAGGAGCGTTGCATGGAGATCGTTATCTAATACTCCAGCAACGCCCTTATTAGAACATGATTTAGTGTTGTTCGTTCGCTTTAGCTGAACGATAAAAATCAAAACCGCACATTGCCAAAGCGACTGCACATACAATCGTTAAGTCGTTATGGTTGACGGAGAACGCCAATATTCCGAGGAATACGGCAAGGAGGCCGAAAGCCACAAGTGCCATTAGGAATCGCATAATTAAGCAACCTCTTCATCGATCTGTTCTTGTTGAAGGCTTTGAGCCAGCCAACGAGCAGTGCGCAACAAGCGCGCGTCATCACCTCGTGGACCGACTAATTGGATCCCCATGGGGAGCCCAGATTCGCTAGTGAATACCGGGATATTGACAGCAGGCGTACCGCAAAGAGTCCAGATGCCATTAAAAATTGGGTCTCCAGTGGTGTCGAGACCAGGTGCAGCCCCGGGGGCTGAGGGCAGAATCATGGCATCACAACGCTCAAACATCTCCTCGAGCCCGGCGTTGAGAAGCTCACGCCAGTCGAGTGCTGAGATGTAGTCACGTGCACGAATCGCTTCACCCTTGGCAATGGCATCCTTCACTTCCAGCGGCAGAAGCTCAGCACTCTGGCTAGAATATCGGTAATAGCATTTAGCCATTTCGGCAAAATTGATGGTGGCACGTGCCTCCACAGCCTCGTCAAAGGCTTTGGGCAAGGTGGTTGAGAAAACCTGTTCACCAAGGAACTCTCCGAGCTCCTCAAGCGCTGCCTTCATTTCATCACTTGCGCGCTCAAAGCCTGGCGGCTCCACCAGCGCGAAAGTTGGTGTCACCGGAACCCGCTGTCTTGCAATAGTCGCCGCCTGAGGAGCAGGAGCAAGCTCGGTTGCACTGTCACGCTCATCGTAGCCCGCCAGTACATCCAGCGCCTGACCTAAATCCTCGACACAGGTGGCAAACACACCCACCGTATCCAGTGTCGGAGATTGCATCAGCACTCCGGTGCGGGGGATCAGCCCGAAGCTCGGCTTGATAGCATGCACGCCACAGAAAGAGGCTGGTCTAATGACCGAGCCACCCGTCTGGGTGCCGATAGCCAGTGGAACCATGCCCGCTGCTACTGCTGCCGCTGATCCAGACGAAGAGCCCCCCGGGGTGTGCTCCGAGTTGTGAGGATTACGTGTTTTTGCGGGTGTCATGTACGCCAAAGGGGTCGTGTGTGTTTTGCCAAAGATGACGGCACCGGCTGAGCGCAGACGTGATACTAGCTCGGCGTCGCGTTTGGGTACTCTACCGGCGTCAATCACAGTACCGTTTTCGGTCGGTATTCCCTTTGTATCAATGATATCTTTCAATGCTACGGGAATACCGTGCAACGGGCCGAGAGCGAGACCTTTCATACGACGCGCGTCTAGTGCTTCCGCTTGAGCCCGAACATACTGCGCATCAAACCAGGAGAAGGCATGTACCTTCTCCTCTTGTGCCTCCACCTGAGCAATGTATGCGTTGGCAATCTCCAGTGCGCTGATCTCTCCGCGCAACTGGCGATCACGAAGAGCAATCACTGAGGTTGGGGGTAGTTCATTCATATCTATCCTCCTACTTTCGGACCGTAGAGTAGGTCAGGTAGGTAGTAGACAATCTCTGGTATGGTGTACATAAGTATCATCGCTACAAACACCATCGCCAAGAATGGCATACAGCCTTTGAAAATCTCAGTCAGCTTAACTTCCGGCGGCGCAATACCTTTTAGGTAATAGGCTGACATCGCCATCGGAGGCGTCAGGAACGACGTTTGTAGGTTGAGCGCAACCAATATTCCGAAGAACAGCGGGTCGATACCAAACATCGGTAGCAGTGGCAGGAAGATAGGCACGAAGATAATGATGATCTCCGACCACTCCAGAGGCCAACCCAGCAGGAAGATAATCAGCTGTGCCATCAACAAGAAAGCAAGAGGTGACAGATCCAGTGCTGTGACGAAGTCAGCTACAACGTGTTCGCCCCCTAGGTAGGAGAAGACACTCGAGAACGTGTATGAGCCTACGAACAACCAGCAGACCATCGCTGTTGTACGCATCGTTAGATAAACTGACTCGCGTAGACGCTCCCAGGTTAGCGAACGATAGGCAGCCGCCAGTACTATACCCCCAAGTGCACCGATTGATGCCGCCTCCGAAGGCGTAGCAAGCCCTCCCAGGATTGAGCCTAGTACCGACAGAATCAACGCTGCCAGTGGTAGGAATGAGGTCAGTAGCATCCACAGCACCTTGCCCATTGGAAGGTCAGGTACTTCATCCTTAGTCGGCTTGGGGGCTAGTTCAGGTTGTAGAGCTGCACGAACCATCACATAGATCAGGTAGAGGCCAGCCAAGGTCAGACCCGGTAGCAGTGCACCTGCGTAGAGGCGAACGATCGAGACGCCCGACGCGGCTGCATAGACGATCAACATGATCGATGGTGGAATCAGTATACCCAGCGTGCCGCCTGCACAGATGATACCGGAGGCAAAGCTGCGGTCGTACCGCGCTTTCAGCATTGACGGTAGCGCCAAGAGACCCATCAACGTAACAACTGCGCCGACGATCCCGGTTGCTGTTGCAAACAAGGCACAGGTGATCAACGCAGCGACCCCCATCGAACCCGGTAGATTCTTGGCGGCGATATTAAGCGTTGAAAAGAGGCGACCAACTATATTGGCGCGCTCTACGATATAGCCCATAAACAGGAAGAGGGGTATAGCGGTCAAAACCTCATTGGCCATTACCGAGTAGGTTTGGTTAATGAAGAGGTCGAATATTCGGTTATTGAACAGCCCATCGATCCAACTGCCAAATTGCGTGACGACATCTACGTCGCCTTTTGCCATCAGACGCTCGTATCCTCGCCACATCCGATCCGCATCGAAGTAGGCGTAGTAGCCAAAAATAATGCCCATTGCCATTAGCGTGAAGGCAATAGGGAAGCCGAGCAGAACCATAAACAGGAACAGCCCAAGCATGATAATAGCGATTATCGGGTCACTCATTTTATCGTTCCTTCGCAGTCACTGCTGCATCAGCAAGCTGATCTTCATGCGTGTTTTGGGAGTCCGCCTGACGCATCAACAACACCTCAGTCTCCTCTACATCATCGCCGTCTAACGCTTCGAGCCACTCACCCGTGCGCAGACAGTATATGCAGCGCATAACCTGGGCGATGCCTTGAATAATCAAAAGAACGCCGGCCGCCACGATGACCATCTTGAATTGGTAGATGGGGATCCCTGCCGGACTGTTGACTGAAACCTCTCCGTAGCCCCAAGAACGCAAACCATACTTCCAGCCGGTCAGGACCAGAGCGAGTACGCCAGGGAAGAAAAAGACGAAGTATAGAACCAAGTCGACCTTCGCCTGAGTGCGGGGTGACCAGGTTCGGTAGATGAAGTCTCCGCGGACATGCCCGTTTTTCGATAGAGTGTAAGCACCACCCATCATGAACAGCGTGCCATACATAATAAAGGAGACGTCCAGCGCCCATGCGGTGGGAGAGTTGAGAACGTAGCGAACAAATACCTCATAGCCTACGCCAAACGCCATCAGTATGATGAGCCACGCGAAAGCTTTGCCTACCCATGCGGAGAGGTTATCGGCAAAACGAATATAACCTAACATTGAAGTTTCCTCGAAGACTAAACGGGGGAAAGACTTCCCCCGTTATCCGAACAACTTAATTACTCAAGGTAATTACAGTGACAGTTTGCCCGGGAAGTAGTGCTCGTAAGCGGTTGCCACGTCTGCACCTGCCATTATCTCGAAGTAACCCACGCGCTCTACCCAAGCACGTTGGCTATCAAGACATCTCTTCATGAACGGATCTTTCTCAAGCTCAACAATGATCTTGTCCCAAGACTCGATCTGAGCGCTCAAGATATCCTTAGAAGTGCGGTGCACCTTTACGCCCTCGTCGCGCTGCAGTTCCATAAGATCCTGCGAGTACTGATCGAGTGCCAGCATTGTGTTGGACGTAGAAGCAGCCTCTACACCGTGCTGCAGGATCGCCTGCAGATCCGGGTCAAGTGATTCAAACAGGTCACGGTTGAAAATGAATTCAAACGACTCAGACGCCTGATGGTAGGAGCTCAGGTAGTAGTTTTTCGCTACGTCCGCAGCACCGAAACGACGGTCAGATGTTGGGTTGTTGAATTCGAACGCGTCGATAACGCCGCGCTCCATTGCCGGAACGATCTCACCGCCGGGCAGCTGAGCAACAGCCATACCCATGTTCTGCAGCAAGTCGGCCGCTAGACCTACGGTACGGTATTTGAAACCGGCGAGATCTGATGCCGTATTTACTTCGCCTTTGAACCAGCCGAACGGCTGAGGGAACATCGGGAAGCCCATGAAGCCAACGATGTTCAGATCCATCGTCTCTTGTGTCAGTTCGCGGTATAGCTCCTGGCCGCCCCCTTTGTAGAACCAACCCATCATGGTGTTGGCGTTGCCACCGAATACTGGGCCGGTGCCAAAGAGAGAAGCTGCTTTGTTTTTACCGTACCAGTAAACCGGTACTGAGTGTGCTGCGTCGATAACGCCATCATGGACAGCATCAAGCACCTGGAATGCCTTTACGACAGCACCAGCTGGCAGCAGTTCAATCTTCAGACGCCCGCCAGACATAGCTTCAACTCGATCGGCGTACTGCTGTGCCATCTCTTGGAAGATATCAGACGCAGACCAGGACGACTGCATTTTGATGGTAATGGACTTCTCGTGACCGCCAGCTAGAACTGCTGGGGCAGCAACTGCACCCGCTGCCAGAGCACCAGCGGCCGCGCCACCTTTGAGGAAGGAACGGCGATTGATCGCCTTATCTTCGGTTTTCTTAGACATGTCTAAACCTCGTTTACGCTTTATTTTTTTAATATCCGTATAACGTTGAAAAGCTAGATCCAGATAGAAGCCAGCAAGGCCGGCCAATACTGACCTCAGGACCTAGAGTATGTCACCAGCGTTCCTGCCGGTTTCGATACCCACGTAGCTTACGTTTCACACTGAGAAAAGCGATCATCGCAAACCGCGCAATAGCTAATGTAGCGGCTTGTGTTGATCTCGGCAATGTTTATTAAAACTGGACAGACCAGTTTGATGAGTGCTTGAGTATCACCAGAACGAAAGGTTATTTGAAGCCAGAGTGTGTGCTAAGAATAGACTTACAAAACAGTAAAATAGCGCTGAGCTGTCGTCTCTTCGTGGTTTTTTGTCCCTGTTTGGAGATTGTTTAGCAGTCGGATCTGAGCTCAGGTTGTTGAAATTGGTCTGGATTAATCGTGCCAGGTCAGTGGCTACACTTTATTTCACCATATGAAAAATTGTCTGGGGCGAGCAAAAATCATGTGCTTCCGTTCGTCGATACTCAAATCAGCTCGCAGGCAGTCCGGGGCGCAATCCGCACTGCTCTAACAATTGCTGCCAAGCCCGTGTGTGACGCTCTCTTGCGCTCAGGTATCGCCCCCAGACAGGTGACTCTGTCCCGGACTCGAAGTAGGGCGTCAGTAACGCCGTCTGCGAAACACCGGCCAGAGCACTCAAAATGTCCTGGTTGAGCTGCTGCCATCGGCGGCCTTCGCGCTCGACCTGCGCTATGTAGGGCTGGAGTTCGCCGACGTAGAACTTCATGAACACCGTCCAGAGTATGTCAGACTGATTGTTTTGCTTGCCATTGAAGCAGATCGGCCGACCGGTCATACGACTCTCCAGAGCCTGGCTAGTCTGCTCCAGTACCTGTGTCAGCATCGCCATAGAGCTCAGCCAGCGGGCGCCAAAGTCTGATCGGTAGAGCGCCTCGTAGTCAGCTTCCAGTTCCAACGCGAAGGAGGGAGGCTCCCAGTCATCTCTGTTTGTAAGCTCGGCAATCAGTTTGAACCGCTCCAGCGGTTCAACGATCGGACCGAGATAACTCAACTCTGCCGGCTCCAAAGGCGCGGCACCGAAAGAGAACTGCTGCTCTATCTCTGAGCTTGTATAGATAGCATTGAACACCAGAGGAGCGAATCCTTGTTGCTTGACCTCAAGGAAACCCTGGAGTTTGGTCCGCAGATCTTCCAGTTCGGCTATATCCGCTAGCCCTGACTCACATTCACGTAAAGCGGGCATAATTTGCAACTCGTATTTCAACCGCTGAGACGGCAGTGCGACACGACTCAAACTGGTATTACGTTCACTTACCAGGCGCATAAGATCGCAGTGGCGCATATCAAACAGGTCAAGCAGCCCCTCGCGAATCTCCGGAACGGAGGCCAGGCGTTCTCTGCGCTCAGGTAGCGCTGGATAGAGAGTGGCGGGGCCACTGAGGCTTAGATCGATGTCGACCTCAATTGCATTGCCGGTACGACTGACATATCGCTCCACCAGCGACGTGGCCTTGTCGGCAGTGCAGCCCGTCAATAGGGCACCGAGTAACAAAATAGAAACGGGTCTGTAGCTACGCAGTGACAAGCGCATGGTTGGTGACTCTAATCAGGCGACGTATCAGCAGTACGGCGGCAAAACTGAGTCCGATCAGAATTCCAAACCAGTAGCCCGCCGCGCCCAAACCCAGGGTTTCAGCCAGGTAGTAGCCGCTAGGCAGACCCAGTATCCAGTAGGCGATAAAGCAAATAAGCAAGGGTGTTCGAGTCTCTTTGTAGCCTCGCAGCGCGCCTGTACAAGCGAGCTGCAATGCGTCAGAGAATTGATAGAGCGAGGCCAATCCGAGCAGATAAGCGGCAAGCTCAACCACCTCTGGGTTGTCGCTGTAATAGCCCGCCATAGGTGCCGCGAGAAAACGCAGCACAAAGAAACTGATAAAGGCTACTGCGAGGCTAAACTTGACGCCCAGATAGCTCGTTCGTTGGGCCTGCTCGAGACGACCTGCTCCCCTGTGCTGACCGACCCTTATTGTTAATGCAAGACAGAGGCTCAGTGGCAGCATAAATATAAAGCTGGAGATGCTGAGGGTGATTTGATGAGCAGAGATCACCACTGCACCATAGTCGGCGAGCAGCAACGCAATAAAGCAGAACATGCTGGTCTCGATGAGCAACGCGAAAGCGATCGGGAGACCGACCGTCAATTGATGCGCCATTCTTGGCCAGTCGAACTGCCAACCACGGCGCCAAATATCGAGGTGACTGAAGTGCGCACTCCGGTGTAGCAGTCGCGTACCCGCTATAAACATAAAGCTAAATGCAAAACTTGTGGCGTAGCCACAACCCACACCGCCCAGTTCAGGGAGGCCAAGTTTGCCGAATATCAACAGATAATTGAGGGGAATATTCAATAAAACGGCAGCAATTCCAATGCGCATCATCGGTTGAGTCAGTCCGAAGGCTTCCGCAAAAGAGCGCATTGATTGGAACATCAGCATCAGCGGAAATCCCCAACTGATCGCATCCAGATAATCTTGAGTTTTCTCTTGCATCAGTGGCTCGACGCCGAGCCACTCAAGCAGTGGGGTGGCGTTCCGAAGAATTGTAATCGCAAAGACGCTTAGTATCAGCGCTAGTAGGAGGCTCTGCTGCAACTCCACTCGAACTTGCTCAATTTTGGATCCACCAAAGAGGTAAGCAACAATTGGCGTGAGTGCCATCATGACGCCGCTCAGGGATATCAGCAGAGGCAACCAGATCGCTGCCCCCAGAGCCACGGCCGCAAGATCGTCAGGGCCTGCGTGAGAGGCCATCAGCGAATCAGCCAAGCTCATTGCAGTCATCGATGACTGCGCGAGAAGAATCGGCCAGGCGAGTTTTATCAGAGAGCGGATTTCGCTCAAAGTTTGCCTGCCTCTTCGAGAACAGAGCGTGCAAGACGCATACACTCGACCGCCGCAGGTACTCCGGCGTAGATGCCAACCATGTGGATCGCTGCGCGTATCTCTTCTGGGGTACAGCCATTGTTAATCGCGCCGCGGCAGTGGGTGGACCATTCTTGGCTCTTCCCCATAGCACCAAGCATCGCAAGATTCATAAGCGAGCGGGTCTTTGGGTCAAGCGCCGCATCGCCCCAGCCAAATCCCCAACACCAGGCGGTCATCGCCTCTTGAAAAGGGCGGCTGAAGTCATCTGCGTTAGCAAGACTCTTCTCGACATACTCTTTGCCGAGTGTCTGCTGGCGCATCTCCACCCCTTTATCAAAAAAATTATCCATGCACTCTATGCCTGCTCAGTTCTGAAGCCCGGGCAAGTGTAGCCTAGTGAGAGGAGAGCCCCAAGCATCTCCTGCCTCTATTCGTAGAGTTGTCGCTCTTAAGATGTTCTCCATCGAAAAATATGATGTTAGCGGTTGGTGATTGTCTGCTGGTCGATTAATCAAGACGGGCCGGCTGTGATCCAGGGTTCAGCCCTCTATCGTTTACCCTGAGTAGGTTCGCAGCATTAACCTATCTATGCTCCGATCATTCCTGTTTGCTGATGTTCAGCATCTAACGAGTCAATGCGCTGTAACTGACTACAGATGAAATCTTTGCAAGCCTGAGCGCTCTCTTTTGGACTAGGTTTAAAGGAGACAACAAAGCTTGGAGCTCCTATGAAGTTCCTTACACTCGTAGTCAGCCTGTTTTTTGCAGCGGAACTCGCAGCCGAATTAAAGGTAAATGACCTGGAGAGTTACCTGAACAGATTTGGTTCGGGGCTGGATGATAATCTGCAGTATGCAGTGCAAGATGGTATTGTCGCAGAGATACTCGCCACACCGCTCAGTGCCAGCGAATCTCAGGGGCGCTGCCTAAAACTGATGCAAGATCTTGGGAACGCACCGCTGGGTGTTGCGGTGCGTGCGGTGATCATAGTGTCTAGCCCCGGTGAAGAGAAACAGGCGGTATTCCACTGCTTTTGATCGGCAAGCGCTCAAACGCCTGACTCGCGGTTAATCTTCTGATTACCCGCATGACCTCTACTCGCTGTTATCGAGCACGGCCTTAACACACTCAATCAGATCATCACTGGTAAATGGCTTCTTTAACACCTCGACATCAAACGATTGTTTTAGCGAACCCAGCCCTTCGTTGTAACCGGTCGCGAAGATAAAAGGCACCCCGGATTCTACCAGTTTTTTGGCGATCGGTTCGCTCGTTTCGGCCCCAAGGTTGATATCCAGCACGGCAAAGCTAATAGGACCCTTTTCCAGAGCAATATTAGCAGTGGCCACTGAAGTACACAGCTCCACCGTATCGAACCCCATGCTTAGAAGCGCCGACTCCTCATCAAGCGCGATGATCATATTGTCTTCAACTAGCAGTGCAGTTCCCAGTGAGTCACCACTAAACTCCGCGGGCTCTACAGGTGCAGTCGCTGCTACGTACGTTTGTGGGCTGTCGTTTGAAATCTGCGTGCAACTAAAGTGGCGCGAGGGTATCAGAAAACGTCCAGTAGCCCCCGAACGCTCAATATTGAACTCAACTTCGCCCCCAAGATCGAGCGGAATGGCGCGTTTTATAATGAGTGAACCAAATCCCTGGCGTTTTGATAGGGATTCTATAGTGACACCGGTCTCTCTCCAGGTGATCTCAAGATTTCCGCTTGGGTCGACACCCCAACGGATGTGTATATGACCTGAATCATTCGACAGAGCACCATATTTGGTGGCGTTGGTGATGAGCTCGTGAATGAGAAGCGTCATTGTTGTGTAGGCCTTAGGCGTTAACATCACCTCCGGTCCTGAGCGACTGATTCGGCCCTGTTCGGCGACAAAGGCTTTGATTTCGGTCTGTAGCAGGTTTTCGAATGGCGTCTGCGACCAGTTGCGCTCAGTCAGCATATTCTGGGCAAGGGCCAGTGCTTGGATTCGTCCAGCCAAGATGGATTTGAAGACGTCGATATTATCAACGGACGTTGCAGTCTGACTGACGATCGAGTTGATCAGTCCAAGGATGTTGCGCACCCGGTGGTTTAGTTCGTGGATCAACATATCTTGCTGCTGCTGAGCTTCGTCGGCGATTTTGCTCCGCTCGTCAATGCTGCGCACGATCAACTCAAGTAGCGTGCTCCGAAGTTCGTTTGCAAGATTGAGCTCTTGAGGTGTCCAGGGACGACAGAAGCCTGTTCTCAGTTCTCGCCAGGCGGCAAAACTCTTGCGCGGCGTCAGCCTTGATCCGTTGGGTCCCAGTTCGACGGGCTTTTCCGGATTACCGGCCCAGGTAACGGTAGATGTCTCCTCTCGACGAAGAAAAATTAGTAGGTCCCGTGGTCGTTTTGATATGGGTATAGCTAACATGCCCGCAAAACGCTCTGCTACGGTGACATCCGCGTCAAGCCAGTTTCCGAGGTTCTCCACCGCGGTAACCCGAGTGGTTGCCTCGCGGTTCAGCCTGCGTGCCAGCAGTGTGATGTCTTCACCACTGACGGGCTCGCCAAATACAGCCTGCTCCCCGTCAATAGACAACACCAGAGAGTCACAGGGTAGGGTCTGACGTATCTTGGCGCCAAAGGTGCTCAAGTTCTCTAGCAGGGGAGCGCTCAGATCGAGAGCTGCCATCATCTGCATGTGTAACCTGCGGGCCCCGCCTGTGCCCTCTGATGCCTCTTTGTAGAGCTGGCTGCGAAGCTCAAGCGCGAAACTCTCTGCGAACAGCTCTGCGTAGGTCTTAGCCTCGAGTGTCAGGCTCCGGGGGGAGTAGTGGTGACACGCAATTAGCCCCCAAAGTTCACCATCAATCAGGATGCTGATCGACATCGAGGCCTTAATCCCCATATTTTTCAGGTACTCAAGATGCACAGGTGATACGGCTCTCAGTGTACAGAGCGAGAGATCTATGTTGGCATTTTTCGGAACAATATCGATTCCCGCATCTTCAACATCAGGAATAGTCCGAAGCAGGGAACGCTTGTAAAGGGCTCGCGCCTGTTGAGGTATGTCCGACGGCGGATATCGGAGGCCGATGAAAGAGTCTACGTTGGCATTGAGGTGTTCCGCGATCACTTCACCTGAGCCGTCGGGGTGGAACTTGTAGATCATTATTCGGTCGAAGTCGACGATTGAACCGACCGATATAGCGGCCGATTGACAGAGTTCAAGGGATGAGCCTGCCTGGCCAAATTGGCGCAGTGCGGTGCGCAACGACTGTGAGTGGATACGACTCTGATCTGACTCACTCTCGCTAAATTCAAGTATCAGTGAGTCATCGCAAAAGTGAAGTGAGATATCCTGCTCAGGTAGTTGGTCGAATAGCTTGACGCAAAGCAGGCGCTCGACCTGATCATCAAAACTCATACCTGCTGCGGCTTTTGTTACACAAGCGACGGCTTCACTGGTGATGATCTGATTTAACTGCTGACCCAGAATATCGTCACTAGTGCAACCCAATCGAGCGGGAAGATCGCTTGATAAAGCGCTTACGAGCCAGTCTGCGCTCAGAGCGACTAGTCCACCACCGCTGTGAATTCTACCTAGCTTATGAATAGGCTCGCGATCGCAGTTTGATAAGTCGTACTGGATCGGTTCAATTTTTGTTGTCATCTTACTATTCCATACTCTTTCACTTGTGAGGTAGGTGCCGTGCGATACCCATACGAAGAGCATCAGTAGAGACGGGTTTTGTCAGTACCTCAATAAAATCACCTTCACCTACTTGACTGTAAAGATCCGTATCCGAGAGCGCTGTCACACCGAGGATTGGAATATCGATCCCCAGCGACCTGATCGCTCTTGATGCTTCGGCACCGTTCATCCGCGGCATATGAAAATCCATCAGTATCAGGTCGATTTCAGGGTGAGCTTCGCAAGCTGCCACCGCCTCCTCGCCGTTGTTGGCGCGGATGATACGTTTGAAGCCAAGTTTGGTTAGTGCCCCAATCAGAACAATTAGATTAGTCGGGCTATCATCCACACAAAGCAGAGTGTAGGGTGCAAGCTCCACTGGTAGCTCAGCCTCTTTTGTCTCTGATGATATTTCACTCTCCACCACCTGTTGCTCCAAGACGCCCGCTCGCTCTGCGAACTTTATTAACTGGCTGGGTAAGTAGGGGGACATCCAGCGTTGGGTACCACGGGTTAAAAGTGCTGTAGCGGGCTCAAAATCGGTTGCCATGACAACCAGTCTCTTCGGTGTAAGAAGGTCCCGTAAGGCTTTAAATGTAGTGAGGTCGGCTGCGGCGACGCGGTAGTCAAGAATCGTCAGTGCTGCATCGCTGTCGAGGTCGGAGACTTGTAATGTTTGCCTATATTCGACGCTAATCCCCAGGCTCTCTAGACAGTCTCGCATCAGCTCAAACATAGCCGCTGGGGGAGACAAAATCCGTACGACTGGATTCGGTTTTGTCGTCATCCATTTAAACCCTGGCTCCGTTGAGGCCATCAGATCCTGTGTGTAGCTGAAAGTAGACCCCTTAGAACCTGACTCAACCTGCAGATCTGAGGACATTAGCGACAATAAGTTCTTCACAAGGAAGAGACCAATGCCACTGCCGCTTGGGCGCCCGCGTTGTGATGTTTCGACCTGGTAGCCGAGATCGCAAATTAGCTCCAAATCCTGCTGATCAATTCCAATGCCGGTATCAATCACTTTGAATATGACCTCTGATGAGTTTAGCTTCTCTCTCTTCAGTGCGACTACCAGAGTAATTGAACCGCTATCAGTGAATTTTGCCGCATTTCCCAGTAGTGCAGCGAGTATCTGCAGTTGTCGCTCGGCATCGCCCACGAAGTGACTGGTTAGTAAGCGCGGATCGAATTGCAGGCTAAAGTTCAAACCCTTGGCTTCAATGTCGGGAGCATGCAGTTTGACCGCCGATTCGACCACCTGCAGCAGTGCATAGCGCCGGGATGCAAAATTCACCTCACCATTAGTGATGCGCTGTGCTTCCACGGCCGCATTAAAGATCTGCATCAGTGATTCTGCGCTGTTACTGAGTTTATCCAGAATGTTGGCAGATGAATCAGGCAGGGGCTCTCCTTTCAGCATTTCAATAAACCCTAACACTCCGTGCAGAGGGGTGCGTAGCTCGTGGCTCAGGGTGACCAGAGCGGATGGGGCGCGTACTTTCGCATCCTTTATCGACGCAGGCTTAGGATCATTCGGCATGGGTGTATCGGCACAGGTTCGGTAGAGTTGAGTGCCCGTGGAGCTGGCTGAGGAACTGCCTTTTAGCGGGCGGTCCACCTCTGCACATCTCTCTGCGTGTCTTGAGTGTGTGGGAACTCTTGTCAGGCTGGAAACACAAAGTGGGCGACAAAAGCTCTGGCGGCCACGCGTAAAAGCGGCTCGATCGATCGTCCGATATTGAGTGGGATCTGAGTACTGGACTCATCGAGTGACCTCGACCAACGTATCTGCATTGAGCATGAGACCCTGATTCCGGATTTCCATGGGAGGTGTCCAATCTAGCTTCGCTCCTGTTCCGAAAAATGGTTTCAAGTTACCGTTAATTTGCAGGATTTATGCCATGACTGCAGTGCCTCCATTAATCTGAGTGGGTGACCCGCTCTTTAAATCTAGACTAGAACTCCGCAAATGACTTAATGCCGCCGAACCTTCTGGTCGCAGCGGCAAGGACGAGTATCAGAGATCGGGAGTTTCAGATGCTGGCAAGTGCGACCGGCTGACCCGATCGTGCAGAGCGAGTTGCCGCTTCTGCGATTGTCAGCGCTAAAACGCCGTCATGCAGCGATACGGGCATCGCTGATTTAGCGCTAACAGCAGCAATAAATGCGTCCCATTCATTCGAATAGGCCGGCATATAACGCTCCAGGAAGAAGTAAGTGGGCTTTGCACCGGTAACGCCGTCGACGGTTGACTTCACAACCGTATTCTCCAGCATGTTGTGTGCCTGAAGCAGGCCGTTTGAACCGAGCAATTCAACGCGCTGGTCGTAGCCGTAAACCGCTCGGCGAGAGTTTTTGATTACCGCAATGCGTCCATCCGCGTAGGTGAGCGTCACGATAGCGGTATCGACATCCCCGGCCTCACCAATCTCGGGATTTACCAGCGAGGTTCCCGCCGCATATACGCTAACAGGCGCTTCGCCCATCAGGAAGTTTGCCATGTCGAAGTCGTGTATCATCATGTCACGGAACAGACCTCCCGATACCTTGATGTATGCCACGGGTGGCGGTGCGGGATCGAACGAGGTAATTGAGAGCAGTTCTGGTTTACCAATTTCGCCCTGGTCTAGTGCCTTTTTTAGAGCAGAGAAGCTTGGATCGAAGCGGCGGTTGAAACCAATCATGACGGGACAGCCACTTTGACTGACGTTGTCCAGGCACACACGTGCGCGCTCCAGACTGAGATCGACGGGCTTTTCACACAAAACCGCCTTGCCGGCAGCAGTTGCGCGCTCTATCAGGTCGGAGTGTGTGTCAGTAGAGGTGGCGATCAGTATTAAATCAATCTCGGTATCGTTCAGGATCGCATCAGTGGAGCGAACCTCGGCACCGTACTCATCGGCTAGCTTCTGAGCAGCTTCCTGATTGATATCGGAGACAGCAACCAGTGTGCTTTGTGGGTGAGCACTGATCGCTGTTGCATGTACAACGGCAATTCGACCAGCACCCAATAAACCAACTTTGAACATAATTCCTCCGGGGGCCGAGGCGTAAATGCTATGCCTCGGGCACCTGTCTGATGTAGATATTTAAGATGTGAAATTGGAACCTAATCTATCGCAGAATATTGTGCTTTTCACTCACAAAATGAAAAATACGTTCCGTTTTTTGTCTGAATGAATTGAATGGATCAAAAAATGGTCAGCAGGTTGTTATCAATGAAGATAGGAAAGGTGACACTAGGGTCAGAGCAGACTGGCGAGAAAGGGGTGTGAGGAAGCAAGCTCAGTAGATAAGCTAGGGTAGGTGGCTGGGAGCGGAAGTACAGTCTCGGCGCGCGAATCTTTGGGGAATTCACGCGGCCTGACTGCACTTACGCAAAGAGCGTTCGACAGATTAGTCGATGCGCACCTTAACATAGCTACCCGGCGCGGCTTCAATTGGGTTGTAGGTATCGCTACCAAGCACGGTTGGCGCATCCACTTTCTTGCCACCACGTTTGCGAACCCACTCTGCCCAGTTAGGCCACCAGCTGCCCTCAACGCGTTCTGCAGTTTCGAGCCAGTGATCGGCACCCTTACCCTGTTCACCTTTGACCCAGTAGTTACGACGGTTTTTCGAAGCAGGGTTTATAACGCCAGCTACGTGACCACTAGCACCTAAAACGAATTCAATATCGGTACCGAAGGTCTCAGTCGCCTTGAACGTCGCCTTCCAAGGTGCGATATGGTCTTCAATTGTTGACAGGAAATAACAGGGTACCTTGATTTTTCCAAGGTCAATCGGCTCGCCACAGATAGTCAGAGCGTTAGGCTCGACAAGCTTGTTCTCAAGGTACATTTTGTTGATGTAAAAAGTATACATCTCAGCTGGCAGGTTGGTGGAATCACTGTTCCAGTAGAGGATATCAAAGGGTGGTGGCGTCTGCCCCTTGAGGTAGTTGTTCACTACGTAAGACCAGATTAGATCGTTTGACCTGAGCATGTTGAACGAGGTTGCCAGTTCGCGGCCGTTAAGGTACCCCTGTTTGCTAACCTTCTGCTCAAGCTGCTTGACCTGGTAATCATCAATAAAGACGCAGAGATCACCTGGATCTGAGAAGTCCGTCAGCGTTGTCAGGAAGGTAGCACTCGCGACGCTGTTATCTTTCCTGTTAGCCATCACCGCCAAGGCCGTCGCGGTCATCGTACCACCGACACACCAGCTAACGATATTGAGTTTATCTGCTCCGGCGATCTCTTTAGTCACTCGGATGGCCTCGAAAATACCCCCTGAGACGAGGTCATCCCAGCTGATGTCAGATTGATCAGCTGTTGGGTTGCGCCAGGAGATAAGGAAGGTGTTCTGACCCTGCTCCACACAGTACTTTACGTAGGAATTGTGCTCTTGCAGATCAAGAATGTAGAACTTGTTGATGCTGGGCGGCACTATCAAAGTGGGGCGAGCGTATACCTGTTCGGCCAGAGGTTTGTACTGGATCAATTGAATCAGATCGTTCTGAAATACGACTGATCCCTCGGTTGTCGCGAGGTTCTCACCCAGTGTAAAGGCGCTCTCATCGGTCATAGAGATGCGACCCTTCTCAAAGTCAGCAAGCAGGTTTTTCATACCATCCACTAGGCTCTGGCCCTTGGTCTCCAGCGCTTGGGCAAGCACCTCTGGGTTGGTCATCGCAAAATTGGTTGGTGACATCGCATCGATATACTGCTTAGTGTAGAACTCCAGCTTCGCCTGTTCGCCGTCTGCCAGTTTGGCATTACTGGCCATCTCGGTGAGCATTTTTGAGGTCAGCAGATAGGACTGTTTGATGTAGTCGTAAATCGGACTCTTCGACCACTCCTCGCCCTGAAAACGGCGATCGCCCTTTGCCGGTATCGCAACCGGATTTTCAGAAATGTTACCACTCATCAGATTCTTCCACAGATTAAACTGTGCTGTCTGATAATCGGCAATCGCCCGAATCCACAGTGTCGGATCCTCCAGTGAGCGTGTTGCGAGTTCAGTCCATGAACGGCTGAACTGAGCAAAGATGTCGTCGCCACCCGCGGCTGAAAAGTTCTCCAGCATCTTATTGGTCTCGCGGGTAACAAAATTGATAAACTCTTGTGGGTCAACAGAGTTAGGGGTGTTGTCTTGCATCAGGCTTAAATCCTTGTTCAGTTCAGCGAACAGAGCTGTTTTGCTGCTCTGCACAATATTTGACCAGAATAACGTCTGCAAAGGCGCATAACAAGTCAACAGAAGGTTTAATTTTTTGCACTGCAGCAAAATTGTTTGTCATGCAGTGTCTCAGAAGGAGAGCTCATGCGACTGCTCGAATTGATGACGACTGAAGGGTGCCACCTTTGTGATCTGGCTGTCGCTGTGCTGGTAGCCGGTGTTGATCCAAATGCTTTTCAGATCGACCTGGTCGATATTGCCTTTGAAGATGAACTGTTGGATCAGTATGGTACCCGCATTCCTGTACTGCGTGACTCTGAGTCTTTGCAAGAGCTGGATTGGCCCTTCGACGCCGAGGCGCTGAGCGCATTTCTGAGGCAAATCGATTAACGACTGGCCAGAACCAGTGAACGTAGCTCCGGTTCACTAAAGAGCGGACGGGGTTCGCCGCGAAGTTGGGCATAAATCACCCGGAAGCTGAGCACATTCTGCACGTAGGTGCGGGTCTCATCAAAGGGTATAAGCTCGATCCAGATATCCAGTGGTAGACTCTCGCGACCCTCAAGCCAACGGCTCACGCGATGGGGTCCGGCATTATATGCGGCGGTGGCGTGGGCCCGATTACCACCAAACTGTTCAGCCATCTGCGCAAGATAAGCAGTACCCAGACGAATATTGGTGCGTGCCTCATAGAGTTCATGACCGCCACGGTACGGGATCCTCTCTCGCTGAGCCGTCTGTTTGGCGGTTTTTGGCATTAATTGCATCAGCCCCCTTGCACCGACGGGTGAGCGAGCCCAGGGGAAGAGGGCGCTCTCCTGACGAGAGACGGCAAGTGACCAGAGAGGATCTATACCTCGTTGACTCGATTCACGTACGAAGTAATCAGTATAGGCCTCTGGGAAACGCAGTAACATATCGTTCCAGAAACCCTCATAAGCGGCAGCCAGGATTCCCATCTGATACCACCCAATTTCGACCATCAGACGCGCGGCAGCTTGACGTTGCTGGCTGTCCAACTGTTCAATCCAGGCGTTCCACTCCGAGCGCGCAACGCTGTACCGGTCCAGCTTGACCAGCTCTTTTATACGCGCCATTGATGCTGACTGGCGCAGCGGCAGCAGCAGTGCGTCCGTATAAACAGGCGATTGCTGATTCAGCTGGTATGGCTGCGACTCAAGCTGGGCGGCGATAAATCCGTAGAAGCTGCGTTCCTGTAGAAGCGGCTGGAAGTTGGGTGAGCCGCCGCTGCGTTCAGTCGCGATCGCTCGCCAGTAGAGCCAGCGATTATCCTGCTGCAGTTCGTCGGGGAGGTGATTAATCAATCGGTTAACGGAATGCCAGTCCTGATCCTGCAGTGCCAGCCGAATGCGCCACTCTGTCAGATCTGAGCTGAGAAAGTCGGGGTCGAGCTGGGCCAGGCGCGAACGGTCATCTGAACGTAACTCTTTTGCTATTCGCACGCCAACCCGACCCAGTAAACGAACATTTTCATCAGTCGTACTGTACTGTTTGCCAAGTTTTAGCAGCAGATCCATGGCCCGCTCTGGACTGTTGCGATAGGCGCGTTGTACGGCGATATGCTGTAGGCGCGCCTGAAGTTCACCCTGCAGCGCTCGGTTCAGCTGAACTATTTTCTCCGGAGCCCGGTAGACTGCAATCGCATCAGTGGCGATATGCTCTAAGCTCTTTTGGGTGATAAAGCGCTTGGCATAGGTCGCTAGGCTGGAGCGGTTTTCATCCAGAGCGTTAAGAACGCGTTCCAGCGCCAGTTTGGAGTCCAACTCACCGTCGGCTCGCATTTCGCTGAACAAAGGGTCACAGGCCTGATGCTGGGAGTGACCGACAACCCAGAGACCTCGTCCCAGTTCATAGGCGGCTCGTTTATCGCCCTTGCGATAGAGCGCGCGCGCATACAGACACTGCTCTTCGCTGCCCGGCGAGCTCAGCTCCTCGTAGTATCGGGAGTAGGTTTGCCACTCGCCCTGACGAATAAGATTGTCCATCAACTTCGACCGAAGCAGGCGGTTTAGATGAGAGTCGGGAAACTGAGCTCTGAAGCGCAGAATCTCCGCCTCACTAATGGCTGAGCCCAGCGCGACAATGCGGTTGTACTCGAGGTAGGGGTAGAGCGGGTAGTTGTGTAATGCAGCGTACTCAGGGTCGGTCAACCTCAGTTCACCACGCTTCGCCTTGCCTTCTACTACGAGGAACTGCTCACGCTGTTGGTCAAGCAACGTCTCGGGGGCTGGTGTCGCAGCCACACTCAGCGGCACCAAACTGAGTAACAGGCTGGGGATAATTGCTTTAAGAGTGGTGAGGCTCAGCATAATCTCGGTCTGTTTGCTGTTTCCTTGAGTGTAGCATGAGGTAAACTACCTATCCTCTTAATTGGTGGAAATTCAATGGCGTTAATTCAATTTGACCAGGTCTGTTTGAGCCTGGGCCCCAGAGCTATTCTGGACCACGTAGATCTACAGATCGAGCCCGGCGAGAGGGTCGCTCTGGTTGGCTCAAACGGCGCAGGGAAATCAACGCTATTAAGCATCGTAGCGCAACGTTTAGATATCGATTCCGGTAGTTACCGCAAAGATCCAACGGCGCGTATTGCTGAACTGCCACAGTCATTGCCGGCCGCTGATGAGCGATCGGTGCGTGCGGTAGTCGCCGAGGGGTTGGCCGACCTGCAGCACTTGCGCGAACAGTATGATGCTCTCTTGGCTCAGGGCGAAAGTGCCGATCTCACGGCACTGGAGCGACTACAATACGAACTCGAATCGACCGATGCTTGGCATCTGGAGCAGCGTCTCGATCGGGTCATGACCGAGCTCGCGTTACCGGGCGATAAACTGATGTCGCAGCTCTCTGGCGGCTGGCGTCGGCGCGCTGCGTTAGGCGCTGCATTAGTACAGCAGCCTGACCTGTTACTGCTTGATGAGCCCACCAACCATCTGGATATCGAGACGATTGAGTGGCTTGAACAGGTCCTGTTGAGCTTTCGTGGGGGTCTGCTTTTTATCTCGCATGACCGCGCACTGGTGGACCGTATAGCCACCCGGATCGTTGAGCTGGATCGCGGTGCGATCGCCTCTTTCCCCGGTAATTACACTCAATACCTAGAGCGCAAACAGAAGATGCTCGAGGATGAGGCGCGCCACAATGCCGAATTTGACAAGAAACTTGCACAAGAGGAGCGCTGGATTCGCCAGGGCATCAAAGCACGTCGTACACGTAATGAAGGACGCGTGAGAGCCTTGAAACAGCTGCGTGTTGAACGGGCCGAACGACGTGAGCGTCTGGGTAAAGCTCGCTTTGATGTAGAGGAGGCGGTGCGCTCCGGTAAACTGGTGACTGAGCTCAAGGGGGTTTCGTTAAATTTTGCAGGACAACCCATCATCGATGATCTGACGCTTCGCATTCAGCGGGGTGATCGCATCGGTCTGATAGGACCGAACGGTGCGGGCAAAAGCTCCTTGCTGCGGGTGATACTGGGACAGCAGGCGCCGGACACGGGTTCGGTACGCACGGGTTCGCAGTTGGTTGTGGGCTACTTCGATCAGCTACGCGGCCAACTTGATGAGGAAAAGAGTATTATCGATAACGTCTCCGGTGGGCGTGAAAGTATCGATATCAATGGTCGTGCGCGTCACATTATTAGCTACCTGCAAGATTTCCTCTTCACTCCTGAACGGGCGCGTACGCCAGTCAAGGCCTTGTCCGGGGGTGAGACCAACCGTGTAATGTTGGCGAAACTCTTCAGTCAGCCGTCAAATCTGCTGGTACTCGACGAACCAACCAACGATCTGGATATTGAAACACTTGAGTTGTTGGAGGAGATCCTGACCGAGTATCAGGGTACGCTTTTGCTGGTGAGCCACGATCGTCAATTTCTCGATAACATTGTGACCAGCACGCTGGTGTTTGAGGGTAACGGCAAGGTTGGCGAGTATGTTGGAGGCTACACCGACTGGGTACGTCAGCGACCCGTTGCACAGACTCAAACCTCAGCTGCTCTACCTGAGACGCCCAAAGTGGTGGAGAAGCCTAAACGTGGCAACACTAAACTCTCGTATAAACTGCAGCGAGAGCTCGACAATCTGCCTGAGCAACTGGAGCAGGTCGAGACGTTGGTTGAGGCGCAGCAGGCGATTTGTAGCGCGCCGGATTTCTATCAGCAGGATCATGCTCAGGTCGCTGCCGAGTTAGACAAGCTCGCGCAGCTCGAACAGCGCCTTGAGGAGTTGATGGAACGCTGGGTCGAGCTGGAGGCGATGCAGGAGAGCTAGTCTGGTTTTGCCAGATGCACGGCGAGAATATCGCATTTGGCACCGTGCAACACGCCATTTGAGGTGGAGCCCAGAAGCAGCGCTAGACCGTGACGCCCATGTGAACCGATGACAATTAAATCAGCGCCGATTTTTGCGGCGTGCTGGTGGATCTCCTCCTCGGTATTGCCAGTGGCGACTACCGCCTCATCCACTTGGTAGCTGAGAGCGGCGGTTTTGGCTCTCATCTGCTCATTGGCATGATTAGTTATCTGCTCCTGCAGGCTGGTAAGATCCATAGGGACGTCGCCCCCATAAGCGAAGCTGATGATCTCAATCACATGAATGATATGCAGTGCGGCACCGTTACGTTCAGCGATGTCGACAGCGCGCCGTAGCACCTGATCACTCTCTTCGCTGAGGTCTACGGCGACGAGTACGCGTTTGTAATTTGCCATTGTGGCTCTCCTGCCTAGGTCGTTTGTATTAGCTTCCTTTGTTAGGTTTAGCATATAGCTGGAGTAATAGCGGATGAAGTGGGCAATTATCGTCCTGATTATGATGTCACTGATCGGTTCCATGATGTGGGTCATGCCCAGTCCGAGACAGCGTTTTCAGTCCAAGTTGCGTCTTGAGGCGCGTAAGCATGGCTTCCAGGTGAGCCTGGGTCGTTTGACCTTACCTCGTGCGCAAGGTGAGACTGAGGCTGAGGAGCTCAGCCGACCGCTCTACCGCTTCAGCCGCACTGGGCTCGACCGGCGTGAGCGGGACCAGTTTGTTGGTTGGGCGGTAGCGCGTCTGACAGCCATTGGTCGTGACGGTCTTCCCGAGGGGTGGAGTTGGGTGCGCGGTGAGGGGACGCTGCCTCAAGCGCGCCTACAGCAGTTGTCGGATTGGCTAGAGGTGCTGCCAAAAGAGGTAGATGCCGTGGAGTCGGATGCTATACATCTGGCATTTTACTGGCGGGAGCCGGAGCGAGCTGGGGCGCTGGAGGAGTTGGCGCAGATTGCAAACGAGGCTGTTGCGCAGAAGCTGTAGGTGTCTGCTAAGCTGCCTGCCATCGCTGTAAGCGGAGTGATAATTGGGTGTAAGAGTCTTTCTGCGGATGATTAGGATATCAGAGTGCAGCGTCTTAACAGTGGTCCGGAGAGTGATAATACAGCAAGCAGCATGTCTGTGCGGATTGAGGTGTGGACCTACGGATTTAGATAGGGAGAGGTGTTCAGAGTGGAAGAGCTTAAGCCCGGAATCTACCGTCATTACAAGGGCAATGACTACGAGGTGATTGGCTGTGCCCGTCACTCAGAAACTGAGGAGTGGATGGTCGTCTATCGAACACTCTATGGCGATTTTAGTCTCTGGGTGCGTCCGCTCGAGATGTTCGCAGGACAGGTGGAGCTGGAGTCAGGTGAGCGCGTGCCGCGCTTCTCGCCCATCTAAACAGCGCGAGGCGCCCGTGGTTTAGGCGGCTGCGCGATCGCCTCCAGGCGATTAATGTCTGCTTGTAGCGCCTGCAGACGTGTCTGTTTAAGGTCGGCTGAAACCATGGCTCGCACCACCACCGCTTTGGCGTGCTTGAGGTGAGAGAGGGCGGGCAGAGAAGCGCCAGACGCCTCCAGTGCTTTGGCTTGGTTGATGTGTCCATCAGCCACCACGGTTACACTGAGCCAGTAGAGCTCCTGTTTGTAAGCCTGTGCTAGCTGCATCGTGATGCGACCGCCGCGAGCCATCTCAATCATCAGCTTTTCCGCAAACTTAATGTAGATCTGTGCGCGCTTGATGGCGCGGTCGCTGGTAAGTGACTGAGGTTCTACGGCACTGGCGGCCTCGTTTGGGTCGGGAGCGCCCATGTTCAGTTTCGGGCTCAGTGCAATCATCTCTTCAATCAAGGACATTGCATGCTGATCCAGCTTCTCTACGATATCCGCGCGGCAGCCGGCTTGTTTTAGTATTGCAAGCGCATTGAGCGTGTGCGAGGACTGCTCTGAAAGCCACTTCAGACGCTCGCGACGCTTCTTGTTGAGATCGTTACGAAAATCAATAAAGGCATTCAAGCCAAGCGCTGCGAGTAGCACCGCTATCAGAATGACGACGTATATGAAGTTGTCGTTGTACATATAATAAGAAGCGACTCGAAAACGGTTTTAGGGTTGCAATCTAAACTGCCGCCAGTATTGTAGCGCCCATTGAGCAGAAGAGCATTAGAGCGCTTGGAAACCAGTTCGAAGCTTCTCTGGTTTACAAGTTTCTAAGCTCTTGACAGCATGGCGCCTTTGCAACTATTGCTAAAAAGTATGCCTAAAGAACCCTAAAGGGAAGAGATCGATGGGAAAAACCCTCGTCATAGTCGAGTCACCGGCCAAGGCCAAGACAATTAACAAGTACCTCGGTAGCCAGTATGTGGTGAAATCGAGTGTGGGTCATATTCGTGATCTTCCTACCAGTGGCAGTGCCAGCAAGAGTGATCCAAAGGAGCGAGCAGCCCAGGCTGCGAAGACGCGTAAGATGAGTCCGGAGGAGAAGGCGACTTACAAGCAGCAGAAAGCGCGTCAGCAACTCATTGCCCGCATGGGCATAGACCCAGAACGCGACTGGACAGCACACTACGAGGTATTACCTGGCAAAGAGAAAGTGGTGGATGAGCTCCGTAAGCTAGCCTCCAAAGCCGACGAAATCTATCTCGCGACCGATTTGGACCGAGAGGGGGAGGCGATAGCCTGGCACCTGCGCGAGGCGATAGGAGGCGATAACGCTCGCTACCGCCGTGTGGTGTTCAACGAGATCACGAAGAAGGCGATTAATGAAGCCTTTGAACAGCCCGGACAACTGGACCTTAACCGTGTCAACGCTCAACAGGCTCGGCGTTTTCTCGATCGTGTTGTTGGCTACATGGTGTCGCCTTTGCTTTGGGAAAAAGTGGCTCGTGGGCTTTCTGCTGGTCGCGTCCAGTCGGTGGCTGTCCGCCTCGTGGTGGAGCGTGAGCGTGAGATTCGTGCGTTTGTGCCTGAAGAGTTTTGGGAGGTGCACGCTGATACTCTGACTGGCGCTAAAGACGAGTTGCGTCTCGAGGTCACCAAGCAAGCAGGCGCCAGTTTCCGGCCGACAAACGAGCAACAGGTTAGCCAGATTCTGGCGCAGCTACAGGGTGCTCAGTTTAAAGTGATTGCTCGGGAAGATCGCCCGACATCGAGTAAGCCTTCGGCGCCGTTCATCACTTCGACGCTTCAGCAGGCGGCCAGCACACGCATGGGTTTTGGCGTGAAAAAAACGATGATGCTGGCTCAGCGTCTCTATGAGGCGGGTTACATCACCTACATGCGAACTGACTCGACCAACCTGAGCGCGGAGGCAGTAGAGTCGGCACGAGGTTACATTCAACAAAACTTTGGTGAATCTTATCTGCCAGAACAGGCCATTCGTTACAGCTCCAAAGAGGGGGCGCAGGAGGCGCACGAAGCGATCCGGCCGTCAGATGTAACAGTAGAACCTGAACACCTTAGCGGTATGGAACATGACGCTGTGCGCCTCTATGATCTGATTCGGCGCCAGTTTTTAGCCTGCCAAATGGTACCGGCGCGCTACCTAAGTACCCGCCTAACCGTGAATGCCGGTGAGTTTGAACTCTACACCCGTGGACGCGTGTTGCAGTTCGATGGGTACACTCGCGTCTTATCCGCGCGCTCTAAGAGCGATGAAGATGTTATTTTGCCAGATGTTGCAGTGGGCGAATCGCTCATTTTGCAGCAGTTAGATCCAAGTCAGCACTTCACTAAACCGGCGCCTCGATACACCGAAGCGAGTTTGGTAAAAGAGCTGGAGAAGCGTGGTATCGGGCGTCCATCCACCTATGCAGCGATTATCTCAACGATCCAGGATCGCGGTTACGTTGAGGTGCAGAATCGCCGCTTCTACGCCAAGAAGATGGGAGATATCGTCACTGAGCGCCTTGCTGAGTCTTTTCCTGATCTGATGGACTTTAGCTTTACGGCGCGGATGGAAGAGCAGCTTGATGAGGTGGCCGAGGGTGGCATTGAGTGGAAGGCACTGCTCAACCGCTTTTATAAGCAGTTTGAGGGTGAACTTGAACAGGCACAGTCACCTGAGGGTGGTATGCGCTCAAATGATCCGACCGAGACCGACATTGATTGTCCAGACTGCAGTCGCAAGATGATGATACGTACTGCCAGTACCGGCGTGTTTCTGGGTTGTTCAGGCTATTCTCTACCGCCTAAAGAGCGCTGCAAGACCACTATCAATCTTATCCCTGGCGATGAGGTCGTTTCTGTTGATGGAGATGATGAGGAGGAGTCACGCATTCTGCGAAACAAACATCGTTGCAGTATCTGCGGTGACGCGATGGACTCCTACCTGATTGATGCCAGTCGTAAGTTACACGTTTGCGGTAACAACCCTGATTGCGCAGGTTTTGAGGTGGAGCAGGGTAGTTACAAAATCAAAGGCTACGACGGGCCAACGATTGAGTGCGATAAGTGCGGCAGTGAGATGCAGCTCAAGACTGGCCGGTTTGGTAAGTTTTTCGGTTGTACCGCCACTGACTGCAAGAATACACGAAAGCTGTTGCGCAGCGGTGAAGTCGCACCGCCGAAAATCGAACCTGTACCTATGCCCGAACTCAAGTGTCAGAAAGTTGATGACACTTACGTACTGCGCGATGGTGCCTCTGGGCTGTTCCTAGCGGCCAGCCAGTTCCCCCGTAATCGTGAGACCCGCGCGCCTCTGGTGATTGAGCTTATTCCACATCGCTCAGAGATCGATGCCAAGTATCACTACCTGCTAGACGGTCCGCAGTATGACGATGACAGGAATCCAGCACAGATTCGCTATAGCCGCAAAACCAAAGAGCAGTACTTGCTGACTGAGAAAGACGGCAAAGCGACCGGCTGGAAGGCCTACTACACCGACAAGGGATGGCAGGTCGATCATAGTAAGAAGAAAGGTAAATAAGCTTGGCGGATCAGTATCCCAACCGTACCAATCGGGCGCTGAGCTTTGCACGCATTCAGCTTAAACAGCTCGAACAGGTACGCCAGACAGAGGGCTGGAGTCAGGATCTGGAAGTCGAAGCGCTAGAGACCGCCGTAGTGTTTCACCTGAGCGTGGCACTGCACGCCTATCGTCGGGAGATTGCCGAGCGTTATACGTTGCCAACGGAGGGTGTAGAGACGCTGCAGGATCTGATCGATGCCCAGACAAAACAGGGTCAGACAACCTCGGAGGTGACCGAGTTTCAGGTGCTCTCTGAGTCGACAAACTCTTGGCTGGCTCAAATTGAGCAGCGTTACCTGAGTTGCTGGGGTGGTACTCCTAAAGCAAAAAATCGGGGCAGTGCTTCGGAGATCAGTCTTGTGCAGATCGAGCCCGGACGCGTTGAGATCAACGAGTTATCCTTAGCAACGCTCTATTCTGAACTCTACTCTCTGATCAGCCGTCAGCGTGCTGCGATGCAAGAGTGGTAGATCGGTTGCCCGACTTTCAGTCGGGAGACTGGTTGAGGTCGTAATAATGCTCTATGGTTAGTGAGAACAAGTCGTTCTCCACCAGCAAGTAACAATGGATGCAATCTAGCCTGAATTCGATTAAACGAACTGCACAATCGGCCGCGCGAAGCGTCAGATTAGTTATAGAACAGGCTTGCGGTCATAAGGCGTTGTCGCTGGCGTACGTATTTACTCAAGCAGCGCTGATTGCCCTGGCTTTTCTCTCCTTTAGTAGCGCACAGACAAGAGTCAAGACAATTTCAGTGGAACGTGATTCGGTTCCGCAACTACTCGAGCTGTCGCGGACCATTACTCAGCTGGGAGAGTACAGGGGTAGTTGTACCTCGGTGTTGCTGACACAGACGAGGTCTCTCCTTTCGTTGCGCCAACTCTGTGAGATGCGGCATAGCGAATTGATGGCAGTTCTACCTGAGCTACCTGATTATCAAAATATGGATGCATCCACCTTCTTCAACGCCGTGACTCGGGTTGTTGGTGAACAGCTGAGCGCGCTGGATAGTCTATATGAAGAGTCGGGTTTGGCGCTCGATCCGACCCGCAGCAGCCATAGTCTGAGCACTACAGTGTTCAGGCTTTACCCCGTTATGATCGATCTCGTAGGACAAGCGCGAGGCGTGCTAGCGCTTATTCAACATGGCGGGGGTGAGCTCAGTCCACTGCACAGCGTTGAGGGTAAAATAGCGCTGTTAGAGCAGCTCTACGCATCCAATATGTCGTTTGAGGCGTCTCACTCCGACTCGGGGATGGGCAACCTTAGGGCATCGATTGGCGGGTATCTGGAGACGCTTGAAAAGATGATAACCGAGCGTGGAGAGTCGTCTACAGCTGGGATGCCTGACTATTTCAAAGCCGGAACAGGGTTAATCGCGAGTATCGTTGCCGATCTTGAAAAGCAGGCAGAGCAGCTCAGCTCGCTGCTTCAACAACAGCACTCGTCTGCAAAATTTCAAAGAGATATGAGCTCGGGGCTGTTTATATTTTTACAGCTGGCGTTGCTCGTGCTCTTTTTTAAGCTGTCTCAGTACTTCTCTTCACTCCAGCGTATTGCCTCTCAGGAGCAAGATAGTCGCCAGCGACTTGAACTGCTCATGGAGCGTCAAAAAGAGATGTTTGCTGTGATTGGTCATGAGCTTCGAACTCCCGTAGCCGCGATCGACATGTTGATTGGTGACGAGGATCAATCCGACCAATCTAAACTCGCTCAAGTGAAAATGCTGAATGCAGGCCTAGTGTCGGTTTTAGATGATCTTCGGGTGGTGGTGGCACCAGAGAGGGCGCTTGAGACCAAGTTGGAGAACGGCGACCCGTCGGAATTAATAGAACAAGCTTTGATCTCTATCAGCGGCTTAGTGCAAAGCCGGGGTATGAAAATCCACGCTGGAATTAAGCCCTCCACTGGCCTCATCTTCTCATTGCAATTGCAGCCTCTACGCCAAATTGTTATCAACCTTGTCAAAAATGCTGCTTTGCACAGTGGCGGGCAGCATGCTTACCTCTTCTTCGATTTCACCGAGATTATTAATGGAGAGTCACAAGCAATTTTGCGGGTCGCTGATGATGGGGAGGGTATCCCTGTGGCAGAGCAACTCCGGATGTTTGAACCTTTTGAACGAGGCGTGAATCATAAGTCTACTGGTAGTGGTTTGGGGCTTTTCATCGTAAAACAGCTCGTCGACCTATTGGAGGGAGAGATCAGTTTTCACAACAGTGATAGCGGCGGTGCCTGTTTTGAGATCAGATTTCCGATGCGTGTGGTAGCGTCTAACGCCAGTTTACAGCCTGAGAATTGGATAGAACTTCGAGATAAACGCATCCTCATTGCTGAGGATGAGTTGATGCTCAGAATGTTGACTGAGAAGTTACTTGCCAAGCAGGGCGCAACGGTAGTGAGTGCTGAAGATGGAGATATAGCCTTAAAATACTTTCACGCAGAGCATTTTGATCTGGTGATTACTGATCTGATGATGCCGCATATGGATGGTCTTGAGCTAACGCGCCGGATTCGCTCGAGCGATCCACACACCCCCATCATCGCGCTCACGGCGGCCGTTTTGGGTAGCGAAACAGATCAGTTTCTTCTGGACGGGGCAAATGCTGTTATGTCGAAGCCGCTGACGCTGATCAAACTGCAGGAGGTGCTAGCTAAGGTGTTGACATCGACACCTGACGAGGGCTGAAGCCTCGGCTCAATACAGCCCCAACAGCTCCTTGGCCAAAACTGAATCAAAGTGACGGACCTGTGAGTCTGATTCAATCGGTTCTAACTCATAGCGGTCATCTTGAATCACTACTTCGGTATAGGCACCATCCGTATCACGACAGATGATATGTCGGTGCTTCAACCCGCCGTTGAGATCGCGTGCCAGCATGGGAATGACCAGCGGTATATCTGCTATCAGGGGAACGCATGCGCCCTTGTCGAGCAACACGACAAGTGTGTCGGTCACCAGGGCAATCTCGAAACGGCAGCGTAACTCTCGCTCTTTTCTTATCATAGGCACCTCTCTAATTCATTGTAGTCGTGCCGGTCGGCCTAATTATGTGAGAAGAAAAGTTTTCATGCCGTCTAGATAAAACAGGGTAAAATATCGGTCACAAATGGCGTGTAAATTTCAGGCACTGCCTAGCATTTTACTCTCTCTATGGAGCTCTTTTGATGACAATTCGTGTAGGTATTAATGGATTTGGGCGTGTAGGACGCTTGGCGATGCGCGCTATTTTCGACGCTGTCGATGTCGAGATTGTGCATATAAATGATCCCGCAGGCGATGCGGCGACGCTGGCTCACCTGCTCAATTTTGATTCTGTACATGGTCGTTGGAAGCACGAAGCCCTGCACCTAGATGAAACCATACTGATCGGTACGTGTCAGGTCACCTGTAGTCGCAACACCGAGATAGCTGAGACGAATTGGTCCGGGTGTGACCTGGTGATTGAAGCGAGCGGGCGGTTTAAAACCAAGCAGCTACTGCAGGCATATATCGACCAGGGTGTTAAGCGGGTCGTAGTCACGGCTCCGGTTAAACAGGAGGGGGTTCTTGATTGCGTCATGGGAATCAACGACCACCTGTTTGATCCTGACCGTCACTCTATTGTGACCGCTGCTTCCTGTACAACCAACTGTTTAGCGCCAGTAGTAAAGGTAATACATGAGAATTTGGGCATTAAACACGGTTCGATGACAACGATCCATGACATTACTAATACTCAGACAATTATCGACGCACCGCATAAGGATTTGCGCCGCGCGCGTGCCTGCGGAGCGAGCCTGATTCCAACGACGACTGGATCGGCCACAGCCATTACTCATATTTTTCCGGAGCTGAAAGGCAAACTGAATGGTCACGCGATTCGTGTGCCGCTGACGAATGCTTCTTTGACGGACTGCGTATTTGAGGTTATGCGCGAGACCAGTGCTTTGGAGGTTAATGCACTTCTGAAAAAGGCAGCAGAGACAGAACTCAAAGGCATACTTGGCTATGAGGAGCGACCGTTGGTATCAATCGACTACAAGACCGACCCGCGCTCCAGTGTGATTGACGCCCTATCGACTATGGTCATTAATGGTACGCAGGTAAAAATTTACGCCTGGTACGACAATGAGTGGGGCTATGCTAACCGAACAGCAGAGCTGGCGCTGAAAGTGGGCCGCGCCTGAGTGTTGCATCAGTTGTCGCCGGCAATTCGCCAATACCTGGTTGTAACGGGTAACTACTGGACCTTCACGCTGACTGACGGTGCGCTGCGAATGCTGGTAGTGCTGCACTTTCATCAGCTTGGCTACTCGCCTTTGCAGGTTGCCCTGCTATTCCTTTTTTACGAGATCTTTGGCGTCGTGACCAACCTTCTGGGCGGTTGGCTTGGTGCGCGGGTGGGTCTCAACAGAACAATGAATTTGGGTCTTGGCTTGCAAGTTGCGGCGCTAGTGATGCTTTTGGTACCGGATCCTTGGCTCAGTATTGGCTGGGTTATGGCGGCGCAAGCGCTCTCGGGTATCGCCAAAGACCTCAATAAGATGAGCGCAAAGAGCTCAATCAAGCTGTTGCTTCCCCCTAATGCCGAGGGGAAGCTCTACACCTGGGTGGCGCTACTAACTGGTTCGAAGAACGCCTTAAAAGGCACAGGCTTTTTCCTCGGCGGCTTTCTGCTAATGTGGCTGGGTTTTGACGGTGCGGTGACGTCCATGGCGCTCGTGCTGGCCATGGTCTGGTTGATGAGTCTAGGCTTACTTCACCAGGATCTTGGACGCGCCAAGCGTAAGCCAAAGTTTCGTGAAATCTGGTCAAAGAGCGAGGCTATTAACGTTTTATCGGCGGCAAGGCTGTTTCTATTTGGGGCCCGCGATGTTTGGTTTGTCGTTGCTTTGCCGGTTTTCCTGTCACAGACACTTAGCTGGTCTCACACCCAGACAGGGGGATTTCTTGCGCTCTGGATCATTGGCTACGGTATTGTACAGGCGCTGGCTCCGAAACTGACGGGCAAGGCGTCGGGCAAGGTTCCCGCCGGAGGCACTGCGTTTGTCTGGGCGGCACTATTAACGTTAGTACCTGCTTTGATTGCGATTGCGCTGGCACTGCAACTGGATGCCAGACTGGTGAGTATCGGCGGGCTGTCCCTGTTTGGCGTGATCTTCGCTATCAACTCCTCCCTTCACTCCTACCTGATCGTTAGCCTTGCCGGACGTGAGGGTGTATCACTCGATGTGGGTTTCTATTACATGTCCAACGCTATGGGACGCTTGCTCGGGACGCTGTTGTCGGGTGGAGTGTTCCAGTGGGCTGGTCAGGGGAGCGATGGGTTACAGGCCTGTCTTTGGATATCAAGCGGCTTTCTACTGCTGGCTACGCTGATTTCACTCAAACTACCCAAAACCCACCCCTAGGGTTCAGCAATGCCGCGATCTAAGGCTCAAGCAGTAATCTTAGTCGCTCAATGCGGTCGCGATTGGCGCCCAGATCACTGTATCCGATTCTGGATGCGGAGCGTACTTGAGTGACCTGCTGTTGCTCGTCCCAGAGGAACTCTACATCGTCAACAAATCTAAATAGGCTGGAGGTGAACTCAGCGTGCAAATAGGTGGGTGAGCTGAGAATGATCTGGGCCTCATCAAGTGTGATCAGAAGAGCGCTAATCTGGTCCAGGCTGGCCGTCAGGGGTTCGATAGCCTGTTCTGGTAGATGTGAAAGACTCGATACACAATTGGGTGAGTCTGGGCAGGGAGCCAATTGATTATTATGAAGCCCAACATTGCTAGGTACAGAACTGCCACAGGCTGTCAGAAGCAGGGTTGAGGTGAGCCCTAGGAGGAGCCCTGTACCTCGAGTAAGACGGTCTCTATGTTCAAGCATACCGGGCAATACTGCGCTGGCGCATCTGCAAGAGATCGCGGTAGGCAACTAATCGCAAGTAAGCTTTGCGGACTGCCCGTGAAGAGTAATCAGTGCGGTGCTTAATGACCTCCGTTTCATGCTTCATCGCCACGATTAGCGCGGCATTGGATAGGTCGACTGCATCCAGTTCACAAACCGTCATGAATCGGTGATCTGCTTTTGTTAATTTCATAAATCGACTCCAGAATTTCAAAGGTTTGGCATAAAAGTCATATCTTGCATACAAATACTGTGCCAAAAAAGGCCCAATGGAATAAATCCTAATAGAGTGCTAATTTGAAAGCATAACCTGATCTATCAGACCCCCATGTGAATCCCGAGCAGTCAAACGCAAACGAGCTCCTCGCGAGCGAATCGAGTGATCGAGATGTTAACTCACGGGCTGACTCAGGGTGAGTGTAGTAGGTTCGAGTAACTCCTCCCAGTGGTTTAGCGTGCGGGTCAATCGACAATAATGAACTTCAAAGATAGGCGGATAGGGTATGCACCGGTTGCACAATGAGCTTGAAAGATTAGTTCGCGACGATCCGAAAATTTTTGAGTTTCTCGAGAGTAATTGTCTTGATGGGATCTGGTTCTGGGATCTTGAACGCCCGGAGGAGGAGTGGATGAGTCCTACCTTCTGGCGAACGCTCGGATACGACCCTGCGGAGAAACAGCATCTCGCGGCTGAGTGGCAGGGGATCATTAATGCTGAAGATCTAAAGTTGGCTATTTCCAATGTTGAAGCTCATTGTGCTGACCCATCCAGCCCATACGACCAGATCGTTCGCTACACCCACAAGTCGGGTTCAACGGTCTGGGTTCGCTGTCGCGGTTTTGCGATTCGCGATGAGAGCGGTAAGCCGATCCGCCTTTTGGGTGTTCACACCGATATTACTGAGATGAAAGCGCAAGAGCAGGCCCGCAAGGAGAGAGATGCCTCCGAGATTGAACGCTTCAGCAGATTTGCGAAAACGCTGGATAAGCTTGAGCGAGTGGCAAAAATTGGCTCCTGGGAGGTTGATTTAGTAAACAGTAAGGTGATTTGGAGCGAGCAGACCCGCCTGATACACGAGGTGCCGGATGACTTTGAGCCTAACTTGGAATCCGGAATTCATTTTTATGAGGAGGGTGAGAGTCGCGAGCTCATTACCGCAGCCGTGCAGCATGCGATTGAGACGGGCGTGGGGTGGGATTTAGAGCTTCCAATTATAACGGCCACTAACAAACGAATCTGGGTGCGTGCCCAGGGTGAGGCCGAGTTTGAAGGGGGGCAATGCGTTCGCCTCTTTGGTGTGTTTCAGGATATAAGTGATCGCTACGCGTACGAGCAGGAGTTGCGTGAAGCCAACATGATAGCGGAGCGGGCAAGTGCCCTCAAAAGCGAGTTTCTGGCCAACATGAGCCATGAGATCCGTACACCAATGAACGCGGTGTTGGGGCTCTCACAGATATTGACCAGAGAGAACCACTACCCTTTGGAAGTGGTGCAGCACGCTCGCAAAATCGTGCGCGCCGGTCAGTCGCTGCAGGGCCTTCTCAACGATATCCTTGATCTCTCAAAGATCGAAAGCGGCAAGCTATCATTGAGCCCAATGCCGATGCGTTTTTCTGAGATCGAGCAGAATCTTGCGTTGTTGATGAGTAGCAGTGCACAAGAGAAGCAGATTGAACTCATCATCTCCCCGTTTAGCGAATCAGAGACTCTCTTTGTTGCTGATCAAATGCGGATTGAGCAGGTCCTCGTCAACCTTCTGAGTAATGCGATTAAATTTACCGACCAAGGTTTTGTCTCTCTGAGCATTCGAGCCTTGTCTGGTACGTCGAGCTCAAGCAGTAGGCGGGTTGAGTGCAAAGTGACAGATACCGGCATTGGAATGTCGCAAGAGCAGACAGCGAAGGTATTGGACCCCTTCAGCCAGGCCGACTCCTCTATTACACGACGATTTGGTGGTACTGGTCTGGGTCTCACCATTGCTCAACGGCTTCTTGGGTTGATGGATTCGAGCTTAACTATTGTCAGCGAGCCCGGAGAGGGTACCAGTGTTTCATTTGTGCTTGAGCTTGAAGTTGACCCGAGTGAAGTCACTGCCGAGCGCTATGACCCAGCACATAAAGATTCCATTGGCGTTCTGGTCGTCGACGACCACGATATCGCCCGTGATGCGATTTGCGAGACGGTTTCTGCGATTGGATGGGAACCGACCGCTGTCAATGGGGGGGCAGACGCGTTGCTGGTTTACAATCAGTTGCAGCAAGAGAATCGTCCACCAGACCTGATACTGTTGGATTGGATGATGCCGGATATCAATGGTCTGAGTGTTGCCCGAGAGATTAAGCAACGCGCGCGGGCCGAAGGTGAGTCCCGAACTCCGACTATTATCATGGTGACCGCTTATGATCAGGCTCAGGTGGAGAAATCACCTGATGCACAGTGCGTCGATCTGGTATTGAATAAGCCAATCACCGCTGCGGCACTGCGGGAGGCGAGAGCGGCTCTGGTCGAGGCGCGTTCAATGTCGATTCATCCTCCAGCGACTTCGACCTCTGGTCGCCTGGCGGGTAAATCACTCTTGGTGGTCGATGACAATCTGTTTAATCGCGATGTCGCCAAAACAATTTTCGAAGGCGAGGGTGCTGTGGTCTTCCTCACAGAAGATGGCAAGCAAGCGATTAATTGGCTCAGTCGACCAGGTAACCGTGTCGATGCCGTGATCATGGATGTTCAGATGCCGGTTATGGACGGACTAGAGGCGACCCGGGCGTTGCGTAGCGATACTCGCTTTGAGGGTCTGCCAATTATTGGTATGTCAGCAGGTGCCTACCAGAGCGATATCGATGCAGCTCTTGCTGCCGGGATGGATGCTTACATAACCAAGCCTATGAATATTCACACCGCCGTTTTAACCTTGCAGCAGCACTTGGGAATAGAGGTATCCCTTGGCCAACCGGGTGTCGCTGAACAGATCGAGCGGCGTCAGGTGTCCGATAACTTACTATTCGACCGAGACGCGGCGTTGGAGACTTTTGGGAATGATTCAAAGGTGGCGGAATATCTGCAGCGTTTCCTCAGTGAAGTCGGTCCACAACTACCTCATCAAGAGATGCCCCTTGAGAATTTGCAAAAAGCGGCATTGCATCGTCTTAAGGGGACCGCTGCGTCTCTCCACTTGAAACGGCTAACGAAGTCTTTACAGACCTTGGAGGATAAGGTCATTGAAGACTCATTACACACAGATGATCTTCTCAGGTTTGTGGCGGTTTGGCAGGAAACTGAAGCTGACCTACGAGCCTTTGTAAAAACGCATGGCCCCACGACTGAACCGCAGATCGGGGTGGGAGTGGAGCAACAGCCACTGACAACGAATGAGCTCTGTGCGTTGGAGTTTACCTTAGAGAGCTACAACCCTGATGTTGTTCGGGTAGTACTTGATCCGCTGTTAGCGGGTCGGCGTCACCCACGTCTAGTAGAAGTGAGGAGCGCCGTAGACACCTTTGATTTCACCCGAGCAGGTGAGATCGTTCAGCAGCTGCTGAAAGAGGTGAGTGTATGAGAAGCATAATGGTCGTTGATGATGACACCTTTTGTCTCAGTTCAGTTAAAGAGATGCTATCACCTCACTACCGGGTGGCATTGCTGATCTCGCCATTGAAGGCACTTGATGCTGTGCAAAAACTTAAACCTGATCTGGTTATCACAGACTACAGCATGCCCGAATTAAACGGCGATGAATTAATTGAGCGGCTTAAGGCAGATCCATTAACCGCGGAGCTGCCGATAATCGCCATCAGTGGAGGTGATCTTAACTCTCTAGCGGCACAGCGCAGTCTTGCAGCGGGTGCCAGAGCCTATCTTAAGAAACCGGTAGAGCCTAAAACTTTGCTCGGTGCGATAGATGCCTGTTTAGCAGTTGACTAGACTGCAACCCGAGTGACCCATCCAATTCTGAGAACAGCACTTTGACCCTTCCATGTGGAGGAGCGAGCGTGTACAAAGAGATGAGGCGCTCATCTGATATCTCTTCACAGCTACTCGCCGATTATTTAAGGATGATTATGACAAGTACCAGTAAAACCTGTGCAAATTGTGGCTCAACAGCACTCGTCCGTTTAACCAGCATGGATGCATTACTCTGTGCCGATTGCCAAAGCTACACCGCGTGGAAGCTCAAGCCCACCCAAGCCTCTATGTTGATTGAAGGTCGACGAGGCGAAGAGGAACTTCCGGAGAATCTCAGCTGTCTACCCCTGAGGCGCGACGATTGAACTTGTGCCGCCTAGTATTTTTAGATATTGCGTATAAAAAAGGGCTACCCGAGGGTAGCCCTGGATGTTTGTAGGGGGTAACTACAAACTGGGGAAGCTTATGAAGCGAGAGTCCTTGCCCGAGGCACCTCCGCGGTTCTCTCAGCAAAGAGTTCGCACCAAAAGGCACTGAGTTTCTGATGCGATTTGAGTGCTTTTGAGTTGTTCAACTAAGGCATCGTCGGTGGCATCTTGATGCCAGCAAATCAGAGTATGGCAAGTGCCCGCCTGCAAGGCACGCTGTGCGAGAAGATTGATACCGTGCCGCTGATCACGGCGCAGAATCCAGACGCGCTTGAGGTCAACACCAGCTGACTCTAGTCGCGACTTGTCCAGTGTTTTAGGGGGCTCTAATAGAACCAGCCAGCTGGAACGTTGGCTTAACCCAGCAATCATAGGCAATAACAAGTCATCACAATCTGTGTCACTGGAGTGCTGCACAATTTCTGTCAACTGTAAGGGTTTGTATGCCCGAAACGGAACCGCAACCAACGCATTCATAGGGGGTCTCCTAAAATCAATCTAGAGATCTGCCTGCTGGCGAATAACACCGACGCCAAGGCCTTCGATCGTTAACTCCTGCACACGTAAATCTACCTCAATCGGGTCAAACTCCTCGTTTTCAGCAATTAGGTAGACCATGTGGCCCTGGCGGTGGAAGCGTTTTACGGTGACATCCTCACCCACCCGTGCAACCACAACCTGTCCCTCGCGAGCGTCACGTGTCTGATGAACAGCCAGGAGATCTCCATCCATGATCCCAATGTTTTTCATACTCATACCGCGGACTCGCAGCAGGTAGTCGGCGCGTGGCCGGAAGAAATCAGCGCTGATTGAGCAGTAATCGTCCACATGTTGCTGCGCCAGAATTGGCTCGCCGGCAGCAACCTGACCAATGATTGCAAGCCCAACATCCTCAGGTTCGTGGCCCACCAGTCGTATTCCCCGCGAGGTGCCGGGAATCATCTCTATTGCGCCTTTTCTTGCCAGTGCTTTAAGGTGCTCTTCTGCAGCGTTGGCAGAACGGAAACCCAACTCGGTAGCAATGTCGACACGGGTAGGCGGGTAGCCGGTGTCGTGGATGTATCGACGAACGATATCGAGCACTTCCTGTTGACGATTTGTCAGTTTCATGGGGTTCCCCTCTACTAGGCCCGGACTGTTACGGCCACATTTACCTGTGTTTTTATCCACTATCTGTAGTTTTATACAGTAGTTTGGTTTGCGTCAACTATTTTCTAGCGATTCATCCACTCTTTTTTAGCCATCCAGCACCAGAGAAACTTCGGTCTGTTCTGTACTTTTGATCTCTGCAGCCTGGCTCTAACGTCTATTTCGGCGGTTGAGTAGTTTGGCGTCGTTTGAGCACTTAAAGACAGGCGGGAATACAGATGTGCACATTTAATTCGCACTTATTGTGAATCAAAAATTTGGAATCTGAGGTTTAGTGGTGCACCGGGGTTTGAGTCTGTATGAGTAAAAGTACGTTTAAAACTGATCGATAACGAGTGTTGAAATGGTCGTGGGTCGCCTTCTGTACTAACCTTTTCAGAGAGGCGTTGAGGAGTAAAAGGTTTTTCGTTACTGCGGGTAACAGAATAAATATACAAAGCGAATTAAAGGGAGTGTTTTGAAGTATGTTGCACTCTGTTTTGAGAGTTTTCGGGCTATCAGGTGTTTGTGTAGCGACCCGTAAGGAGAGCCGGTAACATGTCATTCGCCTCAAAGATACTCATCGTTGACGATCAAATCGCAAATACAGAACTGCTTGAGGCTTTGCTGCGTCAGGAGGGTTATCTGGACGTCAATGTTTTAAATGACTCGCGTGGTGTAAGACAGTTCGTGCAGTTACGTCAGCCTGACCTAATCCTATTGGATCTGCGCATGCCCCACCTCGACGGCTTTCAAGTGCTCGATCAACTTTTCAAAGATCACACAGGGGACGAGCCCTTTGTTATGGTGCTAACGGCAGAGTCAGATTCAGACCTGCGAAACCGTGCGCTCGCTCATGGCGCGTTGGATTTTCTCTCGAAACCCTTTGACCAGAGAGAGATCACCCATCGGGTGCGTAATTTGTTGATGGTGAAGCATCGCAGCAGGCTGTTTGAGGAGCGAGTTGACGAACTTGAGCGTGCGCTTGAGGAGGATTCGCTGAATGACGAAGAGGCCCGCCGACTATCGATGGAGGATCCGGTTACGCGGCTTCCCAACCGTCGGGGGACACTCCTGCGCCTGCTTGCCACGATAAGCCGGCGACGCAGTATCGCAGTCTATTTTGTTGAGATCGACGGAGTGCTCGAGATCACCAAGTTACGCGGCCACAACGAGGCAGACCGAGTGATGTTTGCTGTTGCCGAGAAGTTGCGCTCGACCTTCGATTATCCAGGCCTCTTCATCAGTTATTGGGGTGGTTACAGTCTGGTCGTGATTGATGAAGAGGGCCGGTCTGATCAGATGCGTGCTATGGCAGAGCGACTCATCCGTGTTATTGCGGGTGATCATAATGTCGGCGGCTCAATCTATACGATTAGTGCCCGTATTGGTGGCACTTGGGCTGACGCTGATCTCTACCTTGGTGAAGAGTCAATTAGGCGGGCCCTGATCTCCCTCCCGGAGAAGCATGCCGGCCAGTTGATTCGATTTTACGATGATGAGCTAGAGGCACAAATTCAGCGCCGAAATACAATCTCCTTAAGTATTCACCAGGGGCTTGTAAACGGCGAGTTCTCTCTTGTGTACCAGCCACAGTGTCGTACCTCTAATTACTATATCTCTGGGGTTGAAGCTCTGGCACGCTGGGAGCATCCCGAGCTCGGGACGATCTCCCCTGACGAGTTTATTACCATTGCTGAGTCCACGGGTCAGATTGCTGAGATCAGCAGTTGGGTATTTGAGACTGCCCTTAGTCAGCTCAACAAGTGGATCGAGAATGGCTTGGTCGATAGTAAATTTATCATGGCGGTTAACCTCTCTTCGCAGCAGTTGAAAATAGGGTCGTTGCCGACAGAGTTCCACGCGTTGATGAGCCGGTACCCGCGGATTAGTCCATCGCAGATTGAGGTAGAGATTACCGAGACAGAGATGGTGAATAATTTGAGTGAGGCGGTGACTCAGATAGAGTACCTACGTGCAACGGGTGTGCTGGTGGCGCTTGATGATTTTGGTACCGGTTTTTCATCATTGAGCTATCTCTCAAGACTCCCGCTTGATGTATTGAAGATAGATCGAAGCTTTGTATCGTCAATGCTTCAACACCATAAGGATCATCAGTTGGTAGAGACAATTGTGGCGATTGCCAAGGTGTTCGGTTATCGACTGGTGGCCGAGGGGATAGAGACCCCTGAGCAGCTCCATGCTCTGAAGAGGTTAGGGTGTGAGTATGGGCAGGGGTATTTTATCTCACGCCCATTAGACGCGAACACATTCGAACGCTTGTTGAGTAGCGCAACAGGGCGCTATCTGGCGTTGAATGCAAAGTCTGATGAGTACAGAAAAAGGGTTAATTAATCAGTGTGCAGCACTATGTTTTGATCTAAAACCGTGCCAGGCAAACGAATATGAATGCTAATACACCAGAGGCAGCAGAAGCCAAGCGGCTTGAGTATCTTCACTCCCTTGGTTTGCTCGACAGTGCACCGGACCCTAACCTCGACAATATAACTCTGTTAGCTCAGGAGATTTTTGGATGTCCGATGGTAGCAGTGACTCTGGTTGATGATGATCGCGCTTGGTTCAAATCGAGTTTGGGGATTACGGTAGACCAAGTACCCAGGGAGTTATCATTCTGTAATGAGGTAGTGAGCTCAGCTAAATGTCGCGCAATTAGTGACTTAAGAGAGTCCGAATATGCCCAAAGTCCCTTTGTAGCCGGCGATTTGGCACTGAGGGCCTATATAGGTGTGCCGCTCGCGCCCCATGGGGATGAGGTGATCGGGACGCTCTGTATGTTCGACACCAAACCCAATACCTTCTCTCATAAACAGATTGAGATCTTCTATGCCCTTGCCCGAGAGGCTGAGCAGGCGATTCGAAATCGTCATATCACCCGGCTGCTAGAGCAGTTCGGCGTGGATCAAAGCAGTGAAGCTCAACTGCGTCGGGCGTTAGCACATGGTCAGCTGCTGTTATCTAACCCAGCCTCTGGTGTGGTCAGTATCAATCGCCAAGGTAAGATACTCTCGATTAACGCACGTGCAGCGAAAATCTTTGGATATAGTAGTGATGAACTGGTTGGAGAGAAGGTCAACTGCCTGATGCCAGCCTCACTGTCTGCGAAGCATGATCAGTATCTTGATGACTATGATCCTCATATCGTTCACTCGGATTCAGAGCCACGTGTTATCGGAACGGGTAGAGAGGTCGTTGGTATCGACAGAACCGGGAGAGAGGTCCACATCCACCTCGCTGTCAGCGAGGTGGATTACGGTCCCAACATTGAGAGTGAGTTCGTTGGGATTATCACCGATCTGAGTAAAATAAAAGAAGCAGAGCAGCGCCTGGCGGATGAAAAGCTGATGCTGAGTAAGCTGCACGAGGGGATGACCAACCTCAATGCGCTCTTATCCGAGAATGGCCTTTGGTATTTTCTACAGCAATCACTGCTCGAGCTCACCTCCAGTGATTATGGTTTCATAGCTCAAACAGAGCCGAACACAAAGGCATTGAGGCTCAGTGCAATCTGGGATCGAAACTGGTCGCAAGAGGAGATCATTCACTATACCGCTCAGGTGGCAGGAAGGTTGGAGTTAGATGCCTCGAGTACACTGCTTCGCCAGCTCGTTAGCAACGCAAAAGTGGTTAGTATTGATGCGCCTTTGGCCCCGCATCAGTGGAAAACATTGCCAGCGGGCCGGCCCGGATTACAGAATTTTGTTGCCCTACCCATACGCACGGGAGGTGAGGTGCTTGGCGTGGTGGCGCTAGCCGGGGTAGAGCGAGAGATTAATGATGAGCTAGTCTCTTGGCTTAAACCCTTCCTGTCTACCTGCGCTTTACTTAACCGACTGTATCAGCATGTACAGGAGCGAGATGTTCTGCTTGAAACAATGCGGGCTACCAGTCGCAAGCTAGAGGAAGCGAACCAGGCGAAAACTGAATTCCTCTCGTCAATGAGTCACGAGTTACGTACCCCACTGAATTCAATAATCGGCTTCTCCCAACTGCTAATTAATAACCCCGATCTGAATCTGCCTGAGAGACAGATGACGCAGGTGGAGCAGATCTTAGCCAGTGGAAAACATCTGCTGAGCCTAATAAACGAGGTGCTGGACCTAGCTAAAATTGAGGCGGGTAAACTGACAATGTCGCTCGAAGCGATACCGTTGAAGCAGGTCATAACCGAGTCTGTTGAGGCAATGGTCCCCATCGCGCAGACGGCGGGTATCAAACTTCTTCTGGTCAGTCAGGCTGAGAATATGAGGGTAATGGCCGACTACACGCGTTTAAAACAGGTGATGATGAACCTGCTGTCAAACGCGATCAAATACAACCGGGTAAATGGCTGGGTAGAGATTAGCTGTGTGACTGACAACTCAATTGCCGTGATCAAAGTGAGAGATAGTGGTATCGGGATTGCCGAGGAGAACTACGAGAAGATATTCGAGCCTTTTAACCGTGCCGGGGCAGAAAACTCCCTTATTGAAGGTACGGGGGTTGGCCTTGCATTGACGCGTGAACTGGTAAAACAGATGGATGGGGAGATAGGTGTTCGCAGTTCGGCGGGAGAGGGAACTGAATTCTATGTGAGCCTGAGACGCGCGCAGACAGAGGCAGGAGAGTTGCAACAGGCCAATAGAAAGAGAGATGAAGTACCAGCCGAGGCGCGCGAGACAAAGTCTGGCGAAATAGATCAGCAGGAGAGTCCTGTTTTGACCGAATGTAAGCGGCACAGGCTGCTCTACGTTGAGGATAATCCCGCTAATCAACGTCTCTTAGCCGATATATTGGAGCCGCAGGGTGATATTGAATTACTCATAGCTCAGGACCCCTACACCGGCCTGGACCTGGCAGAGAGTGAGTCTCCAGATGTAATTATTCTGGATATCAATCTACCGGGCATGGATGGATTTGAGTTATTGGAGGTGCTACGAGATCGGAGCGAGACCAGTGATATTCCTATTCTGGCGCTCTCTGCCAACGCTTTGAAGGAGGATATTGAACGAGCTAAAGCGGCTGGCTTTGATGAGTATATGACCAAGCCTCTGGACGTGTCTGATGCACTGGCGGTTGTGAGGCGCTATCTCTCCGATGACTAAAAAAGCCTCTCAAACCTTAGCTCAAGCGGGTTCAGCAGATGCGCTGATGGCTAAACTAGCGAGCCAAACAGAGCTGGATCGGGACTTTATTACCCGAATGTACGGCCCATATCCCGCGCTCTATCAGCGAATCTTTGGTGATTTTTTGCAGATTAAACTGGATCAGCTTGAGCAGTTAGATTCATGCACCGGTGATAACGCTCTGCAGGCGATACTCGTTCATAGATTTGCTGGACAGTTAGCCAATCTTGGGTTTACTCAATTGGCAACTGCTGCTCGAGAAACTGAGTCGCTTCTCACTGCTCAATCGCATCTGGCTCAACCTTGTCTGGTTCTGCTACGAGAGGCTCTTGTTGGTATTGATCGATGCCCGGAGGTTTTGAGTGGTCAATAGAGACGGATTTGCCACACTGCGTGCACTGATTGTTGATGACGACTCACTGTTTCGCTCAATCCTGTCACATCAGCTCGGCGCCTTCGGATGTAGCTGTGAAGAGTTAGATTCCGGATTAAATGTTATTGATCGACTGCAGCAAGAGCGTTTTGATCTGCTGTTTATCGATATTGTTATGGAGGGGAAGGAGGGTATAGAGACTATCCTTGACCTGCAGTCACTCAAGAGCAAACCCCCCATCGTTGCGATCTCTTCACAAGAGCTCTATCTGAGATCAGCTCAGGCGATGGGTGCGGATCGTGTGTTACTCAAACCCATTTTTCCAGACCAGCTCAATGTGCTGTTATCTGAATTGCAGCTCCTCGACGAACGGACCTTGAAAGGCACATCATCGGGCTATGGATGATTGCGACAGCTGGCGCTAAGACGGCTTTTTTGGTCAGCCGGTTAGCAGCTGCTATTGGGAAGCCTCCGAATCGCTGATCGTTTTGATTACCCACTTACGCGTGCGTATTCAGCGCAACTCTACATAGATAAATATCCAGTATCTTTGCTATGATGCGGCCAGATTTAGAGGGGGGCCGGGTGCTCGATCAGGAATTAAAAGCCACTATTCAGGGCTCCTATAGCCGTTTTCTTGACGCCAAAGGTCTGCGCTCGCGCTACGCCCAAAAACAGATGATCGCTTCAATCGCTCGTCAACTGGGTGAGGTGATGACAGATGATTCGGGTAACCGCGTTGGCGAGAGTCATGTGATTGCGGTTGAAGCGGGCACGGGTACGGGTAAGACAATCGCTTACCTATTGGCAGCGCTACCGATCGCCCAGGCGCGCGGCAAACGTCTGATCGTGTCCACAGCAACGGTAGCGTTGCAGGAGCAGTTGATCCACAAAGATTTGCCAGAACTGGCTGAGAAAACAGACCTTAAATTTCGGTTCGAGATTGCGAAAGGTCGCCGACGCTACCTCTGTATAAGCAAATTGGAGTCCTCACTCGAACAGCAAGACGGTCTCAATCAGATGGCGCTGTATGAGGATGAGCTTGCGTTAAGACTGGGGCCGGACGATATCAAGCTCTACAAAGGGTTGATGGATGAGTATGCAAGTGGACGTTGGAGTGGTGACCGTGACGAGCTAAGTGTTGAGCTCGATGAGGCGGCCTGGATGCCACTCACCTCGGATCACCATCAGTGCACCAACCGGCGCTGCGCAAACTTCAATGCCTGCCCCTTTTTTCGCTCCCGCGGTGAACTGGAACAGGCGGATTTGATAGTGGTCAACCACGACCTGGTGTTGGCTGACCTATCACTGGGTGGCGGTGCCATACTGCCGGAACCGAGTGACTCGATCTACCTCTTTGATGAAGCACACCACCTTGGGGAAAAGGCGACGGGTCACTTTGCGCTATCGATGCGCACCAAGGCGAGCGACAAGCAGCTGCGCGGCTTTGACAAACTTTTCAAACAGTTACTCGATGATTCAAATAACGCGTTAGTTATTAAAGACAGCGTTGAACGTATGCAGCGTCCTGTGCAGGAGGTGCAGCACGCGTTGGCGGCACTCGACCAACGCCTCGATGAGGAGTTGTTGCTGCTCGCAGAGCATGAGCGCAGGCGCCGCTACGAGCGCGGCGAAGTGCCAGCAGATATTCGAGATCTCGCGTTGCAGTTGAGCGTTGCTCTCACCCGATTGGACACCTTGGCTGAATCCTTGTTATCCAAGGTAAAAGAGGCTTTAGAGGGTGAGCAGTCTGAGCTGGAACGAGCCTTTGCTGAGCGTTGGACGCCGGTGCTGGGTAGTCACTGGGCTCGTATTCAGCGTATGAGTTGGCTGGCACGTAGCTTTGCACATGGGGATGAGCCAGGCTCACCACCAACCGCGCGCTGGATTGTGAAACATGACAACGAGATGGGCATCGATACGGAGCTTCACAGTGCGCCTGTCTCGGCACGAGAACATCTCAAAGACTTGCTCTGGGACCACTGCTACGCTGCGGTCCTCACCTCTGCTACGCTGACTGCACTCGGTTCATTTGAGACGCTTTTTACCCAGCTGGGATTGCCATTAGATACACCGGGGATGCGCCTCGCGAGTCCATTCGACTACGCCGCTAACGCGCGATTGGAAGTGCCGATGATGCGGTCTGACCCGGGTAAAGCAGATGAACATACAGAGGAGGTCGCCGAATGGTTAGCAACGGAGCTGCCCAACTTGGGTGCGGCTTTGGTGCTATTTACCTCCTGGCGCCAGATGAATCGGGTGGTTGAGACGCTAGATGAAGCAGTGCTTCAGCGCGTGATCTGCCAGGGCGATCTAAGCAAGCAGGCTATGCTACAGACTCACCGTGAACGAGTTGACCGGGGAGAGCCCAGTGTCCTTTTTGGCCTGGCCTCCTTTGCTGAGGGTGTAGATCTACCCGGTGATTACCTAAAAGATGTTATTATCTGCAAGTTGCCCTTCAGCGTGCCGGATGATCCGGTTGATGCGACTCTGGCAGAGTGGGTAGAAGAGCGCGGTGGCAACGCGTTTCAGGACATTTCCGTGCCGGCGGCATCCGTAAAACTCACCCAAGCGGTGGGGCGTCTGTTGCGTACAGAGACGGATAGCGGGCGCGTGGTATTGCTGGACAGACGGGTAGTGACTCGTCGTTACGGGCAGGCACTGCTAAACGCACTGCCACCGTTCCAGCGAGTAATTCATAAATAGATGAAAGAGAGTAAACATTTGAGCAGTGAGCAGAACGGTACAGAACAGACCAGCGCACAAGACAACGCAGCGGTACACCAGGGTTCTGAAGAGAACAGTGGTTCGGGGAACAAACGCCGCTCACGCGGCCCACGCAGACCGCGCGGTCAGAAAGGTAACAACCGTCGTGGCGCACGCGAGTCTGGTCAATGGAGCCTCGATCAGTTTCAAGTCGCTGAGGCCGAGGGAAAAGCACGCTTCCACGACTTCAACCTTCCCGATGTACTGATGCATGCCATCGCTGATCTCGGCTACGAGTATGCGACCCCCATTCAGGCTGCGACGATCAAGCCAGCGCTTCAGGGTATGGATATCATCGGTAAGGCCCAGACAGGCACGGGTAAGACGGCTGCTTTCCTGATTGGCGTGATAACCGATCTACTCGACTTCAAACTGGAGGACGAACCCCATCTCTCTGAGCCACGTGCGCTGATTATTGCACCGACACGTGAGCTGGCGTTGCAGATCGCATCAGATGCAGAGGGGTTGGTGAAGTATGCTGGTCTGCGTGTGGTTTCACTGGTCGGCGGTATGGATTATGACGTGCAGCGTAAAGCGTTGGCCGAGGGTCCTGTTGATATTCTGGTGGCGACACCAGGGCGTCTGATCGACTTCGTGCGCAACCGAGAGATCGACCTCTACAATGTTGAGATTCTGGTTTTGGATGAGGCGGATCGTATGCTCAGCATGGGCTTCATCCCGGATGTGCGCACAATTATTCGCTCCACTCCGCGCAAGGGCAGTGACCGTCAAACCTTGCTCTACAGCGCAACCTTCACTGATGAGATTATGCGTCTCGCCGCTCAATGGACACGTGACCCTGTCACGGTGGAGATTGAGTCTGATAACAAGACCACAGATAACGTGAGTCAGAAGGTATTTCTGGTCTCCAGCGATCAGAAGTATAACTTGCTGCGCAACTACCTGAGTGTGAATGGTATTGAGCGGGCTATCGTCTTCTGTAACCGTCGCCACCAGACGCGCGATCTGGCGGTCCGACTGCAGAAAGATGGCGTCAAAGCCGAGATGATGTCGGGCGAGATTCCACAAAATAAACGTCTGAAGACATTGGAAAATTTCCGTAGCGGCAAGATTCAGGTACTCGTCGCAACTGATGTGGCAGGACGCGGTATTCACATTGATGGCGTCAGCCACGTTGTGAACTACCAGTTGCCTGAGGATTCAGATGACTACGTGCATCGTATTGGTCGAACCGGCCGCGCTGGTGCAACGGGCACTTCCATCTGTTTCGCCTGTGAAGATGACTCCTTCCTGATTCCTGATATTGAATCGCAGACCGGTGTGAAGCTCGAATGCATCCATCCAGACCCTGAGTTGTTGGCTGACGTGACACCGGTTACCGATCGTCATCGATTGGTGGAGGATAGCGCAGAGGAGGTACCGGCTGCCGAGAAGCAGGTCAATGATGATCAACCCTCTGATAATCAAGACCTCGCAGCTGCTGAAGAGCCCTCAGCTGACATAGAGCCATCAGCTGATATAGAGCCCTCAGCTAATGTAGAGCCCTCAGCTGGTGAAGAGCCCTCAGCTGAAATAGAGCCCTCAGCCAATAAAGAGCCCTCAGCCGATAAAGAACCCTTATCCGCTGCGCAAAACCCCGCCATTGAAGAGTCTGTAGCGGCAACTGAGCCGGAACAGACTGAAGATGAGATGGATCAGGCTGACTTGATGGCCCTGGATGCGACTCAGGCTGCGCAAACGAGTGCTGAGGATCCTGAAGTCGAGGCTGAATCGGAGCACTCAACAGAGTACCTCGCAGCTTCTGAGGCTGAAGGCACTCAGGAAGTACCGCAGACCCCCAAAGAGAGCTGATGAACCAGACCGATCCGCATAGACTGAACGGTATCAAGCGCGTGCTGGGCCTGTTGCTCAGTGCGCTGTTCGTGGTTCTGGGCGTCCTGGGTTATCGGCAGACTGGCGACATACTGCAGTTGGCGTTGTTTATCGCGGTAGCGCTGATAGCCGTCGGTGTGGTGCAGCTGTTATTTGCGCTAATAGAGCGAGTCCTGAACTCACTCGACAATGAGAATCGATAGGAGACCCGCGAATGAGCTCTCGTACCCCGGTGGCGGTGCTTGGAGGCGGTAGTTTTGGCACAGTGATCGCCAATATGGTGGCAGAGAAGGGGCTTGAAGCGCGTCTCTGGGTCCGTAATCCGGAGGCCGCCGCCGAGATCAACGGTACAAGAGAAAATAGCCGCTACGTTCCTGGCTATCGTCTGTTACGCGGTTTGAAAGCCTCATCAGATCTGGAGTCTGTGATGGAGGGGGCGCGACTGGTCTTTATCGCGATCCCCAGCGCGGCGTTTCGTTCTGTAGTGCAGCAAGCCAAGCCGTTTATAAAGCCGGATCAGATGTTGATCAGTACCACCAAGGGTATTGAATCCTCTACCTTTTCTCTGATGAGTCAGATCCTCGAGCAGGAGTTTCCTGACAATCCGATTGGTGTCCTAAGTGGCCCCAATTTGGCAAAAGAGATCGCTAAGCGTGATTTGACTGCTACCGTGGTCGCCAGTCGTGATCAGGAGTTGCGCCGAGCCGTTCAAGACCTGCTGCAGGCCCCCTATTTTCGTGTCTATGCAGCGGAGGATACCTACGGCGTTGAGCTTGCAGGTACGTTGAAAAATATCTACGCCATCGCCGCTGGAATGGCTGCATCGATGGGCGTTGGCGAGAACACTCGCGCCTTCCTGGTGACCCGGTCACTGGCTGAGATGAGCCGTCTGGCGCAGAGTATGGGCGCCAATCCGCTCACCTTTCTTGGGTTGGCAGGCGTGGGAGATCTGATTGTGACCTGTACATCACCCCTGAGCCGAAATTACCGCGTCGGCTTCGCTCTGGGTAAGGGGCAGTCACTCGATCAGATCGTGGCCGAACTTGGAGAGGTTGCAGAGGGGGTCAATACACTAAAATTGGTGCGCGAACACGCTGAACAGCAGGATGTCTACATGCCGCTGGTGCGGGGCCTTTATGAAGTGGTGTTTAAACAGGCTCCAGTCGAGGCGATTGTGCGTGACATGATGGCGAGCGTTCAGAGCGCAGATGTGGAGTTTACCCTGCCGCACGAAACGGTGGGTTTCTGATGCGCCTGATTCTTATGCGCCATGCAGAGGCAGCTGCAGGTTTTCCAGACGAGCAGCGTCAGCTAACCGCCTACGGGCTGAGCACACTGGCGAACGCACCGGCTGACCTGCGCAGAGAACTGATGGCAGTGGATCAGGTTTTTATCAGCCCTTATCTGCGGACTCGGCAGACATTTGAGCGGCTCCAAACTGGCCTCGAGTACCAGATCAATACCGTACTCGTGCCCGAATCTAATCCAGAGCGGGTGTGCGAGCTACTGCAGACAATACCTGAACAGAGCACCCTCTTGCTGGTGACGCATATGCCGCTAGTTGGCTGGCTTAGCGGTTACCTCCAGGAGGGCGCTGGCAGCTACGGCAGCAGCTTTGCCCCGGCCGAGGTGGAGATATTAGAGATGGACTATCCAGCGGCTGGCATGGCGACCAGAGTAGGCGGTTTTAGCCTCTGATGTGCGAACCGAGGGAGCTGGAGTTCAACCTTCAGGATCGGCGCGTCGCTGCGCTGATCTGGGGGGATAACGACAAACCCTTGGTGCTGGCGCTTCACGGCTGGCTCGATAATGCGGCCAGTTTCGCACTGTTGGCACCTCTGTTGAATCGGTATCAGATAGTTGCGCTTGATCTGGCGGGTCATGGTCGCTCGCAATGGCGCAGTCGTGACGCGAGTTACCCTATTTGGGGGTATGTTGATGATCTACGTCGAGTACAGCAGCATCTGGGAGCGGATCGTTTTATGCTTCTTGGTCACTCTTTGGGAGCGGGAGTTGCCAGCCTGTTCTCTGCCTGCTGGCCCCAAGCGGTTATCAAACTTGCTCTGATTGAAAATCTGGGGCCCCTTGCTGATGTTGAGGAGGGGTTTGCTCAGGCGCTGCGCCTGGGTATCGAGCAGCATCAGGAGCCAGTCAAGCTCGCAAAAGCGAGGCCATTCGAAGCCTGGGTTCGTTCCCGAGTGCAGAGTCGCTTTCCCGTTCCGGAGCAGGCGGCTCATCAGCTGATGCAACGCAATACGCGACCCGATAATCATGGGCTATATCAATACAACTGTGATCCGCGCTTAAAACTCTCCTCGCTAATTCGTCTGACTGAGGCTCAAGTGCGCGCAGCGCTTGGTCAGATTGAGTGCCCCGTTCAGCTGATTAGAGGTTCGCAGGGTGTTAAACACCCTTTGACCCATGAACGCATTCGGTGCGTAAAAAATCTGGTCGAAACTGAAATAGAGGGTGGTCATCACCTGCATCTTGAGCCCGGTGCGGTGAGCGCTGTGGCTGATGTACTCGACGCCTTCTATGCTGATATAGAGTAATCTGCTATCCACTTCAACGGAGAGACAATGCTAAGAGCATTAACTGCCATCGTTCTGTTACTGCCCGCTATGCTGGCGCAAGCTCTATCCATGCCCGATCTGCCTGACGGTTTGACAAACTATGACCTGTCTAAACCCGACCGCTTTAGAACGGGTGAAGTGTCAGACTACCGCCTCGTACTTGGTTCGGTAGTCAAGATTGATCGACAGTTGCGTGCGGGTGCAGAGCTGCGATTGGGTGGCGAGCTCAAGCAGTTTACCTGGGAGATCGCGCGTAGCCACGAACCAGAAGAGGCCTTCGATGATCTGCGCACGCAATTGAGTGAGCGTGGCGCTAACCTTCTCTATCAATGCAGCGGGCGTGAGTGCGGTGCCAGTAATATTTGGGCTAACGATATTTTTCGCTACTCGACGCTTTATGGTCGTGACGACTCTCAGCGCTATATGGCAGCAGAGCTCAACGGTAATCACTACGCTTTATACGCAGTTCGTCGCGGGAATCAGCGCGTCTACTTACACCTGGATCTGATTGTTGGGGAGAACGCTCTGGCCAATGCCTGGTATGCTCCGCTCGAAACTCAGGGCTATATGGTGTTGCCGCATTGGCCAGACTCTCCCGAACTAGCAATCAAAGAGCTGGTTGCCTGGTTAGATACCAACCGCCTGACAGTGCAGTTGGTGGTGCATCAGGAGGGGCGTGATACAGCACTGGCAATGTCAGAGTCAGAGGCGCACGCAGTCAACTTACGACGCCAACTCATTGCAAGCGGTGTTGAAGCACGGCGCATTGAGGCGTTTGGTGTGGGTAACCTTGTACCCAGCGTTCTGGGTTCCAACCAGCAGTTAGTGGTCGTGGTTGCACGCTAAACTCGCCCGAGTGTTCAGGCGAGCCCAGCGTTGAATGACCTATCGGCTCAGTTAAAGCGCTTCCCGGCCGTGTGGTGCATCGAGATCAAATTGCGGACCTGTTGAGATAATTCCGTGGGGATTAATCGTAGCATGGCTGCGGTAGTAGTGGTGGCGGTTGTGGTGCATATCCAGTGTGTCGCGCATCCCGGGCATCTGGTAGATATCCCTTAGGTAGCCCGAGAGGGCTGGGTAGTCCGCGATACGCTTACGATCACATTTAAAGTGCTGAACGTATACTGGATCAAAGCGCAACAACGTTGGAAAGAGACGGATGTCTGCTTCAGTAAAGCGATCTCCACACAGGTAGCGCTGTCTGCTAAGCAATGACTCCAGCTCCTCCAAACGGTTAAAAAGTGCCTCGACTGCCTCATCATAAGCCGCCTGAGAGGTCGCGAAGCCAGCCTTGTAGACACCGTTATTCACCGACTCGTAGATCCACTCATTGGTTCGGTCGATTTCGGTTCGCAGCACTTCAGGATAGTAGTCACCCGGCTCAGCTCCGACACCATCGAAGGCGGAGTTCAGCATGCGAATGATCTCTGATGACTCATTCGATACCAGCTTATCCTGTTGCTTGTCCCAGAGAACCGGGACCGTCACGCGACCCGAGTAGTGCGCGTCAGCACGGGTGTAAATTTGGTAGTAATAGTCGTAACCGAACAGGTCGTCGCCGGTAGCGCCTTCAAAGTCTGTGGCGAAGGTCCAGCCGTGTTCCAGCATGAGCGGGTGAACAACGCTGACGCTGATCATCTGCTCCAGACCTTTGAGCTTGCGCATGATAAGTGTGCGGTGTGCCCAGGGGCAGGCGTAGGAGACATAGAGGTGGTAGCGGCCGGGTTCAGCCTTAAAGCCTGCCTCTCCGGATGGCCCCGCACTACCGTCAGCCGTCACCCAGTGGCGAAACTGTGCAACTGAGCGTTTGAATTGGCCTTTTGTCGTCGCTGTGTCGTACCACTGATCTTGCCATTTGCCGTCTACCAAAAGTCCCATAAGTCCTCCTAACTGAATAGGTCCATTGTACGTCGCCAACGGTTGAACTGAATCGATGGGAACAGATCTTTTATATCGAAATATCCGATAGTAAAAGAGCGCTATTCTATTTTTTCGGCTTAAATAGCCAAAATAATTCCCTTTTTTATGCAACTAAAATAGACATTTCGCTATCAAAAGACGGGTCTAGCATCAATTTTGATTAAAAATTTGTAAAACTCCACAATAAAATGGCTGAGCGACGACTCAGTGAGGGGGATAACGATTCAGAATTCAGCCTCCGAACACTGTGATGCTACCGATTGGCCTCGAGATTTTGATGTGCGTGCGCAGGTTGCGGAGCAGGCTGAGTGGTTTGAGAACGCTGAAACGCTGGATCTCAGCGAGTAGTTGAATAGCCACTGTGAGGCAGGCTAAGCTTAACCCTCATCTTAATTTTGATATGTAGGAGCAAACAGATGCGTCGTCCCCTCGTAATGGGTAATTGGAAAATGAATGGATCGCTGGTTTCCAATCAGGCGTTAGTGGATGCGCTTAGCCCAGTTGCAGCAGAGTGCGCGCGTATCGACGTGGCGGTTTGCCCCGCATTTATCCACTTACCTCAGGTGATAAACCTGTGCCAGTCGGGTGCTATCCAGGTGGGCGCTCAGAATATGAGTGATCAGGAAAAGGGCGCCTTCACTGGTGAGGTGAGCGGCGATATGCTGCGCGACCTCGACGTTACCTATGTCCTGTTGGGCCATTCGGAGCGCCGTGCGCTCTATGGTGAGACGGATCTGCTCGTCGCGGCAAAGGTGGATAAGGCGCTGGAGAAAGGGCTGGTACCTGTTCTCTGTGTCGGGGAGACGCTCGAGGAGCGCCAGAGTGGTAGGATGCAGGGGGTGATTGAAGCTCAGGTACGTGCCGTGCTCGAGCGCAGTAAGATTGAGGCGTTCACCCAGATCGTTATCGCTTACGAGCCTGTCTGGGCCATCGGCACCGGCGAGACTGCCTCACCGGAGCAGGCACAGGAGGTACACGCCTTCATTCGTGATTTGCTGGCACAGGAGAGCGCGGAAATTGCTGCCAGAACCACCATTCTCTATGGCGGATCGGTCAATGCTGGTAATGCCCAAGCACTATTTGCGATGGCGGATGTCGACGGTGGTCTGGTGGGAGGAGCTTCGCTTAAGGCGGATGATTTTGCTGCGATCTGCCGTGCAGCTCAGGCCTCTCTTTAAACCCCTGTCTCTGCCTGGGGTTAGGGGTGCCAAGGGGAAATCCATAGGTGGAATTAAAATCAACCCCAGCGGTGTGGCCAACACTCCTGTTGGCCACAACTATTAGCTTGGTTAGCGGTTGCAGTAGTGATAACCATGACCATCCAGAGTTGATCAGTGGACAGCAGCTGTTCGAGTATCACTGTGCAGACTGTCATCACGCTGCCGGTAACGGTAACTTTCTTGCTGGCATACCGGCCAATAGGGGTACGCGATTAACCACGGCTCAGATTGTAAAGTTTTTGCGTGATGATCACCGGATAGAGGGGAGTAAGATGCCTGTTTGGCCTGAGATGCCGGAGGATGAAGCGAGGAAAATCGCCCTTTACCTTAAATCTCTTTAGTGAAGCCGTTCATCCCTGACCTCAATAGGTATCTACCCCATCCTGTGAGCCTGTGTCTCAATTGACTCAAGTCGGCTCCCCAGAAACACCACCTGTCCCTGATAGCGCTCATCACCTGTGCTGGTAAACTCAAAATTGTAGCGTCGACGCAGCTGGATTCGCCCACGCTCGTCGCGCTGGAGCCACAAAGAGCGCAGTGCGACCGTCTGGTCCAGAAGCTGAAGATCCATCTGGTCACAATGTTTCCTGACGCTTACCAGCGCACGCTCACGCACGGCCAACCCGCGGTACCAGAACAGAAGTACTGAGCCAATAAGTAAAAGCCAGAAAAGATCGATCAGTTCCAGATACATATAACACTCCTCGATTGCTGCGCATCCTATCACAACTTCAGGACTCTGGAGCAGGGGAGTAGAGCCCCTAAACCACTGTTTTTAGATTTCAAGAAACTTCAGATATGAGCAAGGCATTGGTCTTTTATGGTGGCTTGAGTCCAGGAGACCACATGTGAACGGCGAAACCACCCCCTCTCCGTAATTGGGCGAGAAGAGGTTCGCATACGAACCGGCAGATACAAATTCGCTGAATTCGGCCTATATTTCTAGAGACTTGTTAGCGGATGCGTCTATCCGCGGTTCAGACACTGAAGAAAATTAGCGCGCAGATAATTTAAACGCGCTGTTCCACTACCCGCATGCAGTGTACCCGCCTTTGGCGGAGTCAGCGGGCAGACTGACTGGGCTGCGGCGATTTGTCTCACCTGCTTGGCAATTATCAGAGGAGGGGTGTAAGGGTGCGTAATCTGCTGTTCGCCTTCGATGGAACCTGGCAAGTTCCTGACACTGATCCAGCCGATGGTGACAAGAGCACCAACGTCTGGCGGCTAGTTAATTCACTCAAACCCCAAAGTTCCGGGGGTACAGAGCAGTTGAGTTGGTACTTCAGTGGCCTTGGCACTCAGCTGTTTAATCAACTACGAGGCGGACTCTTTGGCCAGGGTCTTAGCAGCAAAATCGTAGAGGGTTATTCGAGTTTAGCTCGTCACTATCGACCGGGCGATCGTATCTTTTTCGCCGGGTTCAGTCGCGGTGCTTATACAGCGAGGAGCCTCGCTGGAATGATTGCCCGGGTGGGGTTGGTGAGAGATGAAGAAGAGATAAACCAGGCTTACACGCTTTATCGGCAGGGGAGTGTGCCCGAGCAGCGACGTTTTCGTAAGCACTGTGCGCGTCAAATTCCGATTGAGGCGATAGCTGTCTGGGACACAGTCGGCGCCCTCGGTATACCGCTTGGGTGGTTTGATGATTTAAACCAGCACTTCTTACAGTTTCACGATACTCAGCTCGGGAGCAATGTGCGCCACGCTTATCAGGCGTTGGCGATAGATGAACATCGCCGCAGTTTTGCCCCGACACTCTGGACCCCATCAACCACACCACAGCAGACGATTGAACAGCGCTGGTTTGTCGGTGCGCATTCAGATGTTGGTGGGGGGTACAACAACGCGCTGTTATCGACTCGCAGTCTGGCCTGGATACAGTCAAAGCTGGGTGAGCTTGGTTTGACAACTCACCGAGTTGAAGCGCTGTCGGCAACGGCGCTTCAACCAACAGACTCCTGGCAACAGTTCTTAGCAGGCCTCTACTCGCTGGGATCCGAGCGTTATTATCGGCCGATAGGCTACACCCGATTTGGTGCAGAGGTGTTAGCCGGCGCAGTGGCAGATCATCTGTCGGCAACGGACTACAGACCACTCAACCCCATAGGTCGTCATCTGCGAGGCTATCATCCCAGTGTGCAGTTACTGAGTGATTACCGTCATCTAGGAGTTCAGCAACTCTCAAGCCGATAACTCTGAGCAGCCAAACTCAGAGCGGTTGGCGGTTCAATATGCTCTGGAGAGATTTCACTTTGCGCCGCGCCTTGCGGCGCGCCGTCAGGGGTTGTATCTCGGAATTTAACACGTGATACTGAGTAAAAGCGCAATAATATCAGGGGCTAAGCATGGATCTATCCGGTTACTATCAACTGCTAAGTGTCGATCTGTTGGCGCTAATATGGTTTGTGATCTGTTTCAAAGGTTACGCAACCTACGCCCGCAAAGCGAGTTACACAACGCCCTGTCTTGCCAGTGTGATGCATCTCTATCGAACTGAATGGATGAGAGAGATGCTGTTGCGCGATGTGCGTGTCTCCGATACCACAACCGTTGCAAATTTAGAGCGCGGCGTCACCTTTTTTGCCAGCACAACTATGCTGATTCTGGCGGGTTTGATGACGCTGATAACCCGAGGCGAGACCGCTATGGGGCTTCTCGCCTCGGTACCGGGCGCTGAGATACTCTCGCCACTGCAGTGGGACATCAGAATAATGTCCATGATGGTGCTATTTGTTTTTGCCTTCTTTAAATTCACCTGGAGTTTGCGCCAGTACGGGTTCGTCTCGGTGATGATTGGGGGCGCGCCCCTACTGACAGTTGAACGGGTACGAGAGATCGACGCCCACGCCAATCGCATTGCAAAGATGGCCTCCATGGCGGCGAATAACTTCAATACCGGGTTGAGATCCTACTACTTTGCGATCGCGATGTTGGTTTGGCTGATTCATTCGGTTCTGTTTATGGTCGTCACTCTGATTGTTGTGTGGATTCTCTACCGTCGTGAATTTACCTCCTCAACGCTCAGGACACTGGGCCATACGGAGGAAATTAAACCAGGCTCTTGAAATCGAATCTGAACACCCCATATCAGTGAAAGGTTATTCACTGTTTTAAAGGAAATTCAGGTTCGACATTATGAGTACTGCTACAGAGACCCAGAACACCGAAACTCTAGGCTTCCAGACAGAAGTGAAGCAGCTACTGCAGCTGATGATTCACTCGCTCTACTCGAATAAGGAGATCTTTCTGCGTGAGCTGATCTCCAACGCATCCGATGCTGCTGAGAAGTTGCGATTTGAGGCGCTATCAAACGCTGACCTCTATGAGAATGACGGTGATCTGCGCATTCAGGTCAGTTTTGATGAGGAAGCAAAAACCATCACCATCGACGATAACGGCATCGGAATGTCGCGTGAAGACGTGATTGCTCATCTGGGTACGATTGCCAAGTCGGGCACAGCTAACTTCCTGTCTAACCTTTCGGGTGACGCTGCGAAAGACAGCCAGCTAATTGGTCAGTTCGGTGTTGGCTTCTACTCAGCTTTCATCGTTGCGTCAAAAGTTGATGTCTACACACGTCGTGCTGGCCTGCCTGCGGCTGAGGGCGTTCACTGGTCTTCTGCAGGTGAAGGTGAGTTTACGCTGGCGCAGATTGACAAAGCGGAGCGCGGCACGCGAATTGTACTCAGTCTGAAAGATGACGCTGTTGAGTTCGCCAACGGCTGGCGCCTTCGCTCATTGGTGAAAAAATACTCCGACCACATCGCGCTGCCAGTGCAGATGTTGAAAGAGGAGATGGCTAGTGACTCAGATACAGAAGAGGCATCTGACGAGAAGAGAGAGCCAGAGCTGGAGAACGTGAACTCAGCAACAGCACTCTGGACGCGCAACAAAGCAGAGTTGAGTGATGAGGATTACAAAGGCTTCTATCAGCACGTCTCTCACGACTTTCAGGAGCCGATTACCTGGGCACACAACCGCGTTGAGGGTAATCTCGAGTACACCAGCCTGCTCTACCTGCCATCTAAAGCTCCCTATGACTTATGGAATCGAGAGGCTCCGAAAGGTCTGAAACTTTATGTGCAGCGTGTATTTATTATGGATCAGGCAGACCAGTTCCTGCCGCTCTATCTGCGCTTTATTAAAGGTGTCGTCGATTCGCGAAATCTGTCTCTGAACGTCTCCCGTGAGATTCTGCAGAAGGATCCGACTGTCGATAAGCTCAAGTCCGCTCTGACTAAGCGGTCGCTGGATATGATTGAGAAGTTTGGCAAAAAGGATCCTGAAGCGTACAAGGCGTTCTGGAAAGAGTTTGGTCAGGTGCTCAAAGAGGGGCCAGCTGAGGATTACGCTAACCGCGAGCGTATTCTCAAACTTATGCGTTTCGCTTCTACTCAGGCGGGTAATAGTGACGAATCGGTCTCTCTTGAAGATTACATCGCGCGGATGCAAGAGGGTCAGGACAAGATCTACTACCTTGTGGCTGACTCCTACAATGCGGCGAAGAACAGCCCGCACCTAGAGATCTTCCGTAAAAAAGGAATCGAGGTTCTGTTGCTCACTGATCGGATCGATGAGTGGATGATGAGTCATATCTTCGACTTCGACGGTAAGTCCTTCCAGGACGTTACCAAAGGCGAGCTCAAGCTCGACAAAGAGGAGAGTGATGAGCAGAAAGCTGAACTCGAAGAGAAGAGCAAAGCTTATGAGAGTCTGATCGAGCGGCTTGGTAAAGTGTTGGAATCACACGTAGAGTCGGTGCGCGTCAGCCAGCGTCTGACCGATTCGCCAGCCTGTCTGGTTCTGGGCGACTATGACATGGGTCTGCAGATGCGCCGTATCATGGAAGCTGCGGGCCAGGCGGTCCCTGACTCTAAGCCGGTATTTGAGTTTAACGCTGAGCATCCGCTCATTGCCAAGCTGGATCAGGAGGTTGATGAAGATCGCTTTGCAGACCTGGCTTTGATCCTGCACGATCAAGCGCAGTTGGCTGCTGGCGGGCAGCTGGAAGACCCAGCCGCCTACATCGGTCGAATGAATAAGCTGTTGCTAGAGCTCAGTGCCTAAAAAGACCGGCTGAGTACCGCGCGAGGAGTTCTCCTCGCGCCTCGGCGTCAAGCCATCTGGCCAGCGGCAATTGCGCCATCTTCATACCGCGAGCGGTTATGACTCTGAGATTTTTAGGTAACCAGGGGGAGCTTTTTGCTCCCCTTGCTCACATCTGGGTGTGAATCCTGTTATCAGGGGTAGCAGTGTTTTCGACATTTTCTTGATGTGGTGCATCTTCAGGTTGAACCCATGGAACGCCGTATTGAAATGAGTGCTACTATTTTCAATATTCGTCCTCTACAAGATGTGACCCACTTTTCACAAGGCTGTGTTATGAAAAGTATCTCAGATAAAGAGCTCAACTCCTTTGATCTCTCTCTCAAGCCACTTCTGCAACAGATTCTTCATTCTGCTCGTTTATCACTCGATATGGAGTTCGCCTTCATCTCGGAATTTAGGGATGGCCGGCGAATATTTCGCTTAGTTGAGAATAACGATGACCTCGATAATTTGCTGCAAGAGGAGGCATCTGATCCGCTCGAGTCCTCTTACTGCCAGCGAATAGTGGATGGAAGATTACCCCAAATCATATGTAATGCACGTGATTTAGACGAGGCGAACCAACTCCCCGCGACCCAGAGTATACCCGTTGGGGCTCACCTGAGTGTTCCTCTGATTATGGAGGATGGCTCGATTTTCGGGACATTTTGCTGTTTTAGTCGCAAACCAGATTACGCCATGACATCCAAGGATTTGATGACGCTCAAGGGGTTTGCCGACTTGGCTTTTTCCATGCTTAAAGACTCGATTACTCAAGACCGCCAACGCCTAGCGTCAAAGCGACTGATCGAAGATATTATCCAAAAACGCCTGTATACCATCGTTTATCAGCCCATTTTTGACCTATCCAACCACTCGATTGTAGGTGTTGAGGCGCTCACTCGATTTGTTGATCACGACGAGTTGACCACCGAAGCCTGGTTTAACCTAGCAACTCGGTCAGGTTTGGCCTACGAGCTCGAGACAGCGACCGCAAAAGCGGCGCTCGAGCCATTTTCAGATTTGGGCGCCGAGTGTTATCTCTCGATCAACCTGTCACCTGAAACGATCATACGAGGCGCAGATCTCAGCTCTATGTTTGCCAGCGCCGAATCCGAACTGCTCATAGAGGTGACTGAGCACGAACGAATAGATGATTACTCGCGTTTTGCCCAAGGGCTCGGAGCCCTGCGTGCAGACGCCATCAAAATTGCAGTCGATGACGCGGGTTCTGGATTCGCGAGTTTTCAACATATACTGCAACTCAAGCCCGACGTAATAAAGCTAGATAGAGCGCTAATTAGCGGAATTGATCGGGATCTGGCGAGGTCCGCGCTTGCCTCGGCCCTGGTTACCTTTGCAAGATCAACCGGAGCAAAGGTCGTAGCGGAGGGGATTGAAACACAAGAGGAACTTGAAACCCTGAAACAACTGGGTGTCAGTTTTGGTCAGGGATTTTTCCTTGGAAAACCTCTTTCGCTTGAAGAGCTCGAACAACATCTATCAGCCTCGACGCAAGCAAAAAAACCTCAGAATCGCTAAATCACAGACCGATCACTGCGCAGAGAAGTTCAGTTCAACCAGCCTATCCAACATTTCGATTTTCCCCAGCCGTTCAATTGGATTAGCAGACGCAACATTCAATACTCTCACAGCCATTGAGTGGTCTGACCCACAGTAGATGGGTTGTGATTGAACTTCTGCCGTATGAACGATCATCTGAATGGGGTGTCTTGGGGGGCAGAACAATAACGCCGGACAATATTTGAACAGTGCCCCAGAATTTGTTTAATCTTGAGGGACTAACTTAACGAATCAATTGCATGTGAGGTGTTATGTTTAATAACAATAATAAAATCCTTTTAACCGAAGATGAGATGCCAACTCAGTGGTACAACATACTGCCGGATCTACCTGTACCTATGGCGCCCCCTCTGCATCCGGGCACCTTGCAACCGGCGACAGCAGACGATTTTGCACCACTTTTTCCGATGGCCCTGATTCAGCAAGAGATGAGTCAGGAGCGATTTATCGATATTCCGGGTGAAGTGCTTGATGTCTATAAACTCTGGCGTCCATCGCCCCTGTTCCGGGCACGTCGACTCGAAAAGCTCCTCGATACTCCGGCTCGTATCTATTACAAATATGAAGGTGTTAGCCCTGCCGGTTCACACAAGCCCAACACTGCAGTTCCACAGGCTTACTACAACTACAAAGAGGGGATAAAGAAACTGACCACTGAGACGGGTGCGGGGCAATGGGGTACGTCGCTCGCTTTCGCTTGCGCCCAATTTGGTATGGAGTGCGAGATCTGGCAGGTGGCGGCATCATATCGTTCTAAGCCTTATCGCAAGACCATGATGGAGATTTATGGTGGTATTCTGCACCCAAGTCCATCTGATCGCACCGAGTATGGGCGCAAGCTATTAGCAGAGAATCCCAATCATCCAGGCTCTCTGGGAATCGCTATCTCCGAGGCCGTAGGTGAGGCTGCGGCAAACCCTGAAGCCCGCTATGCATTGGGCTCCGTCTTAAACCACGTATTGATGCATCAGACCATCATAGGAGAGGAGGCGTTGTTGCAGCTTGCCAAAGTAGGTGAGACACCCGATGTGTTAGTCGGTTGTACTGGCGGTGGCTCGAACTTTGGCGGTCTTGCTTTTCCGTTCCTGCGTGAAAAGATGGCGGGCAAGATGAACCCGGTTATCCGCTGTGTCGAGCCCTCAGCTTGCCCCACTCTGACGCGGGGTGAGTTTCGTTATGACTTTGGCGATACTGCCGGCATGACACCGCTGATGAAGATGCATACGCTGGGTCATGATTTTATTCCAGAACCGATACATGCCGGAGGTCTGCGCTATCACGGCATGGCACCCTTGGTATCTCATCTATATGAACTGGGTATGGTTGAAGCGATCAATATCCCACAACTGGAGTGCTTCGAGGGAGCGATTAAATTTGCTCGTACCGAGGGCATTGTTCCCGCACCAGAACCCACCCACGCTATTGCAGCTGCCATCCGTGAAGCTTTGGCCTGCAAGGCGTCAGGCGAGGAGAGAGTCATTCTCACCGCACTCTGTGGGCACGGACACCTCGACCTTGCGGCCTACGAGAATTTTCTCAGAGGTGAAATGGTGGATGCCGATCTTGAGCAGTCCATTATTGATCGATCGATGGAGACTGTACCGCAGATCTGAGTCTGTTCAGAATCGAGTCAGGCTCTTTAGCTGAGAGTCAAATCATAACTGAACTGCACTCAGCCGATGGGGAGCACTCTGGCTCCCCGTCGAAGTTAGAGTGTCATCTCTCATTCTGATCCGTCAATCTCGATAAGTTAACCCCCATCGAGCACCCAATTGAACTGCTTTTCGGTTGATCAGATAAACCACCAGTCAGCCTATATAATCAGCAACATGGACGACTCGTCTGGAGCTCAAGAGCTACGCCTCTCTACTAGAAATGTGTGAAATTTCATGGGCTAAGTCCAATGGGGGCTCTCTTTTCTTGTCTATACTGCGATGTGGGTTCGTTATTTATGGTGGCGCCCCCTCAACTAAACACAAAGTGCAATCTGGCAGGATTTTTGAGGGTTTTAAAAGTGAGTGACAATCGAGCCTGGCGCAGGATAGGACATACTTGATGAGCCTGTTTAAAAGTCTGATATCGCCCAGCGGTTCCGATGTTCGCGACCGGCAAGACCGTCTTGGAACTGAAAGCATAGTGTCGCTCCTGTGGTTGGTCTCCTTGTTCGGTTTTCTCACACTATTGTTGTCGGCTGCCGGAGTGCCTGGTATGCAGCCAAGCCCAATCCCGGTTATGACCACAACACTGGTCTTCGTCGCACTTGGCTTTGTATACCAGAGTAGCGCACGGATACTGAGCCGAGGATCGACAGCATCGGTTACCCTACTGATACTTCTGCTCTCTTACATAACGGTGTTCGCCAATGGCTACCTCACCGCTACCTTTACGCCTGTTCTCATCCTGTTGGTTATTGGTCTCTATCGAGGGCAGTATCGCTTGCTGGCGCCCTATGCAGTTCTGGTCGTACTTGCACTGACACTTATCGTCAGTCCGGCCCCCAGCTCTGTTGAGTTTGAACTGCGTATATTGCTGTTCTCGGCCATCATGATTCACCCTTTAAATATTGTTTATGAGAGCGAATATTTCGATACTGCCGCGAAGGCTAGGGCATTGAAGTCAATTTGTGTTCAGTTGGCAGTGCTGAACTTAATTCTAGTCATTGAAAGGGCTGTTTTTTCGGAGCTGATCGCTGCAAGCCTTGGGCCGCTCATGACTGCGTCGGTTGGCGCATTGGTTTGGTATCTAATTCACCGAGGGTTTAATCGTTTACCCTGGTTTCAAGGCACTGTAATTGCTTTAACCACCACCGCTTACTTTTTTTCTGTTCTCCAGAACGGGCTCTTGCCGCTTACAGCGCTGCCGTTGGCAAGCCTTTTTTTCTTCTGTCTGTTAGGTTCTTTCAATGCGCTGATGCTCAGTTTCTGTCTTATTTTGCTCTCGGTGCTGGGAATCTTCGCTCGTGACGCTCAGGTTGCAGATCTCTTACCTCTATCCCTCCGCCTGCTTGCGGTAGGCTTTATGCTGGCAGTCGCTCTCCATGTGCTGCTTCGTTACAGAGAACGGGAGCAGGGGCTACCTCTTATTTCTGTTACAGCATTATTAAAAGTATTGCCGCTCGCGGGTGGGGCAACCCTTGGGGCGGGTCTGCTGCTATTCGACGGGTTTCAAGCAAGTGAGGCTTTTGACCTATCTCAATTGAGGCTTCACGATGTCAAGGAGTTGATCGGCCTTCTGCTAATGTTTGCCTGTTTCCTGTGGGGTTTTGCAGCTCTCTGGTACAGGGCAAGTGTGTTCCAGAGAACAACGGAACATGCAGCGGAGCTGACGCGGACGCTCAGAAGTACATTGCTTGATATGGATCTTGCGCTTAAGGCGGGCGAGACTTCGGTCTTTGATCTAGATGTGGAATCTGGTGAAGCGTGCCTAAGGGCAGGTTATCACCCCAGGCTCCGGCCCGGTGAACGGTTTAACATCGCTGAGTACGCTCAGCGGATTACATCGGTGGACGACGCCAAGGCTATGACTCGAGCCTTAACGAGCGAGCACTCTGACATCCAGTTTTCCGTGCTCTACCCCGGAGAAGAGAGGCCACGTTGGTCTCGTATTATGACTGGAGAATTCTATGAGGTGGAGGGGCGCAGAAAGATCGTCTATTTGCGCTCGGATGTAACGGCTTTGCGTGAAAATCAGGAAGCGATGCGCCTGGCAGCCGAGCGTCAACGTGAGCTGTTTGCCGTGATCGGTCATGAGTTACGCACACCCGTCGCATCTCTTCAGATGATCTTGCGCGACGAAACAACCCCTACCGATGCAAAAATCAGAACTTTAGAGGAGATCACCGACGACCTTCTAAGCGTGCTCGATGACATGAGAGCAGTAGTAACGCCGGAACGAGCCAAGGCTGCACAGCGCGTTGTGCGTAACCCTGTAAACGTGACCAAGCGTGCATTTTCACCTCTCTCTGCCGTCCTGAATACCCATGGAATGCAGCTTCACTTTGCCTTCTGTGAGGATTTAGACAACAGCTTTCGTTTTAACGAGCAGGCCTTGCGTCAAATGGTGTCTAACCTCGTCAAAAATGCGGCTCTGCACTCGGGCGGTAGTGAAGTTTGGGTTAGGCTCGATTGTGACCGAGAGGCGGATCTTGCTGTACTGACTATTGAGGATAACGGTAAAGGTATTCCGGACGAGGATGTTGGGCTGGTATTCAGTGCCTTTGGCCGTGGTCGCACTTCCAGTGACGGCACGGGACTGGGCCTGTACATCTCATCCGGTTTGGCTAGCGACCTCGGGGGCACTTTGGTCTATGAAGAACGCAAGGGAGGAGGCTCGTGTTTTAGGGCAAGTTTCCCTCTTGAGGCTGTTGCGGGTGACCCTCAGGAAGCGGATAAGGCTCAAATGCAAGCCCGAGTGGAGCGCTACTTAGACGGCATGCGGGTATTGATTGCTGAAGACGATGCGATGCTGCGCCTCTTGACGCAAAAGATCCTGCAGAAAGAGAATGCTCGAGTCACCGCTTGTGTTGACGGCGCTGAGGCGTTGGCAGCGTTCAGTCCTGATCAGTTCGATCTGGTTTTGACCGATCTTATGATGCCAAATATGAGTGGTTTGGAGCTCACTCAAGCGCTTCGGGCTAAAGGGGTAGACATACCGATTATTGCAGTAACAGCGGCAGTGATCGGTGAGGAGACTGATCAACTGCTGAAGGCGGGTGCTAACGCAGTGATCTCTAAACCAATAACACTGGAGAGGCTGGTTGCCGCTCTAGAGGATCTGGATAAGGAGACCGGCAGTGAGTAGAGCCAGAATCTTTTGTGTAGATGACGATTTGATAACACTTGGGTTTTTGGCCGATGTACTGGGTGAGCAGCATGAGGTCTCAGTCTGCAGTAAGCCCCAGCGGGCGGTAGAGCAGGCGTTGGCGCTCAAACCCGATCTTATCCTGCTGGATATCTACATGCCGACACTCGGTGGAGAAGGGTTGTTGGCCTCGTTTAAATCCAACGAGGAGCTGGCTCAGCTTCCCGTGCTCATCTTTACCGCCAATGCAGATACAACGGACCTGATCGCACTTTTACAGCACGGCATTCGTGGACTGATCGAAAAACCGGTTGACCCTCAAGTGTTACTGCAGAAGGTGGCCTATGTGCTGGAGCACCCAGACTACGTTTGATGGATTCTCTCCGTGCTGCCAAGGGCGGTCGATGTTGAACTGTTACAGAGGTTTGGGAGCACTTAACAGCGGAGCTCGTCTTATACCCGTTTGAAACTCTTCACCTATTTCTCAGAGCCGAACGTCAACAGGGTTCAAACACGCTTTGACCCCGCCTTGAGTGCTCAGAGGGCAAAACAACATCCTCCGGCCTAAGCCTTACTGCAGCGCTAGTTGGATACTCTCCAGCGGGGCATCAGATGATTTAGCATCACTGATTAACCCCAGTTTTTCGGCTTCACTTTTCTGCTCAAATTTCTTTGTAAATCGATTCAAGAGATCGACGTTACCGCCGCACTGGAAAACCAAATCGGCCAGCGCGGCCATATACTCGAGGCTGTTAACAGGGTGAGTCGTGTCGCCTAGCCTTCGTGAGTCCGGAAAAACATGCACATAGAGGAGATGCGACGCCTCCAGCTGTGCAACGTTCTCATAGGCAGGGAGCGAGAAATTTAAGATACATTGAATCTTGCTGGTACCGTAAGTAGAGCGCACCACCTCGCCTCTCATGGTGGCCTTCAGCCGAATCGTGCGTTCTGAACGTGTCAGTACGGTAAAGTGACTCACCCCAAAGAACTTGTAAAAATCATCGCCACACTGCCTTACCTGACCAGAGCGTGGGATATGAGAGATTAGAATGATCAGGCGTTCATGTTTCAGGAACACACGCAGAAGGTCAGTAAGACCGGAGCTCGGGTACGCTGGATGGCCTTCGTATTTTTCTTCAATAATCAAGCGGACGCACACTCCTCATTACTACCTGCGCTTTGCCCACTGCAGGTCTGTCGATTCATTTTAACGGATATTCATCGAACTCAGGTTACACCGTTCACTGTGACGCCATCAGCCTAGCGATCCGGCTCCAATTGGGTTGTTACATTTTAGTATATGCCACGCCCTTTATGACTTTACACCTTTACCGGCAGATCGGCACTAAGATCCTTGCCCCCTCTCTAAATAAACTAAACACACTCTTGTCTGATTTAAGTAACTGATTCGGGGCGACATCTAACTAGATTTGGGAAATATAGGCTGCAGTCTGGAAATCTGATGTATGATATTTAACTGATGAGGTAGCATGATCGATCGATCTGGCTGTGAGTTTGATCTGTGTGACTGTCCATATCTCAGTAGGAACTTAGCAAGATTTACTCAGTAACCAGTCACACCCAGCCCCTATGAGGAGTCCTTTGATGTCTGAATATAAATTGATTCACGATGAAGATCTGGACGGCGAGATGTTTTACTACGTCGAGGATTCTCGGAGCATACAGGTCTCTCCATGTTTCGCTAACCCGATCGATGCATCAAGGTGGTTTGAGATAAATATCAGAGGGGAGGAGTACCAGGGAGAAGAGCGACGCTCGCTCGAGTCCGAGAGCAGAAAGCACGGTCGCCGTGCTGGCGATGTTGATTTTGATGCTCGCTAACCAAACGACTTTTGAGTTACCTCTCATTTGTAAACCGCTAGATCTAAACAAACAGTCAGGTTTGTTAATTCATTCGGTTCATATCCTCTCTGCGGCCAATTTGGGATCGCAAGCCTGATTCAAACCATCTCAATGCGTGGCCAGATTTCGCCCATATGATCGATGAGGTCGAGATGATCAAAGATATTTAACGTCCCTAAAATCTCACTTTTATGAATGCTAACGTTCAAGACGGGACGTTCCAGACGCTCGCTATCGACATCGGTCAAAAGGGCTATCTGCGGCTGGTCAATGGTATCTACATGGCCAAGAACAATGGCGATTTCGTTGCTTTTTAACCGTACCAAGCTGCCTGGTGGGAACAGACCCATTACCCGTACGAAAAGCTTCATTAAGTCAGTATCGACTGACTCGCCCCGGCCTTGGTAAATCTCTTTCAGTGCAGCTCGTGTTTTTAATGGTGGTCGGTATAGGCGTGAGCGCGTCATCGCAACGTAATGATCAATTATACCCAGTAATCTTGCGTCGCGAGTGATCGCCTCCGCTTTTAACCCGCGGGGATATCCAGAACCATTAATACGTTCATGATGTTGAGCCACAGCATTGAGCCAGCGCGTATCGGTAACGCCTCGTTCCGCCAACATATCAGCCGACACCTGAGGGTGCATGTCCACCAATGCTCGTTGCTCCTGCGAGAGTGATTGATTTTGCTCGTTCAACTCCTGTTGAATTTCAATCATGCCTATATTCTGCGTCAACGCAGCCGCGACTAACGGGATGCGCTCCACAAGGTCCATTCCCATAGACCTTGCGGCCATCTCGCAAATAACGGCTGAGTGCAGGGCATGCGATACATGAACGGGTGCGTCCGCTATGACCTGTATTGAACCCAGCACAGCACTGGGGTGAGTGGCGCAAGCCGACTGGATATCGATCGCAAGTAAGGTGATTGACCGGGCAAACTGCTCAGTCTGACTTGACGAGTGGAGTAATCGGAAGCAGAGCTCTAACCGACTGAGCAGAGTCGTGACAATGTCGAAGCTGCTCATTTTTCGCGTGACAGAGATTTCAGTTGGGCGGTAGACAGTGATGCGAGGGATATCGTAATACCAAGCACCCATTTCGATTAAGCGATCAATCTGTTTCCGAGACGAGACCCGGCTACCCTCACCCAAAAGTAATCCACCGCGTGGGTCAAATAGTGACCATCGCACGGGTCGGTTGGCAGATAGCTGTCCGGGACGTAAGGAGAACTTAGTCGCACCTTCGCTCATCGCTTTACCTCCTTTGCTCAGTCACACTGAACAGTTATGCAACTTGTGCAGTGTATACAGCTCCAAAATATATCGAATTAACCTCCTAGTCTAGGCTGATTCATCAATCGTCTGATCAGTATCCGAGGCCGGTGTGGCGAAACTTTCATATTAATTCAACGCTTTATCCTCTCGAAAAGGGGGAGTCTGTACTAGACTAGATCGGATAGGGTGGTTTGTAGATGGTTAACGTTCTCATGCCTTAGGTTCTGAATCAGGTAGTCGTTTAAATTCATTGAGCTGAACGAACCACTTATTTGAGGTAAACAGAAGGGTCTTTAGATCTGACATAGGTAAGCAGCACACTAAGTGCGATGTGTGAAGAGAATGTCACAATCGATTTTACCCTTCCCGATGTGACACATCTGAGCGTTTTGTCGATCGGTTCCACTACGCGATGAGTCACCTCTTATCACGGTGATAAAGTTGGCATGAATATTCTATGCAACATGTGTGGAATTTGAGAAGTCTGGGTAATTTGATGAGTGTTTGCGAGTTCAACTTCGCTAGGGGACACGGAGAGGGAATGCCGTGGGTTTAAGGGTAAGAGCGACAGATACCCTAAAAGAGGGGACCCAAAAACAGCACCGAATGATTGATCGTCATCCGTTAATGCATCGGGTGGTTGCGAAGGATTTGACTAGAGTTGAGTACGGGCAGATATTGGCGGCTCTATACCGTTGGCATGAACTCCTGACTCCTCTGCTTAGCAGCCTTAAGCTAGATCCAGACTTTTATGCACTTGATAAGCTGTTGATGCTCGAGAGAGATCTGAGTTCGCTGCCTGGTACTCAGATTGCTAGTCAGATAAGTAGTCAGATTAATAGTCAGATTAATACTCAGATCATGCCACTTCAGCCCAGTGATGAGGCCTTTGCACTTGGCGTTCTGTATGTGGTTGAGGGCTCCACCCTGGGCGCTCAGTTTATCGCCCCTCGCGTCGAGTTGAGTCTGCGATCACGCCAACTTACGCACTACTACAGAATGTACGGTGACGCCGTCTGGGCGAACTGGGCGACGACTCAAAGGATCCTGAATCAGCGATTGAACACAGACGCCCACGCGCAGCGAGCGCTGATGGGTGCGAACGAGGCGTTCGCCCTATTACTGAATATCATTAATACCCAAACCTCTGAGTTCAAGTGCGAAGCGCTTGGAGTAGGTGCTATGTGAAGAATCAACCACAACGAGTGAGTGTTACAAGAGAGCAGGGTGAGAGTGAGAGGGCAGTTAATGTAATCGCAACGATCAGCCACGAGATTCGTACGCCTCTGCATGCAATTATGGGACTGGCCGAACTCGTAAAAGATGAGATCATCAGCGATGCCGCAAAACGTCATATCGAGAAGATCCTTGTCGCTTCGGAAGCGCTGCTACAAACGCTCAATACCTCAATTGATGCAGCGCGTGTTGATCGTGAGGGGCTTTACATAGACCAGTCGCCGTTCGATCTTTTGCCTGTGATGGAAAACGCGTCCAAGATGTTTGCACTCAATGCAGAGTCTAAGGGGGTCAGCCTCAACCTCCATTTTGATCCGCGCCTACTTAACTCACGTTATTTGGGTGACCCCGCGAGACTGCTGCAGATCATCAGTAACCTCTTGGGCAATGCAGTTAAGTTTACCGAGGCGGGCGATATTTCACTCTGGGTAGCTTTACGTCGTGAGACATCCAGAGAGAGGCAGATATACTTTGCCGTCGAGGATAGCGGTATCGGTATTCCTAAAGAGTACCTTGAGCGTATCACCCAACAGTATTCTCAGGTACAGAGCGCTCAAGCTGGCCGGCCAAAAGGGTCAGGTCTTGGGTTGTTTATTACTAAAAAGTTGATCGCTTTGATGGGGAGTGACCTGAAGATTGAATCTTCCGCCCGAGGGAGTCGTTTCTCGTTCACACTCTCGTTGCCAATCGATTCGAGTCAAGCGGCGGATCCTCCCCAACTTGTGTCCGGTACGCTGGTGCGAGTCATATCAAAGCCATCGGTAGCCTGCGAATTACTTCAGACACAATTGAAGGGGCTGGGAGCGCATGTTGAGTACTTTGAGAAACTGAATGTCGAGCACCTTCGACACTTGCCCGATCTGACTTTTGTTGATTTTGAGGTGGCGATTGATCAGCCTGAGCTCTGGCAAAGTCTGCGTGTACAGACTCCCGAGCATAAACTCGTACTGCTCTGCTCGGAGCTTGATACCCGTGTTCCGACGTTACAGGCCCAATACATCGGGTGGTTTGCTCCTCATCTGCCGAGTGACCTGCTTCAATATTGTGGCTCTGCGGGTCTTCTAGCGGGTAATAATTCTCGCTCGCACACCTTCGAGCAGGAGCGTGTTAGGACCCGCAGGCGCAAGCAGTCGATGTGTATATTTTGTGTTGATGACAGCCCTACCAATCTTATCGTGCTCAAAGGTGCACTGAACAAATTGGGTTACTCTGATTTGCAACAAGCCGTAAATGGGGTCAAAGCGGTTGAATACGTGCAGGCGGGAAATGATATAGATCTGATCTTTATGGACTTTAATATGCCGGTTATGAACGGCGCGGTTGCTGCACGTGAGATCCGTAAAATTCATAGTGATATACCTATCATCGGTCTGACCGCTTTATCTGATCAGGAGATAGGCGAACATATGCAAGAGGGGGATTTCGATTTGGTACTAACCAAACCGGCCTCCGCCCAACAAATTGACGATGCGATTAACCAGGTTCTGTGGAACCGTTACTCGTCTGTCACACCAACGGAGCAAGCTCAGTGAATATTGCCACGCAAGAGACCTTTGACCTATCCAACTGTGAGCGCGAGCCTATACATCGACTTGGGAGAGTACAGAGCCATGGTGCTCTGATGACGTTTAGCGCCGATTGGCTGCTGATGGGGTACTCCGAAAATCTTGGCACATTTTGTGGTCGTGATTTGCAGCAATTCTTGGGCACCAATGTCAGCGACATCATTCTGCCATCTGCGGTTAGCAAGGTGACCAACGCTGTATTGAGGTTGGAGTACCCTGATCAGTGCGAACGCATTCTCTCGCTGGCGCTTTTTCGTGCTGACGAAAAGTTTGATATTTCCATGCATCTCAGTGGTGATCTGTTGATCATTGAATTTGAACCTGCGCGTGCTGAATCTTCTGAACAGGACATGGATGCGCTGCGAACTGCGCTACGCGGTTTTAATCAGGCAACAGGTGTTACACAGTTATGCGAAGCGGCCGCAAAATCTGTGGCTAAAATCATCGGTTTCGATCGGGTAATGGTTTACCGCTTTCATCACGACCATTCAGGTGAGGTTATAGCTGAGTACAGGTCACGTGATGTCGATTCGTTTCTCGGTTTACGCTATCCCGCATCAGACATACCATCCCAAGCGCGTGCGCTATACAAGCGCAGTATCACGCGAATCGTCGCTGATCTTGATGATGAAGGTGCTGAGATCCTGCCGCTCGGCTCAAACATAGACCTCTCGCTGGCTGTCTTACGCTCGGTATCGCCTTTGCATATTGAGTATCTGCGGAATATGGGAGTTAAAGCTTCATTCTCTATTAGTATCATCATCGATGGGGAGCTGTGGGGTTTGATTGCCTGTCACCACTACAGTCCGCGCAATGTCCCACTGGGCACGCGTACCTATGCTGAGCTATTTGGCGAAAGCTTCTCTATGGAGTTGCGTAGTCGTCTGGACAAAGAGGGTTTCGTTAGTACGGATTCGACCCGGCATCTGCATATGCAAATGATGGCGGGCCTTGATCCGGATCTTCCTCTGATAGAAAACCTGCGCCAGCACGGAGATCGCTTAAAAGGTCTCATAAAGTGCTCTGCACTCGTCGTAATGGTAGATGATCAACACCTCGTGATTGGTGATCCCGTTAGCAGCGAGGACGTGGCGTTATTAGCCAAAGGAATTAACTCTATTTCGTCGACTAACATCACAGCAGTAGATTCGATCAGTAATTGGATGCGCAAGGATCTGACGATCGCAGATCGCTTTGCTGGCTTTCTAGCGGTTCCTATATCGCGCCGGCCGCGAGATTTGCTGATCTTCCTTCGCCGTGAAGAGTCACAAAGCGTGGTTTGGGCGGGAAACCCGGATAAGCCAGTAGAGTTGGGTCCTAACGGCTCACGGCTGACACCGAGAAAGAGTTTTGCGGCTTGGACAGAGTTGCGGTCGGGCTATTGTGCACCTTGGACCGCTGTTGACATGAATCTGGCTTCCCAGATAAAGAGCATTATGTTGGAGGTCATTGTACGCAATATAGATGATCGTAACCGGCTCCAGAGTCAGGCGCAGCAGCAGCAGGACATGCTGATACATGAACTGAACCATCGGGTACGCAATATACTCGGACTGATCAATTCGATAGTGGGGCAGACGGCGACCTCAGTCAGCGGAGTCGATGAGTTTAAGACGATTGTAGTTGGACGCATACAGGCACTTGCTTTGGCACAGAATATGTTGACAGAGCGAAACTGGAGCCATGCACCGCTTGCAGCGATTTTAAGTACCGAATTCGATGCTTTCGCGCCAGATCGAAGTCGTGTAAGGGTGTCCGGGCCCGATATCGAGCTCTCTCCTAAGGCCTTTACCACCATGACGTTGGTGATTCATGAGCTGATTACCAACGCCACGAAGTATGGGGCGCTAGCCACCTCCAGTGGGATCATCGACTTGGAATACCATGTTAACTCCGCGGGCGGGCTTGAGATGCACTGGCGAGAGTCTGGCGTTACGATTGAGGAGCGGCCAGCTAGAAGAGGATTCGGTTCGCTAATTATTGAGCGCGCCATGCCATTTGATCTTCAAGGTGAGGCAGAAGTTCACTACGAACGTTCAGGGCTTAGAGCACGTTTTATGGTTCCTGCTGCGCACGTTCATTTCGTCACAGGAAATCACTCCCTGCCCGAGCCTTCAGTATCGAGTGTACCGAATGAGATACTGACGCTCGAGGGAACCCCTAGCTCTGATCGTGGCAGTGCATTGGTCGTGGAGGACAACATGATCATTGCGATTGATGAGGAAACCGTGCTGAAAGATCTAGGTTTTGGCAGAGTTGAGATCTGCAGCAGTGTTGCCTCAGCTATTGAAGCCTTGGCTCACGAGCGATTCGATTTTGCTATTCTGGACATTAATCTTGGGAGAGAGAACAGTGAACCTGTAGCTGTTCATCTGGAGGAGCAGGGAGTCCCCTATATATTTGCCACTGGGTATGCAGAAGGGAAGGAAAATTTGCGTCAACGCTTTACTAATGCGTCCATCATTTCAAAGCCTTTCACATCAGAACAGTTGATCGAAACGGTCCAGTCAGTTTTGAGCAATGGTGATTGAGAGGCTGCACAGAAGACAGAGTGCAGAAGCCTGTCATCATC
>DATHZN010000019.1:0-9966 GCA_035458585.1 Marinobacterium sp. | reverse complement strand
GAGCAAAACAGACCCTTTGCAACTTATGTATAGTGCTGCCTGAGAGGAGTGCAGTGGACTTAAAAGGAGACATAACGGGATCTATGATCTTTGTAAAAACCAAACAATATCAATCGGTTGAGATAAAAACAGATGCCAGCTGGCGGAAGTATTAAGACCCTAAGAGAAATTTGGGGAGAAAAGTGGGGGCTGATTTTTGACTAATATTTAAACAAAAAATCAAACCCAATTTACGCTTTGCTAATTAATTCAATCAGTTAGCTACGCGCCAATTAGAGTTAGACACTAGGCTGAGCCCTAAGATGAAAAATATTCCACTTGCAGCCCTAACAGATCCTTAGGTCTGCACCAGAGGTGCAGCTACCACCTCCATCGCTTCTTTAGCCTGAAGCGTATCCACCTCTAGCGCAGCAGCCTCAACCGCAGAGGCGTCTAATAGAAAATCGAACTGCAGATTAAATAGACGACTCTCACCCGCACCGATAAGCGGTACTAGACCGAGATCACGCTGGTATCGGCGGTTGTATGCGAAGCTTGTGCCCGGCTCAATACCAACAACATACCCCTGTTCCGAGGTATCGGTATTCTTCCAGAGTGTCAGTACCGGTAGCTGGCGAAGGTTGAATCGTACGACCACACCCTGAGAGGCATCGGCATTAGACATTAGCGCCAGCGTATCTCCCTGCGAATCGGCGAGTGGAAAAATATTGAACACCTCCTCGTCAAATCCGGCGGTTGGTGCCGACACACTCTCCCAACTCTCGAGTCCTGGCTGAGCACGCTGGTTAAAGGGTGAAATCTGTCGGACAGGCGCTTGCACACGCCCCCATTCCTCTAACAGCGGGGCACCGAAGTTGTTGTGATAGATCACCTGATATTCACGCTCATAGGAGCCACGGTTAATCAGCTCGTCACTAATGAAAAAGCTTGCCTGACCTGGAAGAATGTCGAGATGCATCCACACCTCGAATTCTGCGCGCTTAAAGCAGCGCTCATCGACTCGACCTGAGAGGCGCACCCTGTAGGGTGGAGCACTATCGACCGATAGTCGAACCACTGACGCTGGCGTGTTCTGTATCTGTCCATGCAAAGTCAGGAGTTCGCCTCGGTCCTCTCCGGGATGCCCAGCCCACTGAAAACCGCAACGAACAACGAGCTCATTAAACCCCTCAAGCCAGCCAGCCCCGCCGTGCTTGCCAAGCTCAATATACGCAGGGTTAACAACCTCTTTTACTGGCGAGTCCCAACCCAGGCGCATACCCGCATATTGGGCATAGAGCACGCCCATGCCGCGTGTGGGTGAGATTGAGATCGTTAACTCCCCCACTCTCAGGGTAATCACCTCGGAGCCCTCCTGCTTTCCGCCATGCAAAATCTGATGACGGCATTCAAACTCAGCGGGAAAATCAAATTCCAGATCTGAGTTCCGCAGCGCAAACTCCCGCTCTGCAACGCCAAGACGGGTATCCGTGATCAAGTACTCCATAGCTATCCTTAGAGCTGGTTATGACAGCAAGTTCCATTTTCTAGCTCAGTCAAATTATGAGCTGTTGTCTGTGCAATGTTATCTAGCGCTTCGCGGGTAAGAAACGCTTGGTGCCCGGTGATAATCACGTTGGGGAAGGTCGTGAGCCGCATCAATTCATCATCAGCAATCACCTCACTGGAAAGATCCTCAAAGAAGAGATCTGCCTCCTCCTCATAGACATCCAGTGCGAGCCCGCCAATGATGCGTGATTTTAGACCTTTGATCACCGATTGGGTATCGACTAAACCGCCGCGGCTGGTGTTTATCAGTATGACACCCGGTTTCATCAGCGCCAGACTCTCTGCGTTGATAAGATGATGACTCTCAGGAGTCAACGGACAGTGCAGACTCAGGATATCTGATTGGGCATAAAGATCATCCAGCGCGACATACTCAACGCCCAGAGAGAGACATCTCTCATTTGGATAGGGATCGTATGCCAGAATACGGGCACCAAACCCGCTCATGATTTGGCAAAACACCTGACCGATGGTACCTGTGCCGACCACACCTACCGTTTTGCCGTGAATATCCTGACCCACTAGCCCATCCAGTGAGAAATTACCCTCACGAACCCGGTTGTAAGCTTTATGAATATGTCGATTTAGCGCCAGCAACAGGGCGACAGCGTGCTCGGCGACTGCATAAGGCGAATAGGCGGGCACACGCACTACACTGATACTCGCCGCCCTCGCTGCCTCTAAATCGACATTGTTGTAACCAGCACAGCGCAGGGCTATCACCCCTATTCCTAACTCTGAGAGCGTATTGATGACCTCAGCATCTACTCGGTCATTAACGAACACTGAAATCGCATCATAGCCTTGCGCTAATGATGCTGTTCGCGGATTTAGATGCGCCTCCTCGAAACTAAGACTGTGGCCGCTCTGCTCCAAGGCCTTAACTAGATATTCGCGTTCATCTTTGCGTGCACTGAAAACAAGTACTCTCATCTACTGTTATCTCTCCTCGCTAGAAAGAAGTATAAAAAAGGGGCGCCCGAGGAGGCGCCCCTTCACTGAAAAGTCATATCAAGAGCTACTGAAAACGGTCAAGCTCATCCACCCAACGACGCCCCTGGGGTCGTTGCCGCCGTTCAAAACCGCTTACCCGGTTGCGTCGCTCATATCCTGAGCGCCTATCAGCCCCCAATCGCCGTTCCGGGCCAAAATAGGTTAGTGCGTGATTGTGCTGAAACCACTCTGCCGCTTGATGTATATCGCTAAATCCTAAGTGTCCCTCAAGAGATACTCCATTACGGAGCCACTTATAGACCATCTGACCCGCATTATCGACCGTCTTTATTAGATCAAACATCTCTGCATCCCACCTACTATCCCCTAGTAGAAGCGTAGACGAGCTTTTCATCAGACGTATATGAAAATCTGTACAGATAAATTTCAGACGAACGGGCGCTCGTAATAGCGTTCAGTTCAAGCGAGAAACTCAACTCGATTTCGACCACCCTCTTTGGCGGCGTAGAGCGCCTTATCCGCGCGGTGAAATAGCCGCGCACTGCTATCATCGACACGTGCTTGGGTGACACCCACAGAAACTCTGATTGGCACCAGCTTGCCTTCATATTTAAACGGCGCGCGCTCTACCGCCCGGCGTAATTTTTCAGCTCCTTTAATGGCGCTTTCACCCTCTATCTCCGCCAGTAGCACCACAAACTCCTCACCACCGTAACGCGCAATAAAGTCAGAGGAGCGCAACACCTTACACAGTACCTGCGCAACTAGTTTCAGCGCCCGATCGCCAATTAAATGACCTAGCGAATCATTAATCTGTTTAAAGTGATCGATATCGATCACCATAATTGAAAAGGGGGTGTTGTAGCGTTCTAACCGGCCTAGGTCAGACCTCAAACGCTCCTCGTAAGCGCGCCTGTTAGGCAAACCTGTAAGATGATCTGTCAATGCCCGTTTGCGCTCCTGATCGATCTGCGTGTGGGCCGTGCTGGCATCAGACTCTACGTTTGATAGTCGCTCGCGCAACTCCTGATACTGTGCTTGCATAAAGCGTATTCGCACTTCACGACTCTGTTTGAAGTCCGTAAAACTATCCGCTAGGTCATCGAGCTGGCTAGCCACCATTGACTTGAGTTCATCGAGATCAGCAATCTCTTCTATGCCACTTCTCATCTTGGCAATACTTTGAGTCAGGGATTCGGCCTGCTCACCCTCTTTACCCTCAAGTTCGCGCGACTCTTCGTAGGAGGCGTGCATTGATTCTTGCAGCTCCGCCAGTCGGCTGGCCATGGACTTAAGAAAATCAGCCACCTGATCAACCTGCGTATCCTGACGCTGCTCCAGCAACTCAACAATGGAGTGCAGGCGCGCTATCAACTCACTGGGCGATGCGGTTTCATCAAGGGCTGCAGCCAACTCAGCGACTAACTGTCGATGCTGCTCTTCTAGCGGTATCAAATCAACAATCCGCTTCACTGCGATGATCAACTCAGAGGAGGTTGCGAAACTCACATCTGGGGACGAGACAGGTACTGACTCTGGCGGCAAACCGGCCCCGCTTGACAGCTCGATAACGCTCACCTGTTCAAAGATATAACTGAGCACTTCAGGCAGACCACCAAAGGTATCCTCAGACGTCTCAATCTGCAGCAGTAACGCGTCCAGCTTTTTCACCAATCGGGCATCGCAAACCATACGTTGCTTATCAACCCAATTTCTCAGCGTACTGGTGATGGCACTCGACAACCGCTCGCGCTCCATGGTGTAGGCTCTATACCCACGCTCTAGTTGCGTCAAAATTTGTCGCGCATCAGAAAGGCTTCCAGGCTCAGCCCACCCCATCTCTGTAACTGATGCCGGATAGTCTGTTTCGAGCATGCTAAAGAGGATTTTTAGCGCACGGTTAAATAGCACCTTCTGCTTCTCGAAATCACTGGTAAGCTTGACCATCTCCCTCTCCAGGGAGGTGTACTCTCGCTGTATATCATCCATCCGCTTCGCTGAACTCCGACAGCACTCAATAAAAAATCTGGTATGCATATAGGGTAGAAGGATTCGCCCGACTTAGCTCAACGGAACACAAAAAAGGATGAATCCATTGCAATTCAATCGCCTTGACTCGCAGCGGCTACCACCTTAGCGGTCAGAGCGTTGCGTGCAAACGATATATGACTAGGCAATCTCAGTGCGGTTACGCCCTGCCGATTTAGCCTTGTAGAGTGCTGAGTCGGCACGCTTTAAAGCCTCAGCCAAAGATTCGCCCGGTTGATAAATCGCTAAACCAAAAGAGGCTGTGATTTGCGGCAGCCCCTCCAGGCTTATCTGCGCCAGCTGATTGCGCAAGCGCTCTACTAGTTTGTAAGCGGTAGACTCTTCGGCGCCTGGTAGCGCAATTAAAAACTCTTCACCACCCCATCTCGCCACTAAATCACCATCTCGCAGGGAGTGGCGTAAACTCGTTGCCACCTCTTTTAGCACCAAGTCCCCCGCTTCATGACCGTAACTGTCATTAAAGCGTTTGAAACGATCAACATCAGCGATGATGACTGCCAGAGAATGCTCCGAAGTGGACGCCTCCTCCATTTTTGAAGCAAGCAGTAACTCCGCACCGCGCCGATTCAGTACTCCTGTAAGACTATCCTGCAAAGCCATCTCTTCAAGCGCCTGACGCTCACGGATACGCCGCGTAATATCCTTAGAGATACTGACAAAATAGATATCATCGAGCGCCGTCGTCTCCAGTGGTGAGATGCTCTGGTGCACGTAATACTCGTCACCATTTTTGTGCCGGTTACGCATAATACCGACCAGTGTTTTACGCTCCCGAATGGCAGATGAGACGGTCTCGTCACTGTACTCATCTTTGATGCCACCACTCAGCATGCTAGGGGTGTTGCCCACAGCCTCGGCATAGCTGTAACCGGTCAACCTCTCGAATGACTCATTTACAAACACAATACGTTGCGACGAATCACAGACAAAAATCGCGTCATTGGCGCAGTTCAGTGCACCCGCCAACATCTCCATTTGGCGCTGCGCGCGTTTCTGAAAGCTAACATCCTGTTGGATAGAGATAAAGCAGCTGAGCTCGCGGTTAACATCGAGTACAGGCGTAATATTCCACTCGACGTCATACGCGACACCATCTTTGCGGTAGTTCACAGTGGAGCCATGGAAGTAGGTCTTATATTTGAGCGATTCTCGCAAGCGCTCAATGACCTCTTGATCCGTATCCGGGCCTTGCAGAATACGGGGACTCTCTCCCAAAAGCTCTTCAAGGTCATAACCAGTCATACGACAGAACGCCTTGTTGGCGTAAATAATATGCGGCCCGCCATCAGAGAAATTAGCGTCCGTTATGATGACAGCATTGAACGCCTGTTCCAGCGCGGTATGCATCATCGCTGGCAGTTGTGCCAAGTCTTCAAGGTCTATAGTCATGAACCTGTATGCTCAAATATCTCACTACAGGATAGACCAATTTCAGGAACTGGAAGACAAGTCTGTTTAAAGTTGGCGTCCCAAAACCACTTAAGGCTTTAGTTTGGAACAGGGAGACGAAGAGCCGAGTAAAAGAGTTGAGTCTGCCGATAAGCCGGGTTCTGTCGTGGACAGTCATTCATCTGGGACTAACATCACTGTTAGCCTCAAGCGACCTACCCGGACCCGGCATGGGCCATGCCTTAATGGGTCCCTATTTGGTCTTGCTCCGAGTGGGGTTTTCCATCGCCGTAGAGTGTTGCCACCTACGCGGTGCGCTCTTACCGCACCATTTCAACCTTACCGGCATAACCCATCCGAAGATGAGTAACGCTTAGGCGGTATACTTTCTGTTGCACTTTCCGTCGGCTCACGCCGCCCAGACGTTATCTGGCACTTTGCCCTGTGGAGCCCGGACTTTCCTCCCCTTCAGCGAACTGAAGCAGCGACTGCCTGGCAGACTCGCCGGCGATTCTAACACAAGCCAACGGCAAGATTAGGCTTTTTTATCCAGCAGCATTTGATAAAGTGCCTTCTTATTTGCACCACTGATCTCTGCCGCCAATGCAGCCGCTCTTTTGGGCGGCAGTTCGGCAGCTAACAGATCAAGGATACGCTCAGCCTCGGCGCTGATACCGGTATCTGCTCGCTGCGCAGCCCCTTGTACAATGACAACAAACTCACCCCGTTGCTGATTCGTGTCCGCTTCAATCCACTCGATTAACTCAGATACCGGCGCCCCTTTAATCGTCTCAAATGTTTTTGTTAGCTCACGAGCAATCAAAACGAAGCGATTAGGACCCAGCGTCTGGGCCATGTCTTTAAGCGAGTCGACGATGCGATGAGTAGACTCGTAGAAGATCAGGGTCTGTGTAGCCTCAGCCAGCGCACCTAACGCCTGCTGACGGGCGCCGCTCTTAGAGGGTAGAAAACCCTCAAAACTGAACCGGTCAGATGGCATCCCCGACGCGCTCAAGGCAGCGACAAATGCACAACATCCGGGAACCGGTGACACCTCGTACCCGGCATCACGAACTGCACGCACCAACACAAAACCGGGATCGGATATAAGCGGGGTTCCAGCATCAGACACGAGAGCAATCTGCTGCCCCTGAGATAAACGATCTATAATGAGCTCCGCACGTTGACGCTCGTTGTGATCATGGACTGAAATCAGGGTCGCTTTAATGTTAAAGTGCTGTAAAAGGCGCCCAGTGTGGCGAGTATCCTCGGCGGCAACTAGGTCAACTTCGGCCAGAATCTGCTGGGCGCGGGGTGACAGATCCGCAAGGTTACCTATGGGTGTCGCGACTACATAAAGTTTCGGCGCTGACATATGATCTTCTTCCATCCGTACAGAACACAGGGTGCGAACTATAACATGACAGGCAACAAATTCAGGCTACTCTCGGCGTCAATACTCAGCGCTGCTATTCTGGCAGGTTGTGCCGTACCGCCACAAACTGGACAGGCTCCGATAACCGACAAAACCCTCAGCGTAGAACAGCTTCTTGCCAGTGCTGCCAACGCACAACCCTTGCGAGCCGCTGAGTTGCGTTTAGAGGCTGCAAAGATCCTACAGCAGCGAGGCGACTTTAGCGCTGCAGCTGAGGCACTCACTGGTGTCGATCCCACCCTTCTACCACCTAATCTGCGGTTCGATGTGGCACGGGTACGCGCGGGAGCCGCATTGGAGCAACGAGACTCAAATCGCGCACTACAGTTTCTTGAATCTGCCCAGTTCCCAGAGATTAGCGCTACTCAACAGGTTGAACTGAGCCGTCTGCGCGCTCAGGCATATGAACAGCAGAATAACTCCCTGGCAGCTGCTTTTGAGCTTATTCAGGTTGCCCGCACAGCAACGGGCACTCAGCTTAACGAGCTTAATGAGCAGATCTGGCGGCAACTACTTCAAGTTGACACCGAACGTCTGGTTGCGGCAAGCCTCAATAATTACGGCTTTTATGAGCAGGGCTGGATAGAGCTGGCACTAAGCCTCGCGAAACAGGCCGACCTATCCACTCAGCGTGACGCGCTTGTGCAGTGGCAACAACTCTGGGATTCACACCCTGCCTATACTCACCCGCCGCGATCGCTCGCTGCACTGCTTAATGCCGATCTGCTAACACCTAAACGTGTTCTGGTCGCTCTGCCATTTAGCGGACAGCTAGCTGAGCCGGCCCGAATTCTGAGCGAAGGGATAAACGCCGCCCTCTATCAGCGTAAGACTGATAATTTACCAGTGCCCGAGCTGATATCTCTGGATACAGAACAGATTAGCTCTGCGACTCAACTCTTGGCTTACGCTCAGCAGCAGGGAGCTGAGCTCATTATCGGCCCACTCAAAGGCGAACTGATTGATGAGTTGGCGGCCCAGACGACCCTGCCCATTCCAGTGATTGCTTTTAACCAGACAACAAACTCAAACCCCAACATTTACACCATTGACCTCTCATCGGATCAAGACATTGTTCAGGTTGTCGAGCGCGCCGTAACTGAGGGACACAAGCGTTTCGCGGTTATTACGCCTGCCGCCACCTGGGGTCAAAAAGCACTGGCCGACTACCAGCGGGCGATTCTTGAAAACGAGGCTGAGATTGCGGTGACACTTCAGTACCAATCCAGCGAAGACCTCTCAGGACAGATAGCGCGGATGCTGAACACCGAACTGAGTCAGAATCGATACACAGAGATTCGCCAAGCGCTTGGACAAAACATTGAGTTTACGGAACGCCCTCGGCGTGACATTGATGCGATACTGGTGACCGCCTCCTCCCGCGATGCCCGCTCAATCAAACCGATGCTCGCTTTCCACTTTGCCGGCGACTATCCGGTTTACGCAAGCTCTCACCTGTATGATGGCAACCCCGATCCAGTAAGGGACGTCGACCTCAATGGCATTCAGTTTCCCGATCTACCCTGGCTGCTGCGACCGACCTCACCCATTAACCTACAACTTGGCAGTGAGCGCAGCGACACGCAAAGCCGTCTTGGGCGGCTGTATGCGCTCGGCGCAGATGCATTTACCCTTTACCCTTTCCTGAGGCAGCTTGAGGGTTCGGACGAGATCTTCTTCGACGGCCTGACTGGCCGCCTGACATTAGGCACAGACAAACGTGTGCAACGGCAGCTGGTCTGGGCTGGATTCGATCAAGGCATCCCCGTGCTCCTGGGGCCTCCAACGATTCCAGAGCCCACTCCAAACACTGAGGATGCACTGTTCGCACCGACCAACTAAACTCTCTCTAACAGTCACTATGCACTCAAGGAGGAGCGCATGGACAACCGAGAGAGAGGTAGAGCCTGCGAGCTAATTGCCGCGCAGTTCTTAAAAGATCAGGGATGTAAGGTACTGCAGCGCAACGCAAGCTATCGTGGCGGAGAGTTGGACCTGATCATGACTGATGGTGCACAACTGGTCTTTGTCGAAGTTCGCTATCGGCGGCACCAGGCTTGGGGTGGTGCATTGGAGTCTGTTGATTATCGCAAACGACGTAAATTGATATTCGCAGCGAGATTCTGGCTGATGCAACATCCTCGTTTCGCAGACTCGACCTGCCGATTCGATCTGGTTACCATCAATTCAGCTGAGGTACCGGCTGAATGTGTATGGTATAAAGACGCATTCAGACCGGAATAGTAGAGAGTAAACAGCAACTTAATGGAACTCGAAGATCGCATTATCGGCCACTTTCACAGCACCATGGATATCTGTGCGCAGACGATTGAGCACTACACACCTCTTATTGCTGAAGCCTCAGAAATCATTCTCCCTTGTCTGGTTTCCGAGCACAAAATCCTTTGTGCTGGCAATGGTGTATCGGCGAGCTTGGCAGGTCAATTTAGTGCGATGTTGATGAACCGCTTTCGCCACGAACGCCCGGGCTTACCCTGCAGTGTACTCAACAGTGATGCCGCTGTTTTGAGCGGCATCGCTCACGACTCTGGCTACGCCGAGGTGTATGCCCGCCAGGTACAAGCACTCGG
>DATHZN010000018.1:0-24155 GCA_035458585.1 Marinobacterium sp. | reverse complement strand
CCAGAGCCAGAGCCAGAGCCAGAGCCAGAGCCAGAGCCAGAGCCAGAGCCAGAGCCAGAGCCAGAGCCAGAGCCAGAGCCAGAGCCAGAGCCAGAGCCAGAGCCAGAGCCAGAGCCCGTAAAGTCCAACTTGCGATCACCTGATTCCGAGCCGTCGCCGGACGTTTCCGGATCTGAAACTGAAACTGTTGAGATTGAAGCTCAATCTGAGACTAAATCGGATGCCCTAACGGAGTCTTTGAATGAGTTCAACGCAGAGTCGGGGTTTGAACCGGAAGCTTCTGCAACTGAGTTTGTCGATGATGAGGCTTCGAAAGTAGATCGAGTAGTCTCTCCTCGTGTGGATCTTGGCGAAACTGACGACCTATTTGCGATTCCAGATATGGATTTCGATCGTCCGATCCATGAAATTCTGGAGATGAACCTTGATGAAGAGCCAATTGTCTCCTCAACACAGGCTAAATCCAACAGAAGCAGAGGGGCTCGCAAGCCAAAGACTGCCGTTGATTCACCCAAGACCGATAGTCTGTTCGATGCTCTACTCGATCAGGTTGAGGAGGCTGAGGAACCACTGGAAGATATCGATTCTCTAGTGCCGTCCCAGCCGGCAGAGGATAAAGCTGCTCTAGATGCTCAAGCGCCGGCTGGTCCGGGAGGGCGACAGCTGCGTGAGCTTGATTTCAGTGATCCCGAGCTAGCATTGGCGATCTTCGTTGTTGCACCCAATGGAGAGACTCTCCCTGGTGAGAGTTTGCGCAAATTGGCCCAGGCTTGTGGTATGGAGTTTGGTCAACAAAATTTGTTTCACCGCTTTGAAGATCCAAGCGAGCGCTCACCAATACAGTTCAGTATGAGTGATGCCGTGAAGCCAGGATACTTCGACCTTGAGACGATGGATGAGCACCAAACACCGGCTGTAAGTCTGTTTATGTCGCTCGCCGAAGCTCGTGATCCCATGTACGCTTACGAGTGTATGTTAGCTACCGCGGAGACTCTTGCGAAAAATCTAAACGCTGAGCTGCTTGATAGTGATCGCTCCGTACTGCGTAACCAGACCAAGGAGCACTATCGTGAGCGCGTCAGTGCTTATCAGTTAAAGCAGCGTGCAAAGAAACGTTCGCGTTAAATGAATACACCAGATAATCAAATTTTGCAGCTGCGACAGCAGCTCGAGCAACACGCCTATCGTTATTACATCCTCGATGATCCGAGTGTGACCGATGCTGAGTACGATCGGCTCTATCGTCAGCTTGAGATGCTTGAGGCCGCATATCCGGAGTGTGTGACACCTGATTCGCCGACCCAGAGGGTAGGTGCAAAGCCTGACACCGGTTTCGCTGAGGTGGCACACGAAGTGCCAATGTTAAGTTTGAGTAACCGTTTCTCAGCTGATGATGTTGCAGCCTTCTATCGCCAGGCTAAAGAGGGTCTGGGGGAAGAGGTTGAACTGAAGATTAGCGCCGAACCCAAATTGGATGGTTTAGCGGTCAGTATCCTTTATGAGGCGGGTCGTCTAGTGCGGGCCGCAACGCGCGGCGATGGTTCGACGGGCGAAGACATAACGCTGAATGTGCGAACCGTCCAGAATGTACCGCTACGATTGTTGGGTTCAGGCTGGCCAGACCGGCTCGAAGTCCGCGGTGAAATCTACATGCCCAGGGCTGGATTTGAGGCGCTAAACGAGCGCTCGCGTGAGCGCGGCGACAAGGTATTTGTGAATCCACGTAACGCCGCTGCTGGAAGTCTGCGTCAGTTGGACCCGGCTGTTACGGCGCAGCGGCCCCTGGAGTTCTGCTGCTATGGTACTGGGGTAGTAAGCTCCGAACTTCCTGACTCCTACCACGAGACCTTGCAGCTTATTAAGAGCTGGGGAATACGCATATCGGATCAGCTCGAGTGTTGTCAGGGGCTCGAGCAGACACAAGAGTATATTAAGTCTCTCGGCGCCAAGCGCGACGCACTACCCTATGATATTGATGGTGTTGTACTTAAACTTGATTCACGAGATCAGCAGCAAGAGCTTGGCTTTCGTGCGCGAGACCCACGCTGGGCGACCGCCTATAAGTTTCCTGCTCAGGAGGAGATTACCCAACTCCTTGATATCGACTTCCAGGTTGGGCGAACCGGTGCTGTAACGCCAGTCGCTCGTTTGCAGCCTGTGTTTGTCGGTGGCGTCACTGTCAGCAATGCGACTTTGCATAACATGGATGAGATTGCGCGACTCGATGCCCAGGTGGGCGATTGGGTGATGATACGCCGTGCTGGGGATGTGATCCCACAGGTCGTAAAAGTGGTTGCTGAAAGACGTGACGGCCAGCAGCGTCCCGTGGAGATACCGAGCCACTGTCCAGTCTGTGGGTCTGATATTGAACGCACTCAACTGACGAAGCGCGGCAAAGGCTCTGAACAGATCATCGAGGGTTCTATCTATCGCTGTGTCGGACGCCTGGCTTGCAGTGCGCAACTTAAGCAGGCACTGATTCACTTTGTCTCACGCAAAGCGATGGACATTGATGGACTCGGTGAGAAGGCGATTGAACAGCTGGTCGACCGTAATCTAATCAGTTCACCAGCTGATCTGTATCTGCTCACAAAAGATCAGGTGCTGGAGCTCGAAGGCTATGCAGAGCTCTCAGCCTCAAATCTGATTGAAGCGATTGAGGGTAGTAAGCAGATTGGGTTAGAGCGTTTTATCTACGCTCTCGGTATTCCTGAGGTGGGTGAGGAGACTGCCCGGACCTTGGCGCAACAATTTGGCTCTCTTGAACGTATCCGTGAGGCGATCCCCCGTGTGTTGGTCTGCCTCCCCGATATTGGACTGGAAGTGGCGAACGAAATCGCGAATTTCATGCAAGATGAGCACAATCGGCAGGTCCTGGATAAGCTCTTGAGTGCTGGCATTGTACTGCGCCAAAATGGCGAGATCGCCAACAAGCTCAGAGCCAGTATCACACTTGATCAATTGCTTGTCAGCGCAGAGATCAGTGCAGTTGCTGCGACGGGAGCGAAGCAATTAGCCGATTATTTCCAGACTCTGGAAGCGCTACTGGTGGCAGATGCAGAGACGTTGATGTCGGTACCAAAACTCTCCGCAAAAGGTCGTCAGGGCCTACTGGAGCGTCTGTCACAGCCTGAATGGGTTGCTGATCAGCGTCGCTTTGAACAGCAGTTAATCGATTTCGGCATGCACTGGACCAGTCCGCCACCTGAGAAAAGTGCACAAGCTCCACTCGAGGGTCAGACCTGGGTGTTGACGGGTACTCTGGAGGCCATGGGGCGAAGCGACGCTAAGAAGCTTTTGCTGGGTCTGGGTGCAAAGGTGAGCGGCAGTGTATCCGCTAAAACTGACCAGGTGGTAGCGGGGCCCGGCGCAGGCTCTAAACTGGCCAAAGCCGAACAGTTGGGCGTGCCCATCATGGATGAAGCTGCGTTTCTCGACTTTTTAGAGCGACAGGGACTGACATCCTGATGGAGGGATAGATGATTGTTCCAGCCAATTTCCTATCGGCCGAGGCGCTTAGTGGTCTGATTGAGGAGTTTGTCACGCGCGATGGTACCGACTACGGTGAAACCGAAGTCTCGGTAGTTGAGAGGGTTGAACAGGTTCGCCGACAGATTGAGAAGGGTGAAGCCCTGATTCTTTTTGATGCCGCAAGTGAGACTACAACAATCATTCCGGCTGCCGATCTATCTAAAATACAGGCGCAAATTCCACCGTCTGACTAATCACCGCCGGACCCATGACTGTCCGACTGAGTAATGAGGTAGAGCATGGAACAGTTAGCCGAAATTAGTAGCCTGCTAGCCCTATCAATGGGTGTCGCTTGGGCCAGCGGTATTAACCTCTACGCTGCTGTGTTTATGCTGGGCTGGATGCAGAATACGGGTAATATCACCTTGCCTCCTGATCTGTTAATCCTCTCTGACCCCATGGTCATGATCGCTGCCGGCTTTATGTACTGTGTGGAGTTTTTCGCAGATAAGATACCCGGGGTAGATACAGGCTGGGATGGGCTGCACACCTTCATCAGGATTCCTGCCGGGGCTATTCTGGCTGCTGGTGCCGTCGGAGATATAGGCGCGGGTGCAGAGTTGGCTGCGGCACTTGTTGGCGGTTCGATAGCAGCAGGGTCGCACGCATTTAAATCGGGCTCAAGGGTGCTTATAAACACCTCTCCTGAACCCGTCAGCAACTGGACTGCCTCAGTTGCAGAGGATGTTGCTGTGATTGGAGGGCTCTGGGCCGCTCTCAACCACCCTCTTTGGTTCCTGTTCGGACTTGTGCTTTTTATTATTCTGCTTATTTGGCTGTTGCCTAAACTCTGGCGGGGGATTAAACGCGTTTTTGGCGCAATAAGGCGGCTCTTCGGTGGCCGTTCGGCAGAGGTTCAGTAGAGCAGTAGCTCTGTCCTCGTGTCGGTGCCTGAGTCAAACCCAACCCTCGACTCTGGCCTGACTTATTAATAAGCGAATCAAGTCCGTTCTTGTGATAATTCCACTGAGCTGATCTTCAGTGTCGATTACCAGCACTGCGCCACAGTGGTACTGCAACAAATTGGAGGCAATCTGCAGTACCGGTGTATCGGGCGTTGCGGCCAGAAAATGCTGTTGAATGGCAGCATCAACGCGTTGATTGACTAGCCCCGGTTTGGATAGCAGATCCCGTTGGTTGAGGAGCCCCGTCAACTCACTCTGCTGATCAAATACCGCTAGGTAATGCACGCCGGCGTTCTCCATCTGCATCACAGCTTGTCTGATGGGCGTCTCAATTTGACAGCTAATGACAGGCGTACTCATGATCTGGCGAGCCAAAATCTGCGGCTTCTGCGGCTGGGCGTCCTGCGCATTACTGGCGTAGGCTTTGACGGCTGCCTTGTGCTCAGCCATTTCGGCTAGCTGGGCAAAATCCTCAATCTGCTGCTCGTGTTCAGCACGGGCGGTGTCAGGGCCGGATGGAATCGCTGCATCCGCTGCCGAGGCACTGTTTGCCTCCACTCTGCGAGGTGGAAAAATACTGGATACAGGTGTTTTTATGCGTGTTCCGCGGTCAAATACAACCAGTGCCATATCTATCCACCCCTACGAATCATCTCACGTATAGTAAAGCGCTGTGGAGACAGCAGATCAACCAAAACCTGCTCTACCGGATAGGGCTCATTACAGATCTGAGCCGCAAGAATCTCTGCGCTTAACGGACAGGTTATCAGCCCTTTGGAACCATGACCTAGGTTAACATAGAGCCCGTTGATCCAGGGTGCTTCGCCCTCAAACTCAGTCCGGGCATCGGTGCTCAACGCCCGATAGAGCGCCTGCACCTCTTTGCGATCGCATAGACCACCGACGATTGGGATATAGTCCCGGCTGCCTGCGCGTTGTGCCGCCTTACCTTCTACTGGTCTGTTCTGCAGCTGTTGCGCCAGTTCGGGGAGTGATTGTGCCAGAATACTGAGGTTGTGTTGGTGCTCATTATCCCGCAGATCTGTAGTCTGATCACCGATCACAAAGCTTGAACCGAAGCAGTAGAGTTGCTGAGTGGCAGGTGATACATAACCCTTACCGCAGACCACTTTTTCTAGCCTTGCGTTCTCAGGTTGAGTGGCCCAGGTTGTTTGACCACGGATGGCTTTCAACCCGAGTTGCGACCAGTCTTCGATCAATTCGCTACGCCATGCGGTACAGATAACAACAGCATCATAAGTCAGGGGTTGCTGACTAAGACTCCAACCCTCTGATAAACGCTTCAGGTGTTCGACCCGCCTGAGTGGCAAGAGCTGAATGTTTGGGTGATCGACGTACCAACGGCTGAGTTCACGCGGTGCCACCCAGCCTGCATCAGGGAAGTAGAGTGCGGGCCCGGCACAGACAGTGCCGGCCAGCTCACTCGCCTCAGCCTTGCTGACCCATCTGACCAGGTCATCTGGATAAGATGCCTCAGCGACAAACTCTTCAAATCGTGCAACCTCTTTGGGGTCCAGAGCAAGCTGCAGCAGTCCGCATAGGTCTGCGACCTGCCCGTTGTTGAGTCGATTCGAGCGGAGTAGTTCAACTGAATAGAGGAGTCCAGCCAGATGCAAGCGACTCTGATGAGTCGGTTTCGCCGGTAACTTGGCATAGAGTGCTCCCTGGGGGTTGCCTGAACCCTCAGTTGCCAAATCTTCGTGCTGTTCGTAAAGGTCAACCTGGTATCCGCGCCTTGCCAACGCATTAGCAGTGCTACAACCGCTCAACCCAGCGCCAACCACAGCGATACGCTGACTTTTACCGGTGATTGCCGGAGGTCGCTTTAACCAGGGCTGCAATCGCTCCGCGGTTGCACTGCCAGTGAATTGTGCTCGCAGCATCTCGCGTTTGCGCCCATAACCTGGGATCTTTTCAATCGTGAAACCCTGCGCAGTTAGTCCGCGCTTGACCACGCCGGCTGCAGTAAAGGTTGCCAAGGTTGTCTGAGCGTGGCTGAGTCTGCCAAGTTGGGTAAATAGGTCATCACGCCACATATCGGGATTCTTTGATGGGGCGAAGCCATCGAGAAACCAACAGTCGACGCGTGCGTTGAGCTGGCTGAACATATCGGCAGCGTCGCCGTAAAGAAGTGTAAGCTGTACACGTCCGTCATCGAGATCGAGCCGATGAAAACCCACGACGGCCGGGGGCCATAATTGTTGTAGCTGTTCACAGCCAGCGCTCAGTTCCGGCGTCTTTTCGAAGAGGCTGTGCGCTCGCTTGAGGTCGTCAGTTTGTAACGGATATTTTTCACAGCTAATAAAGTGGAGCCGGGCATTCGGGGGCGCACAGTCCAAGAATAGTCGTCTTGCACATAGAAAATTGAGGCCGGTACCGAACCCTGTCTCGCCAATAACGAAGCTGGAGTTGTCGGGCAATTCGCACAGCCTCGTGTGCAGCTCGTTAGCCTTGAGGAACACATACTCGGTCTCGGCGACACCATCCTCCTGACTGAAGTAGATATCACCGAATTGACAGGAGCGTGGTTGCGTTTCGCTCCAGTCAATTTCTGCACTCTTAAGCTGTTTCTGTCTGCTCACTCAAACTCGCCGGGTGGGAGAGGCAGTTGCGTCCACGGGTGTAATAGACGAACCCCTCCTGTTGCACTCGATGAGGATCATACAGATTGCGTCCGTCAATGATAAGCGCCTGCTGCATTGACCTTTTTAGGCGAGGAAAGTCAGGTGAACCATACTCAGGCCAGTCGGTCAGGAGCAGTAAGGCATCTGCCTGTTTACAAGCATCGTAGGCGCTAGTCGCTAGGCTAAATTTTTGTGTTTTAGGGTATCGCTCGGCCAGTGCCTGCATCGCTTCAGGATCGTGAACACAGACCTCTGCCCCCTGTGCAAGCAACGCATCAATCACCCGCAGGGCAGGGGCGTTGTCTATATCGGCTACCCCCGCTTTGAATGCCGCTCCCCAGATCGCAATCCTACGATTCTCTAGTTCGCAGTTGTAGTGCTGCCACAGAGTGCGGAAAGGCCACTCTTTATTCACTTCATTCTGCGCCAGCACAGTATCGATCAACACTGAACCACGGCGACCCGTCAGTAACTCTGCAAGTCCCTGAAGGTATTGTGTGAACTGGAGTCCACCAAACCCGCACCCTGGTTGCAGATAGTGCGTACCGATTCGCTTATCGGTGCTCATGCCGCGACGAATCGCATCCATATCTAAATTGAGCTGATCGCAGAGCCCCGCCATCTCATTAATATAACCTAAGCGAAGTGCCAGCAGGCCAGTAATGGCGTACTTCACGAACTCCGCTTCACGGCAGGTCATCTGCTGTATGGTACGCTGCCCTAAGTGGAAAGGCCTTAGTAGAGCCAGGAGGCTCGCTTTGGCAGTCGAGCTATCGGTACCGATTAGCAACGCTTCAGGGGTGACGAATTGCTGCATCGCTTGCCCTGCTTGCAGCAGATCCGGCAAGTAAACGACCTGTTGGAGCTCTGATCCAAGTTGAGCTTGCATCAGATCGCACATACCAACACCAAAGTTGCTCTGGTTAACGATCAGAAGTGGTCCTGAAATTGTTTGCGCTATGGTCTTAACAAGTTCAAGTGCATAGTCCGCGTCATCTGGAGACATGCTAAACCAGTGTACTTCAGCGGTGAGGGCCAGTTGCTCATCGACAATCAAACGCTCATTAAATTGGGCCAGTTGTAGCGCGCTTAACAGCCCCGGTTCAGAGCGAAGTTGGCTGACCACCGGCTCGGTCTCGCCAGTGGCCAGATAAACGGTATTACCATAACTGGCAAGCTGTGCTCTTGCGACCCAAGCGCTCAGCTCCTGACCCCATACAGTGATCTTCATCTTAGTTCTCCTGCTGAAGTTTTTGGATGCGCGCTAGAAGGCCACTCGTGGCCTGGTCATAGCCCTCACAGCTCTGCTGTCGAAGTGAGTCGATCAGATCGTTAGCTACTTTTTTACCCAGCTCAACCCCCCACTGGTCAAAAGGATTAATGCCCCAGATAACAGCCTGAATGTAGACCTTATGCTCATACATCGCGATGAGGCTCCCCAGGCTCGCGGGTGTGAGCGTCTCAAGCAGAATGACGCTACTGGGTTGATTGCCAGCATAGCGCTGCCAGGCGGGTCTTTGCTCTGCATCACTCAGTGCTGCATCACCTAAAGCCAACACTCTGGCCTGTGCCAGACAGTTTGCGAGTGCTAACTGATGCTGCTCTATCAAGCCTGTTGATCGACCTTCGTAGCGTCGCGCTGGTACGATGAAATCGGACATTACACGCTCTGTGCCCTGATGCAGCAACTGATAGAAAGCGTGCTGAGCATTCGGGCCGATTTCACCCCAGAGTATCGGGCATGTGCGCGTCTGGACCAGTTCACCATCGAGCTTAACGCTCTTACCGTTGGACTCCATCTCGAGTTGCTCGAGATAGGCGGGCAGGTGAGCTAAACGCCCATCGTAGGGTAGGATGGCATGCGCATGAATATCTTGAAAATTAATATTCCAGATACCTAAAAGAGCCAGCAAGACGGGTAAATTCTGCTCATAAGGTGCTTCTGCGAAATGTCGATCCATAGCATTGGCACCCGCCAGTAACTCCTTAAAGCCTTGCATCCCGGTTGTCAGGGCAATAGGCAGTCCAATACCAGACCAGAGCGAGTATCGCCCGCCGGTCCAGTCCCAAAATCGAAGGATGTTGTGCTCAGAGATGCCCCAGCTTATTGCTTTATCCGGTGCCGAGGTGACGCCGATAAAGTGCTGGCGAAGCAACTGTTTGCGACTCAGTCCGCTTCGCTCCATAAGCCAGTCAATCGCAGTCGATGCATTTGCCAGTGTATCCAGAGTACCGAACGATTTAGACGAGAGTACAAAGTGAGTTGTTTCGGGGTTAAGTTCCAGCAGTAAGTTAGATAGCTGGCTGCCATCCATGGAAGAGACGAAGTGAATATCGACCCCTTCAGCCTCGGGAGGACGAAACTCGTTTAGCGCTTCGCAGGTCATTAACGGACCGAGATCCGATCCGCCGACACCTATGTTGACGACTTGAGAGATCGCACGGCCGGTATATCCGCGCCACTGTCCCGCGTGGATTTTCTCAACAAATTTCTCCATTTGAGCCAAGGTTTCATGCACACCAGAGACGAGGTCTACCCCTTCAATCACCAGTGAGCTCTCTTGTGGCATACGCAGGGCCGAGTGCAGTGCAGGACGATTTTCTGTCGGATTGACGATTTGGCCGTTTAGCAGAGACTTGATCGCTGCGCGTAAATCGCGCTCCTCTGCCAGTGCTATAAGTTCATTAAAGACCTGAGAATCCACGCGCTGCCGGCTCAGGTCGAGCATTAGATGGGCTGCTGAGAAGGAGAGAGACTCGAAACGGTCTTTCGTCCTTAGTAGATCTCGCAGGTGAACCCCGCGCAAACGATCAGCCGAAGCCAGTAGTTTATTCCATGCGGGGCTCATCTGATCGCCTTTATAGATTTTTAGATTTTATGAACTCGCGCAGTGCATCACCCGTTTCTGGGTGCTTCAATCCGAAAGCGAGATTAGCTTCAAGGAGTCCGGCTTTGTTGCCGCAATCATAGATGGTTCCGCGCATACTGAAGGCTTCCATCGGCTGCTCAGATAGTAAGCGTAGCATCGCGTCGGTGAGTTGAATCTCGCCGCCTGCGCCAGGCGCGGTAGTTTTAAGCAGCTCCATTACACGATTTGGTAGAATGTAGCGGCCAACTATAGCCTGATTCGACGGGGCTTCATTGAGTTTAGGTTTCTCTACCATGCCCCGGATAGGTGCGCCCATGCCCTCTTTCAGTGCAATGCCACCGCAGTCGACAATACCGTATCGATCAACATGCTCCTGTGGTACGCCCTCAACCATAATCTGGCCTGCGCCATTTTTCTGATAGCGCTTGACCATTTCGGCGAAGTCGCACGGCAGACCCTCGTCGTCGATGACCATATCTGGCAGCATAACCGCAAAATCATCATTACCGACGACGTGCGCAGCACAGAGCACGGCATGTCCCAACCCTTTGGCGCTGGGTTGACGCACAGAGATGACCTCTATTCCTTTCGGAAGGGTATTCTCTACTGCATCCAACAGGGCTTTTTTGTTTTTTAGCGCAAGCATCTGCTCGAGCTCGTAGTTCGCGTCAAAGTGGTTCTCTATTGCCTCTTTGCCGGAGCGTGTCACCAGGACAATCTGTCGAAACCCGGCGCGCATGGCCTCCTCGACCACATGCTGAATGACCGGCTTATCGACGACCGGAAGCATCTCCTTTGGTATCGCTTTACTGGCCGGAAGAACACGTGTGCCGAGGCCGGCGACCGGGATAATGACTTTTGAAAGCATTGATATTCCTTTGTTCGCAACAAGTTATTTGCGCTGTTGCAGTCACTCTATTCGAATGTGGGCAACCCACGCCTGCTCTATATAAAGCAGTATGCGTGCCAGATAGGCGTTTGGGTTGAAGTGCAGTCTACTATTTTGGATCAGTGTTGGGTACTTGACGATTTCTGGCACTGTCCTGAAGTTCTATATTAGCCGTACGATGGTGTGCGCTGATATTAAGGTGCAGAGCCGTCTTGGCAAGCATATGTGCTGCGATTGGAGCTGTAATAAAAAGGAACAGGGTTATCAGCAGTTGTTGTACGGTCAGTGCACCCTCCACATAGCTGGTGAAGATAAGTGATGCGATCAGCAGTGAGCCCATCCCGAGTGTGGTCGCCTTGGTCGGAGCATGCAGGCGGGTATAGAAATCGGGCAGTTTCACCAGACCTATGGAGCCAATGAGCACCAGAGCAGCACCAAAGAGAATCAGTACGGAAAGCAGTAATTCCAGGACGAATGGCATGGTATCCATCATTCGATAATATCTCCCCTTAACATGTACTTGCATAAGGCGGCTGTGCTGACAAAACCCAACATGGCTATCAACAGAGCGGCTTCGAAATGGATCGTAGACGCTTCCGCTATGCCATAGAGGATAATTAGGGCAATGGAGTTGATGTACAGCGTGTCCAAGCCAAGCACGCGATCCGGAATGCTAGGGCCTCGCGCAAGGCTAATAACCGTCAACAGCAAGGCCAACGAAATCAGTGCGAAAGCGATATAGAGCGCAGTCATCAGCATTGGAAAATCTCCTTTAGCGGGCTCTCGTAACGCTGTTTGATCTCTGCTACGAGAAGCGCTTCGTCATCCACGTCGAGTGCGTGGATATATAACCAAGCCCTATCTTCACTCACATCAGCGCTAAGTGTCCCTGGAGTCAGTGAGATAGTGGATGCCAGGATAGTGATCGGTAGCTCCGCCCGCATATCCAGTGGCACGGCGATAAAGCTGGGTGACAAATTTTGGTTCTTTCCAAGTATGAGTTTGGCTACGGTCAGGTTTGCAACCACTATGTCCCATAGCAAGATACCGAAGTACCTCAGAATCAGTAGCGGTTTGTGGCCCTTAGGTTGCTTTGACTGCACCGGAAGACAATAACGTGGGATTGCAGTGGCCAGAATAGCCGCTAGCAGTAAGTGTCCTGGTGATATGCTGTTATTTAACAACAACCAGGCTACAAATAGCACAGTGCTTTGCATGGGCATGGGGAACCAACGAGCAAACATTAGCGGTTACCTCCATTCAGCAAAATTTCGGGTGTTTGCGCGAATTGGTCCAGCTGAGCAGCGGTCGCAGCGGTAAACTCGACGATAGGGCCCGCAAAAAGAGACATTAAAGGTGCCGCCAAAAGCAACAGCCAGATAGCTGCGTATTTAGTGCTGGAGACCTTGATGTTGTCGCTGTTTTTGCCGGTCGCGCGCCAGAAGAGTGTTGAGCCAGCGCGCGAAAAGGCGACGAGTGCAAACAGAGTAGCAATCAGTAGTGTCGGCCAGGTTGAGCTCATTTGCATCATGGTAGTGGCTGACTGCATCACCATGAGCTTACCGATAAATCCAGAGAAGGGCGGCATTCCGATCAGCGCGAGCGCCGTAATGAAGAAGGTAATACCGAGGGCGACAGGTTGTGCAACTGGGCGAGATCGTACGATCATATCCAGCGCTCCGCCACGCTGCTCGGAAATCAACTCTGAGACCAAAAATAGAGCGGCGCCGGCCAGGGTTGAGTGTGCTGCATAGTAGAGTGCAGCACTGATGGCGGCTGGTGTGTTAATGGCCAGAGCCGAAAGCAAAGTGCCTACGGATACGATCACCAGGTGGCCCGCCAGTCGCTTAAGGCTGGGACTGGAGAGAGCTCCGATTGCACCGATTGCAATGGTCAGGATCGCGGTCGCCCAAAGCCAGGGCTGTATCAAATCAGCAATATCGCCTGCATAATCTCCAAAAATCATACCGTGCACGCGCATCATGCAGTAGATACCGACCTTAGTGAGAATGGCGAAGAGTGCGACGACGGGGCCTGGCGCGGTTGCATAGGTTCGCGGTAGCCAAAACTGTAGCGGGAGCATGGCTGCTTTGAGACCGAATACAACTAATAGGAGTAGACCGCCCACTTTAGCGAGTTCCAGCTCTGCCCCGCTGAGCTCACGAACCCGCAATGCCATATCGGCCATATTGAGCGATCCTATCGAACCGTAAACGACGCCCAGAGCAAAGAGGAAGATCGCTGAACCAACCAGGTTCAGAAAGACATAGTGCACGGCTGCACGCGTCTTATGTTTTCCGCCGCCGTGAATTAGCAGTGAGTAGGAGGCGATCAATAGAATTTCGAAGAAGACGAAGAGGTTAAATAGGTCTCCTGTTAGAAATGCACCATTGATGCCGAGCGCTTGGAACATCATTAGAGGGTAGAAGAATCGGCCGGTCTCATCCTCGCCTGCACTTGCATAGAGCAGTGCAGCGAAAAGCAGGATAGCCGTCAGTAGCAGCATAAGTGCAGAGAGACGGTCGGCGATCAGAACAATACCGTATGGCGGATGCCAGTCTCCGACGGCGTATACAGCGACTTCGCCCGTCGCACTCTGGTTCAGCAGCACAACGGCTACCAACAAGTTGATGCCGGCGGAGACCAATGATGCTATTCGCTGACGGGTCAGTGTCGTGCGAAGAGGCGGCAGGAGTAAGAGAATGCCCGCCAGCATAGGGATAAGGATAGGTAGAATGGGGAGATGGCTCATCAGCGCTGATCTCCGTCGTTCTGCTGACTGCGTATGCTGCCGTCAACATGATCATTGCCCAAGTCGGCACGGGCACGCATCGATAGAATTACTGCGAAGGCGGTCATAGCGAAGCCTATAACGATAGCGGTGAGTACTAATGCCTGCGGCAGTGGGTCAGGAACCGGCAAGCCTTGCTGCAATACAGCAGCGCCATCAATCACCAATCGACCGGAAGAGAATATAAAGAGATTGACCGCATAAGCCAGCAGTGTGAGGCCGAGCACGACGGGGAAGGTGCGCCCGCGTAGCGTCAGAAAGGTACCGGAGGCGGTAAGAATACCTATAGCCAAAGCGACTAGCATCTCCATTAAATGTTCTCCCCTTCAGTTGGTCTCTCTGTTGTGCTGAGTTTTCCGAGGTTCGACAGAATGAGGAGAGTTGCGCCCACCACGGTGAGGTAGACCCCCAGATCAAACACCATGGCACTGGCAACCTCAAACTTCCCAACAACCGGCCAGTTAAGATAGTCGAACCAGGATGTCAGGAAGGGTCGGTCGAACATCCACGATGCCAGACCTGTAGCGACTGCAATGAGCAGGCCCCATCCGATTAAATACTGATAATCGAGTCTGAGTTTCCCTTTCATGAAGAAGACACCATTGGCTATGTACTGCTGGATAAGAGCTATAGCAGTAATTAGACCCGCAATAAAACCACCGCCTGGTAGGTTGTGGCCCCTTAAGAATATATAGGCTGATACCAAGAGAGCGAGCGGTAGCAGAGCCTGTGAAACCATCGCCAGCATCATCGGATGCGTATCGCTTGACCAGGCACGGCCGGAGGAATCCGCCGTGGGAAGCGATAGCCGCATACGGCGAATGAGTTTATATATACCCAGACCGGCTATACCGAGTACGGTAATCTCGCCTAGGGTGTCGAAGCCCCTAAAATCGACCAGAATGACGTTCACAATATTTGTACCACCGCCTCCTGTTTTAGCGTTTGCGGTGAAGAAGTCTGAGATGGTCTCTAAAGGACGGGTCATCATTGCAAAGGCTAGGGTCGCCATAACGCCACCCACCATTATCGAGATGCCAAGATCACGGAATACCACACCTGGACTCGACTCCTTAGGTGTTGACTGCGGCAGGAAGAAGAGCGCCAACATCAGCAGAATGATCGTCACAACTTCTACCGCGAGTTGGGTTAATGCGAGGTCCGGCGCTGAAAAACGAGCAAAGATGAGCGCCACGATCAAACCGACCACCGACACTGAAATGAGCGCGATAACACGTTTACGATGCCATACCAGTGTCATTATGGCTGCGAGTGACAGTGTGAGAATTCCACCAAAGGCTATCCAGTCGGGGGGTAGTTGCTCCCTATCACCGGTTGTTTCAGCGATCTGCATCAGCGGCCAGGCAGTCACAGCTAACGTGAAGATGAAGAGCGTGAGTACATAGTTTTGCAGGCGATTTGTTTCGAGACGCGCATAGAGATTGTTGGCGGCCTCCACAGTGAGTTGCACAAGACGCTCGAACTCCAGCTTAGCGTCCCGGTCAGCAAACTTAGCTTGAAATGCGAACAGCCGCTCGCGGATATTGTAGATAACAAGGCCCAGTATCAACGCAGTAATACTCATCATCAACGGGATATTAAAACCGTGCCATAGAGAGAGGCTGTACTCCGGCAGGTCCCCTTGAAGCAGTGCGCTCGAGGCGTTGTTTAGGAGGTCCCCAACAACCCAGGCCGGTGCCATACCTACCAAAATACAGACACCCACAAGTATCTCGACGGGTATCTTCATATAACGCGGGGGTTCGTGCGGTGTGCGTGGTAGGTTAATTGGTTCGCCGTTGAAGAAGACATCATGTATAAAGCGGGCGGAGTAGGCCACCGAGAAGGTGGCACCCACTGTTGCCAGCACGGGTAGCATCCAAGAGAGGGCACCCAGAGAGCTCTGGTGGACCGTCTCGTTGAAGAACATCTCTTTGGATAGAAAACCATTGAGCAGCGGCACACCGGCCATGGCCAGAGCTGCAACGATCGCTAAAGAGGCCGTATGCGGCATATATCGCCAAAGTCCATTTAGTTTGCGCATGTCGCGCGAGCCAGTCTCATGGTCGATGATACCAGCTGCCATGAAGAGTGAGGCTTTAAAGGTAGCGTGGTTAATGATGTGGAATACGGCAGCCACGGCTGCGAGATCGGAATTGAGACCGAACAACAACATAATCAGGCCAAGATGGCTGATGGTCGAGAAAGCCAGCAGACCCTTGAGATCATGTTTGAAAAGGGCGATGTAAGCACCTACTAACAGCGTCGCCGTGCCCGTTGAGGTGACAAGGAAAAACCATAAGTCGGTCCCTGAAAGCGACGGATAGAGGCGACCCACCAGAAAGATACCCGCCTTCACCATGGTGGCTGAATGCAGGTAAGCCGATACCGGTGTCGGCGCTGCCATTGCGTGGGGCAGCCAGAAGTGGAATGGGAACTGAGCTGACTTTGTGAAGGCACCGATCAGAATCAGGATCAGGATGATCGGGTATCGGCCCGACGCGCGAATCTCATCTCCGCGTGCCAAAATCTCTGTTAAATTAAACGTTCCGAGTGTATCACCCAGCAGCAGAATGCCGGCTAGAAGAGCCAGACCACCCATACCAGTCACGGTGAGCGCCATGCGCGCCCCCTTGCGGGCATCGGTCTTGTGCGACCAAAAACTAATCAGAAGAAAAGAGCTGATGCTGGTGAGCTCCCAGAACGCCCAGAGCTGTAACAAGTTCTCCGACATTACAATGCCGAGCATCGCCGTCATGAAGAGTATTAAGTAGGCATAGAAGCGGCCCATGTCGTCCTGCTCGGAGAGGTAATATCTCGCGTAGAGAATAATCAGCAGGCCAATACCCAGTATCAGGAAGATAAACAGCAGGGCGTAGCCGTCCAGACGAAAAGCGATCTCCAGCCCCAGCTGGGTAACCCAGGGGTAGTGCTCGACCAGTGTATTGCCCTGAAACACGGCGGGCGATTGAATCACTACGAGTATGAGTGCCACTGCGGGCAGAATAGCGGTGGACCAAGCGCAGGCGGTACGCGACCAGTTGCGGGTAGCAAGCGGCAGAAGTGTGCCGAGCAGTGTTAGTAGCGGAATCCAATACAGCACAGTTGATCCTTATTAGCTAACGAATGGGATAGAGCTGTAAGTTTTAATCTTATTACGACCCACTGAGTGTAGGAGCGAATGGCGACTATTTAAAGACAAACTTTAATCTGAGTCGCCTCTCTTTTTAATCGGCCATAAAGCCTGAGTTTCCAACATTTGCTCGCGCCGCTCTTGCCACAGATCGCTGTAGCTGATTCCGAGACAGGGATGGGTTTGCTCGGGACAAAGCTCAGCGAGTGGCCAGAGCACGTGAGCGTGCTCAGTGATGTCACTTCGGGGAAGGCAGTACTCTGCGGTTCTTATCTGCTGACGGTCGTAGCAGATAAGATCTATATCTAACGCGCAGGCCTGATCCTCATCACCCCGCGTGCGTCCTTGCTCCTCTTCAATACGATGGAGAAGGTGGTGCAGATCTTCAATCGAAAGCAGGGTATTGGCTGTCGCAACCAGGTTGAGGTAGTTGGCGCCGCCGCGAAGTGCGTGACTCTCGAACCAAGGTGAAATGGCGAGTGAATCAAGCTCCTGATCCAGTCTCACCAGTGCCTTGCTGAGACGATTCTCAGCATCCATATTGCTACCCAGGCCCAGAATGACAAATGCCATTAGCAGAAGTTCCCTCGGATAATAGATACACCCACTGACTCTGCTTCGGGAACCGCTCTGGGTTTGTGTATCGTCAGTTTTACGCCCTCTACGCCAAAGTCTGTTGCGAGCATTGTGCAGAGCTCCTCCGCGAGTGTCTCAAGTAACTCAGCCTTGGCACGTTGGCAGAAGCCGATCACTGACTCGCTGATCGCTGCGTAGTTCAGTGATGTGTTGAGATCTTTGGTCGTGGCTGCGGCGCGAATGTCACAACACATCTCAAGATCAATCTCCAGTGGCTGAAGTTTGACCCGCTCCTCAGGGTAGATACCTATAATGCAGTCGAATCTGAGTCTTTTGATGAAGATTTTATCCATTCTGACTGGCTCCCAGGGCATGCAGTGAATCCATCGGCCAACGTGGTCTCGTATCTATAGCCAAGGGGCTGCATTCCCCTGCCATTAAACGCTGTGCACCTGCATAGGCGATCATGGCTCCATTGTCGGTGCAGAATGCAGGGCGCGCATAGAACAGGTTGGCTCTCTCTTTTCTAACGGCCTCCTCAAGCCGGGCTCGTAACGTCTGGTTAGCGCTCACGCCGCCGGCGATGATGAGCTGTTTTAGCCCTGTCTGTTGTAGAGCGCGGCGACATTTAATCGCGAGTGTATCGACCACCGCTTCTTCAAATGCTGCCGCTATGTTGTTGCGTGCTTGCTCGGGAAGCGAGCCATCATCAAGACGCTCTGACTCAATCGTATTCAAGGTGAAGGTCTTGAGACCCGAGAAACTGAAGTCGAGCCCCGGGCGATCGGTCATGGGTCTCGGGAATTTGTACTTCGATGCATCGCCTTGTGTGGCAGCTTTCGCGATGAGTGGCCCGCCAGGATAGTCCATCCCCATCATTTTGGCGGCTTTGTCAAAGGCTTCACCTGCGGCGTCATCTAAGGATTCACCGAGAAGCTCATACTGACCGATGCCGTCTACTCGCACCAGTTGGGTGTGTCCGCCAGAAACAAGGAGAGCGACGAACGGAAAAGCGGGTGGATTATCCTCCAGCATGGGCGCCAGTAGATGCCCCTCCATATGATGCACGCCCACAGCGGGTATTCCCAACGCCATCGCCAATGCGCGTCCTGTTGATGCACCAACCATTAAAGCGCCAATTAATCCGGGCCCCGAGGTGTAAGCAATAGCATCAATCTGACTCAAGTTTCTCTCGGCTTGGCTACAAACTTCGCGCACAAGTGGAATCAGTTTACGAACATGGTCGCGCGACGCTAACTCGGGTACTACACCACCGTACTCTGCGTGCATCTTAACTTGAGAGTAGAGGGCATCACTAAGGAGCCCCTTATTGGTATCGTAGAGGGCGACGCCCGTCTCATCACAGGATGTTTCTATGCCGAGTACTAGCATGGGTCTTACTCTATTTGGCTGAAAAACAGCTGGCTATTATCAGCTAATTGGAAGGGCTATTAAACCGTTTAAAACTTTATGCCCTACGGGTTTACAGGGGGTGGGTGTGTCTATATCATATGGCGCCCTCGAAGAAGTATCTTCGGGAGTGTAAGTCGAAAAATTAATCAAGGTAAATTAAAAAATGCCAGCAGTTAAAGTTAAAGAAAACGAGCCATTTGACGTTGCTCTGCGTCGCTTCAAACGTTCTTGCGAGAAGGCCGGTATATTGGCTGAAGTTCGTAAGCGCGAAGCGTACGAGAAGCCAACCACAGCTCGTAAGCGTGCGGCAGCAGCAGCTGTTAAGCGTCACGCTAAGAAGTTGCAGCGTGAAAACGCTCGCCGCGTACGTCTCTACTAATTTAAAACAGAGACGCGTTTAGAGTTCCTTGCAGTTGAACGCTACTCGCGCAGCTAACTTACGGATCATCGCAGATGTCGGCAATTAAAGCTCAGATAACTGATCAGATGAAGGACGCGATGCGTGCCAAAGACAAGGCGCGCCTCGGTACCATTCGCCTCATGCTTGCTGAGATCAAGCGTATTGAGGTGGACGAGCGTATAGAGTTGGATGACGCGCGTGTACTTGCGGTGCTAGATAAGATGGTCAAGCAGCGGAAGGATTCGATTGCCCAGTATGAGGCGGCTGAGCGCCCTGAACTGGCTGATAAGGAGCAGCAAGAGATGGAGGTGATTAAAACTTTCTTGCCGCAACCTCTCAGTGATGATGAAGTAAATGAGATTATCGACGCAGCAATTGCTGCCACCGGAGCCAGCGGCATGCAGGCGATGGGGCAGGTGATGGCCGTCATTAAGCCACAACTCCAGGGACGCGCAGATATGGGTGTCGTCTCTAAACAGGTCAAAGCGAAGCTCTAAAAGCGTCTTCGCTGACACACAACAGCGAAGTAGCAGATGGCGATACCACAGCACTTTATTGATGACCTGTTAGCGCGTGTTAACATCGTGGACGTCGTAGATGCGCGGGTAAAACTCAAGCGCACCGGCAAAAACTACTCGGCGCTATGCCCCTTCCACAAAGAGAAGTCCCCCTCTTTCTCAGTCAATCCTGATAAACAGTTCTATTATTGCTTCGGTTGCGGTGCTGGCGGAAATGCACTGGGTTTTATCATGGACTACGAGCACGCCAGTTTTCCTGAAGCTGTTGAAGAGTTGGCAAAAACGCTGGGACTTGATGTTCCGCGCGAGCACGATCGAACGCGAGATGTAGAGCGCGAGAAACGGGTGAAGCAACAATACGACGTATTGGAGCAGGCCAGTAGTTTTTACCAGCAACAGCTGCGCGTGCATGCTGACAAGCAGAAGGCGATCGACTACCTCAAGGGTCGCGGACTTTCAGGGCAGATTGCAAAACGTTTCGGTATCGGTTTTGCACCTCCTGGATGGGATAATCTCCTGAGCGAAGTGAGTGAAGAGCGACAGGATGCCGAGGCGCTGCTGCTTAAAGCGGGTCTATTGATTGAGAACGAGGAGCGTGGACGCAAGTATGACCGGTTCCGTGATCGGATTATGTTTCCGATTCGGGACGTACGTGGGCGCGTGATCGCTTTCGGTGGTCGCGTACTGACCGACGAAAAACCCAAGTACCTGAACTCTCCAGAGACTGACACCTTCCATAAGAGCCGAGAGCTCTATGGTCTTTACGAAGCACGCCAGAGCAAGGGCAGTCTCAATCGGCTCATGGTTGTAGAGGGCTACATGGATGTTGTCAGTCTAGCGCAACATGGCTTGGACTGGTCAGTTGCTACACTCGGAACAGCCTGTACTGAACAGCACCTGGAGCGAATTTTCAAAATTGTCCCTGAGGTCGTGTTTTGCTTCGATGGTGACTCGGCGGGGCGTAAGGCAGCGAGGCGAGCGCTGGATAATGCGATGCCGGTAATGCGCGACGGTTTGATGGCGCGTTTCCTATTTCTGCCCGAGGGTGAAGATCCTGATACACTGATTCGCAAAGAGGGGCTTGAGGCGTTCACGGCTAGAGTGTCTGAGGCGTTGCCGTTTAGTGAGTTCTTTTTTAAAGCGCTCGCCGAGGGTCTTGATCTCAGTAGCATGGATGGCAAAGCGAAGTTCTCGACTCAGGCGCTACCCCTGCTGCAAACGATGCAGCCCTCAGTGTTACAGCAGATGATGATGGATCGTATTTGTGATCTGACAGGTCTCTCAATGGATCAGATCAATTCGGTGGTGGCGCTTCAGGCCAAAGTCACGTCACAAACTCCGATGAAGTCAGCTGCCGTGGCTCCCGCCAGTGAGGAGACCCCTGCAGACTACGATTATGATCCGCCTGAGTTCGCCCAGTCAGCCTACTTCGATGAAGCGAGAAAGGGGAATCAGAACCGGTCGTCACTGCCCGCTCGTACACGTCTCGGAGCGCGAATTGATCTGATTTCGAGCGCGATCTCTATCATATTGCATCGCCCTGAGTTGTCGCGTCAGAGTGTTAAGGCAGAAGAGTTTGATGGGATTGAAGGCCAAAATATAGGCCTTCTGCGCGACCTCCTCGATTACTTCCAGCAGAGCGATGAGCGAAGTTTCGGAACATTGATGTTTGATTGGGAACAGGACAGTGCGAGAGCGCCCTATCTTTTGGTACTCAATGAGATTTCACATGTTGACCCGTTACTGGAGAGCGTGGACGCCGAGCGTCTGTTGAAAGATGCCCTGGGCAAAATTTTAGCACGTAAATACCGAACAGAGCTGGAGCAACTGACCCGACAAGCACGCGAGAGGCCGCTGAGCGATGAAGAGAAAAAGCGCTTGCAGACACTATTGACGCAAGCAACGACCTGATTGGGTAAATTGTGCACAAAACGCAATTGTGGACTACATTTAGTGGCAAGTTTCTGGCGTTCAAAAGAGCTAAGCACCGCGTAGGTAGGGCACTGAAGCTAAATCAAACGGATGTTGGCGCATAAAAGTCACATCGGTTATAATTTCGCGCTTATTTTTTGAACGTCCACCACGGATTTTCACAGGATCTATATGTCTGATAACACCGAACAGCAGCAATCACGTCTGAAAGAGCTAATCGCTCGTGGTAAAGAGCAGGGTTACCTCACGTACGCAGAGGTAAATGACCACCTGCCTGAGGATATTGCCGATCCCGATCAGGTGGAAGATATCATCCGCATGATCAACGACCTGGGTATTTCGGTCTCGGAAGTGGCACCAGATGCAGAGACGCTTCTGATGACTGACGGAGACTCTTCTGAGGATGCGGATGATGAAGCGGTCGCTGCTCTAGCTGCAGTGGAGTCTGATGCTGGTCGCACCACTGACCCTGTGCGCATGTACATGCGTGAGACGGGTACGGTCGAGCTGCTGACCCGTGAAGGCGAAATTGAGATCGCGAAACGCATTGAAGATGGTATTCGCGGTGTCATGATGGCGCTGGCGCAATTCCCTGGAAGTGTCGAAGAGATACTCGAAGCATACAACCGTGCCCTTCAGGAAGAGGGGCGGCTGAGCGATATATTCAGTGGCTATATTGACCCTGATGCTGAGATTGCAGAGGCAGAACCTGACACCATCGAAGTCGATGAAGATGATTCAGACGACGATGATGATGATGACGATGATGATGACGACTCTTCATCCAGCGATGATGAAAAAGAGCGTGGACCTGATCCAGAAGAGGCCAAAATACGCTTCGGAGCACTGCAGGAAGCCTATGACAAGTTGCAGGCTGCCGAGAGTAAAAAGGGCCGTGAGTCAGCTGCTTATTCCGAAGCTATGGAAGAGCTGATGCTCGCTTTCTCGCCGATCAAACTGTCGCCGCGCTACTACGATGAGCTCGTCGCCCGTGTTCGTGGTTACGTTGATCGCGTCCGTACTCAGGAGCGCAATATCATGCGTCTGTGTACTCAACGGGGCCGTATGCCGCGTCCGGATTTCATTAAAGGCTTCCCCGGTAATGAAACTAACGAAGCCTGGTTTGATGAAGTAGTCGCAAGCGGTAAACCTTACGCATCAGCGATTGAAGCGCAACTGGTTGAACTCAAACGAGCACAGCGCCGGTTGATTCAGGTTGAGCAGGAAGTGGGTCTGACGCTACCAGAGATCAAAGAGGTAAATCGCCAGCTCTCTATCGGTGAAGCGCGTTCACGTCGTGCCAAGAAAGAGATGGTTGAGGCCAACCTGCGTCTGGTTATCTCAATTGCCAAAAAGTACACCAACCGGGGTCTACAGTTCCTCGACCTGATTCAGGAAGGCAACATCGGTCTGATGAAAGCCGTGGATAAGTTTGAGTACCGCCGTGGATACAAGTTCTCGACCTACGCCACCTGGTGGATTCGCCAGGCGATCACCCGTTCGATCGCTGACCAAGCTCGTACAATTCGTATTCCGGTGCACATGATCGAAACGATCAACAAACTCAACCGTATCTCGCGTCAGATGCTGCAGGAGATGGGGCGTGAGGCGACGCCTGAAGAGCTGGCAGAGCGGATGGAGATGCCAGAAGATAAGATCCGTAAAGTACTGAAGATCGCTAAAGAGCCAATCTCTATGGAGACGCCAATTGGTGATGATGAAGATTCAAGCCTGGGTGACTTTATTGAAGACACCACGCTGGAGTCGCCAGTCGATTCAGCGACCGGCGAGGGCCTGCGTGAATCCACTCGTGCGGTACTCGCCGGGTTGACTGCTCGCGAGGCGAAAGTTCTGCGCATGCGTTTCGGTATCGACATGAATACAGACCACACTTTGGAAGAGGTGGGTAAGCAGTTCGACGTGACCCGTGAACGTATACGTCAGATCGAAGCCAAGGCGTTGCGAAAGCTGCGCCACCCAAGCCGCTCAGATCATCTGCGTAGTTTCATAGACGAGTAAAAAACCTAAGTTTTTCATCTTGTTGCGCCCGTCATACCACTGTATGATGGGCAGCGTTTTTTGTGGGCCCTTAGCTCAGTTGGTTAGAGCATCCGACTCATAATCGGCAGGTCCTGGGTTCAAGTCCCGGAGGGCCCACCACTTTACATCCTACCCAGTTCCATGATGTCTCTGAGGCTCACGTAATGTGGGCTTTTTTGTTTTTTGTTCAGCCACTGTTCTTCCTCTTATCGCATCGCTAGCCCGACGCCCACTGACACTACAAGTAACCGTTTGTAGCACTTATGGTAGTCGCCACTCTTTAGTGAGATGTATCTTAGAGATCTCACAACATTCTCAGTCAAGTCTCTAAAGTTGCAAGCATAGGGTGCGCCCTGACGTCGTTCGTTTTCTGCGGTCTGCAGCCTCATATTGCGATGCTGGGTGAGCCTTGAATCGCCATTAATGAGAGCCCAGGCTATTGCGAGAGCGTGGTTCAGTAGCGCCACTCGCGGTGTGCCGAAATCGGCCTTTTCATCTAAAGATAGAGATCC
>DATHZN010000017.1:0-6682 GCA_035458585.1 Marinobacterium sp. | reverse complement strand
GGCACCACGGGTCTGGTGGGGCGCGCGGTATTGAAGGCAGCCCTTCAAGATACGTCCATTGGTGCGGTGCATAGCCTGAGTCGTCGGCCGCTGAAGATTGAGCACGTCAAACTCAAAGAGCACCTTGTTGATTTTGATAATCTGCCCGAGTTGCCGCAAGCCGATGAGCTTTATCTTGCACTGGGTACCACCATAAAGATTGCGGGGAGTCGCCCCGCATTTCGCGCCGTCGATTACGGTGCCAACTTAGCAGTTGCGCGTGCCGCATTAGCGGCAGGTGTTCAGCGCATTGGGTTGGTCAGCTCTATGGGTGCAGATGCCCAGTCCAGTATCTTCTATCTGCGGGTAAAAGGTGAGCTTGAGAGCGCGCTTTTGGAGCTGGGGTTTGCGGGCAGTGTCTTCGTAAGACCGTCGTTACTTGTTGGTGATCGTCGCGCACTGGGGCAGCCTCATCGGATAGGTGAACAGATCGGTATCTTTGTTACAGCGTTTCTGGGTCGCCTTGTACCGCACCGATTCAGGCCGGTTAGCGCCAGTGCTGTTGCCTCCGCGTTGTTAGCTTATGTTCCCACTGCTGAGGGTAATCGGGTGGTGATATTATCCGAGTTACCGGATGCGCTCCAAAAAGGCGATACCACAGATCGTTAACTGTGTTTGATAGCCAACGGCTGATTTGCACGGCGACAGGGTGTTACGCCCGGAGTGCTCTGAGGTGTTATAGCCAGGGTAACGAGAGTGGGTAGCGAGCCGCGTGTTGGTTCCGTCGAGCAATTTTAGTCGTTGCCGCCCAATACCTTCAGCAACTTCTCCTCTAAATGATTGAGTAGCATCGGCTTACAAATATGCTCGTCCATACCCGCCTGTAAACAGAGTTCGATATCACTCCCCAGCGCGTGAGCGGTATAGGCAATGATAGGTGTTTTTATCTCTCGATCTCTCAACGCTCGCGCTGTCTGGTAGCCATCCAAATCGGGCATTTGGATGTCTAGCAGAATCACGTCGAAGCTGTTGATTTCATCGAGCGCTAGTGCTTCCACGCCTGACTCTACGGTTGTTGCGTCCATCGCAAGCTTCTTGAGCATCCGCATGGCGACTTTAAGATTGGTGGGGTTGTCATCAACAACCAACGCTTTCTTACCTGCAAGTGAGCTCACATCGTCCTCTTTGAATTAGTCGACACACAGTAAAAATCTAGTTGCTCGAGCCCTCAGGCGCCAGGCCCCTCTGACTCTCATGCTGTCAGACCTCTTGCGCCTGCTTAACGAGCTCCCGAGACTCGAACTGCTCTTCGAGTATCGTCGTAATTTCAGTCACTGAACTCAGTATAATTTCGCGATACTCATTTATCTCCGTTTCGGAGGCGTCGGTATCCAGCAGCTCACCAGCGCCGGCGATGCCATTCAACGGAGTTCGAATACTGTGATTGATATGGTCGATGAACTGGTTCTGTTGGTGGATATTTTCACGCGCTGCATCCAGTGCCTCGGAAAGACGTGTTTTCGAGGCACGCACCTGTTGCGCGGTAGTCACTAGAGCCTGGCTCAGCGCAAGACTCTCTCTGGAAATATCATTTCGTTCACCGAGCACCAGTTCCTCACCTTCGCTGATGCTTTTCAGGTCGATAATATTACGCGACAAGGAGGAGGTTAGCCGTTTCGACAGCAGGTAACCCAAGAATATAAAAAAGATAAGAGCGACAGCACCAATCAGCGTACCCTTGCCGATATCGTCAATGACTCCCTGTTCAATCTCCATCAAGGGCTGAGGAACCATGATGCCCCAGCCTGCCTTTTCAAGGGTGGTGTAGCCGGCCACCATATCGGCTGCCATAGGGGGAGAGTAGAAGAATGCCACACCGGTGCCGCCAGCCATCATTTGCTGCACAACCGACAGCTTCGACAGGTTTGCCCCGGCGGCTTGAAGCTTGGCACTTGGGTGCGCCAGTATTGTGCCGTGCTGGTCAAAAATCGCCGAGTGACCGCGATCACCGAACTGAATACTGGCCTGAATCTTACGGATATAGTCAAGCGGCAGAAGTGTGAAGTAGTGACTGGCATCTATGCTTTTTGCAATCACAAATACCTGTTGAGTGCCAATATTGATCAGTCCGGAAAACCTGATGCCCTCGCCACCCTCTTGCAAAAATGCGCTTAGCTCCTCTGAGTCATTCAGGGATGCGGTCCACGCCTCATCCGTCAACATGGATACCCGGTAATCGGCTCCGCTCTTGACACCCATGCCAAGAATTCCCACCTCGCGAGCGGTCTGTTGCCAGTCATTGTCCGACTTGAAGCTTTGCCAGAGGTAAGCGCTGAGCGAGGATAGGTCGGTGAGGTAGCGGTCGAGTGCTAACGAGAGGTTTTGCGCCACAAGCAGATGTTTCTGCTCAACCCGGTTAATTTCGTTAGACAGAGACGTTGTGTAGTTTTGATACTGCACTAGCGCTGTGGATAACGTGGCGACTAGGGCGATAACTGCAAGTACAAGGGTATTGAGAGAGAGTTTTTTTATTATTTTCATACCAGTTCCCGCCTGTTGGCGGTGTTTTTCCGCTCGTACCTCAAACTACTCCCGATGTGACATATATGCAATTCCTGACAGTCATTATAGCGACTTCCTCTAGCAATTCTTTTCGCACCTCCAATCCCGAAGTGTCTTCAGCGCTGCGTGCTTGCTTCTGGGGTTAATACACTTTTCTACAAACATACCCTCTCTGATGATCTCAGCGGCAGTAAAAGTCAGTTGATCTTATGCGCGCAGTCGATGCTGTCCCTGCCACCGGCATGCCGCAATTTCATAGTGGCGTGACAGGGCTAAACGTGTGAAATATGAAAGGGGGGGAATAGTCCGACGCTAGTTTTACTCCGTAACTGGATACACCATTAATTTTATTGAGGGTCGTTTTTACATGAGTTCTGAGACGTACACGCCTCCCAAAGTTTGGAAATGGGAACCTGGTAACGGCGGTAAGTTCGCCAGTATCAACCGTCCCACCGCTGGTGCAACCCATGAAAAAGCGCTGCCGGTGGGAGAGCACCCCTTTCAGCTCTACTCGTTGGCCACGCCTAACGGCATTAAAGTGACGATTATGCTCGAAGAGCTGCTTGCGGCAGGGGTACATGAGGCTGAGTATGACGCTTGGTTCGTCGACATCATGGAGGGCGACCAGTTTAGCTCAGGCTTTGTGGAGGCTAACCCGAACTCCAAGATTCCGGCGATGATGGATCATAGTGTCACTCCGCCCCAACGTATATTTGAGTCAGGCTCCATCGTGCTCTATTTAGCTGAGCGATTCGGAAAGTTCATACCGAAAGATTTCTCGTCACGCACTGAGTGTATGAACTGGGTATTCTGGCAGATGGGTTCTGCACCTTTCTTAGGCGGTGGTTTCGGTCATTTCTACGCTTATGCGCCGCAGAAGTTTGAATACCCGATCAACCGCTTTGCGTTGGAGAGTAAACGCCAGCTCGATGTTCTGGATCAGCATCTGGCTAAACACCAGTTTTTAGCGGGCTCTGAGTACTCCATTGCCGATATGATGGTCTGGCCCTGGTACGGTGGATTGGTACTGGGGCAGCTTTACAACGCCGCTGAATTCCTGGATGTAACCAGTTATCGCAACCTACAGCGTTGGGCAAGAGAGGTGGAAGCGAGGCCAGCCGTGCAGCGAGGCGCAATAGTGAATCGCACCTGGGGCGAGACCTATGGAACTCTACGCGAGCGCCACAGCGCTGCGGATATCGACCAAGCATTGGAAAGTAACAAAAGCGAGCCCGATGTAGCCTAAAAGCCCGAAGTAGAGTGTACGCGTTTGCTAGCGCTCTTGGGCTGAAGAGGGTGCATAGAGACCAACCCAGCGCTAGGTCACAGGTAAATAAAGGGCGGCACGCAGATGAATGACTCCTCAGCGCGCTGCCCAATGCGGTGGTTTTTCAGCCTCTTACGAGGCTAAAACAAACTCCGGCTGGCGTCGCTCGCGGGCTGACACTAGGTTGGCCGCGGTAATGTCGGCTGTGGCAGCAGAGAGCGTCCAGCCCAGATGCCCATGACCTGTGTTATAGAACACGCGCGAATGCCTACCCTGGCCGAGACGCGGCATCATGTTTGGCATCATGGGTCGCAAACCTGCCCAAGGCACTACGCTCTCGGTTGATACGCCAGGGAAGTAGTGTTGGCACCACTCAACCAGCGGCTTAATACGATCAGCGCGGATATCGCGGTTGTAGCCGTTAAACTCTGCGGTGCCGGCAATACGGAAACGGTCTGGGCCGAGACGGCTGGTCACAATCTTCGCTTTATCATCCAGCAGTGAACGCGTTGGAGCGCTCTGCTGACTCAGCTCATCACGCAGGTTGACTGTGATGGAGTAGCCTTTCACTGGGTAGATGTTCACGCGATCCCCAAGCTTAGCGGCCAGCGCCCGGCTACCCACGCCGCTACACACAACGATGGCATCAAACTCATGTTCCCGTCCTTTAGAATCGGTTAGGCGAATACCATCCTTTTGGGTTTTAACATCAACCAGCTCAGTCTCCATCAAGAAGGTCACGCCGGCCTTGCGAATAGCCTCGGCCAGGCTGAAGGTGAATTTGTGGATATCACCCGTACTGTCACTTGGCGTCCAGAAACCACCCACGAAGTCGCCGCGCAACTGCGGTTCTTTCTCACTCATCTCTGCGGGCGAAAGTTCAGTTCGCTCGAGCCCACCTTTGGCCAACAGCTTATTAACTCGCCGAGCGTGCTCAAGGTCTTTAGTATCAGAGTAGAAATGTAAAATTCCGCAATCTGAAGAGTCATACTCCACTCCCCAGCGTTGTGCCAAATCACGCATATGCCTGCGGGATGAGACCGCCAGTTCGGTGGTGGCGATGGTGTTGCGCTCATAATTGGGAATATTGCCGATAAATTCCAGCATCCAACTGATTTTGTGCCAAGAGGGTTTGGGGTTCACCAGTAACGGCGCATCTGATTGGAGCATCCACTTAAGCCCCTTCAGAATCGTCGACCAAGTGTTCCACACCTCTGCATTTGACGCGGATAACTGACCACCATTGGCAAAACTGGTCTCCATCGCCGCATAGCGCTGGCGATCGATAAGGGTAACGTTGAAACCCTGTTCGTGAAGTTTTGCAGCAGTGGTAACGCCGGTAATACCGGCACCTAAAACAGCGATCGTTTGCATAGACGTGCACTCTTAATGTGCGGACGCACAGTGACGGGCTGAAATGCCCAGCGTGTCCGACTACCCCCTCCGTCATGGTACCTGAGAGATTCACAATAGCTGTCCCCTGACCGCTATGTTTGCTCCTTCGGTGGATCTGAAAGTGCTACAGATCGCTCTTCGGATGTAATTTAATTCGCCGGTCCTTTTGCCTGAGAGTTTGCGGGGGCGCATGCTCCTTCGGCGGCGCGGTGCTTCAAAGCACTGGCGCTCTCTCCCGGTCGGATTATGTCGTGCAAGATAGCGCGTGATTTGAGATGCGGCAAGTGTTTATTTTTTGAGCAAATAAAAAAGCTAGGGTCATTAGAGCCGTCCGCTTACTCTCACTGGATCAGCTGGTTAAGTGTCCGGTCTTTACATAGATCAGAGCACCATCAGACTTGGTAAAGGGTGTATGTTGACTCAGGTGTGGAGAGCGTAGCCAGCTCCCAGCAGGGTACTCGCCGTGCTCATCGTGGAACGTTCCCTCAAGCACCAGTATCTCCTCACCGCCCCAGTGCCGATGTGGATTGAACTGGGTATTGGGTGCCCAACGCACCAACGCTACATTTTCGTGTTTGTGCTGATGCAGTGGCATCACGCTCAAACCCTCAACAAGACCGGGGTACCAGACACCGGCACGGGTATCGATCGCTTTTTGCGCGCTATCGTCCGCATCAAATTGATGGAGTTTTACGAAGATAGTGGCCCCCTCACTACCAATGACCGGTGTATGCAGAGTACCAATCGGGTTGCGGATGTAAGTTCCAACCGGGTAATCACCGTGCTCGTCGCTAAATACGCCATCAAGCACCAGGATCTCCTCTCCGCCATCATGGCGATGCGGTGAGAAGGCGGAGTTAGGCGCATAGCGCACGAGGCTCGTAGCCCGCGCCACCTCATCACCGATCCGGTCCAGCATCATGCGCTCAACCCCCGACATTGGTGAGTCCCGCCACTCGTATTGTTCTGGGCGAATAACTACTTGTGTATCGAAATCAGCGTTAAGGCGCATAGCTCTTCTTCATTGGTTTGGTAACTGTGATTCTGTTTTAGTCTGTTATCAGCGTTTCGGTTTAGCTGGGTAAGGAGATTTCATCTATCCTAATCATCTTTTCAATCGCCAGAGTCGATAGCTGGTGATCCTCAATGGAGGGAAGCCCCGAAATTCCCACGGCAGCCACAAGGCCGGCACCTCTTACCCGGATAGGAAAAGCACCCCCGTGCAAAACATACTTATCTGGGGGCAACAAAGCATCTGGATACTGCAAGCGCCCCTCGGCCTCCAGCTTCAAACCTGCGAGCATGGAGGAGTTGTGACATTGAAACACTGTCTGGGTCTTCAAGTACGCCCATTTTTCGTTATCAGGTGTTGACCCCGGTAGCGCTGAAAAATAGAGGCGGCGCGTAGGCGTGCGAATTTCGATTGTCACTGGCGCGTTACGCGCTAGAGCAGCTGAACGGATAGACTCACCCAAAGCG
>DATHZN010000016.1:0-8471 GCA_035458585.1 Marinobacterium sp. | reverse complement strand
AAGCCGAATGACGTGTCGTCGGTTTCACTAAACCATTCCGGGTTTTCCGACACTTCGAAGAAGCTTATACCACCGGTTGTATCCTCAAACACGTCTACATCGTCTGCCGCCCTTGCAGCAAATGCCAACACCAACAACACTAAAAGCAGTAGACCTTTCCGAAGAATATTGTAATTTTCCTGCATTCTCGTTTGTTTCATTTTAAGCCAGCTAACCCGAGATAGCGTTAAATTCATAACCCTCATGAGGCATCAACATTCGCTCCAATAACTCTTGTTATCAGAACGCGACCATTTATGCTATGACATTTGAAGAAGAAGCGAGATTTATGCCACATCTTTCAGTTTTTAATGGGCGAATCTCATCAACAGAGGTGCACAAGACTCTTTACTATTCTCGGTACCAGGAATAGGTATGGCTTTTGTCATCACTCAGCATCAGAAAAGAATGTTCACCCGGATAAAGTTTGTGGTCTAAACTAAAAATGAGTGAGTCTTGCTAACCCCGTTTGATCCCGTTGAGTGAATGATGGAGTGGATAGATGAGTGAAACTGAAATTCGAAACTTACTAGAGAAAGTTTCCAGTCCTGAAAGATTTGGAGACTATTTTTTAACTCACGGTACGGAAGATTTTATCTTTATTAGACCGAGTGGTAATCCTCTTGATGCTCAAGGCTTCTCCGATATGTTCAATAGTGGTGACGTTATAATCCACGAATCAAAGCTCATAAAGGTTGAGCGATTGAACATTTACGATGATGTCGCCACAGCGCTGTGCACCCTGAAAGCTAACTTTTCTTATAAGGGAGTAGAGAACGAGGATACATACGCCGCTACAGCCGTTCTCAAGAAGGTAGGAGGAGAGTGGAAATTCCAATCTTTCCAACGGTCCTCAGGCACTACAGACTTAACTATGTGGAGTTAGATATCGGTTGCTGCGAGTACCTGTGCAGCTTTTGCTGAGGCCCTATGCTTTAGTCATTGTCTCGGATTGCAACAGAATGGATTCTCCACGACGAGTATGTCCATAGGCTCTTTGAAAATATCCTATAAGGTCGGTTTCTACCGACCCACCTTACACTTCGCAGAACGGCACTTAGGGGTCGGTTGCGGAAGTTGTATCTGTACCACCAGTTCTTAACCATCTAACCAAGGCTGTTAGATTGAGTCTGGATTAATTGAACTGCCTAGTTCCAGGTTGTGAACGCTTGCACAAAAGACCAAGCCTTTCTGTTTGGTGCTCTGGGTACCTCAGACCTGTGCCAGGAGCCTAGTGTCTGAAAGCTGCTTCAGTCTCAGAGTGATGCGGTCTAGAATCCTCCGCTCAAGCCTGATTAACTTGAGCGGTGAATCTTTGTTAACTCGTTTCTAAATAATCTGGGTCCTGACCGCTCTTAATCTACTCAAGGATTGATCTTGGTCACCTTAAAGCTACCCGCCAGCTCTCCCAGTTTTGTTGCCATCGACTGAACATTACTGCTAGCCGCCTTGGCCGCAGTGATGTCCGAGCTGGATTGGCTGATGCTCTGGGAAATTTCTGCCATGCGTTGACTAATCTCGTCTGACACCGCGGACTGCTGTTCCACTGCCGCCGCGACCTGAATATTCATCTGTGCAACGTCGCTAATGCGTGTATTAATATCGGCAAGGGCACTATCCGTTTCGTTAGAGCAATCGACCGCTTGTCTGGCTTTAACCGTGCTCTCATCCATAGCCCTGACCGCTTCGACGCTCCCCTCTTGAAGCGTTTTGATAATCGCCTGTATCTCGTTTGTGGACTGCTGCGTTCGTTTGGCTAACTGACGCACCTCATCAGCAACAACAGAGAACCCTCTGCCGTGCTCACCCGCGCGAGCGGCTTCAATCGCAGCATTAAGGGCGAGCAAGTTGGTCTGATCGGATATTGCATCAATAACCTCAACGACCTTATCAATGTGCTGGCTCTGCTCATTCAGTCTTCGAACAATGTCGCTTGATATCTCTAAGTTCTGCGATAACTCACTGATAACCGATATTGTTTTGTCAACGGTCACGCGACCTTGCTCACTGGCTTGGATACTTAACTCGGAGTTCTGAGCGCAAGCTGCTGCATTGCGCGCTACCTCCTTAAAGCTCGCTGAGAGCTGCTCAACGGCCACTACGACCTGTTCAGTTGTTTCGCGCTGTGTATCGAACACTCTTGCGTTGCGATCTGAGATCTCTTTGCTGCTCTGAGCCGAGCTGACCAGCGTTTCACTGGTCTCCACAATGGATCCGATCAGCCCCCTGAGTTGATTCGACATCTCTACGACTGAACGGTAGATACCGGTATCCGCATCGTTGAGTTTAAGGTTCTGTGTCAGGTCTCCCGAGGCTATAATTTCAGTGATACTTGCAATCTGTGCGGGCTCCCCACCAATTGGTCGGCGCACACTGAGGGAGATGAGCCAGGAGATCAGCGCACCGGCCAGCAATGCACCCAGAGCGACGGTTAAGATAGTGCCGATATAGGCTTGTGTATTCTCCTTCAGCACTGGTGCCATCCGGTCCTGCTCGTTTTTGACATCCAATTTAATCGCCTCGGTAAGTCGAGCTATCTCTGGACCAACACGGTTGAGCGTGTTGTCAATGTAGTCATTCCGAGTCAGGATTATCTGCTCGATCTCCCGAAAAGAGTTTAGGTATCTAAACTGGTTCTCTATGATCTCCTGAAAGAATGCACGGCGCGTAGGATTTTGTAGTTCTTGATCCAGGCGCTCGAGGTAAGGCGGCATTTCCGAGCTGAGTTCGAAAATGGCTCTCTGAGAATCAGCGGGGTCGTTAGAAACTAGAAATTTATTCGCATACAAACGAGCTAGCAGAAGATGTTGTTGCACGAGTGCAGACAGGTAGGCCGCTTCGGTGTCACCATCAGCATAAGCTGACGAGAGAATCTCACTGTTGGCTTTACGCATAGCAAGTCCTGCAGGGTCGAGATCCTCTTTCACCAGCTTGTGGCGCCGCTCATAGAGTTTGACCACTTCATCGAAGGCGGCTTCGTATTGTTGTAGTTGCACATCTACACTTTGAAGCCATTCGGCTCTCTTAGGATCTTTCACCTGCTCTCGTGCTTCTTGAAAGTAGGCCCTCATCTGATCATTACGACTATTGAAGTCATCAAGGTGCTCAGGCGACTGACTCTCCAGAAATCTCAGAACTGCTATGCGCATGGCTAACATACTGGTTTGAATTCTTGAGGCTAAATTTGTCTCGGACGAGAGTGTTCGGTACTCAACATACCCTTTGTAGGTGCTGCTTAGCCCAATGTAACCGACAACTGATATTGCCACGAGCAGAACCAGCACCGCTCCGAACCCAAGGGCCAGTTGAGACTTTATCTTAAGGTTGTTTAACATTAGCCGCCCTCAAAAAGAGTAGGTTGATGTCTGTTGTCCTCTAGTCAGTTGGCGTCGCAAATACTGAGGACGACCTAACTTCATTCAGAGATAAACAGACACTAAAACCGGATATACCTGAGTAATTTAGTCAGGTATAGAGTAGATCAGAAGTGAAGCAGTTACAAGAAAAGGAAGAACTGAGGGGGCATCTTGGTAAATTAGACGCGATAAGCCGCGGTGTATTAGCCATTATAAGAGCTCAGTCATACCAACCACCTTGTGTGGTAGGGCCGGATAAAGTGGCTGTACCTATGACTATACTGGGCTCCAGGGTTCCCGTAGGAGAAAGGGTGAGGTTAACGCTCACAGATTGTCTACTGCGATCTTGTCAGGATCATTTCGTCTAATTACGCTGATCTGTACCGGCTTATCTCTCTATTGATGATTGGATTTGAGTAGGTCCTATTGTCAATTTGCAGGATAAGCCTGCTCAAAACTTACGTGCATTTGTAAAAACGCCCTAAATAGGGCGTACAAAATAAAAAGCCCACAAACTCCGTTTTCCAGCGGCATTTGTGGGCTCTATTTCTATCTAACCTATCACATCATAGGTTGAACAGAGTCTTAGGCTTCTACAGTCGGGATGACTGAAGAGGCTTTACCTACATAAGCTTCCATCTGATCGAAGTTGAGGTAACGGTAGATGTCACCGGCCATGCTGTCGATCTTCTGTGCGTAATCCATGTACTCAGCAACAGTGGGCAGTTTACCTTCCAGTGCTGCTACAGCTGCGAGTTCAGCAGAGGCCAGGAATACATCCGCACCATCGCCAAGACGGTTAGGGAAGTTGCGAGTCGAGGTGGATACCACGGTCGACTTCGCCGCTACTCGTGCCTGGTTACCCATGCAGAGTGAACAGCCCGGCATCTCCATACGCGCACCGGCTTTTCCGAAGATGTTGTAGTAACCCTCTTCAGTCAGCTGTGCGGCGTCCATCTTAGTTGGTGGTGCGATCCACATACGCGTTGGAATTGACTGGCCTGATGCTTCCAGCAGCTTACCAGCGGCGCGGAAATGACCGATGTTAGTCATACAAGAACCGATGAATACTTCGTCGATCTTGGCGCCCTGTACCTCGGAGAGCAAGCGAGCATCGTCCGGATCGTTCGGTGCACAGAGGATCGGCTCATTGATCTCTGACATGTCGATCTCGATTACGGCAGCGTACTCAGCATCAGCGTCAGCACGCATCAGACTTGGGTTGGCTAACCACTCTTCCATGCCTTTGATTCGGCGAGAGATGGTACGTGTATCGCCGTAACCCTCAGAGAGCATCCACTTGAGCATGACAATATTGGAGCGTAGGTACTCAGCAACCGAATCTTCGCCCAAAGTGATGGTACAACCAGCAGCCGAGCGCTCCGCTGAGGCGTCAGAGAGTTCGAAAGCCTGCTCTACGGTAAGATTTTCCAGACCTTCAATCTCCAGCACGCGGCCCGAGAAGACGTTTTTCTTACCAGCTTTGGCAACTGTCAGATGCCCCTCTTTGATCGCGTAGTAAGGAATCGCGTGTACCAGATCGCGCAGGGTGATGCCGGGGTTACGCTTGCCTTTAAAACGAACCAGAACAGATTCTGGCATATCTAACGGCATTACGCCGGTAGCGGCAGCGAAAGCGACCAGACCAGAGCCTGCTGGGAACGAAATACCCAGTGGGAAGCGGGTGTGTGAGTCACCGCCAGTACCCACAGTATCTGGCAGAAGCATGCGGTTGAGCCAAGAGTGGATGACACCGTCACCCGGACGCAGCGATACTCCGCCACGATTCATAATGAAGTCGGGAAGGGTGTGGTGAGTTGTTACGTCGACTGGCTTGGGATAGGCGGCCGTGTGACAGAAAGACTGCATTGTCAGGTCAGCAGAGAAGCCAAGACAGGCCAGATCTTTTAGCTCGTCGCGCGTCATGGGTCCTGTGGTGTCCTGTGAGCCAACGGTGGTCATCTTCGGTTCACAGTACATGCCGGGGCGAACACCCTCTAGGCCACAGGCTTTTCCGACCATCTTCTGCGCCAGCGTGAAGCCTTTGCCTGTATCAACAGGTTGCTGAGGCTTGCGGAAAAGCTCGGATGGGCCCATGCCCAGAGCTTCACGGGCTTTTTCAGTGAGGCCGCGACCGATGATCAGAGGGATACGACCACCCGCCTGAACTTCATCAATCAATACCTGAGTCTTGAGTTCGAATTCACTGATGACTTCGTCAGTGCCGTGACGTTTAACCTTACCCTCAAATGGGAATACATCGATAACGTCCCCCATATTCAGCTCGTCAACTGGCATCTCGATAGGCAGAGCGCCTGCATCTTCCATGGTGTTGTAGAAGATCGGTGCAATTTTTCCACCAAAGCAGTAACCGCCAGCGCGCTTATTTGGTACGTGCGGGATATCATCGCCAAAGAACCAGAGAACGGAGTTGGTCGCAGACTTGCGTGAAGAGCCCGTTCCGACCACATCGCCAACGTAAGCAACCGGGAAGCCTTTGGCCTTGACCTCTTCGATCTGTGCCAGCGGACCCTTAGTGCCCGGAATCTCAGGGTTGATACCCTCACGCTCCATTTTCAGCATCGCGTTAGCGTGCAGCGGGATGTCTGGACGTGACCAAGCATCGGGTGCAGGAGAGAGGTCATCGGTGTTTGTTTCACCTGGCACTTTGAAGACGGTAACGGTGATTTTTTCAGCCAAAGCTGGCTTGGACGTGAACCACTCACCGGCCGCCCAGGACTCCATCACCTGTTTAGCGAAGGCGTTACCTGCTTCCATCTTCTCTTGTACGTCATGGAATGCATCGAACATCAGCAACGTGTGAGAGAGCGCTTTAGCTGCGGTTGGAGCCAGCGCGTCTACATCGAGGCACTCGATTAAAGGCTGGATGTTGTATCCACCAAGCATGGTGCCCAGCAACTCAACCGCTTTGACAGCATCAATGAGCGGCGAGCTTGCCTCGCCCTTCGCGATCGCTGCAAGGAAACCCGCTTTAACGTAGGCCGCCTGGTCCACACCTGCTGGTACGCGGTCGGTGATCAGGTTGAGCAGAAATTCCTCTTCTCCTGCAGGGGGATTCTTTAGGAGTTCAACTAGAGCGGTAGTCTGCTCGGGATCCAGCGGTTTTGGTGGTACGCCTTCTGCGGCGCGCTCTTCTACGTGTTTACGGTAAGCTTCAAGCACGATATCGCCCTCATCAATAACGTTTCCCAGACCCTTTTGAGGCGTGGGCCGATACCCCTGGTGGATATCGAAGGTTGTTAAATTCGGCGCATATTTTATCGCAGTTGCAAAATGTACGCTTTACTACTTTGGCTAAGGACAGGGGTTGCTTAAGAACTAATTGATATTTACATAAATAATATAAGAATAAGCCGGAATAATGACTAGATCCTGTGTGAATCTGTTGCGGCGAGGAGGTGAGGGGACTTCGCTTGCTCCAGTTGAGTAGCTTAGTCGGTGTTGGCCGATACGGGAATGCCCGCGACTACAGCAAAATATCAGAATCTGAACCGCCTTGAACGACTGGTTATTGGCGTACTCAGGCAACCAGAGAGCTCAGAACCCTTTTCGCTTCCAATATTCACTTGCATTGTCCGGGCAGGCTACGAATAGCCGTGGCTGATGTAAATGCTCGTTTAGGCCTACCGTTGTTGTAGGATTACCAGTCGCTGTTTTGACTGTACAGAACTGGGTGAGCCGATATAATGCGCGCAGATTTGCGAACGGAGGTACAGCTATGGACGCCCTAGATGAAATCAAAGCTTTTTTGGGATGCTCAACGCCGCACTCCTGGATTGAGATGGCCCGCGATCCGGCCAACCTAGAGTTGCTATTGACCGACCACGCACATTGTGAAAAAAAAGCAGCCTCGACGGCTATGACGCTCATGTTCAAGTATGTTGACCGTCCTGAATTGCTGAATAAAATGTCGCGCTTGGCCCGCGAGGAGTTGATCCATTTTGAGCAGGTCCTGGCGATCATAAAGAGCCGCGGACTGCGTTACACCCACCTCGCTTCTTCGCGCTATGCCAGCGGGTTGCATCAACACATCCGCAAAGATGAGCCGCAGCGCCTGACGGACATCTTAATTGTCGGTGCTTTCATCGAAGCTCGATCGTGCGAGAGATTTGCTGCGTTGGCGCCTTTCCTTGACGAGGAACTTGCAAAGTTCTATCGCTCACTGCTCCGTTCCGAGGGGCGTCATTATCAGGATTACCTCAAGTTAGCCCAGGATTGTGCGTCTGAAGATATCAGCCCGCGCATAGAAGCTTTCTGTGCCGTTGAATGCGAGCTGGTGCTCTCTCCTGACCCGGAGTTTCGTTTTCATAGCGGCGCACCCGTACAACCAGCAGCGCAGTTGGCCAGTTAGGTTCACCAAACCCGCTTTAACTAAGCAGTAATCTGAGCTACCTTTTAGTCACTAGATTAAGAACAATTCTTAATTGCACAAAAGGTGAAAGCAGAAGGATGTGGCCATTAAAGCCAAACAGCGACGCGCGCAGTCTCAGCCTTGTACTTTGCCTGATCGGTAGCGGCTTACTTGCGCTGATTTTTTATGCGCTTTTTAGCTCCCAGCAGAAAAACCGGATCGAGCGACTGATAATTAATCAGCAAGGAGTGCTCGATCAAGCCGAAGAGATTATCGATGATTATCTGAGCTCAGCCGAACGGGATATAAGCTTCCTCAGTCACTCCCCCCTTTTGAATAGTGCATTTAACAACAGTGCGTCAGGGGTTGGAGTATTCGAAGCGGTAGAGTCCGAATGGCAGGCGTTGATGCAGAGCCGGATGGAGCTCTACTCGCAGCTACGGTATATTGATAATGACGGTCGCGAACAGTTGCGTATCAATAACGTCCCCCCGGCCTCTATTGTGGTGCCACCCGCTGGGCTACAGAACAAAGTTAACCGTTATTATGTGAACGAGAGCCTGGTGTTGAGTCGGGGTGCAATCTATCTATCCGACTTCGATCTGAATGTGGAGAACGATGTAATCGAGTTTCCTCTCAATCCAACACTGCGAGTAGCGGCTCCTCTATTTGACGACTCTGGCACCAAACGCGGTGTGATTACG
>DATHZN010000015.1:0-54836 GCA_035458585.1 Marinobacterium sp. | reverse complement strand
GAGAGTTGGGCGTCCAGACCAGCATTAACGACGAGCTTTCGTTATTCGCCTCTCGATCTCGGCAATCATGGCGCCAGCAACATCGAGGCCCGTGGCATACTCTATGCCCTCCAAGCCTGGTGATGAGTTGACTTCGAGCAGCAGGGGCCCCCTACTTGAGCGGATAATATCGACACCCGCTACTTGCAGACCCAGAGTTTTGGCTGCCTTAATCGCCAGCTTGCGTTCATCGGGTGTAATCTTAACCAGTGAGGCGCTGCCGCCCTGGTGGATATTAGCGCGGAACTCACCCGGCGCAGCCGTTCTCTGCATTGAAGCCACTACTTTGCCGTCTATGACGAAACAGCGCAGATCCTTTCCCTGAGCTTCTTTAACAAACTCTTGGACCAGCAAGTTGGCACGCAGAGACTTAATCGCATTAATCACTGATTCAGCGGCTTTGTCCGTTTCAGCCAACACGACTCCACGTCCCTGCGTACCCTCAAGCAGCTTAACAATCAGAGGAGCCCCTCCAACCATTGATATAAGGTCTTCGGTCTCCATTGGTGAATTGGCAAAACCACTGATCGGAATGTCCAGACCACTCTTCTGCAGCAACTGAAGCGAGTAGAGCTTGTCTCGAGACATGGTGATCGCATCAGCCGAGTTTTGAGTGTAGACGCCCAGACTGTCAAAGTGACGTGTCAGTGCACAACCATAAAACGTGATCGATGGACGAATGCGCGGAATCACAGCATCCAGTCCACTGACCACATCACCACCGCGGTAATGAATCTCAGGACTCTCAGCATCGAGCTTCATATAACACTGCTTGATATCGAGGAAACTCATCTCGTGACCGCGCTCCTCGCCAGCCTCAATTAGACGGCGGTTTGAGTAGAGCTCGGGGTTACTGGCTAATACGCCAATTCGAAGCCCCTTCTGCGCGCGCTCTGACACCCCGTAGATTTTACGGACCTCAGTAATTGAGTAGTCACCGAGATTGAAGTGTGCACTTGGATCAACCAACATACGCCCCTGCATCGCCTCACGACCCAGTAACATGCGATAGCCCATGGTGTCTCGGTTGGTAAGCGTCAGCTCTACATCCCAGGTTGAGCCTCCCAATGTCATCGGGACACGGATAACGAAACGACGCTCCGATGTCCCATTTGAACTGCGAACCGAGCGGCGACCTGCAACCGGGGACTCACAACGGAGTACGGTGGTGTCGCTCTTCTGAATCGGGTGTACATCAAATCCAACCCACTGTTCCCCATTGCGATTAAAGCTACGAATGTTGAAAGCATGGAGTGCCGAAGTCTTCGCGCCTGAGTCTACACGGGCTTTCACAGCGTGGATGCTGAGCGTCGGAAAGGCACACCACTCTTCACTGCCAACAATAATACGATCGTTCATAAAAGCCCCGTGAACTCTGGGAAAAAGAGGCGCGCAGAATAGTGTAAAAACTATTCAACGCAAAGTTATTTTTACACGCAAACATGCTATGTTTCCTCACCCTTGATCGGAGAATTTCTCATGTCCGCTACCACCCTGCCACAGTCACGAATGTTGACACCGGTTCTGGTTGCCAGCTGTCTAATTTTGCTGCTTGGTTTCTCAATTCGTGCCTCCTTTGGTCTCTTCCAAATACCTATTGCCGAAGAGTTTGATTGGTTACGTGCGGAGTTCTCATTCGCTATCGCGATTCAGAATCTTGCCTGGGGTATAGGACAACCCATTTTTAGCGCAATTGCTGAAAAGTTTGGAGATCGCAAGGCTATTGTGCTGGGTACTCTGTGTTATGCCACCGGTCTGTTCATCTCTGCTTTTGCGATTACGCCAGGTCAACATCAATTTCTTGAAATTCTAGTTGGCTTTGGCATCGCGGGCACAGGTTTCGGTGTCCTCCTCGCTATTGTTGGTCGTGCGACTTCAGCCAAGAATCGCTCTATGGCGTTGGGAATCGCGACAGCTGCTGGCTCTGCCGGACAGGTCATCGGGCCGCCAATCGTTCAAATATTATTGAATCATTGGAGCTGGCAGGAGGTATTTGTCATTCTCTCCTTGGCGATCCTCGCGGTATTTTTACTGCTGCCTTTTGTAAAGGCCCCCAGCGATGACAATAACGCTCCGACATCAGAACCTATGGGTAAGGTTGTAAAGAGCGCGATTCGAGATAAAAACTTCATTTTCATCTTCATCGGCTTTTTCTCCTGCGGCTACCAGCTCGCCTTTATCACAGCACACTTTCCAGCATTCATCACCGAGGTGTGCAGTGTTATCGAGCCCACCAGTCTGGTTCGCTCACTTGGTATTACAACAGCCTCAGGACTGGGCGCTGCCGCTATCGCGTTTGTAGGCTTTGCCAATATCGGTGGTACTATCCTGGCTGGCTGGCTGGGAGCCCGCCACTCTCGCAAATATCTACTGGCAACCATCTACGCTTTACGCACTATTGTGGCGGCCACCTTTATTTTGGCACCCATCACACCTGAATCTGTGATTATCTTCTCAATCCTAATGGGAGCTCTCTGGTTAGCCACCGTACCACTCACCTCTGGACTTATTGCACAGATTTACGGCCTCAAATATATGGGCACACTCTACGGGCTGGTGTTCTTTTCACATCAGCTTGGCGGATTTATCGGTGTTTGGCTCGGCGGCACACTCTATGATGCCTATGGTAGTTACGATGTTGTCTGGTGGGTTGGAATTGGAGTTGGTGCTCTATCGGCTATTATTCACCTGCCAGTTGACGAGCGTCCAGTCGCTGACCGAACCCCCGCGATGCAGGCTGCCTGATCAGGCTACCTGAACACGGTCGCGCCCTTTGGTTTTAGCCAGATAAAGGGCGCCATCCGCAACCTCGATCCAGTGCTGCATCGACTCAAGCTCAACGTCATAAGCCGCTACTCCGATCGATACGGTCAACCGAGCCCCAAAATCAGTGGGCATCTTACTTGCCATCAATCGGAGTCGATCAGCAAACTGGCCAGCCTCGTGGGAGTCCGTGTCTGGGAGGAGAATCAAAAACTCTTCACCACCAAATCGCCCCAACAGATCAGAGCCACGTAGCTCTCTTTGCAAGGTCGTAACAAAATCTTGCAGGACCTTATCGCCCGCAATGTGACCATGGGTGTCATTGATACGCTTGAAGAAATCCAGATCGAGCATAAGAAGTGTGCTCGTTGCCCCGGTTATCTGACGTTTAAGTCGGGCAAACTCTAGTCCAGCTAAACGCTCCCACCCTCTACGATTTAGGCACCCTGTCAGCGGATCTCGATCGGCATCTTTAGCGAGTTCGGAAAGTTTCTGATTCTCAAGTTTAAAACGTTTGAGATTTTCTCTCATCTGTTCAACTTGCAGTTGATATATCTTGCGCTCCTCAGCCTCCACCGCTAACCGTTGTTGGACATCTCTCATCGCAGAGATCTCTTGTCGGACGAGGTAAAAGACCTCTTGACCCTCCTCGTTCTCACTCGGTTCCGATAGGGTAAGTCGGTAGACACGCCGATTTGAACTGACGTTCGAGTCGCCACCCCAACACTCAATATCGATGCCCGTATAAGGCCTTTGATGGAGAGCGAGTATCTGCTCAATCTGGTGACTGTCTTGAAGTCCCTCGGCGACGAGTTGTAGCAGTGGATGCCATTGCGACTCCCCGGAACGGCGCGCCCGCAAGCTGTGATAATCGATCTCGAATAGGGCCACTGACGCTAGTCGCATCGCCAACTGCAGCTGAGCAGTTCGAGTTTCGGCTACTAACTCATGCAACGAAGCGTTGTAGAGCGCCTCTTCTAGATCATAATTGGTCTCAACTAGCTCCTCATTTTTGTGCTTCAAATTTTGGTTAAGCGCAACAATTGTACGATGTGCTTTGATCTCTCTGCGATTCCAAACGAGGATCAGAGATACCAGAATCAGGGCGCTTAAGCAGAGAGTCACCAGAATTGCCCAGCCTTTTTCACTGAACAGGGGTGCGGGCTGATTCACAACAAGACTGCCTGAAAAACGACTATCGCCGTTGACCGGCAGCTTCATGCCGTATCGCTCTAACTGCAGTTGATTAAACACCCAACCGGATGTTGTTGGGGGCACACTGAGCTCGGTAGGTCCGGCAAGTCGCTGTGCGACACCGATAGCAGCTTCGCCGTAACGATCTACAATACCGACATACCCGCCTATAGCACCCGCCTCAACGTAACTCTTCAACAAGCTGACGATTGGGACATTGGAGACAGCAGCCAATTGCTGAAGCACATCTCGACTAATCAGCGGCTCTCCGTTTTCGTCGCTCAGTAGAGGCAGATAAATGACTAAAGATGACTCATCCATCCGCTCAACCCGACGCTCAAGCTCCTCTGGATTCCGGCTAATCATCAAATCTGGAGGGCTGTATCCGAGAGCTTTGGAGACCTTGAGGATCTGCTGTGCAGCGAAATGGTCAATGCTTCGGCTACCTAAAATAAGGTGAAGGGATGTTCGCTCGGGATATGAATCCCGCAACCACTTAAGCGTCTCGCTGACTCTCTGATCGAACTCCTGTCCAAGATTAATCACCTTAGCTTCACCGTTATATACATGAGGACTAAGATTGATGATCGGAATATCAGGATAGTATCGCAGCGCAAACTTCAGATCGTCAGGCCAGGATACGACAACGGCACGCCAACCATTTTCAGTGTGGAAATTCTCTAGGGCCTGATAGTACCTGTCCCAAAGTGGAGTGTATTCTCCGTTAAAGCGGTTACCGGTGTAGTGCACCTCTAAATGAAGAGGGTCAGTCGTCTGCTCGTTGGCAATCAGCATACTTTCAAGGAGTTTCTGATTAAATGGGTGAGCAGCAGAGCCGCTGAAAAGCACTAGAAGGTCATCACTGGCTTGTGCCAGTTGAACGAAGCAAAAACAGCTGAATAGGACAATTGTTCTGATTCGGTGCAAAAAGTAAGGGATACTCGTCATCAACACTCTATTAATTTCGTCTAAGCCGAGTTTTAGCTTTTTAGGATAGATTTAGATTAGTCCATATTGGAAATTCAATGATTCAAATTTCAGACTATGCTTAAAAGAAGTATGAATGTAAGGAGTCAGTAAGATGAAGCTCAATGTTGGTGGAATCGATAAGGCGTTGCGAGTGCTTCTGGGTATAGCCCTAATCGCTGGTGCAGCAACAGGTGCACTTGGCGTTTGGGGTTGGATTGGCCTGGTACCCTTGTTAACCGGCCTGATAAACTTCTGCCCGCTCTATACGGTGCTCGGTTTTAGTTCGCGCAAGAGTGAGTAATACCTTGCGCGATCAACACCCCAGTCACCTCGATTGAGTACCTAAACAGCTTCGCCGCAGGCGAAGCCACTTGCCCATGCCCATTGAAAGTTATGACCGCCCAAATGGCCAGTCACGTCTAGGCACTCGCCAATAAAGAAGAGCCCCTTGGCTCTCTTAGACTCAAAGGTTTTCTGAGATACCTCATCGGTATCAATGCCACCGAGAGTCACTTCAGCAGTTCGATATCCCTCGGTGCCCGAGGGTTTTAACTGCCAATGTTTGAAGGCTTGTACGATCGCCTCGATCCGACTGTTACTCAGTTGACCGAGCTCTTCACCTGAGAATCCCCAAAGCTCACATAGAATCTGCGCAGGGCGCTTGCTCATGTAATCGCTAAGCGACCGCTCCAGACTCCAGCGGGGGTGTGCGGTGCGCTGCTGCTTAAGCAGCTCCTCAAAATCGACATCGGGTAGTAGGTCGATTTCGATCGTCGCACCTGGCGTCCAATAGGAGGATATTTGCAGCACAGAGGGACCTGACAGCCCTCGGTGAGTGAAGAGGACTGGCTCCTTAAAGCTTGCCCCCCCGCAACTGACACGCGCCGGCTGCGACACACCCGATAGCTCCTTGAGCGGAGTCAGAAGATCTGGCTGAAGTGTGAAAGGCACCAGTGCAGCACGTCGGTCAGTAACGGCCATACCAAAACGCTGGGCCAGATCATAGGCAAATCCGGTGGCGCCGCCATTCGGTATCGATAGTCCGCCCGTCGCAATTACCAGTGATTGGCACTGCACCTTTCCACCTGAGGTCGCTACACAATACCCTGATGACAGAGACTCGATCCCCGTCACGGCAGTGTTTATCTCCAGCTGCACTCCAGCCCATTCTGACTCTGTCAGCAACATTTTAAGAATCTCTTTGGAAGAGACGTCGCAGAAGAGTTGCCCGGGGGTCTTCTCGTGGTAATCGATGCCGTGACGATCCACCATATCGACAAAGTCCTGCGGCCTGTAGCGACTCAATGCTGACTTACAAAAATGGGGGTTGGAGGACAAAAAATTAACCGGCGTGGAGTACATGTGCGTGAAATTACAGCGGCCGCCACCGGACATCAAAATCTTGCGCCCAGCTTTGTTGCTGTGTTCCAACAGCAGCACCGAGCGGCCTCTATAGCCCGCGGTAATTGCGCACATCAAGCCTGAGGCACCGGCACCTATGACGATCACATCGACGCTGGAAGGGAGTTGACTCATTCTTCTTCAGTAACGTCGCTATCTGACTCTTGCTGCTGCGCGTTGAGACGGCGAATCTTCTCAGCCAGTCGACCGCCCTGTCGCTCACCTCGTTTTCCGGCTGCTGTATCGCGCTCAATTGCCGACTGCGTCGGTTTGGCTTTAATACGCTTCTGCTCTACTGACTGGTGCTTTTTCTTCTTAGCCATGGCGCGCTGCTTTCGGCTCTCATAGCTATCTGGGTCGGCTAAACGCTCTTGCTTCTTCGGTGTCTTATCAAGGACGATTTTGTTGGCCATACGGCGCTGTTTCTTTAAACGTGTCACATCTACTCTCTATTTTTAACTATTTCGACTCATTGAGCAGTGCCGCCTCGGCAGCGGCTTCAGCCTCTGCGGCTGCAAGTTCAGCCGCGATTCGATCTTTCTCACGCCACTCATCAACCTGCTCAAAACTGATACGACCCAACTTGCCTGAGCGCATCTCGTTCATCAGTATCTCTGCGGCTTTATGTGTATCCACAACCCCGCCTGGACGCAGACAACCGCGTTTACGTCCAATAGCGTCGAGCAACCCTTCGCCGGTGTCGGGCAGCGCTGTGAGTTTGTAACGAGCCTCTAAGCGCTCGGGATAGGAGCTGAGCGCAAAACTGGCACCATAAACCGCGACCATGTCGTAGTCGATGGCCGTATCTTTGATTGCACCACTAACTGCGAGGCGATAACCGGAGTCCTGGTCTTCAATTTTTGGCCACAGGATTCCCGGAGTATCCGACAGCGCCATTCCCTGAAACACCGAGTAGCGTTTATTCGCTCTAGTCACGGCCGGTTCATTTCCAACCTTAGCAATTTTGCGACCGAGCAACGCGTTGATCAGCGTCGACTTACCGACATTTGGAATGCCCATGATCATCGCACGTACAGGACGCTCTTTGTCAGCGCGCGCTGGCACTGCCTGCTTACAATACTGAGGAATTCGTTTGATCGCCGTCTTATCCGCTGTTGTCAATGCAATCGCAGTAATTCCAGGTTGCGCATTGAACTCTGCAAGCCAAGTCTCGGTAATGGCGGGGTCTGCTAGGTCGGCTTTATTGAGAAGCTTCAGCACTGGTTTGCCACGGCGCAACTGTTCCACTAACGGGTTCTCGCTTGAACGCGGTAAACGGGCGTCAAGCACCTCGATAACGATATCGACCTCATCCATCAGTTCAGCGATCTCTTTTCGCGCCTTGTGCATGTGGCCGGGAAACCAGTTAATCCGTTCCATAAAAAACCTGAAAAATAGTGGTGCCCATAGTATACCAGTTCAGTCGCGACTCTACTTGTGATCTATACTGCTTTTACATATTCGCAGGGAAGAGATTGATGACCGCAGCAAACTCTCAGGTTCTACTGGTAAGACAGCCCATTTTCGATCACGAACAGCGTGTCGTTGGTTATGAATTGCTCGGCAGTGGCGCCGCTACAGATCTCAACTTGATGGCCGCCGACGATTCAGGTGAGCTCATACTGAGCGTCTATACCACGCTCTCCGAGCAAGGCGAAGAGAAACGTGTTCCCGGCTTCGTCACCATTCCCGAATCGATGATTTTGCAGGACCAGTTACCCCAGTTACCGGCTCGGCAGGTCGTCATGCAGGTGCACTCTTCAGATACATCACGACCACAGCTTCAAGAGAAACTCGCATCCTTAGTAGCGGATGGGTATCGCATCGCACTACAGGTGGACAAACTGTCGAAGTCGATGGTGCCGCTGTTTGATATCGTACAAATTGCACGCGTCGATGTGAGCACTAAAAGCGCGGAGGATATCGCTAAATGGGTCAGAGTTCTGCGCCAACATAAAGTAGCGGTGATGGCTGTTCAGATTTCTAGCATGGAGCAGTTGGGCGAATGTATTGAGGCGGGTTGTAAACTGTTTGAGGGTAGCTTTCTCAGTAAGCCTAAAGTCGTCAAAGGACGCAAGATCAACGCCAATGAGGTGGCCCTAATGCAGTTGATACAGTCGCTGCAGAAACCCAATGTGAAACCTGAGGAGATAGAACAACTGGTGATGCGCGACCCAGTTCTAACCTATAAATTACTTCGAATTGTCAACTCAGCCGCCTATTCCCTCGTGCGCAAGGTGGAATCAATTGCAGAAGCGGTGGTTATGCTCGGTATGGAACAGGTGAAAAAGTGGGCCACATTGATAGCCGCAACCAGCCATCAGGATAAACCAGAAGAGCTGTCACGAACACTGCTGATTCGAGGACGTATGTGTGAGTTGATTGCTGAAGGGATGAAGTACCCCAACCCTTCCGGCTTTTTCATGGCGGGGATGATGTCGGGCTTCCACCTGATGCTGGATATTACCCCAGAGGAGCTAATGGATCAGATCCCACTGGGTGACGATATTCAGCAGGCCGTTCGCGACCGCGCTGGACTTATGGGCAGCACAATCACCCACGCTATTGCCTACGAGTCGGGAGACTGGGACAAGTTGCCAGCCGACTTCGACTCAACACTGTTCGAGAGTGCCTACCGACAAAGCCTGCTGTGGACCAAAGAGGCGATGTTGGCCATGCACGAAAACTGATCAGGCAGTTAACCGCGCAACTTTTGCAGGCCCGTCAATACGCCTAAGCGACTAATTAGAGCGCAGACGCCTCGCTAATCCTTTAGCGCGCCTGCGCAACCTATTCTTACTCTTCGATCGGGTATGCTGGCAGTGTACAGCCGCTGATTTCACGCGCTAGGCGCAGTACCTGACAAGAGTAGCCAAACTCATTATCGTACCAGACGTAGAGTACACAGCTTTTACCGCTGGAGATGGTTGCCAGAGCGTCGACCACGCCCGCTGATCGGGAGCCGACAAAGTCTGTCGATACCGCTTCAGGTGAGTTTGAGAATCCCACTTGCTTTTGGAGCTTTGAGTGAACGGCCACATTGCGAAGGTAGTCGTTGAGTGATTCACGATCTGTCTCTCTACCCAGATTCAGGTTGAGAATCGCCATTGACACGTTAGGGGTCGGTACCCGAATGGCATTACCCGTCAGCTTACCCTCCATCTGCGGTAACGCCTTGGCAACGGCTTTCGCCGCTCCCGTCTCCGTTATCACCATATTGAGCGCCGCCGCACGTCCGCGTCGGTCGCCTTTATGGTAGTTATCAATCAGATTCTGATCGTTGGTGTAGGAGTGTACCGTCTCAACGTGACCATTGATGACGCCGTATTCGTCGTCCATCGCTTTGAGCACTGGTGTAATCGCATTGGTGGTACAAGATGCTGCAGATAGAATTGTATCCTCGGGGCTAATATCACCCTGGTTCACGCCCATAACGATGTTCTTAACGCCCTTGCCCGGAGCCGTGAGGATGACACGAGAGGCACCCTTAGACTGAAGGTGACGCGACAAACCCTCTTTATCCCGGAACATGCCGGTGTTATCGATCACCAGGGCGTTGTTAATTCCGTAGGCGGTGTAGTCCACCTCTTCCGGGTTGCTGGCAAAAATCACTTTGATCAGGTTGCCATTAACAATCAGCGCTTCGTTAGTTTCGTCAACCTGAATCGTGCCATTGAACGAGCCATGCACGGAATCGCGGCGCAGCAAACTAGCGCGTTTCTCAAGATCATTTTCAGCTTTGCCTTTGCGTACCACAATAGCACGCAGTTTAAGCGAGTGATCTGCACCTGAACGGTTTATCATCAGGCGGGCCAGCAGGCGTCCAATTCGGCCAAAGCCATAGAGCACTACATCCTGCCCATCGTTCTCTTCAGACTCCAATGCCGGCGCCAGTTCAGCAGTGAGGAATGCGCTAAGGTCACCGCCGCCCTGCTTACGGAATTTAACCGCCAGTTTACCCAGGTCCACATGTGCGTTGCGGATACCCAGGTCGACAACTTTTTCCAGCACAGGGAAGGTATCGACCACTGACAGCTCTTCGCCTTCAATCTGGCGAACATAGCGGTGCGATTTGAGCAGATTGATCACAGAGTTTTTGACGCAAAGTCGACCGAAAATAGAGGTCTCTACGTTGGCTTCGCGATAGAGACGACCAATCAGGGGTATCATCGCTTCAGCAATTGACTCGCGGGCGTTCCATTCGGCTAGCATAAGTTCTTGGGTCACAATCTACTCCGTCGGTTTTCAGTAATGCCTAGGCTATTGTCACAGTCGTTCCAACCACCGGCAACAAACTTTAGTTCTAGTGGCTATCACGTAAACATCTGATTTAGTTGTAAAAATACGTAGAATGTTTAATTTATCTGAGAATTAGGCGGGTATATGTAAGTTTATTACGTAACTATTACAAGAACGCTCAGCCGAGAACCGGATACCCACAGACAAAACATAGACTAAAGTCTAATAAACACATAGATTTCAAGCCGATTGTGCAGACAGATGCGATTCATTCTCATCGCCGCTACTACAGCCTCAGTCTAATCTTTTTGAGTGTCTCCAGTGCATCTTCAAACTCACTCTCATCAATCTCTTCCCAAAGCTGCAGATGTAACGCACTGAGTTGCGCCTCTTTGAGTGCAGGTTTTAACTGATCAAGCGTTAATGCAGCAGCGCGCCTGTCTTGAGTCTGCAACTGCTCCTGCAACTGTTCCAGCTGTTCTGACAAGGGATCCGCTAACGTTTCGGACGCAAGATCATCCCTCTCGGGCACAATGGCTGAGTCAGACTGGATTGGCTGCTCAATCTCTTCTGCCTTGGTATCCTCTACACCAAAGTAGCTGCGAATTCGCGCTATCACGGCACTATCCTGCTGCCTAAGTGTCTGCAGCAAACTATCAAGCTGGTCTAACTCCAATTTACGCAGCGCTTGTTCAAGCTCAGCAAAAGCGTTTGAGAGCGGTTGAGCACCTAACATGGCACTGACCGATTTTAGGTTGTGCGCCAAATCGCTGGCCGCTTTCCAATTTTCGTTGGCCAGCTCTAACTCGATTCTTTCAACAACATCACCAAAGCGCTGTAAATAGTCCTCCAGCACCTCTTCGACATACTCTTCAACATTTGCGCATGAGCGCTCCATCCCGGTTATGGGGTCTATTTCAGGGGCTAAGCGTTTAACGAGTTCAGTCGTTTGCGGGTCCAATCCGTCAATCTGAGGCATCACGTCAGCGACAGCAGCTTCAGTCTGCGCCTCAGTAATATCAAGCGCGATTTCAGGTGCCAGAACACGTACGAGGGTGCGATAGAGTTCATAACTATCGATGGGCTTAGAGATATGCTCATCCATACCCGACTCGAGGCTCTCGGCACGCGCCTCCGTCGTAGCATGTGCGGTCATTGCAATAATGGGCAGTTTAGTAAAGCCGCTTTTACGCAATTCTCGTGTGGCGGTGAGGCCATCCATACGGGGCATCTGCACGTCCATCAATACCAGGTCAAACTGCTGTAACTCAACCCGCTCAAGAGCCTCAATGCCATCATGAGCCAAATGGACAATCAGACCAAATCGCTCAAGGAATGCGGTGGCGACTCGCTGGTTCATCTCGTTATCTTCAACCAGCAGTACCTCTTTACCCTGTAAGGGTTTGGTATCTGGAGCGTCTCCCTCGCCGGGTAACCGAACCTCTCTACTCGGATCTGCGATGGGCTTCTCTCCCTGTTCAAGCGGAATCTCAAAGCTGAAACAGCTACCCTGACCCAACTCAGACTCGACCTGCAGCTTACCCTCCATCAACAGTACAAGATCCATAGATATCGTGAGACCCAGTCCCGTACCGCCAAATCGTCGGGTAACGCTGCCATCAGCCTGTTCAAACGGTTTGAACAGTCGCTCTTTCAATTCTGGACTGATCCCAATACCCGTGTCGCGTACTGCAAACGCGACCATATCACCCCGTGAATTATCTCGGCGGCTAATCTTTAATACGATCTCGCCCTCAGCAGTGAACTTCGCAGCATTTGAGAGCAAATTCATCAACACTTGGCGCAAGCGGGTAGGATCGCCTCGTAGGTAGAGCGGTAGACGTTCGTCCAACTCCAGACGCACCTCAAGCCCCTGTTTGGGAATCTGCACCGAGATAGAGTCCAATGCTGACTCGGCCAGATGCTTGAGGTCGTAATCAATGCGCTCCAACTCAATTTTGCCCGCCTCTATCTTGGCAAAATCCAGTAGATCGTTAATGACATTCAGCAGGCCTCTGGAAGCCTCTTGAATGCGTTCGAAATAGCCGCGCCCACCACTGGCACGCTCATCATCCAACGCCAACTCAGACATCCCAATTATGGCGTTCATCGGCGTACGAATCTCATGCGATATATTGGCAACAAACTCTGACTTTGCGCGGTTCGCGGTTTCAGCTGCGTCACGCGCTTGAATCAGATCATTCATCGTCGACCCCAGCTTACGGTTCGCCAGGCGCAGGTTGTTCATAATCACTAGGTTGCGGTTTGACAGCCCAGCGATAACAAAGAAGGTGATCATAAAAGAGACGACGATAAAGCCCAGAAGCAGCAAAATGCCGCCACGGTGATCACCACCCAAATGCAGCAAAGGCATCTTGACGAGTTGTATTCCTCGAACGTCGCCCACCACCCAATCGCGCTTTGGTGAGTCAGGGTGATTGTTATGACAAGCGACACAGTCTGCGGTCATGCGCATCGGCAGAGCCAGATGGAGCATATCTTCGCCGCCAACTGAGACAAACTCATAATACTCCTCAGCGCCATGCAGCACCGATAGCTCGGTGGTCGCACGCGACTCAAAACCGTCCAGTGGACGACTCGCGCGCCAGGGAAAGGGGTATTGACTGACAATATCGAAGCTGATGTCAGTATTGTAGGAGTTGGCATAGCTGGCCAAGTCTTTAGAGAGGGTCGCCGGTACCGGCAATGCGTTATCAAGGCGGTGATAGTTATGGGTAATCTCGATCTGATCCGTTTTAATTCGAGGCAGTATCTCCTGAGCATAAAAATTGCGCACATAAGACATCAAGTTAGCGTAGGATCGCGCAGCGTAGATTTGAGTGCTGCGCTCTACATTGCGAGTATGCCAGAAGGAAATGGCGACCAGGCCGCTACCCACCATCAGTGTGGCAAGGATCATGATGACCAGTAGCTTACGGCTCGATTGAGTCGAGATCACTCTTGGCCCTCCAGATCATTGATGTACCGCTCCGAAATGCTAATCGACAAATACCAAATAGTCGCAGCACTAAAGGTCGCGAGCAGCAGCAACGCAATCGCGATAGCGAGTGAGTAGGCTGAGGCCGTATCCCGCACCGCATTCATCTGTGGAGTCCGGTCAGTGTAGACTTCCGCCACCCCGATAATACGACCATTCACACTACCAGCACCAGCACCAAGCCGAATTGGTACATAGCTGGAGACGACATCACGATTATAAACCACGCCTGAGTAACCGTTAAACTCGGAACGCAACTCCACTAAACTGAAAGGGACTCCACGGGAGGCAGTGACGAAACCTGTGTTCTGACTGTAATCATTGCCGAGCTGACGTGGATCAGATGAGTAGAGTGTGATACCCCTGAGATTGTAAATTTTAATCTTTAAGAAGTCGGTACCCAGCATAAACTCACTGATTCGACTATTGATTGAGTTGTAGTCTTCCTGCGACAACCGTTCAGTCTGCTGCTGTAGATCTGCATTAAGTTGTAATCTTGAGTCGAGTGCATCATACACTTCGTTGACAAATAGTTTTGTTAGGTCCTCGTTGGCCGCTTCACTGGCAATAAGAACAGAGGTTTCAAGCGCCTCTGCTACTGCTTTTGAAGCGAAGTAGTGCGCAGAAACACTAATCGCACAGAAGCTCAGCGCCACCATTAAAAGAGATATCGACGATTTAACCGACCTTGGCATTACGCAGTTCTTCCTGTGTGATTCGTACTCTCAGAATAGATAGCAGGACGGGCTCCCGCATTCGCCCCTGCTCCACTTAAAAGTAGACCTGAATATTGAACTGTGCCAATGATTGTCCTGTCTGTCTCAACTGACATAGCTCTCTGACTTTTGCATCTGCGCAATGCCCGCTAAACTGTGCCCTCTTTTTTCGCATGCAGGAGAAGTACATTGAGCTCAGGGCTAAGCTTTACCCCTCCCAAAAAAGCAGGTGACCTCCGGCGCGTGGGCTCAGTGCAGGGGGCCGCTTCAGGCTGGATAGTCGAACAACTGAGTCGTGCCAGCGAGGCGCCAATCCTTATTCTCTGTAATGATTCGGAGAGCGCCAGCCGCCTGCGTCGTGAAATTCGCTTTTTTGCCGGTGAGAAACTGCCGGTTCTGCTATTCCCTGATTGGGAGACGCTTGCTTACGACAGCTTCTCTCCACACCAGGACATCGTTTCACAGCGTTTGGAGGCGCTCTATCGGCTACAAGCGATGCGCCGCGGCGCACTGGTTGTTCCTGTCGCTACCGCGATGCAGCGCATTGCGCCAAAAGAGTATGTAGGCGGCAACGTCTTTTGGCTGGAGTCGGGACAACGACTGGACCCAGATCAGATGCGAACACAGCTCATTGATGCGGGATACTCTTTGGTTGACACCGTTTACGAACACGGCGAATTCGCCGTTCGTGGGGCGATCATCGATCTGTTTCCGATGGGGAGTGCCGAGCCTCTGCGTATCGACCTATTCGATGATGAGATCGATACTCTGCGCACCTTTGATCCTGAGACTCAGCGCTCGGTCGAACAGGTCGAGCGGGTTCGAATTCTGCCAGCGCGTGAGCACCCCTTCCATAAAGAGGCGATTGATCACTTCAAGGCTCGTTGGCGCCAACGCTTCGATGTGGATTTTGGTAACTGTCCGATTTACCAAGACGTCTCCGCCGGGCTGGCGCCCGCAGGTATAGAGTACTATCTTCCCCTGTTCTTTGAGCAGTGTGCAACACTGTTTGACTACCTACCCAAGAACACCCTCATCGTTCAGCACGACGGAATGCATGAGGCTGCGACCGCGTTCGAAACGAGCGTGCGTAACCGATATGAGGAGCGACAAGGTGACCTTACACGCCCTATTCTCGCGCCTGACGAGCTCTTTCTAGCGGCAAATAGCCTGGCAGCTGAGCTGAAAAACTGGCCCGCAGTGCGTTTAAGTACCACAGCAGAAGAGTCCAAACCGGGGCGCGACAACCTAGAGGCTTGTGAGCCACCCAACCTCAGCGCGGCACCGACAGCGGCGGAGCCTTTGCGTCCTCTGGCGAATCTTATTCACGCAGCCGCCGAGCCCGTTCTCATATGTGCGGAATCTGCTGGTCGTCGCGAAGCATTGCTGACTCAACTCTTGGCGATGGATATTCGACCTAAGCTATTCGATAACTGGCAAAGTTTTACAGCAGCACCCGAGCGCGTCTCTATCTGTGTTGCACCAATTGAACGCGGACTTTACATACCCGGAAGCGTGCAACTGATAACTGAGGCTCAACTATTCGGTAATCAGGTTTTCCAACGCCGACGTCGGGATAAAGCCAAGGTCGATGCCGATCAAGCTATTAACCACTTGTCAGAGCTCACGATCGGTAGTCCTGTTGTCCACCTCGACCACGGAGTCGGTCGCTACCTAGGGTTACAGACACTCGATATCGATAACTCACCCACTGAATTTCTGACACTGGAGTATGCCAAGGGCGCCAAACTTTATGTGCCTGTTGGCTCGCTCCATCTTATCAGCCGATATTCAGGTGCGGGCGATGATAGCGCACCCCTACACAAATTGGGCACCGAACAGTGGAGTAAAGCGCGACGTAAAGCCGCCGAGAAGGTTCGCGATGCCGCTGCCGAATTGTTGGATATCTACGCCAGGCGCGCTGCACGAGAAGGTTTTCAATACACACTTGATGACCAGATGTATGAGCAATTTGCCCGTGGTTTCCCGTTTGAGGAGACACCGGATCAGCAGATTGCAATTGAAGCCGTTCGCCGCGATATGCAGGCACCTCAACCAATGGACCGTCTGGTCTGTGGTGATGTTGGATTTGGTAAGACAGAGGTAGCTATGCGCGCGGCGTTCATCGCTGCTCAGGCGGGCAAGCAGGTGGCTGTGCTCGTGCCTACAACTCTCCTTGCGCAACAACACTTTGAGAACTTTCGTGATCGTTTCGCAGACTGGCCTGTCACGGTTGACCTAATCTCGCGTTTCCGTACCGGCAAACAGCAAGAGTCGATCGTGGAGAAGGTTGAGAAGGGCCAGGTGGATATCCTTATCGGTACGCATAAGCTGATTCAGGGAAATCTGACTTTTGCAAATCTCGGCCTACTGATTATCGATGAGGAGCACCGCTTCGGGGTGCAACAGAAGGAGCGTCTGAAGTCGTTGCGTGCTGAGGTCGATATTCTCACGCTCACAGCGACACCCATCCCGCGCACCCTAAATATGGCGATGTCGGGTATGCGCGACCTCTCTATCATAGCGACACCTCCCGCCCGTCGTCTCTCGGTGAAGACCTTCGTTAGGCAATATGATGCACCGCTGATTAAAGAGGCGATCCTGCGTGAGTTATTACGTGGTGGTCAGGTTTACCTCCTGCATAACGAGGTAAAAACCATCGAAGAGACTGCGCGTAAAATCAGCGAAATGATACCCGAAGCCCGGGTGGGCATCGGGCATGGTCAGATGCGCGAACGTGAACTTGAGCAGGTGATGAGTGACTTTTATCACAAACGCTTCAATATTTTGGTCTGCACCACCATTATTGAGACGGGTATCGACGTACCCAACGCCAATACCATTATTATCGACCGCGCAGACAAGTTCGGTCTGGCGCAACTGCACCAGTTGCGTGGCCGCGTTGGTCGTTCACATCACCAGGCCTACGCCTACCTGTTGACACCCCACCCCAAAGCAATGACTAAGGATGCCCTCAAACGTCTCGAGGCGATCGAGGAGGCAAGTACTCTGGGTGCTGGATTTACTCTGGCGACGCATGACCTAGAGATCCGTGGAGCTGGCGAACTGCTCGGAGAGGAGCAGAGTGGTCAGATGCAGACGATTGGATTTAGCCTCTATATGGAGATGCTCGACCAGGCAGTCAAAGCGATTCAGGAGGGCAAGACCCCTAATCTCGATAAACCGCTACGCGCAGGTTGCGAAATCAATATCCGACTGCCGGCACTGATTCCGGATGACTATCTTCCGGATGTCCACAACCGCCTGATCCTCTACAAGCGCATTGCAAGTGCAACAACTGACGAGGCGCTGCGCGAACTGCAGGTGGAGATGATCGATCGTTTTGGTCTGCTGCCGCCCGCACTGCAGAATCTCATGCGCCAGACCAGTATTAAACTGACGGCCGAGCGCCTGGGTATCGATAAGATCGATGTGGGTGCCGAATCGGGTCGTCTGGAGTTTGGGGAGGAGACTGCCGTGGACCCATTAACACTGGTGAAACTGGTGCAGACCCAGCCAACAGTCTATAAACTGGAGGGAGCGACTGCGCTTAGATTTAATCAGGTCATGACGCAACCAGAAGCACGCTTCCAAGCACTTGAAGCGCTGCTGGCTCGGCTGGAACCGAAAGGAGATATGGGATGAAGTTAAAGCAGGTGATGGCTGCACTCGTAATGAGTCTTAGCGCCCTCACGGCGCAAGCCGAAGATACATTGCTGCCGCTGGCTCCGGAGTTAAAGGCGCTAGACAATCTCTACACGGTCGAACTCGTACTGTTCAAACAGAAAGCTCCCTCATTCAACGAGGAGGTCTGGCCGACAGACCTGCCGGCAATCGACTTCACCGGCGCTCGCCTGCCAATTCCAAACGATGGTATGCCGCTAAGCGCCAACGAAGAGCTGGCGAAGAGTGACTATGGCCTTAGCGACGAGGCCAATCGCTTGGCAAGACAGGGGTACGAGGTGCTCTACCATAACGCTTGGCTACAACAGTTTAATCCGAACACACAAAGCACACTGATGCTGGTAGACCCTTTCGGTAGCTTCGAGGGGACAGTCCGCATAGAGCGCCAGCGCTTCCTTCACGTCTACCCACAGGTAAACCTGTACACGGCTCTGGGTGCAGAGCAACCGGGAAGTGTTATTCGCTTACAGGAGAGTCGGCGCATGCGTTCACAGGAGATCCACTACATCGACCACCCCGTCATGGGTATGCTGGTGCTGTTTCGCCCCGTCAAAGACGCAGGATGAGCTCATCCTGACCAGAGTGGGGCTACCCAAACATTCAATAGGGGCGGCCCAAATCGAGAATTTAGCCGAGGGATTACCACAAAGCAGCGTAGCGCTCTGAATAAGCAAGGTATAAGCGCACTTCAAACTCCAGTTGATGGTAGTCTGGTTCCATGTAGTTGCAGAGCTGGTAGAAGGCTTTGTTGTGTTCTTTCTCTCGCAGATGAGCCAATTCATGAACCAGAATCATGCGCAGGAAGGGCTCAGGCACCCGACGGAAGATTGAACTGATGCGAATCTCATTTTTGGACTTCAGTTTGTTGCCCTGAACTCGTGATACATAAGAGTGCAGACCCAACGCGTTTTTAATTACATGAATCTTATCGTCATATATCACCTTCGCCAGGGGTGCTGAGCTGCGCAAAAACTGATTTTTTATCTGCAGAGCATAATCGTACAGAGCTCTCTCGGAGCTTAGGTTGTGGGCTAAGGGATAACGCTTAAGCAGCCATGCGCCAGCGCGGCCCGAATCGATCAGCGTCTGCGCTTGCTGCTTGGTTTCGGGGGCGTAGCCGTTCAGGTAGTCTATTTTAGCCATTGAGGTTGCACCGTCGTCTTGCACGCTAAGGCAAATAGAGAGAGCCTATCGAGCGCTAGTTTCAGTCTCAACCCTATCGGGCATGGACGCCAGGTGCAGTGTGGAGGTGGGAAATGCCACCTCAGCCCCATTTGCGCTGATCACATCCATAATTTTTAACAGTACATCCTGTTTAATCCCATGATACTCCACCCACACCGTTGTTTTGGTGAAGGTATAGACCAGTATATCGAGAGATGAGGGCCCAAAGTGGTTGAGATTGACGATGAGAGTCTGTTGTTGATCGATATCCGGGTGTTGCTCCAGCATCGCCTTGATACCGGCTACTATCTCCCTGGCTTGGGCCGCGTCGTCATAGCGGATGCCGATATTTTCGTAGATACGTCGGTTAGTCATGCGTGATGGGTTCTCCACCGCAATATTCGCAAAGGTAGAGTTCGGCACGTAAAGGGGACGTTTATCGAAGGTACGAATGCGGGTCAGACGCCAACCGATCTCCTCCACCGTCCCCTCTATCTCTTTATCCGGAGAGCGGATCCAGTCACCCACTTTGAACGGGCGGTCCATATAGATCATTAGACCACCAAAGAAGTTAGCCAGCAGATCCTTAGCAGCAAAACCGACCGCCAGACCACCAACACCACCAAATGCGAGAATACCGGAAATACTGACACCCAGGTTTTGCAACAGCGCCAACGCAGCCATCACCAAAATCGTCAGTCGCACTAATTTTGCGATAGCGTCAGCCGTGGTTCGGTCCATGCCCGGCTTGTTCGCTTCACCTTTTACCAGACGAACCTCAATGCGCGAAACCAAACGAATAAGCGCCCAGGCCAATAGCAGCGTGTACGAAATACTGCGAAAGTGCTCAGCCTCATCGAGCGTTATGTCATCCAGCGCCTTGGCGGCGATCTCCAGTGAGAGCGTGATACCCACAACCCATACAAGCACTGACAGCGGGCGTCTCACACCGTCTATTACCAACTCACTCCAGCGCGGATGCCCCTCACCCAAAGCCCGTACAATCTTCGCCAAAATCGAATTGACCAGTATCCCAACAAACCCGGTGAACAACAGAATCAGCAGACCCTGCAACGCCCAAGAGTAATCTTTGAGTGATGGTACAAATAGGAACAGTGGATCGAGCATCCAGCTCAGTACAGCATTCATTCACTGGCCTCCAACAGAGATGCTGCCAGTGTTCGTGCTCTCGCCAGACGTTCGGGGTCGGCCAGACGCTTAGGTCTGGCCCGCATCCGTGCGATACGATGGGAAGCCGCTTCTGTTTTGCCAGCAAGGTGTTCAAGCACAGTCGCTGCCGCCTCTGGTGCATTGCAGACCAGTACCATATCGCAGCCGGCCTGCAGCGCGGCATCAACTCTCTCAGCGAAGGAGCCACTGCCAGCAGCGCCCTCCATACTGAGGTCGTCACTGAAAATCACACCATCAAAGCGTAGCGCCTCGCGCAGTTGGCGCTGCAACCAGAACTCCGAGAAACCAGCGGGCTGGGAACAGACCTGAGTGTACTGAATATGGGCTGGCATAATGGCGTCCAGACCGCGTTTAATGAGCCCCGCAAAAGGCCTCAGATCCGCGGCTTCGATCTCAGCGAAACTGCGTTTATCGACGGGTAGCCCCAGATGAGAATCGACCTCGACCCAACCGTGACCTGGGAAATGCTTACCGGTCGCGGCCATGCCGGCCTCATGCATACCGGACATCACCGCACCAGCCAGTTGCTCAACGGCTTCCGCTGTCGAAGCAAAAGCCCGATCACCAACCACACTTGAGCGACCGTAATCCAAATCCAGAACCGGTGCAAAACTTAGATCGATATCGTATTCGCGCAACTCTGATGCGAGCAACCAACCCAACTCATGGGCCTCGGCAATAGCCCGTTTAGGGTCCTGTTGCCAGCGCTGACCCAGAACGGCCATCGGCGGCAGGCGGGTAAAACCCTCTTTGAAACGCTGAACACGACCACCCTCCTGATCAACCGCCACCAGCAGATCAGGTCGAATCGCCCTGATACTGACCATAAGTGTTCGCAGTTGCGCTGGCGACGCATAGTTGCGGGAGAAGAGAATGAGGCCACCCACCTCGGGACTCGCAAGTTGCTGCGCCTCGGCTGGAGTGAGTTCAGTACCCGCAATATCAAGCATTAGTGCACCGGTTGTCATCAGGCTTCTATCCTCACCAGAGTATTTGCCTCTACCTGCTCAAAGAGGTTCAGCAAGTCGGAATTGTGCATTCGGATACAGCCATGAGACGCGGGCAGGCCCACCGGCTCGCAATCAGGCGTACCGTGTATATAAATATAGCGTCGCAGGGTATCGACATCACCACCGCGGTTGTATCCCCACTCAAGCCCTTGTAGCCAGAGAATACGCGTCAGTATCCAGTCCCGTTCCGGTTCGGCAGCTGCTAACGCTGCGGTGTAGATCTCACCCGTCGGCCGACGTCCGACAAAAACTGTGTTCAACGGCTGGCCATCACCAATCTTAATACGAATTCGATGACGCCCGAGCGGAGTACAGCCGCTCCCCTGCTGCTGACCAATCCCTGCACTGGCACTAGATATCGACCAACAGGCGACCTCTCGCCTCGCCTCTAGCAAACGCAGTTGCTGCTGACCGACTGAGATCTCGACATGGCGCTTGGACATTAACGTGCCCAGAAACGGCTCTGTGAAAGACGCGACCAGAGTCGGCCGAAACTTGCGTCAAGCAGATTAACACCAAACCCCTGCAGCCTCTCCTGCAGGCTCAGTTTCTGCTCATAGCTCACTTTTAGAATGTCCGCTTCATCGATAGCATTGAAGAGGTAGTCATCAGAGGTCTCCAACCCGTCAATGAGCCCTTTATCCAGTGCACGTCTGCCGAACCAAACCTCACCAGTGGCGATCTCTTCAATATTGAGCTGGGGTCGATACTCGGATACAAACTCTTTGAACAGACTATGAGTATCCTCAAGCTCCTCGATAAATTTCTGGCGACCTGCCTCAGTATTTTCACCAAACATCGTCAGCGTGCGCTTGTACTCACCCGCGGTTAGCACCTCATAGTCCACGTCGTTTCGCTGTAACAGGCGATGGAAGTTTGGAATTTGCGCAACCACCCCAATCGAACCGATCAGCGCAAAGGGAGCGGCCAGTAGCCGATTAGCGATACAGGCCATCATATACCCACCACTGGCAGCCACTTTGTCAACACAGACCGTCAGCGGAATGTTGCGTCGGCGAATACGCTCCAACTGTGAGGCGGCAAATCCGTAGCTGTGCACCAAACCGCCGGGGCTCTCTAGGCGCACCACCACCTCATCCTCTTCACGGGCAAGACTGAGTATGGCACTCACCTCCTCGCGCATCGCGTCGGCCTCCGAAGCGTGGATATCCCCATCGAAGTCAATGACAAAGATGCGCTTGCGCTCGGGCTCTTCATCCAACCCTTTCTTAGCCGCTTGCTTCTGTGCTTTAGCCTCGGCCTTGTCGCGCTTTTTTTGCTCTTTAGCGATCTGTTTAAGTTTAAACTCGTCAAACACCGCATCCTCGATAGCGTGCTGCATATCCTGGAAGTGCTCGTTGAGGGATTGCACCTGAATTTCGCCCTCGTTATCGCGGCGGCGCCGTTGTGCTGCGGCGGCAATCAGTGCGATGACTACTGCAATAGCGAGTACAAAAGTGATGGTTTTGGCTAAAAACAGCCCGTATTGCGCAAAAAATTCGCTCATTCAATCCTCAGTCTAAGCTGTCGATACCAGTTGGGGTAGGTTAACATAGGCTTCGCTAATTGCCGTCAACTCTAAGAGTAGAACATGTCACAAGAGATCAACGTCCAGCGTATCTTCGCTAAGTTAGCCGAGCGTTTCAATGCACAGAGTGCAGCTGGGCTTGAAGCTGTATTCCAGTTTACCCTGGAGGACGCTGACTCCTTCTATCTGGATATTCGCCAACAACAGCTCTGTGCAGACTGGGGTGAGCACAAGGATCCGGACATTACACTGCGCCTCAACGAGGAGACGCTCGCCAAAGTAGTGAGCGGTGAACTAGATGGCATGAGCGCCTTCATGAGAGGCCAGCTGCGTGCTGAGGGGAATCTCATGTTGGCAACACGCCTAGGCAAGCTTTTTCGACACTAAGCCTTTTCGCTTTGGCGACGCACCCAGTCATCGATGAGCTGTCGAGATATAGAGAAAGCCGGTGGCAGTTCGACTTGGTCTAGTTGATCAACGGTGAACCAGCGAGCCTCAGTGATCTCGATACCATCTGGACAGATCTCACCACCGTCGTATTGAGCATGAAAGCCGAGCATCAGAGAGTCCGGAAATGGCCAGGCTTGAGAGTTAAAGTAGCGTAATCCGGACACTTCCACGCCTACCTCCTCACGAATCTCTCTGGCAATTGCGCGCTCCACTGTTTCGCCTGCTTCAACAAAGCCCGCCAGCGTGCTGAACCGATTAGATGGGAAGCGCGCATTATGGGCGAGCAATGCCCTGTCACCCTGCTCGACCAGAACAATGATGCAGGGGGAGATACGAGGGTAAACACGGTTACGGCAAAGACTGCTCGCGCAAGTCAGTGCCATCTCATCTTCAGCTTGCTCCAGAGGCTCGCCGCAGCGTCCGCAGAACTGGTGCTGCATTCGCCAGCTGAGCAGCTGTTGGGCGCGAGCAATCCAGCGATACTCCTCCTCATCAAGCACTTCAAGATGCGAGCGCAAATCAAGCGGTTCGAGCTCGGCGGGCTGATGATTTAGTCTCACCAACTTGACTTCCTCATCAATCACCAGTGTCTCTATGGGCGCTCGGTGACTGATATACTCTTCGATTAGTATCAACGAAAAGAGACAGAGTTTATGAGTATCAGTCAGGAGTCTGTTATTATAAGCGAGTAAATATTTCACCAAGCATTCCGTGTGTTAGTTCGCAACCTCGCCGTTTGTTGGTGAGATTCGTAGCGCAGTCGCTAATTTATCAAAAATCTATCACCAGATCTGCCGAGAACGGTCGATCGATGCTCTGTTATTGCCGAGGCTATAAGGATATACATGAAGCAACGCACCGTCAGCGCTCTGACGCGCAATTTCTTGGGAAATTCACCAATTTGGTATAAACAGCTGATTATTCTGTTTCTGTTTATTAACCCCATACTCCTGCACACACTGGGCCCAACCGTCACAGGGTGGGTGCTGATATTTGAGTTTATTCTGACACTGGCCATGGCACTCAAATGCTACCCGCTGCAACCCGGCGGACTTCTGGCGTTAGAGGCCATCATTATCGGAATGACCAATCCAGATTCGGTCTACTCCGAGGTGTCAGCTAACCTTGAGGTTATTCTGCTACTGATGTTTATGGTGGCCGGGATCTACTTTATGAAGGACCTGCTTCTCTGGCTCTTCTCAAAGCTACTCGTCAAGGTACGGTCCAAAACCACTCTATCACTGCTCTTTTCACTATTCGCGGCATTTCTGTCAGCTTTTCTGGATGCCCTGACAGTCACCGCAGTTCTGATCACAGTGGGTGTAGGCTTTTTCTCTGTTTACCACAAAGTGGCCTCTGGCAAACACTTTGCCGAATCGCATGACCACTCGACCGATCACTCGGTCCAAGATGAGCGCCGTCAGGATCTAGAGAACTTTCGAGCATTTCTACGTTCTCTGATGATGCATGGCGCGGTAGGCACAGCCTTGGGTGGCGTTTGTACTCTGGTAGGTGAACCGCAAAACCTACTGATCGCACAACGAGCTGGTTGGGACTTTATCGAATTTTTCCTCCGAATGGCCCCCATTACCATCCCTGTGCTGTTCGTCGGACTGGGAACCTGTTTTATGCTCGAGAAGAGTCGTCGCTTTGGCTATGGCGCTCGATTGCCAGAGACCGTACGGGCGATCCTGGTCGACTACGCCAAGGAACAGTCGGCTAATAAAGCGCACCGTGATCGCGTCGCTCTTTGGATACAAGCGGGTGTTGGCGTTTTCCTCATCTTCGGCCTGGCGCTGCATCTGGCAGAGGTTGGCCTGATTGGCTTGACCGTTATTATTCTGCTGACTGCCTTCAACGGTATCACTGAGGAACATCAGATTGGCAAAGCATTTGAGGAGGCACTGCCCTTTACCGCACTGCTCGTCGTCTTCTTTGCGATCGTGTCAGTGATACACGAGCAGCACCTGTTCGAACCGATCATCACTTATGCACTGTCGCTGGAACTGAGTTCGCAACCGGCTGTTTTCTTCCTAGCGAACGGCATTCTGTCAGCGATCAGTGACAACGTATTTGTGGCGACGGTTTACATAAACGAGGTCTACGCAGCATTCAACGCAGGCGAGATCAGCAGAGAGCATTTCAATTCATTGGTAGTTGCGATTAATACCGGAACGAACATTCCTTCAGTTGCGACGCCAAACGGCCAGGCGGCTTTCCTGTTCCTGCTGACCTCTGCAATCGCACCACTAATCAGACTCTCATATGGCACGATGGTGTGGATGGCTCTGCCTTACACTGTTCTGATGACGCTAACCGGACTGATTATGGTCCTGATTAATCATTGATCACTTGTCGTCAATACCCAAACGCTCGAGAAGTTGCTGTTGCAGCTTCCCGGGCGTCAGCGGTTTTGAGTAGTAATAACCCTGACCATACTCACAGCCAGCTGCCCTCAACCAATCACTCTGTGCTTCAGTCTCGATCCCCTCAGCGACTACCTCTAGTTCCAGTGCACTCGCCATATTGATAATCGCTTCGGCCAGGATCCGTCGTCGAGGCGTCTTCTCTGCATCGTTAACAAATGCCCGATCAAGCTTGAGAACATCCACCGAGAAATTCTCAAGAAAAGATACCGACGCATATCCAGTTCCAAAATCATCCAATGAAATTTTCATACCCAGATCGGCAAAACGGTCCAGATGACCAAGCACGCGCTCATCAGGGTCAAGGAACATCCCTTCCGTGATTTCGATAATGATATTATGAGGGTCAATACCCTGGCTCTGTGCGTGCTGCAACCAGCGATTAGGGTCGAAGCTCTCTGCTTTCAGCTGACGCGGTGAAACATTAACCGACACTTTGAGAGACAGGCCCGTTATTCGCTGAATCTCTGCCAGACGCTCGACAGCCTCGTAGAAGACCCACTCACCGATCTCTACGATTAAACCGGTCTGCTCAGCTACCGGTATAAAATCAGCTGGGGAGACCCACCCACGACGCGGATGATGCCAACGAATCAGCGTCTCAACCTTGACCCATTCAAGGTTTGACTGCATATCGACGATCGGCTGAAAGTTAATACTAAACTCATTATTTTTGACGGCGTAGCGCAGGTCATTCGCCAAGCTAAACTGCTGTGAAACATTAGCATGAAGCGCCTCAGTGAAACGTTTCCAACCCTTGCCACCGCTGCGTTTTACCTCATGCAACGCCTGGTCAGCATGCATCATGACGGTATCCAGATCCTCACCGTCATCAGGCGCAAGTGCGACACCGATACTCGAATGAATGGTGACTGGGTTTCTGTCGAGAATAAAGGGTTCCTCAAACTGAGTCTGTACCTTACGTACAACGACTCTGAGGTCCTCTTCGTTCTTTACATCGGTCGCCAGAATAGCGAACTCATCACCGCTCAAACGCGCAATAGAGTCCTTACTGCGTACGCAACGGCGTAACCTCTCAGCCACGCTGACCAGCAACTGTTCACCCACCTGGTAGCCCAGAGAGTCATTGACCATTTTGAAGTGATCAAGGTTAATCAACAGCAGGCCGATCCCCTTTGGATCGCGCAAATGCGCTTGCCAGGCACTGTGCCAACGCTCGGCCAGCAGTCGCCGATTAGGTAACTGAGTGAGGTGATCATAATTGGCCTGACGCCAGATCAACTGCTCATTTCTGCGTTGATCCGTCACATCGATGGAGAAACCGAAGATCCCGACCACTTCACCGCTGGCGTCATAGTAAGGCAGCTTAGTGCATTGACTCCAGACGCGGTCACCATTTAAGCGCACCTCTTCGCGCAGATCACTGACTATCGGTTTGCCTGTTTTTAGAATGCCCAACTCTTCATTTTCAGACCGCTGCCAATACTCTTTTGCCAGCAGTGTGCTATCACTCAGGCCGATAATGGCGTCCACATCTTCAAGCCCGTGATGAAGCAGGAAGCTGTCATTTACCTCGGTGTAACGCAACTGGGCATCTTTGAAAAAGAGCTGGTCGGGTAACATATTGGTGAGCGTTTTAAAAATCCCCAACTGCTCTTCCAACTGAGACACCTCAAGCGTCTGGTGGGTCTGATCCCGCCAAAGCCTGAGACTAAAGTTCTGTCGGGCGTCGAGTTTGAACTTCAGCTCGATCAGGTCGTAAACCCGCCCGTCTAGAAACTCGATGCGGCGACACTCTCCAGCCGTCTCAGCAGAGTCAACAAAGGCCTCAGCAGAACCCGGGGTTAGCATCTCTAGTTGGCGCGCCAGCCGTGAGGCGTTTTGTTCTGGCGACAACGCCTCATCCGTGAGCCCCCAAAGCTTAAGATAAGCATCATTGGCATAAGCTATGTTTGCCGCTGCATCATAAACAGATACCGGCTGGGGCAGACGACTCAACGCAGTCTGCAACAACGCCGTGTAGAGGGGCTTATTTGTGTACTGTGTGAGAGCGAACGACACGGATCATCCTTGCTTTAATCGCAATAGTAACAGTCTAGTCAAGAGCGGCAGAATTGCCGGGAAGTTGAGGTATTTTTAACGCGACGACTCGAGGCTGCTCTGCCAAAGCAGAAAAAGGACCAGGAAAAGATGTAGATACAAACCCCACTCAACTTGCGCATCGGCCCAGGCGCTCAACTTCACCAAAACCACCAGCAACGCTACGACCCAGATATCGAGCATCGCCCAACGCGAGAGTCGAGCAAGCCATAACCGTACATTTGCTGAGAGACTCAGTCGGGAGTTCGGCCAGTTTTGGAGAAGCAGTAGCATAACCTTTGCCAGAGGCAACAGCATACTGGCGGTGGTGATAACAAGCATCAGTAGCCAGTTTCCAGCACTGAAAAGCGAAGCGACTACGGAGAGCATGGAGACCCTATCATCGAATAACCATAACTGTGTCAGGGTGAAAAGCGGCGCCCACCAACTCAGTGGCAACAGGAGAAGAGTGAGGAGAGCCAGCGCCATGCGCAGATTAGTGGACACTAACACCAGCGGCGAACCCGTCTGCAGTAGTCTTGATATTTTGCGCCGAAACGTTGCTGCAAAATGCGCTCCTCCACGCGAATCTGAAAGCGCTGTAACCAGAGCACAAACAGCGGTACGAAGAACACTCCCCACCAAGCACGAGAGGCGAGGTAGAGTGCGGTCAGGAGCAGCACCAAGCCAAGATACATTGGGTTACGCGACCAACGGTAAACCCCGGATGTAACCAGCGATTGTGTCAGCTCCGGGCGATGCGGTTTGTAGGTCGTGCCCGCAATAAGGAAGTGTATCAGAGCGTTGAGGCCAAGCACTCCAGCAACAATTACCAGCACCATACTCAGCGGATGTAACCAATATGACCACTCCCCAAAAAGAGTCGGCAGTGCAAATATCATCAACAGAACTGGCGGGTGAATGCGCAGTTCCAGAGAGTCCAAGTGCCTCATCTACTCACCGATTACAATGACTCGCAAAGCATCTGGCACCAACTCGAGACGTGTGAGCGCCTGCTCAACCTGAACATGTTGAGACTCGATCATCGAAAGCTCCCGCTTGGCATCAACCGACCCCTGTTCACTGAGTACCTCAAGACGTTGTCGACGTTGTTGGAAATCGCGTTGGTAAGCGCTCTGTGCCGCGTTAATCACCTCGAGCTGAGCCGACTTTGCCAAACGTTCAGCTTGACTCAATTGGGGCTCAAGCGTCGGTCTGATCATCCTAATCATCTTCTGTGCAGCACTCAGCGATAGGGGCTGAGCAAGCTTGTTCAGTGGCTCATGTGCCAGATGCGCGGCCAGATCACGGCCGTTAGGATCAATCAGATATCGCAAAAGAGGTTTATCGAAGAACCGCTCAAGTTGAAGCGCTTTTGGGACGCTCAGATGTGCGCGATAGTAGGTCTCCAGCAGCACAGTGCCCGGCGGTAGCGCGGGCAACTTCAAGGTACACACACTGGCATTCCCGAACTCCGAGGTCTGTATCAACTCCATCAACTCAACCATCAACGGATGCTCCCAACTCATGAAAGCGATGTCGTCACGCGCCAGTGCCTCGTCTCGATCAAAAGTGAGCGTTATTCCCTCATCGTCTAGCGTAGTGAGCGGCGCAACCATCTCTTCGCCTGGGCGAACTACCCAGCCGTTTGCGCCACGCGGTTGCATCTCCAACCCAAAACGATCAAACAGGTGTTCTGCGAACCCCTGCAGTTCACTGCGTCGCTCTGCCTCTTCTACCGCGGCCACCAGGTCGGGCGCGCCCCTAACCGGCTGACTATTGAGCTCAAGCAAGCGATCACGACCCTTCGCCAATTGCTGTTCTAGAGCTTCACGCTCAGTCGCGGTGGTGCTGATAAGCTGCTGCAGCTTCTCCTCGTCGCGCTGATGCATTAACTCAGACAGCACCGTCGCTGATTGACGGTATAAAGTATCCCCGACAGTGGTGATCTGTGTGAAGGCGTTTAGGCCCCGGTCAAACCACTGAAATAGTACATCAGTGGCCGAGCTACTGAGCAGAGGAACATGAATTTGCACATCCTGCTGCTGACCGATGCGATCAAGACGCCCGATTCGCTGCTCTAACAGATCGGGGTTGGGCGGCAAATCAAACAGAATCAGATCTGATGCGAACTGGAAGTTTCGACCTTCAGAACCGATCTCAGAGCAGATGAGCAACTGAGCACCCATTTCGCGATCAGCAAAATAGGCCGCTGCGCGGTCGCGGTTAACCAGAGACATCCCCTCATGGAAGGCAGCACAGCGAACGCCCACTCGCAAGTTGAGGTACTCCTCTAGCTCAACCGCTGTATTGGCGTTGGCACAGATCAACAGAGTCTTACGTTTACTGTTCTGTTTCAGCCAACCGGTCAGCCAAGCAACACGTGGATCTTGCTCCAACCAATCAGCTCCGAGAACTAATTCAGGATGAAACTGTGTGGCCAGTGGGTGCTCAGCTGCACGCTGTAGATAGTCCTCGGGGGCGTCTAGGGGATATGAATTAAGGATGCGTTGTGGAAACCCACTGACTGACCGACGACTATTGCGGAACAGAGTGCGCCCTGGGCCCTGAGTTGCAACCAGCAACTCGATCAACTCTTCACAGCTTGCTGCCTCAACCTGTGGCTCTCCCAACAGATCAATCAACTCCTGTCGCGGCCTGTTACCTAGCTCCAGTTGCTCAACCAAGGCGCTGATCTGTTCAAAGCGCGAACGTTGCTGCAAGTAGGCGTCAAGATCGCAGAAGCGCTGCGGGTCTAACAGGCGCAAACGGGCAAAGTGTCCCTCAGGTCCCAAATGTTCTGGCGTTGCGCTCAGCAGCAGTACCGAGTTGATTTGGCGACACAGCTGCTCAACGACTCGATAGCCATGACTGGCCGCCTCGCGACTCCAGCCTAAATGGTGCGCTTCGTCGACAACCAACATGTCCCATCCGGCCCTCGATGCCAACTCAAGTGCAACGTCATGCTGCGTCAGCAGACTCATTGGGATAATCACTAATTGACTGGACTCAAAGGGATTTCCATCCTCCTCAGCCAGCGCCGCTGTCAGCCGTTCGGCATCGTATAAACTGAAGCGCAGATTAAATCGTCGCAACAACTCCACCAGCCACTGATGTTGCAGGTTATCAGGCACGACCACCAACACCCTTTGGGCTCGCTCAGTCAGCAGCCGCTGGTGCATGACAAGACCAGCCTCTATCGTTTTGCCTAACCCCACCTCGTCGGCTAGCAGGGCTCTGGCACTTTCGGGCACGGACAATTCACTGGCGATATGAAACTGATGGGGCAACAGCTGTACGCGGGCACCAAGCAGGCCGCGCACGGGAGATGCATTGAGACGCGCAAGGGCCTGCTGCGTCTGGATACGCAACTTAAAAAACGCGTGACGATCAATCTGTCCAGCGAAGAGGCGTTGTGACGGTTTGGTAAAATGCACATCAGACGCCAGCAAACGTTCAGGGATGACAAACCCCTCACCTGTCTCATCTTCACAGTGATAGATGAGATTACCCTGATGCTCAACACTGTCTAGAATCTCGACTATTTCACCCGATTCGACCTGCACGCGATCACCCGCCACAAAGATGATCCGGCTCAGTGGAGCATTGTTGACCGCATAGGTGCGCTGCTCGCCAACCGCAGGGAAACTGATTTCAACCCGGCGATTCTCGCTTAACTCAACGATGCCAAGGCCAAGCTCCGATTCTGTGTTGCTGACCCAACGCTGGCCGGGAATAAATGTAGTTTGTGACAACTTAAAATACCTTTGATCGATTACGCGGACAGGGTCTCTTTTCTAGTGCTTGCAGCGCCAGCCCCCTGCTCACGAGCGGCTGCACCGCTTCGGGATCGACTAACTCCCCTCGCGCAGTATAGTCAGGGTAGGGCTCCTCGCAGAGCCGACAGAATTCAACTATGCGCGGATAACGCGCCTCAAAAAGATAACGAGCGGTCCGCTCGGGGTCTAACCCGCTACGCTGATACATGCCCGCTTGCAGGCGTTGGCGTTGAGCCTCAACCAAAATAATTCCGCTAGCGGTCGCAACATTAAGCGAATCCACCATGCCCAACATGGGAACAACAATATGTTGATCGACCATTTTCGCCGCCTCTGCACTGACGCCAGCCTTTTCGGCCCCCATCAGTATGGCGCAGGGCTGTGTGTAATCGACATCATGAAAGTCGACCGCATCGGCACTCAAATGAGCGGCAAATACCTGCATACCCTGTCGCTTGACCTGTCTGATAGCGGCTTGCGTTGTAGCGTGGCGATGCAGCTCGACCCACCGATCACTTCCCATGGTTGTACCGCGGAAGGTGCGGTACCCCTCTTTGGGCTCAACAAAGTGCATATCCGATATTCCCACGGCATCGCAATTGCGCACGAGCGCTGAGATGTTTCGGGCTTTATGCACCTGATCGGTTATCAGCGTCAGATCCATCTGGCGGCGCCCAAGCACTGCTAGTAGGCGCGCCTCTCGCTCTGGGGTCATCTAGCTCTCCTAGGAGCTCTCCTTGCAGTTGGGCGAACCTTAACAAAATGGCGTCAAAATCTCACGTCTAGATTGTTCGCTATCGCCTCAGCCTGTGCGATACTAGCCCGCCGTTAACTGTTTGTAGAAGAAGCTGAATCATGCCGCAAACTGAAGAGATCATTGCCTACCAGGGTGTTCCTGGAGCCTACTCGCACCTCTCGTGCACACGTGTACACCCGGAGATGCGAGCACTGGCGTGCGAGAGTTTTGCACAGGCCATGTTTATGGTTGAACGCGGTGATGCGCGTCTGGCAATGATTCCACTGGAAAACAGTACTGCAGGACGGGTGGAAGAGATCTATCGCCTGATGCCCAAGACCCAGTTGCATATTATCGCCGAGCACTTTGAGCCGGTAAATCATTGTCTTCTGGCGCTGCCGGGGACGCAGCTGAGCGATCTGCGACGGGTATCATCTCATCCCCAGGCACTGGCTCAGTGTGATACAAATTTACGAGCGCTGGGATTAGAGCCGGTAGCAGCACTTGACACCGCGGGTGCAGCAGCCGATCTGGCCAAATCAGGCGATCCTCAGATGGGAGCGATTGCCAGTTCACTGGCAGCAGAGCTCTACGGCCTGGAGATACTGCGTCATAACTTTCGAGATGTAGAGGGCAATACCACCCGATTCCTGATTTTGGCGCGAGAGAGCCGTATGCCCAAACTGGAGCCTGAGTTGACCTACATGACCTCCATTATGTTCACAGTCCGCAACATTCCGGCTGCCCTCTACAAAGCACTCGGCGGATTCGCTACAAATGGCGTCAATATGCTTAAACTTGAGAGCTACATGGCCTCCGATACCATGCAGGTTTCGAGCTTTCATCTGGACGTCGAGGCTCACCCTTATGATCCTGGCATGCAACTGGCGTTGCAGGAGCTACACTTCTTCGCAAAGGAGGTGCGTGTTATGGGTACATATCAGGCGCACCCGTTCCGCTACTCGCATATGAAGATTGAAGATTAACAGTGCGGCGCACAAAAGAATCAATTTTTCATAACCAAAGAATTTTAAAATAAGCAATCTGATTATTGTGCATTGCACAATAACTGTTAGGATTGGATACTGTCTAGGGAACAGACAGCGGACGATCGCTCGTTCGTATCTCATCTTGTAACTCCCCGTGAGTTGAATCTTTCCCCACCCCTTACCGGGTGGGGGTTTTAATTTTTAATTAAAATATTTCACAAAGAAATTCTGACCGATGATTTGACATATCCATTATCAGAGACAAATCTGTAGAGTGTGCGAGCCCATCGAAGGACAAACTAAGGGTTAGAGGAATGGACGACAGCAGGACAATCCGGAACTCAGATATGACATTAGTCAAAGATATGCAGGATCATAGGATCATCTACTACTGGATCAATCAATCCAGCGAAGTCATCAGCCCATTTCTGGTCTCGCTCGAACGGGCGGATGAGTGGCGCCGCGACTTTCTAAACAACATGTATGAGGGGCATCAACGGCGCAGATCATCCATAGACCGCCGCCGTTATCAGCATAAACGTGATATACACTCGCGCCAAGGCAATGTTGCTGCGCTGTTCCAGTCCGGCCGCCGATCCACAGATAGGCCGGCCCGTGTTGGCAAAGACCTGGCCGCAGAGAAACTAAAACGACTTTTTAACGAGTACCAACCGCAAGAGGATCAAGATATAGCCTTATCCTCTGAACCCCGCAGCTAAAAGATTATCAAACGCTATCGGGTGCCAAAGCGGGTATAAAAGTCAATGGAGAGTCGCCCTGCCCCACTACTGATTAGGATCAGAAGCAGCGCGGCCCAGAGACCATGGGTCACCCAGGCATCCGGATAAACAAAAATCTGGATTACCGCCGTCATAGTCAATAACGCCAGCGCAGAGGTGCGCGTCAAAAATCCTATGAGTAGCAGTACCGGAAAAATATGTTCCGCCAGCGTGGCCAGCAACGCAGCCCAAGCCGGCGATAGCAGTGGTAAATCGTACTCATACTCAAAGAGGTAGAGCGTTGATTCGGCTATTTTCGGCCAACCAAACTCAAACTTCGGCGTCAGAAAGTCGATTGTCAGCCCCTCTATTTTTGTCTGTCCTGAACGCCAGAAAATGGTCGCCAAAATAAATCGGGCTAGGAGCAAGCCCAGCGCTAATGGAGCTTTAGCGAGAACTCTCTCTGTAGCGGCAAGCAAACTCAGCATCGATTCTCCTCTTGGATACCCGTAATTATCCTGCGACTCAGCAAACGCCCGAAGCATGCTGACAGATCAAAATCGGCGGTTAATCCTGCCAGCGACTCCTCTATACTATTTCCTTCCCTCAGAGCAGAGATAAACTCAAACTCTTGTGGTTCAAGCCAATCGAGTTCCGCCCTGAATTCCGGACGCGATATCATCAGCCACTCAGACCGATAAGCCTCGATATCTTGTAAATGCGTCAGACGCGACTGATGAGCCTGCCAAATAGTGCCGACGGCATAGTCAGTCGCGAAAAGATAAAGACTCGGCGCGAGCTTTAAGCGAGCCACCGCAAGACGCTCAGGATCCTGAGCCAGACTAACGAGGGCGTCATGAACTGGCTCAGCATCGGCCGCATGAGTTGATCGCATCAGCTTAAACTCTAGTCGCGCCACATCCGGTATGTAGGGGTATTTATCCAACTGCTCGCAGGCGTCCAGAAACTCAGCAAACCCCTCACCATATTCGAAAAGATAGGGGCTCTCAGGCGGACACTGCCTGATAAATCCTTTTGCCAGACCGACAAACGCACTCTCCCCGACCAGCGCGAAAATCACCGGAAAGTTCGCTTGCAGCGCGTCAATCAGTGACGTCATTACATTGTTGCGGTAGACGTCAAAACGCGTATTCATGTTGAAGCTTCTTGGAGCGATAAACATTTCAGACAGCTCGGGTTCGTCTACCAAAAGACTCTGGGCGAAATTATCCAACATGATGCAACTCCTGACATTCGCCCCTTTTTAAGTAGGGCTCGGCCTGACGAGCCTCTGTCAGTAAAGCTTCCAGCGAGGGTATTGCTCCATCGCGCTCCAGTAGCGTCGGTTTTGGGCCCACTTTTTCTATAGCCTGCTGGAAAATTTGCCAAACCTCTGGGGCGACTTCGCTTGCGTGGCTATCGATAAGCAGCCGCTCTCCGTCGGCATCTAACTCCTCAGCGAAGCCCGCCAGATGTACCTCTCCAACTGACGCCAGGGGTAGGTCTTGCAGATAGACTAGTGGATCTAAGTTTTGATTAGTGCAACTTACCACTAGGTTATTGATATCCAGTAAAAGCCCGCATCCGCCATGCGTAATCAGCAGACGCACAAATTCGCTCTCATCCATTTCGGAGGTGCTGTAAGCGATGTAACTGGCGGGGTTTTCAATGAGAACTTGACGCCCCAGGAGCGTCTGTAAACGATCGACATGCTCAAGAACTCGCATAAGCCGTTCTTGCGTGTAGGGAACAGGGAGCAGGTCGTTGTAGTAAATACCCGCATGCGTCGACCAGGCTAGGTGCTCTGAAAATTGAGCGGGTTGAAAGCGATCCACCAGGCGTTTGAGCCGTCGCAGATGATCCTTGCTGAGGTCACTGTCCCCGCCAAGTGATGCAGCGACACCATGAATCGATAGAGGGTAATCCTGACGTACAGCCTCCAGTTGAGCCAGACGCAGCCCCCCCTCCACCATATAATTCTCGGCATGAACCTCGACAAAGCCAATGTCTGGCTGCTGTTGAATGAATTGATCGATGTGCTGGAACTTCAGACCAATGCCCACGCTGTTTGGCAAGGTGCCAGGTCTTAGGGTATGAGTCATCGACTAGAGCTCCCGCTATCAGGCTCACATCTTCTCTGTAAATTCACTCAACTGCCCCATACCGGTGGGGGAAGTGGGTGATTTAATGGACTCACAGGTACCCTTGGCGACAATTGACCAAGCATTACCCTGATAGTCTCTGGTTGAACTACCGGCGCAGGAGGTGCCCGGCCCCGCCTTACAGTCGTTCTCGCCAGCCAGCGCAACGCCGTAGCACTTCTCCTTCTCATTGGCACTCACTACACCACTGGTCGCTGAGAGCGCCAAGGCTGTTGTTAGCGCCATCGCCACACCCGATTTCGAAATACTCTTTTGCATGTCACACCTCGATATTAATTTTCTGACATTCGGTTTTTGCACGTTTAAGTCGAGCGAATTGCAAAAAACTTACAACTATTTTTTATCTTTTACTTGTCGATACGAGTCATTTTGGCACAAAGTGTGAAAGAAAAGCTGTGACAGACCGACTGTCGACTGTACGAAACAGGTAATGCACGGGCTATGCCAAATCTCTCCAATACATCGTTGCGCGCTCGCCTCATCCTAGCATTTTTCTCATTAGTGATGATGATGAGCCTGAGTACCTACCTGGCAATCAACTTCTCCAGCAATGCTTCGCAAGAGATGCGTCTAATGGTGGAGGACCAGACCCGCAGAGCACTGCTCGCTCAACGCGCGGCAAAGCGGGTTCAGTTCGCAACCTTGCAACTACTGACGCTACTGCAGACAGACTCACGTGAAGAGCGTATACCACTCTATCAATCAATGGATGAGGCGCTACGGGGTGCCGATGCAGCAATCCGCACACTTAGCAAAGAGCTCAGTACACCTGAAATTGCACGATTCATCGAGATTAGAAATATCTATGGCGAGCGTTTCCAGGCCACGGTGGAGGAGATAGAATTCAATGGGCTGATCGCGGCTCGCGCTCACTTTGCGAGGAATACCCAGCCGATCCTCAACCAACTGTTAGCTGAGGCGGAAGAGGTTAGTATAGCGCAGCAGGATGCAATGGCTGAGGGTGAGGCCAAGTATCAGCAGCAATCGCAAACACTCAGCTCAATGATGATCGTTATTGAGATTATCGTTGTCCTCCTCGGTCTCATATTTTCCTACCTTTTTGCGAGGGGTTTGGCAGCGCTGATGCACGATCCAGTCAGGTTGGCAGACCAGATTGCATCCGGCGATTACACGACTCAGATCCCACCCGCACGAGCGCCAGAACTTAAACGCCTGTACAACGCCATGGAGCACATGCGCTCCGGGATACTTGGACGCGAACAACAAATTAAGCGCCTCGCTTTTGAAGATCGATTAACCGGACTGGGAAGCCGACTGCATTTCATGCAGAAGCTTGAACAGGCAGTGCTTCAACCCAGTAGCTGTTTGGTGCTCTTTGATGTGAACCGCTTTACGCAGATCAATAAGGCTCTTGGACATAGCTTGGGCGACAGCGTTTTAGTCGAAATAGCAGAGCGTCTTCAAAGTTTCAGCCCCACAGACTCTAGCTTATCCCGGCTGGAAGCTAATCGCTTTGGTATACTTCTCTCTCCGGGACTGTCGGATACAGCGGTCCAGTTGGTCGAGCAGATTCTGGCAGGCTTTGAGCAACCCATTAGCCTGTCAGAACAGAAGCTCCAGATCGACTTACGCGCCGCGATTGTTCGCATCGGGGTTGAGCGAGAGACACCTGAGGCGCTTCTGCGCTCGGCGGAGGTAGCCCTGCTGCGGGCAAAGCATCAGCACGCCAATGTTCTCGAAGCGAGCGAAGTCACTCCTCCCGACGAGGAGCACTCACTGACGCTGTTAGGGGAGCTGAAAAGTGCTCTCAGCGAGAGTCAATTCAAGCTGCTCTACCAGCCCAAGTGGTGTAGCGCGAAGAAGCGTATCACCGGAGTAGAGGCGCTGATTCGATGGATTCATCCTCAACGTGGCTTTATTCCTCCCGATCTATTCATCCCCTTTTGTGAACAGACTGGTTTTATCCGTCAGGTCACACCCTGGGTTATCAACGAGGCCGCTGCAGCTGCCAGCCGATGGCAGGCATCAGGCGCAGACTTGGTGGTTTCAATCAATCTCTCAACCTTAGATCTCGATAACCCGGCGCTCGAGTCACACCTTCAACAGGCATTGACACGTTTCAACCTACCGGCAGAAAAGCTCTGCTTAGAGGTGACCGAGAGCGCTTTAATGTCTGATCCGACGGCAGGTCGCGCTTGTCTTGAGAGGTTGCGTTCGATGGGGTTCAAGCTATCTATCGATGACTATGGCACTGGACTCGCTTCCCTGGCCTATGTGCGTGATCTGCCTGTTCAGGAGCTTAAGATTGATCGAAGTTTCATTACTGATCTGCATCGCGAGCCACGCAACGCTGCGATTGTGCGTTCGACGCTTCAACTCTGTCAGGAACTCGGCATTTCTCAGGTAGCCGAGGGGGTTGAAACACAAGAGGAGCTCGACTGGCTGGTAGAGCAACAGTGCTCTCTAATCCAAGGTTATCTGATCAGTAAACCGGTCGATGAGACGACGCTTCTCACTCTGCTCGAACCAGCCCGCGCCCATTGAAGCGCTCTGCTATTCTAAACCGGACAGGAGCGGCGCGAGTTAGATGATACAACTCGGCCCCAATCTAGCTAGGGCCGAGTTTTAGGGAGCCGCCTACCTATGACTTCCGGGATGTCCGATCAGGCGTGTCCGGCAGGCAGTGTAAACTGCTGCCCCGCTGCCTCTATGAGTTTCATCTCTTCAATAATCGAGTCTGCCACATAGTCGGGCTCCCCCCCAAAGGCGCGGTGTTTAACATACCAAGACATTAAAAAGTCACCAAGGTCATGCTCACACTCCGAAGAGAGATGATCCACGTCGATCCCCGACGCTTCGCAAATCCGTTCGATGGGCTGATATTCAAACATGATCCCACCTGAGTTGGGGTCATGCTGTAGGTTAAGGTCGCTGAAAGCGACATCAGAGGGAATTACAACTTCGAGCTTGGTGGTACGATTTTCCATCAGACACCTCCTTCGATCATTTAGGCCGTTTGTTAGCTTCGCGATGGCAACGAAAACTGACACCCATCTCCATAGTAGAAGTTTCAAGTTTCAAGTCAAATCTGCATCACTTAAGAGTTACGGCCCTTCTGACTTCCTAGATGAAAAATAATCAAAAAGATCTGCAGTTAGACGAGAAAAGGCGTCAAAAGTGAGGCCAGAGCGCCGCCTGTAACGGGATTTAAAAAAGCCAATTTTTTAAATAGCTTAGCTCCAAATATCAATAGATTAGCCGCCAAGCGTAGATTCTTTAAAAACCACAATTTCCATATTTTTCAATACTTTATCTATGCATTAACTGACCTCATTAATCGAGGTTTGTTCTCTGTGACGGGCGCATAAAACAGGTCTAACCTAAAGAAGCGCCAAAGCAGGAGGTCAATATGAGGATCGAAACTCTCATAAACATAGGGATCCCTCTTTTGGTCACCTTGATTAGCTATCTTTGCATGCGTTGGGCTAGCCCAAATGCTCATGAAAGCGAACAGTTAATCGATTCCGAACCGCTGATTCATCAGGGGTACGAGCCAAAAGTGTAACGGTGAATCCCACCCTCTGTGCCCCGCTCCGTCCCCCCTGAGGGGGCGGGGTACTACAAAGTAACGACCGTAGCGACGCTTAAAGTAATTCTATAATGTTATAAAAGAATTATTTTAAATACCCTATTTAATGCTATCGTCTCAAAACATAATTTTCTGCGGTACTCGAGATGTTTGATATCGATATATCACTGGTCTATTGGAGCCTATTTTCAATCGCAGCGATGCTGATGATCTGGTTCAGCGAAAGTGAAATTACTCGATAATTTGGGCTAAAGTTGCTCCATAAGAGCATCTGCCTGCTATATTTTCTTAACCCATTGCTAGTGGAAATATAGACGTGATGACCGCAGAACTTTCACAAGAACCCTCTCTCCAGGTGCTGTTGGCACGCCAGCCGATATATACCAAGAATCGCGATATCGTTGCCTATGAATTGCTATTCCGTGATGACAACGGCGAGTTTGTCGCTGGACTGAGTGAGGATGAGACCACCGTCAATGTGTTGCTCAACACCTACTCAAGCGTGGTTGGAGATAAAACCGAGCGCCAGGTGCCCTTTTATCTCAAAGTCACCGACCAGTTTCTACTCGAGCATGAGATTCCTGAATTACCGAGGGATCGTTTCGTCATTGAGGTGATCGGCACGAGTCACATCAATGAGCTACTCGTTGCAGCATTGAATAACTTAGCACGCCAAGGCTACCGTATTGCACTGGCTGACTACAATCCGACTGATGAGCGCTTTAATCCGTTACTTTCGATTGTTCACATCGTTAAGCTAGATGTGCAGAAGCTTGGCTTTGAACAACTACCTCAGCTAGTTCAGACACTTCGCACGAAAGGCGTTGACCTGATGGCCGATAAGGTTGAGACCGATGCCGAATTTCGTAGCTGCCTGGAGATGGGCTTCGAATATTTCATGGGGTATTTTCTCAGTCACCCAGAACTTGTGCATGGGCGTAAGGTCCGCGGTAATAAGCTGATATTGATGGAGCTTTTGCAGGCCTTTGATGACCCCTCAGCTGATGCTAAGTCCATTGAGGCGCTGGCGCTTAAGGATCCTGAGCTCACATTCAAAATTCTCCGGGTCGTCAATTCAGCTGCCTTTAGTCTTAAACGCGAGGTCAGCAGCCTATCCCACGCGATTGCTCTGCTAGGCATGGAACAGGTCAAACGTTGGGTGATGTTATTTCTGTGCACCAGTGACGGTGAAAAACCACTTGAACTAACCCGTATGATGCTGCAGCGCGGCCGTATGGAGGAGGTGTTGGCAGAGTTGCTTGAACGCGAGAATCCGATGAACTACTTCTTTGTTGGACTGCTGTCGCAACTCGATGCCCTGCTCGGAATCCCGATGCCCGAACTACTGGAACAGATGCCATTAGATACAAAGCTTAAGCTCGCTCTTACTGATTACGCGGGCGACGAGGGGCAACTATTGCGGGACGTCATTCATATCGAGCGCGGCGAGTTTAAACTGGTCTCATCTGGACTCCCCGAACAGTTTCTTCAGGTCGCTTACCGTCACTCCGTAGAGTGGGCTAACCAGATTGTCAGGGCACTGGCTTAAACCAGCGCCTTGACGACTCCGAGAGACTGAGGCTCAGTGTTAGCGGAATCGAGCCCCCTATTAGATCGCTTAATCTCAGCACTTTTCGCTCAGAAACCCAAACTAGTGGACAAATCCCAACTGACCGACACCGTTTATAAGCATTTGCACTGAGATTGAGATAAGAATCATCCCCATAAGACGCTCTACAGCCTTCAAGCCCCGCTTACCCAGAATACGATAGAAGGATTGAGAGCTCATTAAAATAACAGCAGAGATAGCCCAGGCCGCCAGCAAGGCATAGAGCCACTCGGCTGAGCGCTCAGGCTGGCTCTCTGCTAACAGCACCAGCGTCGCCAAAATTGAGGGACCCGCAATCATCGGGGTTGCCAGCGGCACAATCAACGGTTCGGAGTCATCCCCCTCATCACCCATGGGACCACCACGCGACGGGAAGATCATTCTGATGGCAATGATCATCAATATAATCCCGCCACTGATCGAAACCGCCTCAGTCGAGAGACCCAGCACTTGCAACAACTTTGGCCCACTGAATAGAAAGATCAACATTAGCCCGAGTGCTATCAGTAGCTCGCGAACCAACACCAGTCGACGACGATGTTCGGGTACCTGTGAGAGGATGCTAAGGAACAGAGGGATGTTACCCAATGGGTCCATGATTAAAAATAGCGTTACCGCCGCTGCGTAAGTATCCACCTGACCTCCTATTTTTATACTCAGTCTATACCAGAATAGGGCTACGCGACGTTAATCTAGTCGGGTTTAAACAGAGCGCCACTGACTGCCACACGCGCGGTGCGCCAAGCCAGCAGCGCGATTAACGAGGAAATTAAGCCCAGCATCACGCCGCTAAGGAGCTTCATCGGCAGCGCTTGAGTGTGTTCATACATGATCATGCTGGCGATGGTAAAAGCGGCCAGTGGAAACGAGTAAGCCCACCATGAGATAAAGAACGGTAAGCGCACAAAACGACCGATCTGTGTCACGAGCAGCAACACGAGAAAGAGCGCCGTGTAATAAAGAATATGAGCCAGGGTGTCATAGGCGCCACCGCTCAGGCGCTGGTAAGCGATAAAACCAACAGCAGGCGGTGCGACCAAAATGAATAGGGTCGGAAGTAGATTCTGCGGCAGCGGTTCATGATACAGCACGCGGTTGAATACCAGCACCTTCAGCACAATCCAGTAGACCAAACCGATTGAGAAAAAAAACCAGCCGATATCAATAAACCCAAGTGATACAGCCTCTATCGGCGCGATAATGTTACCGACGATTGGGATAAACCAGGCTGGTGTCGTGTGGTTGACCTGTGTCTTCGTATGATGAATCCACTGATTCATTAAAAACAGCGTCAATACGAGCTGACCGGCAGCCCCCACGGACCAGAGGATCAACGCGATCTGTGGCTGATACGGATGAAGAGCGGTGGCCAGAAGCATTAACCCAATGGTGTAGGCGGGAAAAAAACTAATCTTAATCGGATGGTAGAACTCCTTGTACACCTCTTCTGAGTGTCGCAGAAACTTAATCGCATAACTCCCCCCCAGCAAAAGCATCAGACCAGCAGAAAACCACAGCAGCAGCTCACTGACCAGCAGCGGCACTCCAAAGATCTCAGCTGCCTTTTGCCAAGCCAGTGTTAGGCCGGTACTGCCCATAATCGTGGCAAAGGTGGCAACAGGTAGATAGCGGATTGCCGACATTCTTCTCTCCTTGTATATAAGATTTTTCGAATATATGTTGCTATGCTGTAAATCTCAACTTAAAACCCTTTCAGATGATGGAGTTAATCCATGAAGACAGCCCAAGACCTTGTTGCCGCAGCCAAACAGAAAATCCGTGAGATCACCATCGATGAGGCGGGTAATGCCATTCAGCACGCTGGTTTAGTTATTGACGTGCGCGAGCCCGACGAATATCAGCAGGGACACCTGAGTGGAGCCATTAATATTCCCCGCGGTATGCTGGAGTTTCGGATGGGTAGCACGCCTGCCCTGGAGGCACGCGATCAGGCAATCGTCCTCTACTGTAAAACCAGCGGTCGCTCGGCGTTGGCTGCCGCTGCGTTGCAAGAGATGGGCTATGTCGATGTCGTGTCGGTTACCGGAGGCTTTGATGCTTGGGTTGACGCTGGGAAACCGGTAGTCAAACCTGATCTGCCTAAGTTCGACTGAACGCCCTAGCGTATCTGTCAGTCCCATAGATCCAACGACGCTTATCGTTGGCCCAGCCTCTGACAACCTAGACTGCATGTAGTGCAACCCGCTCTGCCAGCAGAACAGAGGCTATAAGGCCGACGAGCGGCGATTTTATGAGCGACGTACGTCTGAAACATCGCTACAGTGCAGAGTGAGGGCAGAGGTTCTGGCGCCAATCAGTCAGTACTTAGAGTTAATAACAAGCCAGTAAGGTCGCCAGTTTACCCCTCGGAGGGACTATGCTTAGCAATACTGACGTGCTTTTTATCTCCCACGGCGGCGGGCCTCGGCCGCTGTTCAATGATCCCGATCATCAGGCACTCGTGGATAGGCTGAAATACTTTGGCCAAAAGATAGATAAGCCCGAAGCCATTCTGGTTATTAGCGCTCATTGGGAGACAGACCCACTAAAAGTGATCGCTTCGCCGGCGCCAGATCTACTCTTCGACTACTACAACTTTCCAGACGAAGCCTATCAGATTGAGTACGCCTGTCCCGGTAACCCAGCGCTTGCCGCTCAGGTTCAGCAGGCATTGCAAGAGCAAGGCTTCCCCACTGAGCTGGAATTCGAACGGGGTCTTGATCACGGCGTCTTTGTGCCATTAAAGCTAATGTACCCCGCCGCCGATATCCCGGTGATTCAACTCTCTTTGAACAGCTCTCTGGATGCCGAGCAACACTTGGAAATAGGTGAAGCTATGCGCAACCTTAATACGGATCGGTTGCTGATACTGGGTTCAGGCTTTACCTTCCATAACATGCGCGCCTTCTACGAGCCCTCCAACGCGCAAATCGAAAGCGCTAACCGAGCGTTTGAGGATTGGCTAGAGCAGAGCTGCGGCAGGTCTGAGATCGATGCCTCCCAGATGCGTCAGCGTCTGGTCAACTGGGAGCAGGCGCCTCATGCCCGCTTCTGCCAACCTCGTGAGGAACATCTAATACCCTTACATGTGTGCGCCGGTATCGCGGGACGCGGCGCTGATGATTATCATCGTATCCTTGTCTTCAACAAGCAGTGCAGCCTGTATCACTGGAGACTCTGATCTGACCATCGGGTCCACAAAGAACAAACCATAAAGACAATGAGAGCCAATACAATCGCCAGTGTTTGGGTAAAAGGAGTGGTTAGCTAGAGGTCTAAAAAGACGGGGCGGCGGCCATCCATGCCTGTTGCCCCGTTTACAATCTAGGGTTAGCTCATTTGCACCCTCGCTTAGGATTGCACTTGGTATTGCCAGAGGTACTTCCCGAGTCGGTGCTACTGAGTGTAATGTTGGCGCTTTCGAACCAGTCGGATACACCGGCGCTGTTGCTGGCCCGCACGCGATAGCGGAAAGTACCAGCACCTGGGTCGTGGAACAGGTAGGTCAGATCGGTTGGCTCGCCAGCGCTGCCGTAGGCGCCCCATTGACGGCCCTTCTCTTTAGCAGCCACCTCAAGCTCATACAGATCTGCGTCGCTACTGCCGCCCCATGACAGGGTCAAGCCACCACCGGTCTCCTCGTTGAAGTTCAGAAAACTTGGTGCTGCAGGCGGTACAAGCGGGGTCTCTTCGACTGGCAATGTCGGTGTCGAACCGGAGTTGAGTGTTGCCATCACCCTCTGGGCATCGGCAAGTCCGGTACCACACCCTGAGCATGCCGAGGTGAATGGACGTATTTCGCTCTTGATCAGTGCCTCAACCTCAAAGGGTGACAGACTTGGCTCTTCGGTTAGTGCCAGTGCTGCTAATCCCGCTACATGCGGTGCCGCCATACTAGTCCCCATCATGCCTGCATAACTGGGGCTACCGACGCTGTTCATACCTGTGTTGTAGGCTGACCAGACATAACCGCCATTACTACCCCCGGGTGCCATCACGTCTACTTTGTCACCAAAATTGGAGTAACTGGAGCGATTACCAGCAGGATCACCCGCCGCTACATTGATAACGTTCTGGCAACTCGCCGGCGTAAAGAGCGCGGTGTCGGTGTTTGAGTTACCGGCCGAAACCACCACCGTAACCCCCATGGCGACAGCACTATTAATCGCCTCTTGCATGTATGAGCTGGGCGCACAACTGCTCTGCCCCCCCAAACTCATATTGATAACGCGTGCACCCTGTTGTGCCGACCAGATAATCGCATCGCCAATATCGGCGTAGCTTCCACCGCCGACACCCAGCACACGCACTGGCATCACCTTAACCCGATTTGCACCCACACCCGCCATCCCTAGGCCATTATCATTGATCAGCGAGACCGTGCCGGAGACGTGTGTGCCATGCCAGCTACTGCGAACATCCGGATGAGTACTGTCGCCCTCATCGCGAGGGTCCGTATCGCGACCGTTGCCATCCTTAGCTCGAACAGGATCCGAAATCATGTCGTAACCCTGTACTAAATTGGCATCCAGGTCGGGGTGGGGAGTGATGCCAGTGTCCAGCACCGCTACCACTATCTCTGTGTAAGTGGTATCCAGACTCCCCCACAGCATCTCAACATTGAGTCCACCGGGCTGACCCTCGGCAGGCCCCTTATAGTGCCACTGGTACTGCTCGCGGTGAGGATCGTTGGTTGAGTGAGCCGCCATATGAATGTCAGGCTCAGCAAAGCTAACACCGGGCTGTTTCCTCAGAGCCGCAGTAATTTTCTCCATCGCCTGATTCGACACTTTTTTTGACAGTGCAAAAATCTGGCGACCCGTTGAGGTTGGCCGAATAAAACGCAGCTCTTGCCCCAGTGATTCACTCAGTCGGCGTGTCTCACCCGCTCCGTTTGTCAGCCCTGAATCGAATTTAACCACTAACTGGTCGGTACGACCCGGCTCTGGCCCAGCGAAAACCGCACCAGAAACTAGGGCTATTGAGAGGGCAAGTGTTGCGCGAGCCGATATAAACTGCATGTTCGTCTCCTGGTGCCTACCTTGACTGTTTAACATGAGCCAAGGATCCGGCAAATCGGAACGAATGTCAGGCCAGATTTCTCATCGGAAATAGACCTGTTAGACAGTTGAGACTCGGGGATATATCAGACCGCGTTTAGACGTTCAGCTAATGACCTAAGAGGAGATCACTCCATGTCATCGAGCGGGCGCCGCCGAGTTGAGGGTAAATAAGGGCTATCTGGCAGGTTGTCGAGGCGCTCACTGAACCGCATGTGGGCGCGGTTATCACACCATATAATCAGCAGCAGAAGCGAATAGTGCAGTAGAGAGAGCGTCCAGATCTGCAACCAAACCAGACCACTCGCGTCCGCCTGAAGTTCAAGAAAGCTTGCGATATCAATGTAAATTGGAAGCTCTCCGTAGAGCTGTAGTCCAATATAGCCGGGCGAGAGGGCGAGCAATTTAGCAATCGGCCATATATCCAAGAGGGTAAAACGGCCGCTGCCGTTAAGATCTGGGTTTGCCAGAATATCAATTAGGCTCACGCCAAACAGATACGCAAGCGATGCGCACCAGAGCCATACAGAGAGGCGCAAAACCCAGCCCTGACCACGGCTACCGAAAGCCAGTATTACCAGCCACACCAAGGCAAAGACGGCCGCTACCAGTACCGCGAAGCTTGACCAGTCACGCACGATACCCAGTGCAACGCCTGCTTCCACTCCCAAGAGGGCGAGCCCAACGAAGAGATAGAGAGAGGTCCCGCTGCGCGCCAAGAGTTGCTCGCCTGAAATCAGCTTCATGCAGATCCTTAATTCGAAACTGCCTATAGCTTAGTCGAGGATTGGGGCTGCAGTTGGATCAACAGAGAGACCAGTATCGCCGCAAGACCAATCCAGCCCACCAACTGGAAACGCTCCCCCAACAGTAATACGGCAAAGAGTACAGCAACAACAGGCTCCAGCAACGTTATCAGGGTTGCACTGCTGACGCTGACGCTGCGAAGGCCGTAGCCAAAGAGTAGATAACCTAGAAACATAGGCACCAGTGCCATATAGATCACAACGGATGTATTGGTCACCGAGGCGAAGAGATTCTCTCCAGTGAAGTAGAGTGAAGGCAACAATACAACGCTGGCTAGCAGAAATAACGCCGCCATCGAGGCACTGGACTCAATACCCAGATGAATATGCGTTTTACACACCCAGGTGTACAACGCGTAGGTGAGACCGGCGAGCAGTCCCAGCGCGACCCCCGCACCCTGATACTCCATCTGAGTTGTATCAACTGCGCCACCCTTCCCCGCATAGAGTAATACCATGCCAAGGGCACCTACCGTGAAACTCAGTACCCAGCGCGTCTCAATCGATTTACCGTCTAATATCCGCTCTAGCAGCGCAGCAAAAAGTGGCGCGCTGGCAATAGAGACGACCGTTCCAATGGCAACACCGGCCAGATACATCGAGCTATAAAATGCCAGTGGATAGATTGCTACTGCAAGCGCACCCGCAAACAAGAGCGCTGGTTTCGCGCGCAATGCCGGAAGATGGCGCCTTATCCCTCTGGCTGAGCGCAGACCCAACAACAGCGCCGCGCCGCCCATCGCGAAGGCGCCAATCGCCAGTGGGCTCAAGTCGACTGCGAAACTGGCAGCCGTACCCGTGGTACCCCAGAGAATACTGGTGAGCACAACGGCGAGCGTACCCATGAGGCTGGAATTAGTAGACATCTGGCGCTCGGTCTAGCGCACACGCAACCAGTTGATCGCACGCCGCGCTTGACGCAGCAAGATATCAAACGGGGTCTCTTCACCAAACCAGCGAGGGTTGCGCATCAACAACAGCGCCATCATGCCAACCCAGAAAAAAGTATATTTGATCAGCCAACCCGAGTGCTCTTTGAACGCCGCTTCGGTGCTTTCAGCACCTAACAACCACATGAAAGGAACAACAATCGCCATGAAGGAGATGAGTGAAACGGCGAGCCGAATCTTTCTGTTAGTCTGCAAAGGTCTATCTCTCTATCTATTCTGGTTGAATTAAGCTAGTTCAAACTAATGATGCGTCGGCGCGCATCTGATGTAGCAGTTGGTCAATACGACTCACATGTAAGTCTGTCTCACCAAAATCCTTCAATGCCTCTGCAAGTGCATGCACATAGTCAGCGTTTTTTCCGCTTGGACCCTCGGAGTAAAAGATCTGTTCAGCAATCTCAGCATCAGTGGCCTCCCCGAGAAATGCCGGATTATCGGGAAGGCCAATATACACCACGCCGAGTGAGCGGCTACCATCGATGAATTCAAGTTGTTCGAGCGAGCGCAGATAACCGTTCTTCTCTCGATGATCCAAGTGGTCAAACTCGTCCACCGTGACCCGGTAGGCAACACCAAAACAGCGCTGCTGCGGCGCTGCGATCAGAGTCAGAACACGTCCGGGCTTATCCGGTGTGCCCCGATGATCATGACTACCCTGCCAAAAACGGCGCTGCCAGCCATAAAGGTATGCCGGTCGACTCTCCAAATAAGGGAAGTCTACCTTGTATATCAGCGAACCATAACCGAATAACCAAATCTCATCGAGGCTCTCAATATCCGAACGATCGGCATTTAGATGACGGGTATCCTGAATCACTAGTGCGTTCCTCTAATTACGCAAAACCAGATAGGCTCCGGCAGCCATCATGATAGAGCCAGCGCCTCGATTGAGCCTCTTCACACCTCTATCGGAGTTAAAAAACCGTCGCGCTTTGGAGGCAAAGATAGCTATCGCCATCAGGCCAATCATCAAGGCTACAACAGTTAGCACGGCTGCCAGCGTAATATCTGTACCATCAAGCAACGTCAGGTCCATAAAGGTAGGGAGGAAAGCGATGTAGAAAAGAATCACCTTGGGGTTGGATGCTGATATGAGGAAGCCTTGAAGAAAACTCTTTGCACCATCTGCGCGACCCAATCGAACTTCACCGGAGGCCAGCTGCAGTGGTGCATTCCACATCTTGTAACCTAGATATAACAGGTAGATAGCACCCATAATGCGGATAGCGGTAAACAACTCGGACCAGTGAGTAGCGATAACTGCCAAACCGAAACAGGCTGCGATCAGATAGAGCATGTCGCTGATCGTCATTCCGAATGCCAGCCAGAAACAAGCGCGACTGCCCGATACCAAGGCCCGAGCCATGATTGCGAACACGCCCGGACCCGGCGTAACCCCAAAGATAAGCACGGCTATAAAGAAAGAGATAGCACTCTCTGGACTCATTCGGGCTCCTGACGACTGTAGTTTGAGGGGAACGACTAGAGACCGTTCTCGACACACAAAAGAAAAGTTGGTGAAACACTGTACTCTATCCCGCAACAAATTCTACCCAGCAACGCTCGGCTTAGCTATGGAAACAACCCTGGTCTAAAGTGATAGAGGATCCAATCTATCAACGGCCTCTGGAGATTCTATGCGTCTGGCATTTGCGTTCATTACTGCTTTTGTACTGTCTCTGAGTGAGACAACTCTCGCGCAACAACAGGCTGATCGTCTGGCGCCAGAGGCCGCTACCGCTTTGGCGAGTACCCAAGGGCCCACGAGTGCGCAGCGCTTTATGGTCGCTGCCGCAAACCCGCTGGCTGCCCAGGCAGGATATGAGGTACTCAAGCGTGGTGGTCACGCCATTGATGCGATGGTAGCGATACAAGCGATGTTAGGGCTAGTAGAGCCCCAGTCGTCGGGTCTCGGTGGTGGCGCATTCCTGATCTATCGGGATGCTGCCTCAGGAGAGATCACCAGCTTTGATGGTCGTGAGACGGCACCGTTAAAGGCAACGCCCGATCTATTTATAGGGTCTGACAAGAAGCCTATGAAGTTCTTTGATGCAGTCGTTGGGGGGCGATCTGTGGGCACTCCCGGAACACCCATGCTGATGTACGAACTGCACAAAACCTATGGTCGGCTTAGCTGGAGTGAGCTACTAAAACCCAGTATTCAACTCGCTATAGAGGGGTTCTCCGTTTCACCCAGACTCGGGTCACTGATCGAGAAAGATCAGGCCCGCCTCTCACGCTACCCGGATACAGCGGCCTACTTCTTTGATGCTCACGGTCAGCCGATTCAAGCCGGCGATCTTCTGCGCAATCCCGCGTATGCACAAACGCTAACCACTTTGGCGCAATATGGTGCTGATGCTTTTTACACGGGTGATATTGGCAAAGCGATCGTAAATCGAATAACTAACATTGAGGACAATCCCGGTCTACTGAGTGAGATCGATCTAACCAGCTACCGGGTGAAAGAGCGACCCGTCATCTGCGCACCGTACCGCTCGTTCGAAATATGCGGCATGGGGCCACCGAGCTCAGGTGCCCTTACCATTGGCCAAATACTCGGCATACTGAGCCACTTTGACCTTGGCGGCCTCGGTGCCGATAGCGCTGAGGCTTGGCGGCTAATTGGCGAGGCATCGCGTCTCGCTTTTGCCGATCGTGGCCGCTATATGGCGGACTCAGATTTTGTACCCATGCCCAAAGGGCTACTTGATCCTGCTTATCTGAAATCACGTGCAGATCTGATTCTGCCGGGTGCAGTGATGGAGGTGGTCAGCCCCGGTGAGCCGCCCTGGGGCGAGACTGTTGCGCTGAACTATGCCGACGATGATGCGATAGAGTTACCTTCCACTTCCCACTTCTCCATCGTTGATCAGGACGGGAATATGGTGTCGATGACAACAACTATTGAGAATGGCTTTGGCTCGCGCGTGATGAGTGGAGGTTTTCTGCTGAACAACGAGCTTACCGACTTCTCCTTCACACCCGAGCACGATGGGGTACCCGTAGCGAACAGAGTCGAACCGGGCAAACGTCCCCGCTCCTCTATGTCGCCGACGATTGTGCTGCGAGATGGTAAACCCTATATGGCAATTGGCTCACCCGGTGGGTCGAGGATTATTGGTTATGTAGCAACCGCACTGATCGCCCATATCGACTGGGGTATGGATATTCAGCAGGCAATCGATTTACCACATGCTGTGAATCGCTTTGGAATCTACGATCTGGAGAGAGGTACGACAGACGAGACATTGAAAGGAGACCTGGAGAAGCTGGGGTACAAGGTGAATGTGACGGATCTCAACTCCGGACTTCACGCAGTGCAAATAACTGATAGTGGATTGCAAGGGGCCGCAGATCCGCGGCGCGAAGGGGTGGTATTGGGTGATTAAGACTAGCGTCTAGCTAAGGGGTCTTGGCCCATAGCTGACCTTGAAATGAGTAACAGAGTGAAACTGGTGGTCTCAAAGGCCGGAGTGTTTCGTTTTTTGCAGCAGTATAGTCTAGAACCATTTGTACCTTTTCATAGTACTTTGAGCCACTACTCTGCATAAAGCTCTTGGTTGCTGATCTGTATGTGACACGCCGGCGCTTCGATAAGATGGCAGTCATACGCTTGTCTATCGGGATTGATAACCCCTATTCGACTCGTTTTATCGACCGACAGGCCTTTGTGCTAGCTAGTAAAGACCACAACATGCTGCTTCAACGTATCAAAGGCGGTTATCTCGGTAAAACCAACGTCAGCTATCCACTTTGGATTTATCTCAACGACGGTATAATCAGAGTCGACCAGTGCGAGCAAGTAAGACCCTGAAGGAGAGCGTTTGATCCCGGCAATCCGATGAGTGCGTCCAGCATCAACAAGTCTAAGCATCGGTGCATGGCGCACGTCAGGACTTGTCAGCAAAGATGCGAAGTAATCAAAGGTTGTACTATGAGTCGGTTGAGAAAATGCATTCATCGCAAGAACTCCTGATCACCTATTTGAAAATCAAAGTCCTTGTGAGTTTTGCAATTAGTGTGCCAGTTTAACGACCAAAACCGAACATCTCTTTATCTACATCGAGCCATACGGGAACAAAGCCCGCTGACCCGATGTTGCTTAACCGTCAGATAGGCACACTCAATTTGTTTGCGGTTCTATCTGCAGATTTCCAGACTCAAGAAGCGACTGAAGTATTTGTGTATCTGAATACTCACCCCCGTCAGGATTGCTTTTCAAGTCAACGCCATTGAGCTTGATTGTGAGATCGACCGTACCATTTCTATCCGCATCGACCTGTATGTGAGTATCAGACCCCTCCAACGCAAAGTTAAGATAATCCTCCAGCCCCTCCCCTGTAGGGATATCCAGCAGGTCCGAAAGATCTAACAGGTCGCCACTCACGCCAACGGTGAAATCAGTAAGGGTATCAATGGACTCATCAAGGTCGGCAACTCCCCATTTGAAACTATCCTGACCCGCCCCACCGCTGAGCTTATCCGAACCACTGCCTCCCACAAGCGTATCCTTGCCATCGCCGCCAGATATATCGTCATCCCCAGCAAAACCGAAAATCACATCATCTCCAGCAAGAGCGAATATCTGATCGTTCGAGTCAGAACCCTGGATTTGATCATCAGTATCGGTGCCCTCAATTGGTGGAGTGCGGTTATCGAATTCGGCGATAAAGCTAAATTCATCACTAACGTCACCATCTGCGTCGGTCACAGTACCAGTGAACTCCAATTGCACATCGAGTGGCGCTTTTTCCGCAGCCTGAACTTCTATCTGCATGATTTTGATATTGTCAGCATCAGTCGTATCGAGCTGTCCGTCACTACCGTTTATCTCTCCAGTCAGCACATCAGGTGAACCGTCGGATAGTAGGTAACCACCTCCGGAGATATTCTCACTACTAGTGATAATTTGCAGACCTGTGATAAACATCTCATTACTATCACGCTGTGCATAATTTTCCGGGGAGATAAATACCTTCCAACCACCGCTGAGCGGGTCGAAAATAAAGTCTGATTCATCATTCACAATTAACAGATGTGTAGTTTCTTCGCCGGTGACGGAATCTTCGAGCAAAAGATTTACGAGGATATCCGTATCAGTTTGACTAAACGGCGCAGTCGCGAGGGTGATCCAAATGGCACTGCCATAAGCCACACCAGCATCAGAGTTAACAGTGCCATCATCATTACGAGGATTAGAGGTGTAAAAGTTGAAGTTCAACACCTCGTCCGGTTGAACAGTATCCCCATCTACACCAACAGACGTGTTAGATATATTCATATATCCGATCTCTGGTGATTCAAAGATATCGCCCTTAATGTAGGTCAAATCCGGAGCATTAGGGTCAATTTCAGAGGCAACTGCTTCCAGTGTTTGTTTAGAAGTTGCAACAGTAGAGGTCAGTTCGCCGTAGAAGTTACTGCTGTATTGCTGCACCACACTCTCACTACTCGACTTCGAACCGTTTAGGTCGTAGTCGATTTGAGTCTCAGACCCCATGGCAGTGGAGTAGACCGGGTAGTACCAGGCATTCTGATCTAGAGTGACGGTATAACTGCCACCTTCCGGATCAAGAATTAATGTCCCAGTGACTTCATAAGTTTGTGTAACCGATTCCTCTCCTATAAACCGGCCATCCAAGTAGGAGTAGTCAAATGTCAGATCATAAGTATTGTCGTCCCTGAGAGAAATAGTGACTCCCTCGAGCGGCAACTCGATGATCTCTTGTGTAAACGGATCATAGTAGCTGTAAGTACCCGCAAAGCTTGTAAGTGCAAATGTCGCATCAGTCTGATCGGAACCTAAATTAGCATCACCGATGTAACCTGTGACTGCTTGAGAACCCCCCAGAGCAGTGCCTATAGCATTCGCAAATCCACCTGTTGGAATATCGTCATGAATCGAAACCTCGATGACATCCTCAGCGGTTGCAGACCCATCCGAAACCGAAACAGAGATACTTTCAACGTAAATATCCGTTCCATCGTTATGAAGGTGGGGATCGGTGAGTGTATAGGTATATTCGAGCACACCCGCCTCACTCAGAGATGTAACGCTGACAACACCATAAGAAGTTTCAAACAGCCAAGGGCTCTGTTCACTGGGACTTGAGTTGGGACCAATCTGTTGGGGTACTGACAGATCACCTATCGAAAGCTGTGTAATATCGTCTAGACCGTCAACATCGCCAATTACTATTGTTCCACTGATGACGGTGACCGTGTTACCAACCTTTGAACCATCATCCAGCCCTGCTTCATAGACTCCGGATGAGGATGGATCTACTTTGATCGTCGGCGCATCGTTCACCGGTTTGACCGTGATCCGCTGTTCGGCGGTAGCTTGCGCCACACCGTCCGTGATCACGTACTCGAAGCTCTCAGGGCCGTTGTAGTTTTCGTCCGGCGTGAAGGTGATCACACCCGCGGCATCGAGGGTGACCGTGCCGTTAGGGGTATCGATCGCCTGCGCTTCACCGGTCAAGGCCACACCGTTGATGGAGACGATCGACAGTGTATCGCCATCCAGATCGGTATCCCCAGCCAGCGGATTCAGCGTGATACTGCCGTCTTCATCCACCTCGTACTCGTCATCGTCCGCAACCGGCGCATCGTTCACCGGTTTGACCGTGATGGTTTGAGTGCCCTCGTCGGTGCCACC
>DATHZN010000014.1:0-62137 GCA_035458585.1 Marinobacterium sp. | reverse complement strand
ATAGACGGCTTCACCGAAACCTTAGTCGGCACGCAGCTTGACGTCACTGATGAGGTGAACGTTGAGCGCGAGCTTCGCATCGCCTACGAGCGTGCGTCGGAGGCGAACGTTGAGCTTGAGGCCCTCAATCAGGAGCTGGAGGAGGCGCGTGAGTCCGCTGAGATTGCGGCGCATGTTAAAAGCGATTTCCTCGCAAACATGAGCCATGAGATACGCACACCGCTGAATGCAGTGCTGGGCCTAAACCATCTGCTCGAGCGTCAGCTGACAGATGCCACCGCTCGGGATTTGATCACAAAGCAGGACCGAGCCGCTCAGACCCTCCTAGGTATTGTTAATGATGTTTTGGATTACTCTAAAATCGAGTCGGGTAAGCTGGAACTGGAGGAGAGCCCCTTCTCAATCATGGACTTGCTTGACAACCTGACCACCTTAGTGGGTGGTCAGGCAGTTGATAAAGGGCTCAGTTGGGTCGTGGTGCCACCGCCTCTCGAGGAGTGTAATGTAATCGGCGACTACATGCGCCTGGAGCAGGTGCTGGTTAATCTGGCCGGTAACGCGGTCAAGTTTACCGAGCAGGGCGAGGTACAGATCCGCGTTAGCTCGTTATCGAATGACGGTAGTAAATTGAAATTAAGGTTCAGTGTCAGTGACACGGGCATCGGTATTTCGCGTTCAGCACAGTCAAGCCTGTTTGACCCCTTTACACAAGCAGATGTCTCTATTAGCCGCCGTTTTGGCGGTTCTGGTCTTGGACTCTCTATCTCAAACAAGCTGGTGACTCTCATGGGGAGTCAGATTCAGATCGAAAGTGAAGTCGGCGAGGGGAGTCGCTTCAATTTCACGCTGGCTCTGAGTCGCCAGAGCATTAAGCGGCGGTCATTGGATAAACTGCTCGATTCAAACTGCGGTATCGCTACCTCCAGTGCCAGTCTGTCGCATGGCCTCTCGGCCATCGCAGCCTCTTTCGGCGCGCAGTGCCAGTGTTTTGCCAGTGCAGAGGATATGGTTGCAGCGGTCGTGGAGCAGCAGGCACTGCAATCTCAAACGGCTTTTATGCTTATTGACGCCACCGACTACATGGTGCCTGACTTGGAGCACGCTCTTAAGTCTCTACTTCGGTTAGGGGACAAGCAACGACCTAAGGTGATCGTGATTGTCAATGCTTCACAGACTGAGGAGAGTAACTTTGCTGAGCTCGCAGCGGTGGATCTAGTGTTGCAAACGCCAATCGGACCGATGACGTTTTACACGGCTATCGATGCACTGTTTCGTGGTGATGCGACCTTGCCTAAAGCCTCCACTGAAAGGCGCCTGGCGGGCTCGCGCATCTTGGTAGTCGATGACAATGAGATCAACCTTGATGTAGCCAAAATGATGTTTGAAGAGGAGGGTGCACGAATTTGGCTCGCTAACGATGGCCAAGAGGCGGTCGACTTTGTTCTTTCAAAGGCCCATTCGGTTGATCTGGTTTTGATGGATGTACAGATGCCGGGTATGGATGGCCTCGAGGCGACTCGCCTGATACGCCAGAGCGAGACATTCAAAGATCTGCCGATACTGGCTCTAACTGCGGGAGTCACTCCAGCTCAACGTAGTGCCGCTATGGAAGCCGGTATGAATGGTTTTATCACCAAACCCATTGATCTTGATCGCTCGGTGGCGCTGCTTCGTTCAGTGCTCAGTGCGGACTATGCGGCCCCCGTTGTTAAACACGACGCGAATCAGTCGGCAGGTGCGACCAATCCTCAGGTGCGAATGTTGAATGAGGCCTATGGACTGCGGGTCTTCAAAACACAAGAGAAGTATCAGCGTTATCTCTATCTATTTATACAGATGTACAATGACGCGCCACGTCGGCTGTCAAGATTAACTGACGAGCCCGAAGAGTTACGCTCGCTGGTGCACAAAATGCGCGGTGGTGCCGGCCACCTTGGTATGGAGGCGCTGAGAGATCGCTGCGCGCAGATCGAGTCGGCGATTGAGGAGCGGCAGCCGTTTCTTGAGTCGGTACTCGAACTGCAAACTGAACTCAAAGTCATGTTTGACCTGATACACGAGCGTTTTCCGATTGAATCCTCGGAGCCCTCAGAAGATCAGGTGATGGGCAATAAGCAGCAGTTACGGCAGCAGATGGTTGCTTTACATCAAGCGCTGGCGGACTATGATTTAGACCAGGCGACTCGGATATTCTCGACTATCAGAGGAAGTTTCGACCCTGAGCAACGTGCAGGTATGCAAACAGCGCTCGACCTGTTCGACGCGCCCTCCGCTTTGCAGGTGTTGGATTCAGTCGCTCAGGCGCAGCAGATTAGCCTGCCAGATATACGGAGATAGAAGCGTTTATGGCGTTAAATGATTCAGTATTGGTTGTAGACGATGATCCTCAGACTCTGGCAAGCCTGCGTGAAACGCTGTTACCACACTTTAAATTGATCTACGCAACGAGCGGTGCACAGGCGCTTGAGGCAGCTGAGCGGACACTACCCTCTCTTGTGTTGCTTGATATTAATCTGCCCGATATGGATGGCATTGAGGTGTGTCGCCGGCTGAAAGCGATGCCTAACTTGAGAGGAGTCCCTGTGCTTTTCGTCTCCAGCCTGAGTGAGGGCGACTTCGGTGTCGAGGGATTTGAAGCGGGGGCGGTTGATTATATTACTAAGCCAATAATTCCCGATGTGGTGGTTGCCCGAGTTAAGTCACACATTTCGCTGGTTCAGGTGGAGCGACTTGAAAGAGCGCATAACGATGCCGTTACGATGCTCGCGGTTGCGGGTGAATACAACGACACCGATACCGGTATCCACATTCGAAGAATGGCTGCCATCTCAGCGGTTCTCGCAGAGAAGGCCGGGTGTTCCGCTTCACTGGTGGCTGATATCGCTCTGGCAGCGCAGATGCACGATATTGGCAAATTGGGCATTCCCGCTGCGATTTTGAAGAAACCCGGGCCTCTTAATACTGAAGAGTGGAAAGTGATGCGACGTCACCCGGAGATTGGGCATCAGATCCTGTCAGTCAGCGACGCACCCCTCTTTAAACTGGCGGCTGAAATTTCACTGTCGCATCATGAGCGTTGGGATGGAACCGGCTATCCGGCCGGAATCGCTGGCGAGAAAATCCCCATATCAGGTCGTATTGTTGCACTGGCCGATGTGTTTGATGCACTCACTTCCGTGCGCCCCTACAAACACGCCTGGAGTGTCACCGAAGCCATGACCCACATCAAAGAGGGGGCAGGTTCGCATTTTGACCCCCATTTGGTTGAGCTTTTCGAGGAGGCGCTGCCAGAGGTTATGGATGTAAAGGCGAGTTTTGATCGGCTGGCAAACGCCAGTTAAGTCAGTCGGGTCTGAACTCTTTAAGCACTAAAGCCGTTTCGTCCGCTCGAAGGTACCACCCTGTACTGCCCCAATCCCCCAGCACGATGCGCTCGCCCTGAGTATATTGATGACGTGCGGGTCTGTGCGTATGTCCATGAATCAATAGATCGATCTTATCTTCTCGAAACGCCTGCATGACCGCCCTGTGGCTCACATCCATGATTTCGTCTGATTTCATAGCGCCCGCCGCCTGACTGGTTTCACGTAGCTGTCGGGCAATCGCTAGACGCTCCTGCAAGGGTCTCGCGAGGAAATTCTTCTGCCATTCGGGGGCACGCACCATTCGTCGGAAAGCCTGATACTCGACATCATCGAGGCACAGCTCATCTCCATGCATCAGCAAAGCGGATCCCTGCTGCAGCTCAAGATGGTGCTGCGAGGGTAGGAGGGTGGCAGAGAGACTTGCGGCGCCCTGCTGGCCAAGAAGAAAGTCCCGATTGCCGTGCATTAAATAGATTTGGGTTCCATCCAGATGGATCGCGGCAAACGCAGGTGCCACTCGTTCCACCACAGGATCGACGTAATCGTCTCCGATCCAGGCTTCAAACAGGTCGCCCAGCAGGTAGAGCTCGTCAGCTCCGGGTGCTATCGCTTCTAAGAAGTAGAGCAGCGCCTCGGTGATTTCCGGGCGCTGCGCCTGCAGATGCAAGTCTGAAATGAAATAGCGTAGCAACGCTTACTCGACGATCTCGGCTTTTTCAATGATCACATCCTCAGCAGGGACATCTGAGTGTCCCATTGCATGAGTAGTGCGAACAGCTTTGATCTTGTCCACAGTTTCCATGCCATCTACAACGCGGCCGAAGACGGCGTAACCCCAACCGTGCATAGTCTTGCCGGTATGGTTTAGAAAATCATTGTCAGAGACGTTGATAAAGAACTGAGCCGAAGCCGAGTGAGGGTCGGGAGTACGCGCCATGGCCAGTGTGCCGCGTTCGTTGCTTAAACCGTTGTCCGCTTCGTTCTCAATGGTGTCGCGCGTCTCTTTCTGTTTCATGCCCGGCTCAAAACCACCGCCTTGAATCATGAAACCATCAATCACTCGGTGGAATATAACGCCGTCGTAGAAACCCTCTTTGACGTACTGCTCGAAGTTAGCCGCGGTCTTGGGTGCCTTCTCGTGATTCAGTTCGATTTTGATGTCACCGTGATTGGTGTGCAAAACGATCATAGTGATAATCCTTAGCAAATGTGTGTGTGGCGCGATTATATCAGCGCAAAAGCGCAATTGCTCGCTGTGATCCTTAACGCTCTTGTATATAATATTGCGCTTTTGCGGCAGCACCCTAGGGTGGACAGAGCGGTACGTCCGTTTATCAGGTTTAAGGGACACGAATGAGCACTAACGAAGCGCCACAGGTTACCAACTTCATTCACCAGATTGTCGAGAAAGATCTCGAGCAGGGAACGCATGGAGGCAAGGTGGTTACCCGTTTCCCGCCAGAGCCAAATGGCTTTCTACATATTGGCCACGCTAAATCCATCTGCCTCAATTTCGGTACTGCGCAGAAGTACAAGGGTGTCTGTAATCTGCGTTTCGATGACACCAACCCGGAGAAGGAGTCGCAAGAGTACATCGATGCAATCGTGCGTGATGTCGAGTGGTTGGGCTTCGAGTGGGGCGGAGACATCCGTTACACATCTGACTACTTTGATCAGTTGTATGCCTGGGCGGTGCATCTGATCAAAGAGGGCAGAGCTTTTGTCTGTCAGCTCAATGCCGAACAGATGCGTGAGTATCGTGGCAACCTCACCGAGCCGGGTACAAATTCGCCGTTCCGAGATCGCAGTGTTGAGGAGAACCTCGAGCTGTTTGAGCGGATGCGCGCAGGCGGCTTTGCTGAGGGTGAAGCTGCGTTGCGTGCCAAGATCGATATGGCAGCACCCAATATGAACCTGCGTGACCCGGTAATCTACCGCGTACGCAAGGCGCATCACCATCAGACCGGTGACAAGTGGTGTATCTACCCGAGTTATGATTTTGCTCATGGGCAGTCGGACGCGATTGAGGAGATTACACACTCAATCTGCACCCTGGAATTTGAAGATCATCGTCCGCTCTACGATTGGTTTATCAACCACCTTCCTGTGCCGGCTAAGCCTCGCCAGTATGAGTTTGCTAGGCTGAATCTGAACTACACGATTACATCTAAACGTAAGTTGAAACAGCTGGTGGATGAGAAGCATGTGGCGGGCTGGGATGATCCGCGTATGCCAACAGTTTCAGGCCTGCGTCGCCGTGGCTACACACCCAAATCGATTCGCAATTTCTGTGACATGATCGGTGTAACGCGGTCTAACTCAACTGTCGACATGAGTATGCTTGAGGCGGCAATTCGTGAAGATCTCGAAAGTGCGCCGCGCGCGATGTGTGTTATTGATCCAATCAAGCTGACATTGACCAACTACCCAGAGTCAGAGGTGGAGTGGTTTGAAGTACCGGTGCACCCCAAAGATGAGACCATGGGGCACCGTATGGTTCCCCTAACACGTAATCTGCTGATTGAGCGTGAAGACTTCGCCATGGAAGCACCGAAGAAGTGGAAGCGTCTGGCTCCCGGCTTTGCTGTGCGTCTGCGGGGATCCTACTGCATCACCTGTGAAGAGGTCGTCACCAACGACGCGGGTGAGGTGGTTGAGCTGCGTTGTTCTTACGATCCTGCAACTAAAGGCGAGAACCCAACTGACTATAAACCCAAGGGTGTGATTCATTGGGTCAGCGCAGATAACTCGATCCCTTGTGAAGTGCGTCTATATGACCGTCTTTTCACTGAGGCGAACCCAGAAGCGGATAAAGAGCGCAGCTTTTTGGAGTTTATCAACCCGGATTCGCTGCAGGTATTCCCTGATGCGCGCGTTGAGATAGGTATGGCGAATGCTGCCGTGGAAACGAGCTATCAGTTTGAGCGTCAGGGGTACTTCTGCGTCGATGCCGAGTCAAACAGTGAGCGTATGGTGTTCAACCGCACGGTAGGGCTGCGTGACTCCTGGGCAAAAATTGCCAAAAACTAAGTTGTATGCAGCACTGGTGGCGTTGTTACTAACGCTGTCAGGCTGCGCGAGCACTGCTTATGTTCAGGCCCAGTCTGAGCGTCTGGTGCCTGTAAAACTGAGATCCCTGGGGCCGCAGTTACAGGAGAGTTCAGGTCTCGCACAGATTGATGATCTCATCTGGTCGATGAACGATTCTGCTGGAGCGCCTGAGCTGGTCTGGATTGATCTGGAGGCGGATCGTTCAGGCAGTGTGGCCCTCAACGGTGCCACCAATTTTGATTGGGAAGCCCTGGCATCCAATGATGAGCAGCTTTTTCTGCTGGACTGTGGCAACAATCGCGGTGATCGAATCTGGTTGCAACTCTACTCGATTGATCGAGCGGAGCTTAAGCAGGGAGAGGTCGATGTTGTAGCGAGTGACTTTCGGTACGCTGATGTACGCTACGAGGTGGCTCGCAGAGCGCACAACAATGACTGTGAGGCGGCGGCTTGGGTCAACGATAGGATCTGGCTATTCACCAAGAATTGGCAAGACCAGCAGACTCGGATCTACAAGCTGACACCTGGTTTAGAGCGGCAGCAGTTAATCACACAGCAGAGTCTCAATGTGGCTGGCTTGATTACAGGAGCCGACTACTCGTCAGAGCATCAGATGTTGGCACTGCTTGGCTATGGCAAAGGAGTGAGGGTGTTGCAGCCGTTTATCTGGCTGGCACCGCTGATAGATGGTGAGCTTCGATGGGAAGAGGCGAAGCGCTATGAGCTGACCATATCGGGTCAGTGGGAAGCCATTCTATGGCAGGGCGATCAGCTGTTGCTGACACGAGAGGAGAGTATTTTAGGCGACGCTCAGGTCGCCCGAGTTCAGCTGCCAGTCGCAGCGCTGAACCATCAATAGATAACAGGATTCTGAATGTTACAGATCTACAACACACTGACAAAATCGAAACAGCCTTTCACACCCATCAATCCCGGTCAGATCCGCATGTACGTCTGTGGAATTACCGTATATGACTTCTGCCACATCGGTCATGCCCGCGTGATGGTCTGTTTCGACCTGATTACCCGTTATCTGCGAGCGCGTGGCTGGGAGGTCGATTACGTACGCAATATTACCGACGTCGATGACAAGATACTGCGTCGTGCCGCGGAAAACGGTGAGAGTGTTGAAGCGCTGACAGACCGAATGATTGCGGCGATGCATGAAGATGAGACTGCTCTGAGCGTGCTGCGCCCTGATCAGGAGCCTCGTGCTACACGTCATATCGAGGAGATCATCAGCATGGTGCAAACTCTTATCGACAAAGGCTACGCCTATGCCGCGACCAATGGTGACGTCTACTACCGCGTGGAGAAGTTTGCCAGTTACGGTAAGTTGACCAACAAGGTCGTCGATGAGTTGCGTGCCGGAGCGCGTGTTGAGGTTGAGACGGCGAAAGAGAGTCCGTTAGATTTCGTCCTTTGGAAAGCAGCGAAAGCAGGTGAACTAAGTTGGGAGTCACCCTGGGGTGCTGGCCGTCCGGGTTGGCATATTGAGTGTTCGGCGATGTCAAAATGCTGTCTAGGGGATACCTTCGATATCCATGGCGGTGGCCCGGACCTGCCCTTTCCGCACCACGAAAATGAGATTGCTCAGTCTGAGGCGGCTAACGGCAGAACCTATGTTAACTATTGGATGCATGCTGGCCCCGTACGCGTCAATTCCGAGAAGATGTCCAAGTCTCTGGGGAACTTCTTCACGATTCGAGATGTACTTAAAGAGCATAATGCCGAAGTGATACGCTATTTCCTTGCCAGCGTGCACTACCGCTCGCACATAGACTATAGCGTCGATAGTCTTCGCGAAGCCAAGTCTGCGCTTGACCGTTTCTATCAAGCCCTCGAAGGAACACTGGTAACTGACGCCACACCGGACGAGCAGAGTGATTACGCCACCCGCTTCTTTGAGGCGATGGACGATGACTTCAATACGCCGCGCGCGCTGGCTGTACTTTTTGATCTGGTGGGAGAGCTCAACCGTGCCAAGGCGGACGGGTCGGATAAAGCGGGCTACTATGCCGCTCAGCTGCGTGCGTTAGCAGGTCTGCTCGGTCTATTGCAGCAGTCGCCTGAGTCTTATCTTCAGCATGCGTCCGACGGTGAGATCAGTGCAGAGGCGATCGAAGCGTTGATTGCAGAGCGGCGCGAAGCGCGTTTAGCGAAAGATTTTGCGCGCTCCGATGAGATTCGCGACCAGCTTGCAACTCAGGGTGTGGTGTTAAAGGATGGGCCTCAGGGTACGCAGTGGTATCGTGACAACTGATGCAAGATCGTTGGTTGGTCTATTAGGCAGATAAAAAACAGGCCGGTATGAGTTCTTATTATCCGGCCTGCCCCAAAAACTTATTTGCTACGTGTGAAAATGGCGGGCATCCGTGCCCGCGCTCCACGTCCGAATCGAACTTGGTTACAACAGCAACCATTTTTAGCAAAGCACATGCCAATTTATCCACCAGGGCTGCAGACACTTTCAACTGCTCTCGAGCCTGCTCGTTGGACCTATGTATTGCCCCTCAATATCTGTTCAAAAAGAAAATGAGCCCGGCTGGTGCTGCTTCCCGTGCCGATCTGAGGCTATGGATTCTAATTTTGCGATGCAAAATGCGAATTTTTTGCAAAATGCGAAAAGTGTTCGTGCGGCCTACCCTGTTACTCGATTGATCACTGCCTATTCGATTTGAAGAAACTTCTATTCAATGACAAAATAGTTTGCATCAGCTATTGACCACCGGGCAGGGCGCCGCTAGGATACGCACCACTTCGCGAGGGGTGCGATTCGCAAACCTTGAGAGACCGGGCAGAGCGCCCGTAGCTCAATTGGATAGAGCACTCGCCTTCTAAGCGAGCGGTTGCAGGTTCGAACCCTGCCGGGCGCGCCAACACTCTTGTCGAAGTTGCTACGGTGGCTGTAGCTCAGTTGGTAGAGCCCCGGATTGTGATTCCGGTGGTCGTGGGTTCGAGCCCCATCAGCCACCCCATCTCTTCACCAGAGATGTAAAACGCGGACGTGGTGGAATTGGTAGACACGCCAGATTTAGGTTCTGGTGCCGTAAGGTGTGAGAGTTCGAGTCTCTCCGTCCGCACCACTCAATGGTGGCTGTAGCTCAGTTGGTAGAGCCCCGGATTGTGATTCCGGTGGTCGTGGGTTCGAGCCCCATCAGCCACCCCAACGTTAAACTATCCCCTACATTTTCCTCGCTGACTAGCCGATCGTGATCTTTTACTATTTTGGTCCCATCCGCGAGCTGCATTACTTGACTATTGCGCCCTCATCGCAGAAAATTTCGCGCTTGTATTTTTGACCTCTGTTGTTGCCGACCGGCATCCAGTTCGGCTTGCATAATCTTGAAGACAGAGGTTGCCAATAAAACTGATGTACAAAATTGATGAGGATTTCCATGCAGGTTTCTGTTGAAGCGACTTCAGGCCTCGAGCGCCAACTGACTGTTACAGTTCCAGCTGAGCGTGTCGATAACGATGTAAATAAGCAGGTCGCACAGCAGGCGCGCACCCGTCGAATGGATGGCTTCCGTCCTGGTAAGGTTCCGCCAAAAGTGATCAAGCGTATGTACGGCGAAGCGATCCGCTACGATGTACTGAACCGCGTCGTTCAGGAGAGCTTCTTTGAAGCGGTACAGGAGAAGGCCCTCCAGCCAGCTGGTACTCCAAACATCGAATTCAAGAACGACAAAGAGGGTGAAGACTTCTCTTACACCGCGACCTTTGAAATTTACCCAGAGATCGAACTCAAAGATCTGAGCGGTGTTGAGATCGTTAAGCAGACTGCCGAGATTGAGAAGGCAGATATCGACAAAATGATCGAGACATTGCAGAAGCAGCAGTCAAGCTGGAAAGAGACTCGCGGCATGGCCAAAGATGGTTTCAAAGTAAATATTGACTTTGAAGGCTTCATTGATGGCGAAGCATTTGAAGGCGGTAAGGCTGAAGGCCAGGACCTGGTACTGGGCTCAGGCCAGATGATTCCTGGTTTCGAGGCGGGCATTGAAGGTCACAAGAAGGGTGAGGCTTTTGACATTGAAGTGACTTTCCCAGAAGACTACTCCGCAGAAAATCTCAAAGGTAAGTTGGCCACGTTTAAAATCACTTTGAACAATGTCGAAAAGCCAGAACTCCCTGAGTTGAACGAAGAGTTTTTCTCACGCTTCGGTGTCGAAGCGACAGATCAGGCTGCCTTCGAAGAGGAAGTCAGCAAGAATATGGCGCGTGAAATGAACCAGGCGTTGAAAAACAAGCTGAAAACTCAGGTGTTCGATGCACTGATCGCTGCTAACGAAATCGACGTACCAGCATCACTGGTGGAAGATGAGGTGAAGAATCTGGCGCAGCAGGCTGTTCAGCAGTTTGGCGGAAACGCTCAGATTGACCCTTCTACACTGCCTAAGGAACTGTTTGAAGATCAGGCTAAGCGTCGCGTGCTGATCGGCCTGCTGGTGCAGGAAGTGATCAAAGCAAACGCATTGCAGCCAGACGACGCGCGCGTAGACGCGATGCTGGCTGAAGTGGCTGACAGCTACCAGGATCCACAGGAGGTAATTGAGTACTATAAGTCGAACCAGGAGATGCTGAATCAGGTTCGCAGCTTGGTACTTGAAGAGCAAGTCGTTGACCAGCTCCTATCTTCTGCTAAGGTGAACGAAGAAAAAGTCAGCTACGAAGACGCTATCAAACCAGCACAGGCTGAGGCAGCTGCAGAGTAATTCAGCCCTCAAATTGTGATGTACTGAGAACGGCAGTTGGCTTAGGCTAACTGTCGTTTTTTATTTCTCGTGCCGAGATAAGGAAAGAATTGAATGACCGATACCTTTACAGGACGTTCTGATGAGATTGTAAATGCCGGCCTAGTACCGATGGTGGTCGAGCAAAGTTCCCGGGGTGAGCGCGCATACGATATTTACTCACGCCTGTTAAAGGAGCGCGTGATCTTTCTGGTAGGGCCTGTTGAGACACACATGGCAAACTTGATTGTCGCGCAACTGCTCTTCCTTGAAGCTGAAAATCCGGACAAGGATATCCATCTTTACATCAATTCACCCGGCGGTTCGGTTTCTGCAGGTCTGGCAATATACGACACCATGCAGTTCATCAAGCCAGATGTCAGCACGATGGTGTTGGGACAGGCTGCCAGTATGGGGTCTTTTCTGGCGATGGCGGGTGCCAAGGGCAAGCGTTTTCTGCTGCCTGAATCACGCACGATGATCCACCGCGTTAGCTCGGGTACACCCGGAACGAGCGGTTCAATTCATGTGCAAGAGCTGGAGTTTGAAGATGCTCGGCGTCACATGGAAGAGGCCAAACGCCTCAATGAGCGTTTGACTGAACTCTATGCACTGCGTACAGGAAAGAGTCTTGAGGAGCTTCATGAGATTATGAAGCACGATACGTTCCTGTCGGCGAATGAGGCGGTAGAGTTTGGTTTAGCAGATAAAGTTTTATCTAGCCGCGACGCGACCTAAATTTTAAGCGGAGCGTTATGCTTCGCGTGCAACAAAGCCTCTCCCTGTTTTTTTGGGTGAGTGACGAGAGGAAGTTAAATGGCTGACGACAAAAAAAGTCAGGGTGATAGTAAGCTCTACTGCTCTTTCTGCGGCAAGAGCCAAGATGAAGTGCGTAAGCTTATTGCAGGACCGTCGGTATTCATTTGTGACGAGTGCGTTGATCTCTGCAATGACATCATCACCGAAGAGATACAGGAGGCAGAGGAGACCTCAGATGAGGATCGTCTGCCGACACCTGCCGAGATAAAAGATAACCTCGACGAGTACGTGATTGGTCAAGAGCGGGCTAAAAAGGTTCTGGCAGTTGCTGTGTACAACCACTATAAGCGCTTACGCTTCAAAAGCCGTGACGGCGTGGAGTTGGGTAAGTCCAACATCCTATTGATCGGCCCTACCGGCTCAGGTAAAACGCTTTTGGCTCAGACACTGGCTCGCATGCTGAACGTACCATTTACGATGGCTGACGCGACCACTCTGACCGAAGCGGGCTATGTGGGTGAGGATGTTGAGAATATTATCCAAAAGCTGCTGCAGAAGTGTGATTATGATGTAGAGAAGGCGCAACTAGGCATTGTCTACATTGACGAGATCGATAAGATCTCTCGCAAGTCAGATAACCCTTCGATCACCCGCGATGTTTCGGGTGAGGGTGTACAGCAGGCGCTGTTGAAGCTGATAGAGGGTACGGTTGCGTCTGTGCCCCCTCAAGGCGGTCGCAAACACCCACAGCAGGAGTTCTTACAGGTCGATACCTCGAACATTCTGTTCATCTGTGGCGGCGCCTTTGCCGGTTTGGAGAAAGTGATTCAGGATCGGACAGAGCGTAGTTCCATCGGTTTCAGTGCAACAGTCCGCTCTAAAGAGCAGATTGAGGCTTCGACTTTGATCCGGAACGTGGAGTCGGAAGATCTGGTGAAGTTCGGTTTAATTCCCGAATTTATTGGGCGTTTGCCGATGATTGCGACCCTCGGCGAACTGGATAAAGAGGCGTTGATTCAGATTCTGACCGAGCCGAAAAACGCATTGGTTAAACAGTACGCTGCGCTGTTCGAAATGGAGGGTGCTGACGTCGAGTTTCGCGACGATGCCCTGATTGCAGTAGCCGAGTTGGCACTGGCGCGTAAAACCGGTGCCCGCGGTCTGCGTTCGATCCTTGAGGCCACTCTGTTGGAGACTATGTATGAACTCCCATCACTCGAGGGTGTTAGCAAGGTCGTCATAGATAAAGGGGTGATTGAGGGCAACTCTGATCCTATTCTCATCTATGAGAAGAAAGATCTTCGCAAGGCATCTCCTGACGCCTAACAGGCAGAAAAAAATCCCGCGCGAGCGGGATTTTTTTGGGAGGATGAAAACTCAGCTGATTGGCATCAACCTGAGCTGGCAACACACTGTGCCTGTTCGGGTAGTCTGAACCTCGCGAGCGACGGGATTGGTTGATGGAACTCCGCTGCACCGGGTGACATGCGTTATGCGTGGTCGCGGGTAAAAACCCAGGTATCGCCATGGGATAGATCAGAATTGAACCGGTAGCCGTCGTAATTGAACTCTTTCAGTGCATCAGGTTGGCTGACACGCTTATCAATGATGTAGCGTGCCATTAAACCCCGTGCTCGCTTAGCCCAGAAGCTAATGATTTTGTACTGCCCGTTTTTCTCATCTTTGAACACAGGAGTGATCAATCGGGCATTGAGCTTTTTCGGCTGTACCGATTTGAAATACTCAGTAGACGCTAGGTTTACGACGACATCGCTCGGTGCTAATTCAGTGTTGAGCCGATCAGTAATAGTTGAGCCCCAGTAAGCGTAAAGAGTCTTACCTTTGTCAGTCTCCAGACTGGTGCCCATCTCCAGACGATAGGGCTGCATCAGATCAAGAGGTTTCAACAAGCCATAGAGCCCGGATAGAATGCGCAGGTGTTGCTGAGCAAACTCAAGATCACTCTCGCTTAACGACTCGGCGTCCAATCCGGTGTAGACGTCCCCTTTGAATGCCAGTAACGCCTGGCGCGCATTGTGAAAATTATGCTCGGTGGTCCAGCTCTGGTAGCGGGCGACATTAAGCAATGCGAGTTTATCGCTAAGCTTCATCAGATCAGCAATGTCCTGAGGTGCAAAGGTCTCTAGGCGTTCAATTAGTGGCCGAGCCTGATCCACAAACTCAGGCAGTGTATGTGCCTGTGTGGTTAAGGGTGTTTCGTAATCAAGCGTTTTTGCAGGGGATAGGAGTACTAGCATTGGCCTTGTGTCTCTGAGCTATTGTCCAATATCGAAGGGGTGTAGCATAAAGCTTTACGAAGCCGGACTGAAGCAGATCAACTGGTGTGCAACCGCGCGTTGAGCTCATCGACTACCTCGGACCAGTCTGAGTCCTCAGCCAGAGCCTCCCGAAGAAAAGTCGATTGAGCCTCATCCCAGAAGCTGGCATCGGCCAGAGGCAGAGAGTGATCGACGATCTGATGAGCAAGAATGAACGCATCTATCTCCTCCTGCGTGGCTCCCAGTCCCAGCTGGGTAAAGAGTTCGGTTAGGCTATGGATCTGGTTTTGCATTACGACCTCCAACATCAACTATTTAGTCGGAAGTATGGGCCAGTGGGCCCCAGTTAGCCGCTTTGGGTCCTGAAAACTTTTCAGTCTGGGCAGTGATCAACTCACTCGGCGCAGACGCATCAGCCTAACCAGCGCCGCTCCCATTGATCCCAGCATGATGCAGGCGGCAATGGCTGTTTGCGATTCAATTTGGGTTAGGGTGATCATACCACCTGCAAATAGCAGACCTATTGCAAGGCAGATAAAGGCCATCACCAGTGAGTGCACCACCGATAGAGCCTCAAAGCGTTTGAGATGAGAGATGAACAGTGCAGCAGGGAGAGCGAATGCGCATAGGGTAATGATTGAAGCGAGGGTATTTTGCATTCTGGGCTCTCGTTACAGGTCGATTGTTACTCTTGAGACATTCAGTATACGCGTGTCGGTAACGACAGGACTAGTCCCGGTAATTGCAACTTTGGTGCATATTCGGGCCGGGTCGAGTCTGTGCCCAACCCGCTCAAAAGTGTATGATGTGCCCCAAATTTTTAGCTTTACAGAGAGACAGAATGAGCACCCGACGCGTTCTCACCGGTATTACCACAACAGGTACCCCTCATATCGGCAACTACCTTGGCGCTATCAAGCCGGCCATTGAAGCGAGTGAACAGCCCAACAGTGAATCCTTCTTCTTTCTGGCGGATTATCATGCGCTGATCAAGTGTCATGACCCTGAGCGCGTTGCGCGCTCCACGCGTGAGATCGCTGCTACCTGGCTCGCGCTTGGTCTGGATACCGACAAAGCCACCTTCTATCGTCAAACCGATGTGCCAGAGATCACCGAGTTAACCTGGATCCTCACATGCATGTGCTCAAAAGGGTTGATGAATCGTGCACACGCTTACAAAGCGTCGGTTGACGCGAATCGTGATGTAGGGAACGAGGATCTTGACGATGGGGTCACCATGGGATTGTTCAGCTATCCAATTCTGATGGCCGCTGACATTCTCATGTTCAATGCCCACAAAGTACCGGTGGGCAAGGATCAGATTCAGCACATTGAGATGGCTCGCGATATTGCGGGTAAGTTCAACCACACCTATGAGGAGTTGTTTGTTCTGCCAGAGGCTCAGGTTGACGAAGAGACTCAGCTGATTCCAGGCCTTGATGGTCGCAAAATGTCGAAGAGCTATGACAACACCATTCCACTGTTCTGCTCATCGGATGAGCTGCGTACCCTGATTAACCGCATTAAAACCGACCTGCGTGAGCCGGGTGAGCCCAAGGATGCTGACAGCAGTACGATTTTCCAGCTCTATAACCTCTTTGCTACCCGCGATGAGAGCGCCGCAATGCGGCTGAAATTTGAGCAGGGCATCGCCTGGGGTGAGGCCAAGCGGGAACTTCATGAGTTCCTGGATGCTCAACTCGCTGCGCCGCGCCAGCGCTACAACGAGTTAATGAATGATTTAGGTGCCGTTGAGGCGATACTACTCAAGGGGGCTGAGAAGGCGCGCGCGGAGGCGGCGCCGCTGCTTGAACGGGCTCGTATTGCCGCCGGTATTCGTCCACTGACCTATGTGGCGCCAAAGAGTGTGAAGAGCTCTGAGAAGAAGAAAGAGCTGAGCGCTGAAGAGCTGGCACGTATCGAAGAGGGGCGTCGACGCGCGATTCTGCGCCCAGTGCAGCATCTGATTGATGCCGTAACGGCTGCCGATGACCCGAGTGTAGCGGCATCCGAGCTGTTGCAGCAGAAAGAGGCTGATCTGTTGGGATTGAAGAAAAAGGCCAAACAAAAAGCTGAAAATGAACTTGAGGCTCTGCGAATCGAACTCGCGCCATTCCTATAATGTGAGATTCGTCTAAACTTGGGTGAGTCAGTTTTAGAGGAAGCCCAATGACACGTCCACAACCCGGTGTGCTGGCTGATGCCAGCCGCCACGCAGTTTACCTGACACTTCACCAGTCTGATGCCGAGGGTGCGCGCGAGCGTATTCTGAGCTTCGCGCGAAGCAGACCCTCCCAAGTTGCAGCCAGCGGTCAAGCTATGTTGATGCTGGGCATCGGCTCGACCTACTGGGACAGTCTCTACCCTGAGGCGCGCCCGGCTGAACTGCTACCCTTTCCAGCAATGGAAAATGGCGAACGGGTTGCCCCTTCAACGCCTGTTGATCTAATGATTGCCGTTCGCGGTGATGATGAGAGTGCTGTGTACGATCTTCTGCGAGAGGTGCGCGCTGAGTTGGGTGATGCGGTCAGCCTGATCGAGGAGGTACGAGGTTTCCGCTACAAAGACTCGCGTGACCTCACAGGCTTCGTAGACGGCACGGAGAATCCTGCACCCGACGATCGTGCCGAGATCGCTTTGGTTGGTGAGTTTGATGCGCAGTTTGCCGGCGGTAGCTACATGCACCTGCAGCGCTACGAGCACCGTATGCGCAGTTGGAATCAGACTCCAGTAGCTGCCCAGGAGCAGATAATCGGGCGCACCAAAGAGGATAATGTAGAGTTTGCCAGTGCAGATAAATCGCCACACGCTCACACTAAACGTACCTCTATCAAAGACGCTGAGGGGAGATCGATCGAAATTTATCGCCAGTCTATGCCCTATGGGGACTCGGAAAGGCAGGGCCTGATGTTTATCAGTATGTCCACCAGTGCTGAGCCTTTTCGACAGATGCTGCACTCGATGGTGTTTGGTGATGAGCAGGGAAGAGCGGATGATCTGCTCCTGTTTACTCGCGCCCTGACGGGGGTATCGCTGTTTCTACCCTCACTGGACTGGTTGGAGCAGCATTGAGAGGTGTCAGGTCAGCCGGCCGCGTGGCCGCCTGGATCGCCTACCGCCTCTTTCGTGGCCCGCTGGCAAGGCGTTCATTGCAGGTACACAAACTGGCGATGAAGCTGTTCCGCTATGGAGCCGAGCGCGGGGATCGTGCTGCACTGACCACTTATGGATCACTGTTGCACTTTAGGGGAGCCGATCCAGCGAGTCGTACGCAGGGAGCACTCTATCTACAGGCCGCAGCTGAACAGGGCGATCCCAAGGCGCTCTGGTTAGTTGGGAATTTTTACAAGGAGGGACTCCTACCTCTCTTTGACCGCGATCATGACAAAGCACAGGACTACATCCACAGAGCTGCCCGAATGGGTCACCCCCTAGCGCTCTCCTACCTGGAGAGGGAGTCGAATGAGATATAGCTTTTCGCACAACCCCTGTTACCTTGCGCTGGCGACGCTACAGCGCTAAAGCTTAGTGTGTGCCTGACTGCGGCTTGCTAAGCGTCGCAGATGCGACCCAGCGTTTACACACGGGTCGCATAGGATGTTGGTGGCTTCGCTGGTCTCTAGTAGCGCAGCGAAGCCTTTTGCTTACTGCTCTTGCGGCGAGTTCACTTCGGCAAAGATCTGATGTTGACCGTCCTGCATCATCACGACCACAGCATAGGGCTGAAAACGATTGCCCATCTCCATACCCGGCGAGCCCATAGGCATTCCTGGTACGCTCAAACCGATCGCGCCTTCGGGAGGGGCTGAGAGAAACTGCTCCACGTAGCGTGCGGGTACATGGCCCTCAATTACGTAACCTGTATCGGTCACCGCGGTATGGCAGCTCGATACAGTGGAGTCCACGCCATAGCTGGCCTTGACCTCATTGAGGTTGTCGACGTTGTTGGCCTCTAGGTTGTAGCCCTTCACCTCCATGTGCGTAATCCAATCGGAGCAGCAACCACAGTTGGGGTCTTTGTTTACCGTAATCAACCCTTCGGCCATTACAGCTTGAGTGAACAGCGCAAGGCTGATGGCGATAGGCCAGCGTTTCATATGTTGTCTCCCAAATATCTGTCTAACAGAGGTGAAGAGCCTGTTGGTTACTCTGGATAACAGTAAGCTCCACAATACACAAATGTTACGTTCTTTTTGCAAACTAGGATCGCTATTTTAGCAGGAATCAGGCTCCAAACCCTGAGCCGCCCTCTGCGGAGTGAGTTGATCTGACCCACACGCTAGTCCATTAACGCTTCGCCGCTCTCGGCAAAACGCTCAGCCTGAGGGGCCAGAAAATCCGGCCCTTTGTTCTTAATCCAACGCTCGGCCACACCTCTGAGCCATCTATAACCTAATGGAAAAGCGAGATGTCACGGATTTTCCTGGACCGCCGAGCCTCTCAATGAGACCCGACAGCGCAGATTTCAGGTTGACCAGCTTGAGTGAGGCAAGCTCTATTTTAGCGTCACGACGGCTGGAGCACGTAACGCAGAGTCTCGACCACCTGTTCGTTTGTTTGAGCCCAGGCCAGCGCACTGGCATCAACCTCTTTGAGAGGGTGAATGATGTCGGCTGCATGCAGAGTGATGTAGGGTTTACCTAGGGCTGCGCAATAGCCGGCATCGAAGGCTGCATTCCACTGTTTGTACTTATCGCCGAAACGAATCACCACAAGGTCAGCCTGCTCAATCAGGTTCTTGGTGCGAATGAGGTTAACCTTTGAGGACTGGTGATCACGCCAGAAGTTATCGCTCTGGGCGCCCAAATGGTCGCCAGCGGCATCACTTGCAGGGTGGTCGGTCACAGGGGCCAGGTAAGTGATGTCGAGGCCAAGGGCTTCGGTACCTGCCCGAATCGCTTCGCGCCAATCCGTGTGAATCTCACCCGACATGTAAACCTTATAACTCATCAGTTACTCCTTTATCTTTCGTCATCGAAATTAAGTAGCTCAGGAGTATAGCCTAAACTTGCTCTCGATTTTCACAGATCCGCATCTCCTCTCAGCGCGTGTTGAGCTTTCGGGCAGGAGACTTAGGTTTACGGCGTGTTTTGCTTCGGCCTTTGCGTTTGGGCTGTTCCGCTGCTGGAAGGCTGCGTAACGAGGCGGGTACGCCACTGTTTTTAATACTCTCCATCAGTTGTTTGACTTTGATCTCCAGCGCTTGCATGAAGGGCGTATAAGCTTGGCCGCGCTCGGCCATTGCCTGTAGTTGAAACTCCCAGTGAGCTGTCATATCCGGGTAGGTTGCCTGCTCTGGAAGGGCCGCGACAAGCCCTCGACCAGCCGGTGTACTGAAGATGCTCTTGCCAGAGCGTGTTAATAACTGGCGTGTCATGAGCGTTTCGATGATCCCTGCACGTGTCGCTTCGGTACCTAAACCATCAGTCTCTCGCAGAATTTTCTTCAGTTCTTGATCTTTTACAAATCGTGCGATCCCCGTCATAGCCTGCAGCAGCGTCGCTTCGGTAAAGTGTTTGGGGGGCTCGGTCTGTTTGTCACTGATGATGCCTTCACGGCATGTTAGTTCGGTCCCTTTTGGTAGCGCTGGGACGCTCGCAGGCGAATCAGCTCCGTCATCTTCGACCTCTGCTCCCATGAGAGCCTTCCAGCCGACCTCCACCAATTGGCGTCCTTTGGCAATAAAACTGCCACCGGCAATATCAAACCGGAGTTTAGATTCGGCATATTCGGCCGCTGGGTAGAACTGCATCAGGTACTGGCGCGCGATTTGTCGATAGATCTTCTGTTCATCGCTGTTGAGCCCTCCGATCGACTGACGTTTGGGTGTCGGGATGATCGCGTGGTGCGCGTCGACTTTTGCATCGTTCCAGGCTTTGGATTTGATGCCAGTATCCGAGGCGGCAACGGCGTCGCTTAATTGAGGGTCGTTGTGGCCAATTGCAGCGATAACCTTGGGTGCTTGAGCGAAGTGCTCTGTTGGCAGGTGACGGCTATCCGAGCGCGGGTAGGTGATCAACTGGTGGCGCTCGTAAAGTGTCTGAGCGATATCGAGTACCTGTTGGGCGCTCATTCCGAAGCGTTTAGAGGCATCGATCTGCAATGCCGAAAGTGAGTACGGCAGAGGTGGAGGCTGTTTGGTGCGCTTCTGCTCTGACTCTACCACTCGCGCTGGCTGTCCGGCTATTCTTGCTGCCACGTTCTCCACCAGTCTGCGATTGAGAATCCGTCCCTCCTCATCCTGCCAGGGTTCACAGGCTTCACTGGGTTGCCAGCGCGCTCGAATCTCAACACTGGGCGTATCGTAGGGGATGAGTGCCTCTAGAGTGAAGTAAGATTTGGGTTCAAACTGCTCAATCTCTCTGTCTCTGCGTACCACCAGGCCCAGAACGGGTGATTGCACACGACCAACAGAGAGAACGCCTTTATAGCCGGCCTGCTGGCCGAGCAGGGTGTAACCGCGAGTCATGTTAATGCCGTAGAGCCAGTCGGCCCTGGAGCGAGCCAACGCTGACACTGAGAGCGGGATAAAGCCACGGTTGTTCTGCATCTTTGCCAATGCTCTTTTGACGGCGGGCAGGTTTAGATCGCTGATTAATAGCCGCTGCATGGCGTCGCGTTTGCGTTTACTCACGCGACAGTAGTCGATGACCTCGTCCACCAACAGTTGTCCCTCCCGGTCGGGATCTCCAGCGTGAACGAGCTCGTCGAACTCTTTAAGAAGGGCACGAATGACGCTCAGTTGTTTTGAGGACGCTTTGCGCGGGCGGAGTTTCCACTCAGTTGGAATGATCGGTAGATCGACCAGACTCCAGCGTTTGTATCGCTCGTCGTAGCTGTCGGGCTCGACCTGCTCAAGTAGATGCCCCAGACACCAGGTGACGACATCACCATTGCTGCAGCGAATGTGCCCTTCGGCGTTGCGCGTATTTCCCGGAAGAGCAGCTGCGATAGCTCGAGCGAGACTGGGTTTTTCAGCAATGAACAGGCGTGGCATAAGGTTGGTATAGGTTTGACTTAGTCGTTAATCAGTCTGTTTGGCATAGTCTATGCAGATATATGATAAGAAAGAGTATGCAAGAAAGAGTATTCAAAGAGTAATCTTTGCGACTAGTAGTCTATGCTAATTGTTGAGTTTCAGGTGAATTTTTTGGCCGTTTTCCTATCGCCGAGCCTCAATATACTAAGGCTGTTTCAGTGACAAAAAATTTAGAATCATCGCAATTGAGATCCGACACAGCGCATTTACAGGCCAGGTCGGCTTTGGCACTCCTATTAATTGTGCTACTGGGTACAACCAGCGTCGATACGCTGTTTGAGCTAGACCTGTTGAACTCACTGACTATCTCGACTGAGATTACCCTTGTCAGTACCTTAGTGGCTTTGTTGGCTGCGCTGCTCTATCGATCAGCCGATGCGCGAGCCCATCTCGCGGCTGACACACTCCTTATGCTATTGATGCTCGGTGGCGTTGCGCTAATTTATCGTGAACCATTGAGTGCGACTATTTGGCTACCGCTATTGCTTGTTACGCCTGTGGTGGTGTTCAGGCACCGCTCTGCATTGTTTCTGCTGACTCTGCTTGGTGTGAGTGGTGTACTGACTTATGCGCTGGCCGTGCCGGCCAATGTTGAAGATCCAATAGGAATTGGTCTATTGATCCTCTCCCCGCTGTGCGGTGTGATGCTCTACCGACTGTTGCAGTCGGAAGATAGACTGGCATGGATCAAACGCAGTTTCGTTCCCAGTACTTTACTTCTGGCGAGTCTCTCTCTATTGGCCGCCCTCGTACCCAACAGCCTAGTTTTAAACAAGGTTCCAGCCGTTCTCGCATTTTTCATATTTCTGATCACTGGGCTTCTGGCTCAGCGCCGGGGTGAGAACGAGTGGGTCAGAGCTGGATTGAGTCTGCTTCTGCTGATTTTTTACTCGATCGTCATCCAGTTAACAGGTGGGCAACAGGCGCCAGGCGTCTTTCTAGTGATACTCTGGTTGTTTACCTTGTTGCCTGTAGGTCAGGCGATTCTGCTATCTGCGGCTGCGATTATTGCTACCCTGGCGGGTGTCAGTGACCAGATTCAGGGGCTCCGGCATCCCACAACTAATCAATTAATTGTTGTTAGCGGGCTATTCTCGATCCTTCTGTACTCACTTTTCACTATCTATTCGAACCAGCGTCTGATTAACCGCCATATGATCACAACCTTTTTATCGGCCGCGCTGGTGGTCGTGCCAGTGTTGATGTTACTGGACTTCCAGTCTACTCAGCGGATGCTGAACGGAGAGCTCAATGTAGATTGGTATTTTTCAAAACTATTTGTTGGCCTAGTGGTGACCTGGCTGGTCGCGCGTCTGATAAGTGCATGGCGCGCTCAGTTGCGCCTAGAGGAGGAGCTCGCCATTACCAACACGGCTCGCAACTGGGCGCTGAAAGCGACAGAAACAGTGGTCCTCGAGCTCAATCTAGAGACGGGGTTTGCCGATTTTCTCGGTGGCAAGGGTAATTGGGGTGAGACCTACCTGCACAAGCCTCTAATGACGATGTTCGCTGAATTTCTGAGACCGGCGGACTATGAGGCCTTTCGACAGTTACAGCAACAACCATATGAAGTAGGTGAGTTCAGTGTACAGGACCCCAATACCTCTCAATCTGCGATGATTGCTCGCTTTTCGTTTTCACAGAGCTATCTTCGCGATGGACAGTGGTACCAGATGCTCTACCGACAGGATATCAGCGAGTTGAGGAGATTGCAGCTTGAGGCTCAGAGCGCTTTGGCTAAGCTCGAATCGCTGACTGAAGCTCTGGAGATCGGGTTGTTTGAACATGAGCTAGCAACTGGGAAATATGCGGTTAACAGCAGCTGGCGAAAACTCAGGGACCTTCCGCAGGAGCTCTATCCAGAGATGGACTTTGAGATAGCGCTACAGGGGTTACCCAGTACGGAACACGAGCGGCATTTGCAGTTTGTTAAGAAGGTGCACGCAGAGGGAGGTCTGCACTCCACTGTTCAGCGATTTACTCATCGTGACGGAAGTGACGTTTGGCTTAAACTCGTAGTGAAGCCCATCTACCTAAATGGTGTGATGATCAAAGTGGTGGGTTGTAACATCGATGTGACCGAGGACATTGCCCAGAAAAAAGCGCTCGAACAGTTGAATAAGCAGCAGCAGATACTTGTTAAGGAGCTGAAAGACGAACTGATTACCAACCACCTGATGGGCAGGGTCGCGGGTTTAGGGCGCTTTGTCTACGACCCTCGCGAGAAATCACTAGAGCTGAGTGCGGAAGCGATGGATCTACTCGGTGTTCCATACAAGCGGGCGCAGATGTCTGATCTGATTGATCGCTGCAGCGACAAAGATGCGCATTCAATGGTCTCATTTGCGAACCGTATCGGCCTATTGAGCATTAACTACATATCCCGCGAGGATGTTGAGGCAGGACGGGTCAAAACGACAATGCGAGGATCGCAGATCGAATCGGAACCTGTAGAGTTGGTTGATAATCGGGGGCGCTCAACCTGGGTAAAGTTAACTGCAGCGAGTTATCAGCTTGATAATGAACCCGTGGATGTAGTGGGCTGTGTCCTTGATGTCACGGATGAGGCGCGAGAGCAGCGCAAATCGGAGGACCGTTTTTATGAGCTGAAAAAAGCGGCTGAGGCAGCGAATATTCATGTTTATGAGGAGAATTTGACAACTAACGAGGGAATGCTGATTACCGATCCGACGCGCTACCCAACAGGTACAAGCACGCCATTGGTTGGCAAACAGCTCACCGAATTGGTGCCACCAGATTATCACATCGAACTCGAGCGTTTTTATGAAGCGGTCGGCTATATTGCCGAGTTTCCAGTTGACCTACCCAGCGCAAGTGGACGCGTCTGGTTTAAACAGCAGGTCGTGAGGCGATTTAAGCGTGGAGGGGCCGATCGCGCTGTGGTTATTGCGATTGATGTGACGTCTGAGCATCAAATCAAGGCACTGCTGGAGTCGAGCCTGAACGAATCTGAGGCGCTGATTCGCGAAATGAGAGAACAGCGCGAGCGTCAACGACGGATGTTCGCGGTGATAGGACATGAACTGAGAACCCCCGCGGCTACGCTGAGGATGTTATTGGATGATCAGAGCGTGGCAGCTTTGTCACCCCACGGCCCTGAGATCGACGATGTAACCAATCACCTTCTCGCCGTACTGGACGATTTGCGCTCGGTAGTTCGACCTGAGGGATCTGAGATCGGTGAGATTAGCGAAGACAGCCCTGAAAAACTGTTTCAGCGAGCGCTCGGCCCGCTTAAGGCGCTCTTCGCTGAACATCGTCTCAACACTCATATCAACACGTCAAAGGTGCACTACACCGAGTTGACCGGTAACTACCAGGCGTTGCGACAGATCATTACCAATCTTGCGAAAAATTCGGCGCTTTACAGTGGCGCAAGTGATCTATGGATCACGGCCTCGACGCGGGCACTGGAGGATGAACGAATCATGTTGGAGGTACGAGTAGAGGATAACGGCAAGGGTATTGATGCTGAGGTGGTGGATAAGCTGTTTGGCGCCTTCTCACGAGGGGAGAGCGATAAAGACGGTACCGGACTGGGTCTGTTCATCAGCCGAGACCTGGCGCGCAAGATGGGCGGCGACGTAAGTTACTCAGAGCGCGAGGGCGGTGGTGCCTGTTTTGAACTGACAGCTCTATTGCGCTTGCCCGGCGCAAGAGCATTTGAACAGGCTCCGGAACGAGTGATTTCCGAGGATCTATTGCAGGGTAAACGAGTGCTGGTCGCGGAGGACAATAAAATGTTGCAGATGCTGACGCGCAAGTTAATTGAGAAACTGGGCGCCGAAGTGGAGGTGGCTGAGAACGGTATGGTTGCGCTCGAACGCGCTGAGGTAGCAGATTTTGATCTGGTGATGAGTGATATCTTCATGCCCGAGATGGACGGTTATACCTTGGCGCGCAGCTTGCGTAAACGCGACGCTAGGCTGCCTATTATTGGAGTTTCGGCGGCGACGATCGGCGAAGAGACCGACCAGATGCTGGCCAGTGGCGCCGACCGTGTGATCGCTAAGCCACTGAGCGTGGAGGCGCTGCTGCAAGCCTACGCTGATATTCTGCAGGAACGGATGGTTCTGCGCGACCAGGATTGAGTGTTTTATCAGGTACTCACCCAAGACTACCTCTTCTTTAATTGTTTAATCAGTGAAGAGGGCAGCTCACGCAGTGTCAGTGTTTCAGAGTGCTCGTCCCAGGATATGCTCTTACCCAGCGACTCGTTACTGAAGCTGATTGAGATCTCCTTGGTGCGGCCAGTGTAGCGAATGTACTTTTTCAGACTCGATCGATCAGGGATGAACTCCTCGTGTAGGTCAGGAGCCTGCTCAGCCACAAATCTATCAAAGCTGACCTCAGCGGCGGTCTCAACCTCGGCTGAAAGTTCACGGTAGTTGACCGATTCCCCCTGCGCTGACTGCTCCATACAGAACTCGGCGACATCCCGCTGGAAACGTTTGGCACTCTCCTCAGGCATAGCTGCACTGTATTGCTCCACGGTCTGCATAAAGCGCTCGGTGTCCGCCTGTGTGTCCACCGTGTCGAAGAAACCAAAGTACTCGAAGAGTGCCCCCTGCATCTTGCGGTCTCCAAAACCAAAGCTCAGTGTCAGGTAGCGTTGACGCTCTGGACGATGCAGATCATTTAAGTCAATTCGGGCGCACAGACCCGTTCTGGAGAAGTCGACGTAGTCGGTCTCAGTCACGGCATTGTCGGCGTTTATACTCAGCCCTGCGCGCTGCTTAAGATTGACGATCCAGAGCTGGCGAGTATGTTCCAGCTCCTCCACTGCGAATAGCCAGTGACCATCTGTCTCCAGATCCTGCTCCTCCATTAACATCGCCAGCTGCTCCAGCGCTCGGGCGGTGAACTGTGCAAAGCCCTGTGCATTGTCGAGCCAATTTAACAACAGCCCTTTGAAGCTACTGGCCTCGTCGGCGAAGCGCCCGTAGCGTTTAGTGGCGCGGCGCGCAAACAGAGGCTTAATTTCGTTTATCAGCCGTGCCGCAAGTGTAGCTGAATCGATTGGAGTCTCGCTCAGGCTGTAGCTTTGCTCACCCGTGCGGCGAGTCAGGCGGTGCGCGATCGCTTTGATATCGGTCATACATACTCTTTGGTGTAAGTTGGGCTCCGAAATTATAGAGGCTCGTGCTCTCGGGTGACAGGGTCAGTGACTCTGTGCACACGCATGACTCAGATTGCTAGCAAGAGCAAAACACCAACTCTTCTGGCCCGTATCTTGCACATTTAGTGTTGGCTTTAGGAACAGAGAGCCGTGGTAGTCATTCTTAACCACACAACTCCCTAGCCGCACTCTATGAAGTGCGGTCAGGTCAGGAGGACCGATGAAACAACAGAGCGTATCCGATGTGAACCGAGCTCCGGAGGGTCTCTTTGCGGCTAGAGCTGGGTCATGGCTTCTCTTTGGCGCGCTCAGTTTACTCTGTCTTGCGACGCTGTTGGAGTTTTCACCGGTACCCTATGGGGCAGATCCACTGACCTTCGTTTTATTGGCGATCAGTGCCGTTGTCACCCAGATGCTGCGCTCAAAAGAGAACAAACTGAGGCAAATGGGGCGGTGGCTGTTGGTGCTATCTGCCGTACTCTCGGTGATCCCCACCTATCACTATGGTGTTATCGTCTACCTCAGCATGCCGCTAATGTTGTTAATCACAATCTCGGCCCTCCCCAAAAAGTTGGCTGTCGTTGGCGCATTGAGCGTGTTTTTTATCCTGACACTTGGTCTCGTTCTAGGTGGTTATCAACTGTCCGACTCTACAGCGATGCGAGTCGCTCTCAACGGAGCACTACTCATTTTGCCACTGAGTTGGGTTGTACACTCACAGGATATGGTCTCTTTTTCAGGGCAGCTAAGCCGGCTGTTTCTCTTATCTGCTTTGGCGCTGACTCTTATCAATCTGCTGACTCCTACCCTGAGTCCGCTATTGATGGGTTTTGTCGCCGCGGTTTTGATCGTCTGTGCATGGACGATCTCTCAGTTCAAACTGAACGTCACCTCCCGAAGAATCTGCGCCGCGTGCCTAATCGTTTTAATCAATGTACTGATTTATCAATCAGGGAGTCCATACATTCTGGCGTACACAAGTGCGCTTTCGTTGACCTTTTTTATTCTACTGCCGGCGGTTGAGGGGTTGCTCGTTTCAGGGATCATCATCGCCTCAAGTATGGCATTGTTCAGCAATGATCTCGGTGAGTCGTTAAATCTTTGGATCAAAAATATCCTGATTTCAGGTCTTTTTATCCTGACCCTATTCGCCTTGGTGTGGAGCCGCAAAAAAACAGAGAAAAATCTGTCGTTAAACAAGGTACTCATCACCTATCTAGCCTCTGCTGCAATTTTTGCGGTATTGATGCTGCTGGTGAATCTAAGCGATTTTGTACGAGCAGCTAATGAAGGCTTTAGACCTCTGATGGCTTGGTTATCGCCTCATTTGGTACTTTGGATGACGATTAATTGGTTGGGTTACTCCGTCTGGATTAGCAGGGCGACATTGCACGACGCATTAACTGAGCTCACTCAGGCTCAACGCAGTAGTGAATTGGCATTGGATGCAGCGAAAATGGTGCTGTTTGAAGTTGATCAGATTAACGACAGGGTAAGGGTCGTGGGCGGAAAAGCGACCTGGCCTGATATCTATAAAATGCCGTTAATGGACGCATTTAGTTCCAAGCTCAGTGATGCCGACTTGGAAAGGTTTCGAGTCGCACGCCAGCACCCTGGAACCGAGGTTGAAGTGGCAATTTGCGATCCTGACACAGGCCGACACGCATACTGGGCCCGTGTTGGATTTTCTGCACTTTTTGAGCGTAATGGCAGGCGGTATCAAATGCTTTACCGCACCAATATTGAGACGGAGGTTGCTCATCGTTTGTCAGCACAGAGAGCCCTAAGTCAACTCCAGCAATCAACCGAAGGCGGTCATATTGGGCTCTTCTACCATGACATCAAGAATGATCTGTTTGAGGTCAACTCGGTCTACCGTGAATTAAGGGCGCTGCCTGCTGAGCGCTATCCACAGATTCGCCTGGAGGATGTTGTTTCGCGTGTTGCTCCTGAGTGTCGGGAGGCTTATGTTCAAGATGTGATGGCGGCGCGTGAAAGGTTGACCGAGAACAGTCTGATTGAGACGACACTTAGGCTTCCTGATGGAAGTGAACGCTATCAACACATTCTCGTCAGACCCCTGTGTCGTGATGGTGAGTTGATCGCCATGAGCGGAACTGTGCATGACATCACGGAACGGATTGAGACCACGTTGGCGCTGGAGCGTAAGGCGGCTGAACAGGCTGAGTTGTTGGAGCAGCTTCAACGTGAAATATTGTCGGTTAGGCTCATCTCACAGGCAGCTCATGTAGCCCGTTGGATTTACAGCGCGCAGACAGAGCAACTCAGTCTTAGTGAGGATGTACTTAGACTGTTTGACATCAAAGAAACGGTAGAGATCAGAGAGTTGGCTGATCTGGCAGCGTTTATTGAGGCGTCCGATAGAGAACAGTTTACTTCGGTGTTGAAGCGCCTAGCGGGGCTGATGCCCGTGCACCTCTCCAAGCGTCAATTGGACCAGCAAGATCTACCGAAGTTAACGAGCGCTACCTATATCGATAGCGAACCTTTTCGGGTGGCGTCGGACAATGCGAGGGTGCGTTGGGTCAAGCTCGTCTGCTCCCGCTATAAGCTGGAAGGAGAGCTGCAACACACCTTAGGTTGTTTTATTGATGTCAGCGATGAGGTGCATGAGCAACGCAAAGCGGAGCAGCGATTTGCCGAACTCAGAGCGGCGGCCGAGCAGGTCAATCTGCATATTTTTGAAGAGGATTTAATCCTGCACGAGGGGCGATTTATCACCGACCCCTCGCATTTTCCTTCGCAAACGGGTGTTCCCCTGGTTGGAGCGTCACTTTATAACGCAGTTCCGCGGCAGTATCACGTCGAAGTTGAGCGTTGTTACGATGAGCCAGGTTACACGGCGGAGTTCCCAATTCAACTAGCACAGCAGCAGATCTGGGTGCGCCAGCAAGTAGTTCGAAAATTTACTCGAGGCGCGCAGCAACTGGCCACTGTTATCTTGGAGGATAGAACGGAAGATCACCTCGCTCAAACACTCGTGCAGACCTCGTTAAACGAACAGGAGCTTCTGGTCACGGAGTTAGAGGCTCAGCGCGAGCGCCAGCGGCTGATGTTTGCAATGATCGGTCATGAGGTGCGCACTCCCGCCGCTACCCTGCATATGTTGTTGGAGCAGCAAGAGGTAAGCAAGCTCTTACCCCACGGTTCTGAGATTGCGGATACATCGGATCACCTTCTGAGTGTGCTTAACGACCTGCGTGCCGTTGTGCGTAAAGAGGGCTCAGAGCTCGGTGAGGTAACAACCGACAACCCTGTGGAATTGATTTACCGTGCCCTGAAACCCGTGCAGAAACTTTTTGATGAAGCTGGTATGTGTATCAGAGTTCAAACGAATCAGGTTAATCACGTTCAGCTGACGGGTAATTTCCAGGCATTGCGGCAGATCATCACTAATCTGGCTAAAAATGCAGTGCTCTACAGCGGAGGCTCTGAGCTACACATCAAAGCCAGTACGCTAGTCGAGGGTGAGCGCGTGCGTCTGAACCTCGTGGTGGAAGATACAGGTAAGGGCGTGTCGCCTGAGTTTCAACCCAAGCTTTTTGATCCGTTTGAACGCAACGATGCTGATCGAGATGGCACAGGCCTCGGATTATTTATCTGTCGCGATTTGGCACGTAAGATGGATGGCGAGTTAACCTACTCCGACGCCGAGGGAGGGGGAGCCCAGTTTTGCGTGACGGCACTGTTTAACCCATATGGCGACAGATTAAATATTGCTTCATCTGCGGAGGAGGAGAGTCAACAGGAATCTTCGCCTCTGATGGGATTGCGAGTATTGGTGGCTGAAGATAACGCTATGCTGCAGATGCTGACCCGCAAGCTGCTGGAGGGAGCCGGTGCCGAGGTTGACCTGGCTACTAACGGCGTTGAGGCGCTTGAGCGACTGAAGTCGAATCCATTTGACCTACTGATCAGTGACATCTTTATGCCGCAAATGGATGGCTATGCGCTCAGTCAAGCGGTACGCCAGCTAGGGTACTCCTTGCCGATTATCGGCGTATCCGCCGCTACGATTGGGGAGGAGACCGATAAGATGCTGGCGGCTGGCGCTGATTTTGTGATCCCTAAACCTCTGAACAAGGAAGCGCTTGTTCAGGTGCTAGATCGGATCAAGGCGCGCGATATGGCTTAACACGGGCTCATCCAACAGCGCAGCATGGATAAACGAGACGCGCTACCACCTAAAAACGCCAGCTATAGACCCGCCGCTGGGTTCTGATCGCTGGTGTTCTCATGTTGCCAGCTGAGATGCTGAAGTCCAATGAGTGACGACCAGCCACTGCATGCGCCCATACCTCAGTAGGCGTCAGAGTTCGCTTCAATGATCGAATCAAGTTGATTCAACCAATTAAGTCTGTTCTGCGTAACAATTACTCGCTGCACGTGGGGGACACTGCAGCTGAGTGTATGGAGTCATAATGACTCAGTTCGGGCGAGGGAGTGCCCGCATTTTTCGCTTGAGGGCGCGACCAATCGCCTTTTTTTGCCTGTCAGGTTTTCAGTAACTCAGAGTTTGGCATCTGAGAAGGATCGATATCGGGTCCAAGGGCTCTCGGGCACTAAACATCAGCCAGTCGACTCAAGCTCAAGTGGATATAGCATTAAAAAATTATGGACTCTGCAAGAGGTATGTTCGTCCGTTAATAGATGCTAAGACTATCCTGTCAGTTGAGAGCGTTCCTATGAACCTCTGCCTGCCTCAGATGAGTATGCGGACTAATTTCTTGTTCTATACTCATTTAAACCTATCGAGAACAAGAGTTTAAGACTATGTACGGTATCGTGAATAAATTTATCTCTCATACGGTTGTGAACCGGTATGGTCAACATCACTGGGACAGCATCAAAGCGAAGGTTGATTTTGAGGCCGAGGATTTTGTCGAGATGCAACCTTACAGTGATGACGTAACCTTCGGTATCGTCGGCGCCGCAATAGAAGAATTAAACCTGGACGCTAATCAATTTTTGGAGGAGCTTGGGCACGATTGGGTGGTTGCGACAGCCGAGGGGAGCTACAAATCAATGTACACGCTGGTCAGCGGTGGCATGTTTGAATTCATCCAAAACCTCAACAACATGCATCAAGTCATCTCGGCTCAGCTCACTGAACTGATACCGCCAACCTTTTTGTGTGAGCGCGATGAGGAGGGCAACATTATCGTCAAGTACTTCTCAGAACGCGCAGGGCTTGACGCCTTCGTTAAGGGTTTATTGATGGGACTCTGTTCGCATTTCAACGAACCCGGTTCGGTTGAACTTATCTCCAGCCGCGACGAGCAGCAACCCTTCAGTGTCTTCAAGATTAATCATCAATGATCGATAAGAAATTCTTAGCCCAACTGCACAACAGCCACAGCTTCTTCATCGCGTTTGACTCAAAATTGAAGCTATTAGATGTGTCTGCTGCCTTTCGCAAACTGACAGGTCCAGAGGTTGAGCAGCGTGGCTTCGAAGAGCTATTTCAGGTGGTCAAGCCCCGTCTTCCCATCTCGGTCAGTTTGATCGAGATGTTCAGTGGACAGCTTCTGGGAATTGTTGCAAATCGCGTTCCTAATTTGCGCTTTGCGGGCTCTTTTCTGCCGAGTGCGGATGATATTTATGTCATGGTCTGTTTTCCGCAAGTCACTGCAATTAGCCAACTGAGTGATGCAAATCTGACGCTTTCAGACTTTCTGCCGCACGACCCGATAAACTTTTTCATTGGTACTCTTCAGGTCAAAGAGAGTGCTGTGGTGGAGATGCAGAGGGTTGCGCAGAAGCTCGCCGAACGCAAAGAGTCGTTGGAAGCGGAGGTTAAAAAACGCACGCAGGAGCTCTTACATGCAGAGAAGATGGCATCCATCGGGGCACTCGCTGCCGGTGTTGCCCATGAGATCAATAACCCGATGGGTTTCATTGGTAGTAACCTGGAACAGCTGAGACAATATGCGGAGGTGATCGATACCGCCATTGAACATATGATCATCTGTGCTGAACAACCCGATCAGCTGCCGGTCTCGTTAAGAGAGAGTCTAGTAAGTGCAGAAGATATCTCAGAATTGCACTATATCCGTGAAGATCTCAGGGAGATGCTGGACGACTCTATTGATGGTTGCCGGCGGGTGAATGATATTGTTAAAAGTCTGAAAACCTTTGCTCACCCCGATACTGGTAAGATGGAGTCGCTCAAACTGGAGGAGTGCATCGACATTGCTATCAAAATCACATCCAATGAGATTCGCCATAAAGCAGAACTCACTCTGGACCTGGCAGACTGTGCCGAGATTCGTGGTAACTCTTCAGAGATCGCTCAGGTCATCGTTAACTTGTTAATCAACGCGTCCCAAGCGATTGAGAGACCGCCCGGTCAAATCCGTGTAAAAACATTTATGCTCGCGCCCAATCAGGCCTGCTTGACCGTTGAAGACAACGGCGCGGGCATTGAGCCGGACATTCTAAGCGATCTATTTACCCCCTTTTTTACAACCAAAGAGGTTGGTTCAGGAACCGGCCTGGGTTTGTCGGTCAGCCATGGCATCATGCAGAAGCACGGTGGCGATATCAGAGTCGACAGCACTCCGGGAAAGGGCACTAAATTTAGCCTGATCTTCCCCGCACGAGGATCGTCGGTGATTTAACTGCTGCTTATGGGCGTGACTGGGGTTCAGGTAGCCAGATCGTCAGATTACGGAACCAGCCTGTACGCCCCAACTCCTGCTCAATTTGGGCACGAAAAGCCGCCAGCGAGAGCCCAGCCTGGTCGAGCGCTACCATGAATTCATGCTGAAGTTTCAACTCAATATCAACATAACTCGGATCGTAGTAGAGCGTGAGCTGAAAATTGTCATGCCCCCCCACTAACAGGTCCATTCGCTGGTAGAGGATCGCCTTGATCTCTTTACGCGGCGGCATTACAGGGGTGGGTTGGTCGTGAAAGGGTTGGTCATCATAAGTGTCAATATGGAAGATGATGTGGCTGAGGTCATCAAACCTCGCTTGTAGTGCAAAGACCGCCAGGTCGCCGACGTAATGACCTTCGGAAGCGCTTAGATGAGGTGCAACCTGTAGATGCATCTCCAGCACCACCTGATTGCCCAGCGTGCGGCTTTTGAAATCGTGTGCGCTGATGATTCCTTCAACCTCTAGTACGGTCTCCCGCAGCTCCTTGACACGCTCAGGCGGGAGCGCTGTGTCGACCAGCTCGGTAAGACTGGAAGAGACCAAGTCCCAGCCGATCTTGCCAATAAAGAGAGCCACCAGAACGGCGGCCACCGCATCAAGCCACCACACTCCAAGCATCGCGCCGACCAGCGCGACAAATACAATAATCGACGATAGCGCGTCGGTGCGGCTGTGCCAGGCATTAGCGATCAGAAGGTCTGATTTTAACGCCTTCCCCACTTTTAGGCTGTAGCGAAAGATCGCCTCTTTGGCGACAACCGAGAGGGCAGCGACGACCAGGGCAGGCCAGGTCGGCGTGCTTACCTGTGTTGTCGTAAAGGCTTTGACTATCATTTCGTAAGCGATGGTCGCACCAACAGCAATCAGAATAACGCCCAGAGCAACTGTACCCACTGTCTCGAAACGACCGTGCCCCCAGGGGTGATTTTTATCAGGCTCCTGATGAGAGATTCGTAGCACAACGATGACCATAAAGTCCGTTGCGAGATCAGATAGTGAGTGAACACCATCGACAACCAGAGCGCTGGAGTTGGCAATCCAACCGATAATAATTTTGCTCAGACCGAGTATTAGATCGACAGCTGAGCCGATTAGGGTGACGCGTTCAGCCGCCTTTCGGCGCTGATCGAGTTGCTCTTGCATTAGTCTTTCCTTCGTTACCAGTTTCTAGTGTACGAAATGGGATCGCCGACCTCTAGTTTTTTAGAGGCTATCAACATCGAGTCGTAATTTTGTTATCAATGGCGCATATTTATTAAGATACATATATCCGGGTGACATAAGTGACAATTTATAAGGTTTTGCTAGAATTTTTCCTATAAATAGATCATAACCTATTGTATTTAATATAATTTGTTAACTGGTTATAAAATAACCAAACTAACCTTTCCCCACGGATTATCTACAGTTTGAGTCGTTTCTAAGGCTATATCCACAGAGTTATCCACCGGGCGTGTGGGTAGGCGGCGCAATCGCCCACGGGTACTGGGATATCCCTATTTTGCCAATATGAGAAGTCTCTAGGACTAGTCAATGTCAAGAATTTTGTGTGTCTGAAGTGAGATTTTCCACTGGGGATTTTGCAAACAATAACTTACGCAGGCTCGGGTATTTTTACTCTGGTTTTGATCGTCGAGTGGCTGCAGATAGAAGTGACTGAACTCCAGTTGGCTTAGCCTTTCAGGCGAGGCCTGTATCTCAACCTGTGGGTAAACAAGCTTGAGTTCGTCGCCCTGACGTACTCGCAGTTCAGCGGCCCCTTTGGGGCTGACGCAGACCCAATCGATGCCTTTAGCGAGGTCGAGTGTGCCGTTAGTCTCTATGGCCACCTCGAAACCCAATCGGTGGAGCGCCTCTATCAGTGCCTCATCCAGTTGTAGGGCGGGCTCACCCCCGGTACAGACCACATAAGGCCGTCCACCGCCAGGCCAGAAGCTGGCGATGCGTGCGGCCAGCTCGGTTGCTGTGGCAAATTTACCGCCATTTTGGCCATTGACACCGACAAAGTCAGTATCACAAAAACGACAGACTGCTGCGGCACGATCCTGCTCACGACCCGACCAGAGATTACATCCGGCAAAACGGCAGAACACGGCGGGACGCCCAGCCTGCGCGCCCTCACCTTGAAGGGTGTAGAAGATCTCTTTTACGCTGTACATGCCTTAGACCTCAGCTGGTCCGCCAAAGGCCTCAACCACCGCTGGGAGCAGGCGTGTCAACTCGAGGCCCAGATGGGCCACTTCAGTGTCCAGCGCTGCCAGCGGATCATCTTGATCGCTCTCCATGCGCTCGGCTGCGATCTCCGTCGGTCGTAGCCGTTTGATGCTCAGGTCGGCGTGGAGCACAAATTCAAGCTGCTCATCGAAGGTGAGCGCGAGTCTATCAACCATTAGACCGCCCTGAAGATGCGCCTGAACATCGGACTGATTGAGAACCTGGCCTTTGAGTTTAATATGGCTGCCGGAGTTAAGGGGGTCTACGAGCTCAGCATCCTCACCTAGTTGAAAGTTGGCCGCCACTGGCTGCGCATCAAGTACCCAGTCAGTCATAAGGCGAGAAGGGGAGTGCTTAGTGTTCAGTAGCACGGCCTTTAGGCTACCCAAGGCTTCGCGTAGGGCACTCATCAGCTCCTCCGCTCGATTGTGGCTACTGGCGTCGACCAGTATCCAGCCCTGGCCTGGTGCTATCAATGCGCGCGTCACACGTCTGCGGGTGAATGCGCGTGGAAGCAAGGTCAGTGTGAGCTCATCTTTGAGTTGTTGCTGTTCACGCCGAAAGACTTTACGCGACTCGGCTGCTTCAATTTCAGCGACCCTGTCAGCTACAGCTTGTTTGAGTACGCTCGCAGGGAGAATCTTCTCTTCTGTATGAAGGGCAATCAGGTGAAAACCCTGACTAGTGAAAATGGGCTCTTCGACAACGCCGGCTGGCGCGCCAAAGCCACTTGTTTTAGCCTCTGCCCCTCGGCACGGGGTAAACGGAGCAGCGCTCAACGCTTCACTAAGGCGCCCCTCGGTAAAGTTGTCGGGGGCTTTAAATTGGTACCAGATAAGATTGCGAAACCAGAGCATGAGACATCCGCGTCAGTCAGTTAGGGCCGGCATTATCCGAGGGTGGCGCCGCAGATGCAAGGGAGAGGGCGAGAGGCGTGACATCCTTAGGCTGACGAACATAGGATTTTCGGCAAGCACAAATGGACGGCACCTCAATTCAAGCGTTTGCGTGAATCAGCGATCGCTTCATCCAAGTAGTAGCCGTAGAAGTCTGGGGTGGTCAGACCGACAATTGGATCGTGAAGCGGGGTCCCTTTTGCGTCTGTAAAGATCAGCGTCGGGGTAAAACGCCCGCCCAGACGATTAGCGATGGTGTCGGCCAAGCGTATCTGACCGTCAAAGTCGATCACCTGTTGGTTCTTGCCCAGATGCAAGACTCTTACCGGTGGGGAGGTGTCACTGGCAACCAACGGCTTGAGATAATCCTCCTTAACGCGTACGCAGAAGCCACAGTTATCCTGCGAGATCATTAACAGGATGACCTCATTGGGCTCAGAGGCCCCTAGTCGCTGCAGATCGACAGCGTCGGTAAGAACCTCGCCTCCGTAGCTGTTTAGACTGAACAGCAACAGCAGCAGACTAAAGCGCCTCAATAAACTCAACGGCATTCTCAACCACCTCATCGGTAAAGAGGTCGCGGAAGAAGTGGTCTGCGTCCTCAATCTCCACCAGTGCGATGTTATCACGCTCGACACTCGCCATCTTGGCAGGTAGGTCATCGACGACATCATCCAGTGTTCCAGAGATCACCAGCGTTGGTGTGGATGTCTGCATCAGAACCTTGGGTGTGTCGTAGTTGGGATAGTCTCCGTAGTAGCTCATCAGGCTGGCCGCTGTCGCACCGCTGCCCTCACAGTAGAGCAGACTGACGCCATCAAGCATCGCATCTGCCTCCATACTCTCTGCCTTCGCTAACAGCTCAGTTACATCCTGACCGTAGCGCTTGAGGTATCCGCTCTGCGTGCTCTCGAGATCCCAGGTTGCCGGTGCGAGTAGTATCTGTGCGGCTACACGGTCGGGGTCTGCAAGGGTGTACTGTGCCGTCTGATTGCCCCCTCGTGAATGCCCCATCAGGTAGCGTGGTCCCGCGCCTTGGCTATCGAGCCAATCCTGCCACGCGCTTATTTCAGCGACAGCGTCTGCCATGGTGTGGCGAGCCGGTACTGAACAGTCATACATCGCCTGAGTGCGGTTATCGATACCTAGACTCAGATTGACCGCAAGCACGTTGACACCATAATCGACAAACAGCTCTTGTAGTGCAGCTATCAGCTCCATGCGGCTGTGCGCCAGCGTTCCGTGGGTCAACACCAGTACACCATCGGCCAACGAGCTACCATCAGCCAGCTCAAGCTCGGCGTTGAGCCGCATACCCTGATGTTGGATTTCGATGGTCTCTGCTATCGCAGGCGTCGCGACGAGCGCGGTGGTAAGAAGTGCAGTGACAAACGGTCGCATCAAGATCTCCTATTGGTCATCAAGATATATAGTTATTAAGATAGAACTTAAATTCATACGTCAATTTAGACCAAATTGATCCGCTTGAATAGTGGAATTGTTTTCAAGGTGAGGTCGATATTGATCCGGCGAGGCTCTTTAGCGCGTCCTTAGTCCGTCCTGTGGTGAGATCAGGTGGCACTCACAGGACGTTTGCAAAGGGTGGGGTGTGTCAGGCAACAAGCCAAGACGGACCCTCTCATCTCTGTTCGGCTAGCTCTCACCTGTCTCGCTCACGCCCTGTGGGTGACGCAGGTTTGCTCACCAACCGGGATTAGTGTCCCTCGAAAGCCAGCAGGGTGTAGACAGGAACACCGGAATCCTGAATTTTGGTGGCACCACCAAGATCCGGAAGGTTGATCAGTGCGGCAGCCTCAACGACCTCAGCGCCGAGTTTTTTAATCAGTGTGAGCGCAGCGAGAATAGTGCCACCTGTGGCGATCAGGTCATCAATCAGTACAACTCGATCACCCGCTTTGAGGGAGTCTGACTGCATTTCGACAGAGGCTGTTCCGTACTCTAGTGTGTAGTCCTGGTGCAAGGTGTCACCCGGAAGCTTACCCTTTTTGCGTACGAGTACCAGAGGCAGGTTGAGCTCATAGGCCATGATGGCGCCGAAAAGGAAGCCGCGTGCGTCGATACAGGCGATCGCACTGATCTCCATGTCGATATAACGCTGCACAAATGCGTGTGCCACCATTCGCATCGCTTTCGGATCTTTGAAGATGGGCGTGATATCGCGGAACTCGATACCGGGCTCCGGCCAGTCTGAAATAGTACGGATAACAGATTTTACATAGTACTCGTTGTACGACATGAGCTTTCCTTGATTCGTATTGCTTGAGTTTAGCCCAGTTTAAGGCTGTGGCCGCAGCCCTCGCCATGGCTGTCTCCGGACACCTCATTCAGCGCAGCCAGATCCAATAGCTCTATCTCTTTGCCCTCCACACGCAATAGAGCGGCACTGGAGAAACGGGTAAAGATACGGCTGACGGTCTCAACCGCGAGTCCGAGATAGTTGCCGATCTCATTGCGCGACATGCTCAGCCGAAACTGAGTCGCTGAGTATCCACGCGCCTGATAGCGGGTTGAGAGTTTAAGTAGAAACGTGGCGATGCGCTGTTCAGCGGTTTTACGCGACAGCAGCATCAGCATCTGTTGATCGTCGCGAATCTCTCGCCCAAGGGACCGCATTAATGATCGGCGTAGCTCAGGCATCTGTCCAAGAAGTTCATCGAGACGCGCGTAGGGGATCTCGCAGACGGTTGTGGTCTCCATGAGCTTAGCGCTCATTGGGTACTCACCCTCGTCTAGTCCCGCCAAACCCACCAACTCACCGGGAAAATAGAAGCCGTTTATCTGCTCTTCGCCATCATGCGTCAGTGTGAAGGTTTTCAGAGAACCTGCGCGGATTGCGAAGATTGATCGCAGCTCTTCACCCTGGCGAAAGAGGATGTCGCCTTTATGAAGCGGACGACTTTTCTCAACGATGTTATCCAGCTGCTCTATCTCGTCATCCTGCAGTGAAACGGGCAGACAGAGGGAACTCAGGCTACAGGTTTGACAGTGAGCCGAGTTGGGCATTGAGCTCATATGGGCGATCTTTGACGACATAAAACCTCCGCTTCGGCATTGGATTATAGCGTCAGGTTCTTAACACGGGTAGGCATAATTCGGGTGGCAGGACTGAGACGTGTGACTCAATATGCCCTGCATACCCGGGGCTGGGACTCAGATTATCCTGCTTGTCGCGATGTTCGCACCTAACCTAGCCTAGATGATTTTGGAATAGAGGCGTTCACTGGGTTGGTTGATATAGGCATCGAAGGTCATACAGATGCGTCGGATCAGTAGGCGCCCCAATGGCAACACTTTTAGCCCTTCATCAGTCAACGTCAATAACCCCTCTATCGCCATAGGTACCAGGGCTCTAAGCTCATCAGCAAAATAACGCTGAATATCGACACCCGTCTCAGCCGAAAGCTTTCCATAATTGAGTTGAAAATCGCAGATAAGGCGGGTAATGACTAAGCGGCGTACGCGGTCATCAGCGCTTGTCTTGTAATGCTTGGTCAGAGCGCTTGTGCCAGTCATCATTAGGTTATTGTAGATGGAGAGGTCTGGACTGTTCTGGAGGTAATAGTCACCAATCTGGCTAATTGATGAGACCCCCAGCCCTAGCAGGTCAGAGTTAGCATGGGTGGTGTAACCCTGAAAGTTGCGGTGCAGTAGACCTGCCTCCTGTGCCAGCGAGAGACTATCCTGAGGCAGTGCGAAATGATCCATGCCGATGTTGCGGTAACCCGCTTCGGTCAGTTGCTGGATCGTATTGTGGTGAATCGCCAGCTTGGTCGCGGCATCAGGCAGATCCTGTGGCCTGATACGCCGCTGGGGTCTGAACCTCTGTGGCAGGTGGGCGTAATTAAACACCGACAGGCGATCGGGGCGCATCTGTAAGACCCTATCCAGCGTCCTACTGAAACTCTGCTCAGTTTGAAGCGGTAGACCATATATCAGGTCTATATTGATCGACCGAAACCCCAGGACGCGTGCTGCATCAATGATGTTTGTGGTCATCTCCAGCGGCTGAAGCCGATTGATCGCGCGCTGCACCTGTTGGTTCAGATCCTGCACACCCAGAGAGATACGGTTGAAACCGAGCTGGCGTAACTGCTGCAGCCGCTCAATGTCTATCTCCCGCGGATCTATCTCGATTGAGTAATCCCCCTGATCATCGTCGCGCAGGTTGAAATTGGAACCTAGCTGCGCCATCAACTCGTCAGTCTCTTGAGGGCTGATGAAGGAGGGTGTACCACCGCCCCAGTGAAGTTGCTCGACTTTAGGTTTGTCTGACAGCTGCGCACCGCGCAGAGCTATCTCGCGGTGGAGCAGCTCGAGGTACGGCTTGGCCCGAGTCCTATCGCGGGTCACCACCTTATTGCATCCGCAGTAGTAGCATATGTGAGCGCAGAAAGGGATGTGGAGATAGAGCGAGAGGTTTTTTTGGGTGTCTCGTTCGGATAGAACCCGCTCCATGCACTGAACCGGCCTCTCTACAGGTAGAAAAGAGAGAGCGGTGGGATAAGAGGTATAACGGGGGCCGGCTTGATCATAGCGGCGAATCAGATCGGTATCCCAGAGAATAGCAGCAGAGTGGCTCACGCGAGGTTCCTTCACAGTCGAACTCAGAGAAGCTTAATCGTCGTCGCGTGCGAGAGTGTTGATGCGTATCAATGAGAGGTGAATTGACTCACAATTCCGTGCCAGGGCAGAGTCCAGAGGCCCATCAGGATCAGTAGCAAACCAGCGAGCCCGCGCACGCCAGTTGCGCGGCTGAACGCTTGCAACTGTTTAGCTAGCAGACCGGTGGCTAACATACCTGGCAGCGTGCCCAGGCCGAACCCGAGCATCAGCAGCGCGCTATCGGTCGCGCTGCCGGCAGCGGCACTCCATATCAGCGTGCTGTAAACCAAACCACAGGGGAGCCAGCCCCAGCCTATGCCCAGCATTAGGGCTTTAATAGCGTTATCGGCTGGGAGTAGGGGTTTGAGTAGTGGCGAGATGAAGCGCCAGAGATAAGCACCTGCCGATTCAAGCTGGGTAATGCCCATCCACCATTGGCCGACGTAGAGTCCCATCGCGATCAGCAGTAACCCCGCAACTGACCTCAGAGGTATGGCGGCTCCGGTCTGGTAGATGCCGGCACCGACCAGACCCAGTAAAAAGCCGGCAAGGGTGTAACTTGTGATACGCCCTAGGTTATAGGCGAGGAGACGGCCAAGTGCACCCCGGGGCTTGCGGTCGCTGAGACTAAAGCTGGAGGCAATACCGCCACACATGGCAAGGCAGTGTGTGGTGCCCAATAACCCGATAATCAGGGCGCTAAAAAAACTGAGAGAGCTCTGTATCACGTCTCTCGAGTCCCCTCATTGGGGGCAGAGACTGCATCAGTTTTGGGCAGAACTTTCGACTGAATCTTGGCGGACTCAATCTTGGCATCATCAGGGATCATCTCCTCATCGTCATCATAGAGAATCCGATGGGCTGGAGAATCCAGATCATCGAACTGTCCGGTGTTAACGCTCCAGAAGAAGGCCCAGGTACCAAAAGCGATTAGCACAATCGCAATGGGTATCAGCAGGTAAATAATATCCATCAGAGTTCCCGCGGGTTTCGAGTCAGTCTCAAGGCATTGCCAACCACTACCAGTGAGCTTGCCGACATGCCGATTGCCGCCATCCACGGAGCGATAAAACCCAGCGCAGCGAGTGGTAAAGCGATCAGATTGTACGACAACGACCAGGCTATATTTTGCTTAATAATAGCGCGTGTGCGTCGAGCTTGTGCAATGGCGACCGCCAGTTTACGCAGATCTCCACTCATTAAAACCGCGTCGGCGCTAGTTTTCGCCAGGTCGGTTGCCTCGTTCATCGCGACAGAGGTCTGTGCGCCGGAGAGCACCGGAATGTCGTTGATGCCATCGCCTACCATGAGGATGCGGCGCCCCGCCTCCTGTTGCTGGCTAACCCAGGCCAGTTTTGCCTCAGGTGTCATTTCAGCCTCCACGGAGTCTATTCCCAGACTGGCAGCGACACGTTGGCCGTTGTTGCGGTTGTCTCCGGTAAGCATCACCAGTTGCAGGTTCAGTTGTTTAAGCGCGCTGATCGCTTCGTTTGCTTCTGGGCGAATCTGATCATCTATAACAAACCAGCAGATGGGACCCTCGGCGGATGCCAGCAGCAGGCAGAGTCCCGAGTTATCGGGAAGGTCCGGCGGTTCACCCAGGAAGAGCTGCGCCGCATAAGCGGGTTTACCAATTCTTAGCACGCGGCGGTTCAACTCGCCCTCGATCCCTGCGCCCACCTGAGTTCTGGCCTGTTGCGGAGGGTAGCGAAAATAGGGGCTAAAAGCAGAGGCGATGGGGTGTTCTGATCGGCTCTCAAGAGCAGCGGCGATCTCCAGACACTCAGCTTCGGGCGTACCATTCAGCGGGACAATTTTACGGATACTCAGCTTTCCAGTGGTGAGTGTTCCGGTTTTATCAAAGGCGACGGTATCTGCTTGAGCTAAACTCTCCAGCACATGCCCTCGGGTGATGAGAAGCCCCATCTGGCGCAGGCTACCGATGGCCGCCGTCAGAGCGGTCGGCGTCGCCAGAGAGAGTGCACAGGGACAGGTGACGACCAGTACGGATAACACGATCCACAGTGCGTCCTCAGGACGGATGGTGTACCAAGAGAAGCCTACAACAATGGCGGTAACCAATACGGCGCCAACAAAATAGCTGGCGACCTTGTCGGCGACCCTTGCTACTGCTGGCTTGTCCGCCTGAGCCCGATCGAGCAGGTTGAGTATGGCGGACATGCGCCCCTGATCACTGGTGGCCGAGACTTCAAGCTCAATGGGCTGATCGACGTTGAGAGTACCCCCTGTCAACGCGTCTCCCTTGTTGCGAGTCACAGGTAGAGGTTCACCTGTAAGAGCCGACTCATCAATGCTTGCGCTCTCGCTCAATAGAATCGAGTCTGCTGGAATCGAATGCCCGGGTTTAACCAGTACACGATCACCCGCTTTGAGCTCAGCCACAGGCACCAGCACCTCCTGGCCCTCCTCAAGCTTAATTGCGCTGGCGGGCAGCAGGTTGGCCAGTGCATTGCCCGCCAGTCCTGTGCGGTGGCGTGCCTGCATCTCAAAAAAGCGGCCTATAAGCAGAAAAAAAGTGAACATGCTAACTGAGTCGAAGTAGACCTCGCCGCCACCGAAGATGGTCGCCCAGACACTGGCAATATAAGCGCCGCCAATCGCAATTGAAACCGGAACATCCATACTCAGATGACGAGTCTTAAGGTCTCGCAACGCCGCGATAAAAAAGGGGCGAGCAGCATAGAGCACCACCGGAGTCGCCACGATCAGACTCGTCCAGCGAATAAAACGCTCGATGTGCGGCTCCATCGTCAGGCCCTGACCCAGATAGAGTGCCATCGCCATCATCATCACCTGCATCATCCCCACGCCCGCCACACCCAAGCGGCGAACTGCGCGCTTGTGCTCCTCCTGATAGAGCTGCTCCTCGCGATTTGGGTGATAGGGGTGCGGCGTGTAGCCGATCGCTATAATCTGTTTGAACAACTCACTGAGTTGGGTCTGCTGCGGATTCCATGTCAGGTGGGCACGGTGGTTGGTCAGGTTGACACTGAAGCGATCAACGCCTGGCAATGCGCCTATATGCTTCTCTAACAGCCATACGCAGGCCGCACAGCTAATTCCCTCAATGACCAGGTTGGCCTCCGAGCGCTCGGCGGTCAGTTTACGTACGAACTCTTTTTGAACCTCGGGCGAGTCATAGAGGCTCAGTTCGGCACTGACGGACGTATTGGTTTTGGGGTCAACGGCCGGCGCATTGCGATGATCGTAATACTTATCCAGCCCGGAGTTGAGGATTGTCTGCGCAACTGCACGGCAAGCTGGACAGCAGAAGGACTCGACCTTGCCGCTCACCTCCAGTTGGAACTGGTCTACTGAGGGCAGCGGGCTGGTGCAATGAAAACAGACTCTCGCCTGATCAACCATAGTCGCTACTACTGAGCTCCCAGAGCAAAACTGCGCTGGTCATAGGGTGGCAGTAGATCGGCTTTAATGAGCCACTCGCCGCTCTTATCGCTGAGCATCAAATAGCGCTTACCTTCAAGGTTGGCCTGCAGGCTACCGAGGTAGACACCCTGACCGTTGACGGAGCGAAGGGTAATGCTCTGGTCATACTTTTGGTGAGAAGGGTGGACAAGATCCAGTATTAGCTCATTTGGGAGGCTCTGATTAGAGGCTAGTGAGAGGCGCAGGTCTCCGGTCAGCGCGTCTACCAGCAACTCTCCTTTTATAGCGCGCTCAGTTGCAGCAGTGATACGGCTCGTATCGACATTGGTACCGCGAGCCACGCGGTAGTAGTCGTCTTTAACAATTCCATCGCTAGTGGAGACGGCAAGATACATAAAAATGCTGGCGTAGATGACGACGGCGATCAGCGGCGCCAGTATGAACCACAGCCACTTTTGGTGATACCAGGGCCCTATATCCTGCGTCTGATTATCCATGATTTCCTCATACAAATAGTGATGCGCCACGTCCCGTGGGAGCGAAAATTGGCGTGGATGTTACTACATTACCCTGAAGGGATGGTTAAAGCGTCGGGCCGATGAAGCGACTCTCTGACGTCGCGCTGATGCTATCATCATCAATGGACGTTACCTCGAATTCTATCTTGTAGTTGGGTCGCTCTAGCGCTCTCGGATCGACCTCAATAAAGAGGGTATGATCCAGCAGTTCGCCCGCTTCTACGCGCACCTCAGTGGCACCGACCAGTTCGGCGAACTCAAGACCCTCTAGGGTGATGCGAAAGTTCATATCCTGTTGCGATTTATTAGCGATCTTCACTGAGTAGCTATTACGAATGTCGCCATTCGAAGCGGTGGTGTAGAGTTCGCCGCGCCCTCTAATCGTATCTACCTCCAGTGGGGTGCGTGTGATCAGAACGTAGCTGAAGGCAGTGACCATAGCCAGCAGAGCGATCAGGTAGCCGATCAGACGTGGGCGAAGCAGACGGGTCTTTTTACCCTCAAGTTCGTGTTCAGTGGTGTAACGTACAAGTCCCTTCTCATACCCCATACGCTCCATGATATCGTCACAGGCATCCACACAGGCGCCACAGGCGACACACTCATATTGCAGGCCATCGCGAATATCAATCCCGACCGGGCAGACATGCACACAGTGTCCGCAATCGATACAATCCCCCAAACCCTCCGCCTTGTAGTCAGCATCGCGTTTACGCGAACCGCGAGTTTCACCGCGCTTCTCGTCGTAAGAGATGACCAACGTATCCTGATCAAACATGACTGACTGGAAACGCGCATAAGGGCACATGTAGATGCAGACCTGCTCGCGCAACCAGCCCGCATTACCGTATGTGGCAACTGCAAAGAAAGCGAGCCACCAGGTCTCCCAGGGGCCAATGTCTAGTACCAGAACATTTGGGATAAGTTCGCGTATAGGGGTGAAATAGCCCATAAACGCGACCGAAGTAGCGACTGCAATGATGACCCATATTCCATGTTTCGCGGTTTTCCGCAGAAACTTTTCAGCGCTCATCGGCTGCTCATCGCGTTTCATCCGCGCATTACGGTCGCCTTCGGTTATTCGCTCGGCCCAGATGAAGAACCAGGTCCAGACAAATTGCGGACAGGCGTAGCCACACCAGAGACGACCAGCAAAAACGGTGACAAAGAAGAGGGTGAAAGCGAGGATAATCAACAACCAAGAGAGCAGCATGAAGTCCTGCGGCCAGAAGGTTTGGCTGAAAATGTGAAACTGGCGACCCGGTAAGTCAAAGTGGATCGCTTGACGACCATCGTATTGGATCCAAGAGGCTCCATAAAAGGCGATCAGCATCGCGGCGCTGGAGATGATACGTAGATTCTTATACAGACCTCTGTAGAACTTTACGTATATATGCTCACGCTCGGCATAGAGACTGACAATCTCTACTTCAGGCGTGACATCTTTTACCGGTATCCGACTCATTCACCGCTTCCTGGTTTAATACTAAGCTTATAACCAAATCGTACTACGCAGAATAAAAAGGCGACGTGATCTGTATCAGTCGCCTTTTATTGTTGTTATGGCTGTTGTCTTACTTAGAGAGACTGTAAACGTAGGCTGCAATCAGGTGGATTTTATCGTCAGACAGCAGGTCCTTTTGCGCTGGCATCACGCCTGCACGGCCAATGCGAAGCGTGTGCGCGATCTGCTCGAAACTACCGCCGTAGAGCCAGATATCGTCTGTCAGGTTGGGTGCCCCCAGGGCCTGCATACCCTCACCTGTCGGCATATGACAGGCTGCGCAAAGCGTGTTGAACTGAGGCTGACCGCGCTCAGCAGCCACGCTGTCATGTTCGGCTCCACTGAGACTGAGTACGTAGTGGGTTACGTCCTGTATGCCATCCTCGCCGAGCACAGATGCCCAGGCAGGCATTGCACCCTGACGTCCAGCAATCAACGTTGTCTTGATAGTGTCAGGATCACCGCCGTAGAGCCAATCTTTATCAGTCAGATTAGGGAAACCGTAGGCACCCACACCACCGACACCGTGACAGACTGAACAGTTGTTGGCAAACATACGCTGGCCCATTTTCAGACCCGTCTCGTTGCCCGGTTGGTTTAGCTCTTCAATCGACAGTGCTGCGTACTTTGCGAAGACCGGTTTGTAGACCTCTTCAGCGTGTGCCATCTCCCGCTCCCACTGATTGGTTGACGTCCAACCAAGTAGGCCTTTGAAGTTCCCAAGGCCTGGGTAGAGTGCGAGATAACCTAATGCAAACACAACGGTTATCAGGAACATATTGAACCACCATTTTGGCAGAGGGTTGTCATACTCCTCAATGCCGTCAAAAGAGTGGCCAACGGTCTCTTCTGTTGTCTCTTTAAACTTTTCACTCTTGCGGGTTGCAAATAGCAACCAGGTCACACCAAACACAACGGCCAGCGTGATAACTGAAATCCAAATGCTCCAAAAAGCACTCATCGTTCTACTCCTTCGTTACTCGCCTGATCCGCTTTACGGGTACGCTGATCTATCTCTTCATCCTGAAACGGGAGGTCAGCAGCGTCATCAAATCGCTTTTTGTTGCGAGGGTTCAGAACCCAGACAAACAGACCGATGAAGGTTAGTAGCATGATGACCGGTATAAATGGACCGTAGGTGTCGTAACTCACTGATAATTACCGTTTGTTAGTGTACTCAGAATGCATCTTGCCGAGCGCCTGAAGGTAGGCAACGACTGCATCGATTTCATAACGACCTGCTACGTCGTCCCGTGCCGTCGCGATCTGCTCGTCAGAGAATGGCACTCCCAACTTGCGCAGAGCTTCCATCTTCGCCTCGGTATCCCGCCCGGTCAGCTTGTTCTCAAACAACCAGGGGTAAGAGGGCATTTTTGACTCTGGCACCACATCGCGTGGGTTGTACAGGTGAGCACGGTGCCAGTCGTCCGAGTAACGACCGCCCACACGGGCCAGATCAGGACCTGTGCGCTTGGAGCCCCAAAGAAATGGGTGCTCGTAAACAAACTCATTGGCGGTGGAGTAGTGGCCATAACGCTCTGTCTCTGCGCGAAACGGGCGAATCATCTGCGTATGACAGACATGGCACCCTTCGCGGATATAGATATCCCGCCCTTCAAGCTCCAGTGCAGTGTACGTGCGCAGGCCTTCGATCGGCTTGGTCGTAGAACTCTGGAAGAACAGAGGTACGATCTCAGCAAGACCGCCGCCGCTGATCACGACAATGATCAGCAGGATCATCAGACCCAGTTTCTTTTCAATCGTTTCGTGTTTAATCATCTTCACTCTCTCCGGTCTGAGTTACGCAGCGGCTACAGCCGGATCAGGATTTTCAGCAGCAGCAACCTTGCTGCCTGAGCGAACAGTCTGCCAAACGTTGTAGGCCATCAGGAACATGCCTGCGACAAAGAACATGCCGCCCAACCAACGCACGAAGTAACCTGGGTGGCTCGCTTCAAGCGCTTCAACAAAGCTATAGGTGAGTGTGCCGTCTTCGTTCACCGCACGCCACATCAGACCCTGCAGGATACCGTTAACCCACATCGCACAGATGTAGAGAACAGTACCAATAGTGGCAAGCCAGAAGTGCGTATTGATCAAGGTTGTTGAGTACATCTGCGCTTTGCCGAACAGCTTCGGAATCATATGGTAGACGGCGCCAATAGAGATCATCGCCACCCAACCCAGCGCACCCGAGTGAACGTGACCAATGGTCCAGTCGGTGTTATGCGACAGTGCGTTTACGGTTTTGATCGCCATCATAGGGCCTTCAAAAGTCGACATGCCATAGAAGGAGAGCGAAACCACGAGGAAGCGTAGGATAGGATCTGTACGCAGTTTGTGCCATGCGCCTGACAGCGTCATCATGCCGTTGATCATGCCGCCCCAAGAGGGCGCCAACAGAATCAGCGACATAACCATACCCACCGACTGTGCCCAGTCAGGCAGTGCTGAGTAGTGCAGGTGGTGACCACCCGCCCACATGTATGTCGCAATCAGCGCCCAGAAGTGCACGATCGACAAACGGTAAGAGTAGATGGGGCGATTTGCCTGCTTCGGTACAAAGTAATACATCATGCCCAGGAAGCCTGCTGTAAGGAAGAATCCTACTGCGTTGTGTCCGTACCACCACTGCACCATCGCATCGACAGTTCCGGGGTAAACAGAGTATGACTTAAACAGCGTCACAGGCATCTGTGCACTGTTGACGATATGCAGGATCGCAACAGTAATAATAAAAGCCATGTAGAACCAGTTACCCACGTAAATGTGAGAGGTCTTACGGTTTTTGACGGTCCCCAGGAATACGATGGCGTAACAGATCCACACCACAGCGATCAGCAAGTCAATGGGCCACTCTAACTCAGCGTACTCCTTGGAAGAGGTAATACCCATCGGCAGAGTGATTGCTGCGGCTACTATAACGGCTTGCCAACCCCAGAAAGTAAACGAGGCCAAGCCATCCGAGAACAGGCGTGTTTGACACGTGCGCTGCACAACATAGTATGAGGTGGCAAAGAGCGCACAGCCGCCAAAAGCAAAAATTACAGCGTTGGTGTGCAGTGGGCGCAGGCGTCCAAAGGATAGCCAGGGTGTATCGAAGTTTAGTGCCGGCCATACCAACTGTGCAGCGATCAGAACACCGAGGCTCATGCCTACGATACCCCAAACAACCGTCATGATGGCGAACTGGCGAACAACTCGATAGTTGTAGGTGTTTGCAGTTGCAGTGCTCATTTCAGGCTCTCATCAAGCTTTGTGAATCGAAAAGGTTCAAAATCGGGCGAATTATGTTTTATCGATCAACATATTTCAATGAAATAGCGACCTTTTTACATCGCGAGTTGTGCAGCGCAACAGGCCCAATACTACCGTTTAAAGAACCAACCAGCGCGATCATTCTCGTCTAACGGATCTTTTTAACTGATTGAAACTAAGAGCTTATTATTTGATATTGCCAGTAGTTATTAGGCAATAATTTTTGGCTTTATTGAGCAGCTGCGGCACATTCGCACCCTTGCTAATTGATTATAGTTTGATTCATATCAATAGGAGATGTCAGCTACCTTCTTCCCTCTGGACCGACCAACCAGAGTTCGCTGCTCTCGGGCGCGTATGCTAGAGTGCGCGCTATTATTGAAACCAAACCGGTGAGAAGAGAGGCGTCTACTTGCTCAGCAACATACTCCTATACTGTCGCGCAGGATTTGAGGCAGAAACTGCAAGTGAAATTGCCACGCGTGCTGCGGAGCATCACTTCTACGGATACCCGAAATATACCGCTCAAACAGGTTACGTTCTCTTTCATCTGCAGCCACCGCAGAGCGCGCTTGATTTGATGCAGGTTCTGCGCTTCAGACAACTGATCTTCGCACGCCAGTGGATCGCCTGTACCGATCCGCTCACGCAGGTCAGTACCAAAGATCGTATCACCCCATTATTGTCGGCTGCACAGAGCCTGCCGCTTGCGGCAGAACTCTATGTCGAGACGGCGGATACCACCGATGGTCGGAATCTTAACGCCTTTGCGCGCAAATTCAGTTCGGCGCTTGCCGGGGCGATGCGCCAGTCTGGTCTTATGTTGCCTCGCAAGCAACGAGCCGATTGGCGTGCGCATCTATTTGTGATCGATGGGCAGACCTTTTGGTTTGGGGTAGCGCCAATTAAGAACAGTTGCCGATGGGAACAGGGGATTTTGCGCCTGAAGTTCCCTGCCTCAGCGCCGAGTCGTTCGACGCTGAAGTTGGAGGAGGCCTGGCACTGGTTTATCCCCAGAGAGCAGTGGCAAGAAAAGATTGAAAGCGGTCGGCGCGCGGTTGATCTGGGCGCGGCACCGGGAGGGTGGACCTGGCAGTTGGTCAACCGCAATATGTTTGTGACCGCTGTCGATAATGGCCCAATGTCAGAGGAGCTGATGGAATCGGGCCAGGTTGAGCATCGGACTGAAGATGCGTTCACATACAAGCCACCCAAACCGGTTGATATGCTGGTTTGCGATGTGGTTGAAAAACCGTCTCAGGTCACCGATTTGATGGCACGCTGGGCGATCAATCGCTGGTCAAGTATTCTAATATTCAACCTTAAGTTACCTATGAAGCAGCGATTTGTTGAAGTTGAGTCCTGTCTGGCTCAGCTTGAGGCAGCACTAACCGATGCAGAGATTCGCTATCAACTCGAAGCGAAGCACCTGTACCATGACCGTGAGGAGATCACGGTCTACCTGGAAGTTTTTTAAAGTTCATAGATGCTGATCTTCTCCTCCTGCTCTAGCATCGGACCGATTTTATCCATCATTGCGCGCCGCTCTTCCGAGTGGTACCAGCGTGCCCAATCATTTAGCGTACGGTAGGTTGCGACGATCAGACGCTTCTCGGTATCGTTGATATCGTGCAGCACTTCGCCTGAAATAAAGCCGTTGGTGGACATGGCTGACTGGAGATTTTCGCGGGCTAGGGTGTTGTATTGCTCAACTAATTCTGCCGGTACTTGCCGCTCTATAAAGACTCGTATCATTGCTCTTCTCGCTATCAACTGCGGTTGTGGGGTCTAACTCAAGAATAGACCTAAGCAAGGGGAGGGGTAAAGACTGTTAAGCGCGGCAGGGATTTGCGACAATGCCGACTTTAAGCGTGTAACAGAGATGAATACTTTGAAAGCAGATACCCAACTTGATGCCCGTGGGCTCTACTGCCCAGAGCCTGTTATGATGCTGCACAACAAAATAGCGGATATTGCGGTGGGTGCGTTGGTGGAAGTGTTGGCGACCGACCCCTCAACGGTGCGGGATATACCTAAGTTTTGTAACTTTCTTGGACATGAACTCCTGAGCCACGAACAGATGGGTGATGAGTATCACTATCTAATACGCAAAGGCTCATAAAAGGGGCTTAAAAGTTAAACTGTTGCTGTTAGAATGCGGCAAACCTTCAGCGGCCCTAGCGCCCTCAGCGGCGATAGGGCCCTGTGCAACAAGACAGAGAAGAGTAGAGTGAGCGAGCAGACCTCAGATAAAGCGCGTAACAAAAATCGCGCGGCTAACCAGGCAGCGGTAGAACTGTTGGAAACTAATTATCCACAAGCATTCAACTCTGCCCAGCCCAAGCCACTGAAGATTGGTATTCAGGAGGAGTTGGTCGCCGACGATAAGGTCAGCCGTGGCAAGATTAAACGTGCACTGGCGACCTATGTGCGAAACCCACGCTACCTGCAGTCAATCGTTGAGGGTGCTGAGCGTGTTGACCTTAATGGCGAGGTCTCAGGTCAGGTAAATGCGAGTGAAGCGGAGCATGCAAAGGCTAAGCTGGCAGAGTATAAACAGCGTCGGGTTGAGCGACAAAAAGAGCAGCGCAAACAGCAGCGCGTTGCCGAAAAAGAGGAGCGGCTCAACACTAAGCTTGAGGCACTGTTGGCAAAGACCAACAAGCTGTAAAAGCCACTGCAACTCAAGAACTCACCCCAGTTAAGCGGCTATACGGCGTTTAGCTGGGCTGGATGCTCTGCTGATGCGTCTGATTCTGGTATCCGATGCATGCCTGTTGTACTTAGAGGGCAGAGCGCGACAGTGTGATGTGAACAGCCGCTAAAACCCTGACGTCTTGAGCTTCTCCTCAATCTCACCCAGTATCGCAGGGTCGTCGATCGTCGATGGCAAAACATACTCCTGCTTCGCGGCTATCTTTCTCAACACAGCCCGCAACACCTTACCCGATCGAGTCTTTGGCAAGCGCTGTACAACCATTGCCTGACGGAAACAGGCCAGAGCGCCTACCTGATCCCGCACTCTCTGCACCAGTTCACCGGCCAGATCATTTTCTGTAATTGTCTCCCCAGTTTTGAGTACCACCAGCCCCAACGGCAGCTGCCCTCGAAGGTCATCGTGAACTCCTATAACAGCGCACTCGGCTACTGCAGGGTGAGCCGAAAGGACCTCTTCCATCTCTCCGGTCGAGAGCCGATGCCCAGAGACGTTAATGACGTCATCGGTACGGCCCGTGATGTAAATGTACCCGTCCTTGTCCTTATAGCCGCCGTCGCCAGTGTGATAGTAGCCAGGGAAGGCTTCGAGATAGGCATGACGATAACGGGTGCTGTTGTTCCAGATGCTCCAGGCGACGCCGGGTGGCATGGGCAGTGCAACGCAGATATTACCTGCACCCTCTGCTTTAACCTCCTGACCGCTATCATCGAGCACTCGAATATCGTAACCGGGGATAGGTTTATTTGTAGAACCGAGCCTGACCGCGGAGGGATTCTCCCATCCCATCATCGGTGCGGTCATTGGCCAGCCCGTTTCAGTCTGCCACCAGTGGTCGATTATCGGTACCCTTAGCATATCTGAGAGCCAGCCGTAGGTTGAAGAGTCTAGCTTTTCACCGGCAACGAAAATCCACTTGAGCGAGCTCAGATCGTGCTTCGAAGCGAGTAACCCCTCAGGGTCCTCTTTACGGATTGCGCGAAAGGCCGTTGGGGCACAGAACATCGAGTTGACTCCGTACTCGTCAATGACTCGCCAGAAAGTACCTGCATCGGGTGTTTTGATCGGTTTGCCCTCAAAGAAAATCGCCGAGCAACCGCCCATCAATGGTCCGTAGACAATAAAAGAGTGGCCTACGACCCATCCAATATCAGACGCACCCCACCAGACATCACCGGGTTTCATACCGTAGACGTTATTGAGCGCATAGCTGAGTGCCACCGCGTGACCACCGTTGTCACGCACGATCCCCTTAGGCTGGCCAGTTGTTCCCGAGGTATAGAGAATGTAGAGAGGATCACTGCCTTTAACTGTCACACACTCAGCGTCCTGGGCTGCCTGCTGGCACTCGTACCAGTCCAGATCGCCGGGCTGATCCAGTTCGGCCATAAGCATAGAGCGCTGGCAGACAATCGTGTGAGCCGGTTTGTGACTCGCCATGGCAATTGCCTGATCAACCAGCGGTTTGTAGGCAATTTTTTTATCAAACTCGATCCCGCAGGAGGCGGTTAGAATCACTCTGGGATTGGCGTCATCGATACGAATCGCCATCTCATTCGGCGCGAAACCTCCAAAAACGACCGAATGCACAGCACCGAGACGTGCGCACGCGAGCATCGCGACAGCGGCCTCAGGGATCATCGGCATGTAGATGAGAACCCTGTCACCCTGGCGCACACCCTGCTGGCGCAGAGCACCGGCGAAGCGCTTCACCCGTGCTAACAGGTCGCCGTAGGTAATTGCCTCTTGAGTATTGCTTACTGGCGAGTCGTAGTAGAGGGCGACCTGATCCGTGCGCCCCAGCTCAACTTGATGATCAAGCGCCAAATAGCAACTATTAAGCTCTCCGTCGGGGTACCAGCTGTAAGTGCCGAAATCCGTTTTGTGCAGTATCGTTTCCGGTTTTTTGAACCAGGCGATTCGGTCTGCCTGTTTTGCCCAGTAGGTCTCGGGGTTTTCCAGCGCTGCCTGGTAATCTTCGTCGTATCTCATCTGCATCCCTTTATATTTATTATGTTGAGATTGGTCATGCCCGTAGAGCTTAGTTTTCCTGATATAGCTGCAGAATACTGGAGAAGTCTAAAGCGCCATTACCCTGATTCCGGTGCAGCATATAGAGTGCGCGTGCCGCTGACCCCATAGGAGTAGGAGAATTACTCTGCTGACTCACATCCATCGCCAGCCCCAGATCCTTAAACATCAGATCAACCTGGAATCCACCCTGATAACCATTCGATGAGGGCACGCTAGGCATTACACCGGGGAAGGGGTTGTACACCTGCAGTGCCCAGTTACTGCCTGAGCTCTGCTTCATAATTTCAGACAACACGGCCGGATCAAGGCCGTTGCGAACGCCCATATTGAGTGCTTCTGATGTGCCCGCCATCAGAATGGCCAGCATCATGTTGTTGCAACATTTAGCGATCTGGCCGGCTCCTGATTCGCCAGCGCGAAAGATATTTTTACCCATACCATCTAGTATGGGTTTTGCTTTGTCGAATAAGGCTTCTGAGGCACCAACCATAAAGGCGAGAGTACCCGCTGTAGCCGCCCCCACACCTCCGGAAACTGGCGCGTCGATGAAGTCTATACCGCGCGCGGCACCGGCTGAGGCTACTCGTTTAGCGGTCTCTGAGTCGATGGTTGAGCTGTCTATAATCAAAACGTCAGGTTCAACTGCATCAAAAAGCGGCTGATCGCCAGTCACGAATAAGCGCTCTACATGGATACCTGCAGGCAACATGGAGATAACAAACTGCGCCCCTTTAACCGCCCCTACTGCCGACGCAGCTGCCTTTGCTCCAGCAGTAACAGCTCTGTCCAGTGCCGCCTGTGTCAGGTCAAATACCTGCACATCATGACCAGCTTTTACTAGATTAGCCGCCATTGGGCCCCCCATGTTACCGAGGCCTATAAATCCGATTGTTGCCATCCTGTTTCCCTCTTATCTTTGTTGTCTGGGTTAGAACGCAGGTTAGAGTGACGCCAGGGGGTGCTCTTCCCAAGGCGATTCGAAGAACTGCGCCACAAAAGTGCTGTCGACCTGATCGACACGCTTGTATATCCAATCAGGCTTGCCATCCTTGTCGATTAGCAGTGCGCGCACCCCTTCAGGGAACTCCCGGTGGCGACAGCACTGTACCGAGAGCACCAACTCGGCCATAAACACCTCCTTAAGCGAAAGGTGGCGACAGCGTTTCAACTGCTGTGCGATCAGGTGGACCGATAAGGGCGATCCGTGAGTGATGGCCTTTTTCGATCGCAGAATCCAGGGGTCATCACTCTGCAGATCATGCATCGTCTGCATCAGCTCACCGAGGGAGTCCTTGTCCGTAATCTTCTGAATAAAGTCGAAATGTTCCTGAATGGGCGAGTCCGCGCGGAACACATCGGCTGACGCCTGCTCTAGACTGCGCAGCACTTGTGTAACTTGGATGTGCGCATCCTGACTCCAGTCAGCGGACTCCAGGGCGCTGATCAGCTCAGTCCACCTAGCGGCGTCAATAAAACGGTCAGCCAGACCAAGGAAGAGGGCATCAGCGGCGTAGATTGGATTGCCCGTAAGGCCCAAAAAAAGACCTGTGCGCCCCGGCATGCGATTGAGGAAAAAGCTTGCACCCACATCTGGGTATAGACCAATGGTCACTTCTGGCATCGCAAGGTGAGACGTCTGGGTGACTACGCGATGGCTGCAGCCGTTCATCAGACCCATCCCGCCACCCATAACAATGCCGCTGGCCCAGCAGATCACAGGTTTAGGGTAGGTGTGAAGCTGATAGTCAATCTGGTACTCCGCGGTGAAATACTCTTGCGCAAAATCCGGATTTTCGCCTGAACTGATCGATTTATAGAGACTGACAACATCGCCACCGGCACAGAAGGCTTTTTCACCTGCGCTGTTCAGAATCACCGCTTTTACGCGCGGATCGTCGGCGGCCTCAAGCAGACGTGGTTGGATCATTTGAATCATCTCCAGCGTCAGCGCATTTAAAGTTCGCTCAGCGTTGAGATGGATCTCGAGTATCAGATGGCCATCCGCCGTGGGGTATTGGTTAAAGAGCACGCAACTCATTGCTTATCCTTTTGAAAGTCGACTCAACTGTTTTTCCACTCAGGGGCGCGTTTTTCGAGAAACGCATTAACCCCCTCCCGTTGATCCTCAGTAAAGAAGAGATCGACAAAGAGTTCGCGCTCCAAACGGTAGCCCGCTTCCCAGTGATGGTGGCGATTGTTCTGGATGAGCTGTTTGCAACTGGCGATCGACATCGGACTCTGCTGTTCAGCCTGTTTCGCCAACTCTAGTGCACGATCAAAGGCCGCGCCTTGAGCGACTAGCTCCTCGATTAGTCCTATCTCTTTTGCTCGGCTAGCCTCCACTCGCTCTCCCAGTAATATCATACGTTTGGTCCAGCCCTCACCAACCAGCATCGTCAGGTTTTGTGTTCCACCCGCGCAGGGTAAGAGACCTACCTTGGCTTCGGGCAGCGCCATCTGAGCCTGCTCCTCGGCCACGCGGATATCGCAGGCAAGTGCGACCTCAAGCCCGCCACCCATTGCGAAACCGTTAATGGCGGCGATAGAGACACCGCGAAAGTTAGAGAGCGCCTCGAATGCCTCACCGAAACCTCGAGCCATATCTCTCGCCATCGAGCGATCTCCCCCTGCGAATAGCTTAAGATCCGCGCCGGCGCAGAAGAACTTCTCACTGCGTGAGCAGAGTACCAGAGCGAACACATCGCGATCGTCGTTAAGTTGAGCCACCATCTCTGTCAGCTGTTTGAGACTTGCAACCGTCCAGGTATTTGCAGGTGGGTTATTCATGGTAATAATGGCAGTGTGGCCCTGTTTTTCCAGCAGTAGTGCGTCAGACATGGTCTCTCCTTAATTTTCTCAGAGCAGCTCGGCGCTATTCTGCATCAACGCCCGGCGCGCGATGATCAGACGCATAATTTCGTTTGTCCCCTCCAGGATACGGTGTACGCGGTTATCACGCAGGTAACGCTCCAGAGGGTACTCTTTGATGTAGCCGTTACCGCCGAATATCTGTAACGCCTCATCTGCTACTTGATAGCCAACATCCGTGGCAAACTGCTTCGCCATGGCGCAATAGACTGTGCGGTCAGCATGACCGGCATCAAGACGGCTCGCAGCCAGCCTGATCATCTGTCGTGCGGCGACCAGTTGTGTCGTCATGTCAGCTAGTTTGAACTGCAACGCCTGAAAGTTGCTCAGGGTTTTACCGAACTGGCTGCGCTCCAACATATAGTCACGCGCCCTTTGCAGTGCCGCTTGAGCTGTGCCAATTGAGCAGGCGCCGATATTAATTCGGCCGCCATCCAGACCTTTCATAGCAATTTTGAAGCCATCGCCCTCGGCCCCCAGCATAGCACTGGCAGGCACCCGCACCTGATCAAAGTTAACCATGCGTGTCGGTTGACTGTTCCAGCCCATCTTCTGCTCTTTGCGTCCGTAGCTGATGCCCGCTGATTTGGCATCCACGGCGAACGCCGAGATACCTTTGGCGCCTGCTTCACCTGTACGCGCCATTACAATCAGTACATCAGTTGCGCCTGCGCCCGAGATGAAGATCTTGTTGCCACTAACGAGGTAATCGCTGCCATCGCGTCGCGCAACGGTCTTGAGTGAAGCGGCATCGGAGCCAGCGTTCGGCTCCGTCAGGCAGTAGGAGCCGAACTGTTCGCCGGCGGTCAGTGTCGGACACCAGTGATCACGTGTCTGGGCGCTACCGAATTCGGCGATCATCCAGGTGACCATATTGTGGATAGTGAGGTAGGCAGTCGTTGAGGTACACCCCTGAGCCAGCTCTTCAAATATGATGCTAGCATCCAGACGGCTCAGTCCAAGTCCGCCGACATCTTCTGGGGCATAGAGGCCGCAAAGACCAAGCTCACCTGCTTTTCGCAATGCTTCAACAGGAAAAATCTGCTCCTCATCCCAGCGTGCGGCCTGAGGTGCGAACTCTTTTTGTGCAAAGCTGCGGGCAAGATCGGCAAAAGCGACCTGATCTTCGTTGAGCTCAAAATCCATAGACTTATCCCTTATCTTTATTCTTCTTATTGCAGCGCAGTATGGCCTTCGATCACTTTAGCTGAATCGTCGTATTAACCCCAGTATCAATATCCTCGTCAAACCAGCGCACGGTGACTGTTTTGGTTTCGGTGTAGAACTTCACAGCCTGTTTACCCTAAGTGTGCCCGCTCGCCCACCGCAGTCTCTTTCCAGGTCCGAACGCCATTTTCGCGGCTGCAATGGCGGCCTCAACTTCGGTCGGTGTAGCACAGGGAACCTCTGCAATCACTGCTTGGGTGGCAGGATCTGTTACCGGTATCGTGCGATCACTTCGGCTCTGGACCATCTGACCGTTTATCAGAAGTGGAACACGCTGAGTCATTAGGTACTCCTGCACTTATCTCTTTTAAGGGTTTAATTCGACTGCGTTGGTTCTGCTAAGTGTCGCCTTGACCATCCGTTGAACAAAGTAACGGTTATAGTTTTATCATTGAACGCCACGAACTTAGATTGATAATCTTGCTCAATTGATGGACTATGTTGCGGTTTCATCTGATCCGTTGGTCGTAGTCTAAAACATGAGTCGCCCCTCGAACTGGCCACTACCCCCTGAAAGTTTCCGTTATCTGGTGCCGCGTTCACTGACACGACAGTTAGCCCAGCATTCGTTGAGTTGTCAGTTGTTCCCGCGCGCAATGGGCTATTACTTCGCCGCTGCTGGCCATAGAATGCAGCGAGATCATCATGACGATTATTTGCTGATATACGCTACAGCAGGTCGCGGAGAGATCGCCGTGCAGGGGGCGCATGCACATTTGGAGGCGGGTGATCTGCTTCTTATCCCCGAAGGGTTGGCGCATCAATATGCTGCTGATTTGGAAGATCCCTGGACGATTTACTGGGTGCACTTTGCAGGCTCAGCTGCAGATAGTTTTATCAGGCACACGCGTGCGGTCATTCATCCAGCGGGGTTTCAGTTACTGCATATTGGGTTGCACTCCCAGCTGATTGCCGCGTTTGAGACATTACTCTCGGTGCGAAATTCAGTGCCAGATCTGGTGAGCCATATCTATTCTGCCAATCAATTGAGGCTAATTTTGTCGCATATTGCGCTCCTTCGTCCTCTGGAAACGCAGCGAGCAAGGCGTGATATCATGGATCTGGAACGAGTGCACGCACTGATGCAGGCACATGTACACGAAAAACTGGAACTTGAGACTCTTGCGCGGAGCGTCAACCTGTCCAAGTACCACTTCGTTAAGCGATACCGCGAGTTAACGGGCACGACGCCGATCAGTCGCTTTATTCAGCTTAAAATTGAGCGTGCCTGCCACCTTCTAGATACAACCGATCAAGAGATAAAAGAGGTCGCCTTTGCTCTGGGATACGACGATGCGTATTACTTCTCGCGCATCTTCCGTAAGCATCTTGGCATCTCTGCAACCCAGTACCGAGCCTCTAGGAGCTGATATCAACACCCAAGCCCCAGCCTGGCGGTGTCTGAATGTTCGCGCAGATAAGAGCGGTCGTTCAGTGTATTTGGGGATACGAACAGTGTCTCTGGAGCCATAGACCCTGAGGGATAGGAGATGGTTCGTCAGCTCGGTCGTCTGACTGTGCTTAGTGTTCAACTTACCCCGTATGTCTATCCTGCAATCTCAGCGCTGGGTTAGGTTGTTTTATTGTGAAACGACAGAACAAGCGTCCATCCTCTATCTGTTTTGCTGGGGTGTTGGCTACCTGATTGTCTGTTTGGCTTGAACTCAGCTATCTTTGCCCATAGATTAGGTAACACGAATATATCTAGGAGGCTGTATGAGCCATACATTGAATCTATCCTGCCCACACTGTATGGCGACGAACCGTGTACCGGCCGATCGACTTGAACAGGGGCCTGCCTGCGGCAAATGCCGCAAGGGTATTTTTACAGGCACGCCTATCTCTCTGACCGAGGAGACCTTTGGCAAATTTGTACGCAATACAGATGTGCCGGTGATCGTCGATTTCTGGGCTGGGTGGTGTGGACCATGCCGCATGATGGCACCGGCTTTTGCTGAAGTTGCCAAGCGGATGGAACCGACTGTCCGATTTGCTAAAGTTGACACCGAGGCTGCGCAGGAGTTGGCCGTGAAATATGCAATCCGCAGCCTGCCGACGCTGGTGCGTTTTGAAAATGGCAAGGAGGCAGACCGGGTCTCTGGCGCCATGAATATCACTCAGATTCAGCAATGGGTGGGCTAGGTGTGCCGCGCTAGCCAGTCACCCCAAACGTTCAGCTTTTAACTGCTCCAAGTCCTCCGGTGAGCAAGGTCGCGTAGTTCTCCACCCGGTCTCTGCCATTTCTTTTGGCGGCGTACATAGCACGATCTGCCCGTTGAATGACCTCCTTATACCCCTCTGAGCTCTCTCCTAGAGTGGTGTATACGCCGATAGAGATCGTCACACTGAGCTTGTGACCCGAGTCTAGGTGAAAAGGCTCATTGGCGATGCGTACTCTCAATCGTTCGGCGAGTACTAAGGCTGCCGGATTGTTGGTTTCGGGCAGAATTAATAGAAACTCCTCGCCGCCAGTGCGGCAAAGCGTGTCACTTGCTCGGATCAATTGTTGCAAGCGATTCGCGACTTCGCTCAGCACTTGATCTCCGATGTCGTGTCCGTAGGTGTCGTTTACTCGCTTGAAGTGATCAATATCGAACATCATGACTGACAGCCCGTTGTGGTGTCGGCGACAGCGTTGGTATTCACTAATGATGACGCTCTCCATATGTCGGCGATTGAACGCGCCTGTCAGTGCATCATGGGTGGCCTGATGGTAGAGCTCTTTTTCAGTCTCCTTGTACTCGCTAATATCCATTAAGAAAATAATGAATAGCTTTTTCCCTTCGATATTGAGCATCGATTTGCGCAATAACAATTGCAGCTCCTGCCCGTCACTGCGACGACCAATGCATTCACGATCATGCACCCCAGTGAGCTCCAGCTCCTCTATGTCTGGATGCCAGTCAGGTATATATTCGCGGATATTTTTTGTGCACATACTCGTGTCGGGTTCACGAAAAAGATGCTCTGACTGGGCGTTTACAGTCTCAATCTGACCGTCTTCTCCAATCGTAAATACGCTGTTCATGCTGTGCTGAATAATCTGTTTGAGTTGCTCTCGTCTAAGTGTTAGCTCGCGATTATTGATCCTAAGCCGAGTTGCTAATGAGCCCGCGTAACCGATACCCAATGCAGCGAGCAGTCCCAGCGTGATCAGGCTGATCAGGTGGCCTCGATCTGTCGGCGGGATCGCAATTTCGAGCTCAGCAACTCCAACTACTCGGGTGGACAACATCGCCACATAGTGCATTGCCGCGATCGATAAACCAAAACCAACACCGCCCGCTAGATTGCCTAGCTGCTTATAATTTTTAGCGCCTTTCCGCAGGGTATGGACCAACTGGATACTGATTAGCGAGAGCAGATACGCGATGAGCAGTGAAAGTATGAACAGCTGCGGTTCAAATTGTAGTTCGGCACCCATGCGCATGGCGTACATGCCGGTGTAATGCATCGTGCCGATACCCACCGCAATAAAACCAGCGGTCACTAGCTTTTTTGACCAACTGGTTTGCTCTAACGCAAGCCAGTGTATCGCAACCCAGGCTGCAAGGGTGGCTGGCAGCACCGATATGAGTGTCGTGATTGGATCGTAGGTCACTTGCACAGGCATTGAAACCGCAAGCATGCCGACAAAGTGCATACTCCAGACCGATGCACCGAAGGCGAGTGCACCAGTAAACTGGACAGTCCACCGGGTAATTGGGTGGTGTAGCTGACCAGAAATGCCCGCGATTGCAGTTGCTACGAACGTGCCGCTGATAGCCAGTAATACTGAGAAGAGCACCCAAACGGGTGAGTACTCCAGCTCAATTAAG
>DATHZN010000013.1:0-11028 GCA_035458585.1 Marinobacterium sp. | reverse complement strand
CACTCCCATGGAAGCGCTGAGATGGTTGAGCTCGATGGCTTTTGGATAGATAAAACGGAAGTGAGTATCGCTGAGTTCGCATCCTTTGCCGAGGCTCAAAGCCTAACCACTCAGGCTGAGCGTCAAGGTGGAGGCTTAGTGTACGAGTTGGGTTGGCAGCAGAAAGCGGGGTGGAACTGGCGCACGCCCTATGGAGTCACTCCAAGCCCTCAAGAACCCGCTGTACACCTGACTTACGATGAGGCCGCTGCTTTTTGTCACTGGAGCGGCAAACGCCTTCCGACAGAGTCAGAATGGATTAGCGCTGCATACACAGAACAACGCGCCAACAAAACCCGAAAGACCTACTTATACCCAACCGGCGACTCCCCAGAAGGTGCAAACTGCTTGGAGGGGTGCGGACGAGTGGAGACGTCAAACCTAAGCACCTTACTCCAACGTGGACGCGGCCATATTGAGGTGGGCGTTTCGAGAGAGGGTGTCAACGGCCTCTACGACATGGGTGCTAACGTTTGGGAGTGGGTCAACATAGAGAATGAGGCTGAGAAAGGTACACGTGGGGGTTCCTGGTGGTACGGTACAAGACAGATGCAAGCTGACTACCGTGCAACCAAACCTCGTGATATGGCGGTTGTTTACATCGGCTTTCGCTGTATAAAAGATAAATTACCACCAGACAAGAGCCGGCCTATGGATTCAGGAGCGAATATTACCTCTCTTACTGACCACATTTACACTCTAAGCTTCGCTACACTGGCGGTAAGACAAGACGCTGTAAGTCCTTAAAGCGCTTTTTATCAGTGTAGAATCCCGATGAGGCTGTCATTACCTATTAGTGCTACCCTGAACCAGGGAGAGACGTTCCAACGACTTTGACACTCCCTCACTTTGGCAGCCGAACTCAACGCATCGAGGTGCACTTTTTATGGCGAATGACTGATATGAGTTTAACCATCCAGCCACGTATCCTCTGTGTTGACGACGAGTTATTCATCTTGAATGCACTCAACCGCCACCTTCGTTCCAGAGGAGAGGTCATTACAACGCCCTCGGCCAGTGAGGCTTTGGAGATACTCTCGAGACAGACTATCGACCTGATAATTACTGATATGCGAATGCCCGAGATGTCTGGCCTTGAGTTGTTAAAAAGAGTGAAGGATATGGAGTTGCAGAATAATCCTGGCCAAATACTTCTGACAGGAAACTCTGAGGTCCAGGATACCCAAGAGATGCTCATTACAGTAGGCGCGAACAACATCCTCCGAAAACCCTGGGTTAAGGAGGAGTTAGTTTCAGCTGTTGATCAACTTTTGAAAGCCAGGCTAACGGGTTTGTAAAAGGCGTTAAATCACGATAAATCGAAGTTTCAGATTTAGCCTTGTTCCATCAGCGCGCTTGTCTACCCGCTCTGTGTGTCAAAAGAGAGGTTCTTAATGATTATTGGCATGCCAACCCCATCATCTACAATCAACTAATCTAGGCAGTGGTGCGCCGCTGTTGACGACATCGCCTATGCCTCACTTTCGCGCTACCGCTCTAAATATAAAAGATCATGCGCGACCCAATTATCTGTTGCTCTTAAATAGTGGTTAACCCAGCACTTCTCAGGGTGCCTCTGTCTGGAAGAGTTCATCAAAACGACCTTTTTCGATCAACTCAACAAGCACTTTCTTGAATGTAAGACTGTCCAATGGCTTGGCCATTACCCAATCCGCACCACTGGCAACCATCTCTTCACGTTGCTGGCCGATAGTTGCCGCGGTGAGACCGAGGATAACACCCGTGTAGCCCCGCTCTCGTAGGCAACGAATCAACTCTGTACCCGACATCTCGGGCATAAAATAATCGGTAATCACCAGATTGTGAAAGTCGGGATCGAAGTACTCAAGTCCCTCTCTGCCATTCTCAGCAGTCTGCGCACTCTGAGTCAGACGGGATATTAACTTGTGCCCCAACATCCGAAGCATCGGTTCGTCCTCGATCATCAACACATTCAGGCGCCCCATCACCAAGTTGAGCCGGTCACTATTCGGCGCTGGATCCAAAACGTCAATGATCTCTTCATCGCTGACTTGAATAAGCGGTATGCGGATCGCAAATTCACTTCCGCCGCTCTCTTTGCAATGATACTCAACGGCGCCATCAATCTCTTCAATCCAAGTTTTAGTGATATATAAACCCAGCCCTGTGCCCTCCGCCTGAGTGTCACCACGTTCACCTGCTGCGAACAGACGTTTCCATTGCTCAGGAGGTATACCCCCGCCGTTATCTGACACCCGCCACTCTATATAATCTTTTCCCGCATGTGTGGTGAGACCTGACAACATACCGACATCATCTCCTCCAGAGTGAAGGCAAGCATTTTTGATTAGATTGGTTAACGCGATGCGGATTCGGTAAGTATCGGCTCTGAATTGTTTATCACGTAACGACAGAGGTAACTCATTAGACTGGTGAAAACGTACACCTGTTGCAGCCACGATCGATGCCACATTAGCAGCGACAGCAGCGTTCAACGCGCCGACCGAGAAGATTTCAAGACGGATGGGACGTTCGAGATCGGGGTTGATGGTCAAACGCATATCTTCAATTGTGTTTAGAAGATCGTCAGTAATCGACTCTAACTGTTTACGGTCGAGCTCCCACTGCCCAGCTTCATGCTCTTTGCACATCATGCTGATGGCAGCAACAGGTGTTCGAAGCTCGTGCGCGACCATACCAAACAGCTGGTCACGTTTGACTTGAATCTCCCTCAAACGATCATTAAGCACCTGAAGTTCGTCACCCGATTTTTCGAGTTGAGCGAGTTGATGTCGGTTCATCCGGTAGATAACGTAACCCGCTAGAGTGGCGCTGAACATAGAGATTAGAACAGCAATCAGGGCCGAACGTATGTAAGGAGACCGAACCTCATTGAGGTCAATTTTAGCGACGACCGCGGTGTCATGACCGGGGACTTTATAATAGGCCGCCAACACGGACGCATCACGATAGTCAGCACCGCCCTTAATGGTCCCACTCCCCCTCTCAAAAGCGAGTCTCATCGGTGCTGCAAGAGAGGATTCCATCGATATTATCTTCGACTGTTCAGCACTTGCGTGACGGAAATCGGAGACAAAGTGCAACTCGCCACCGATGCGATTTGCAATCACAAATTCGCCCGTTTTGCCAAAACCCTCATAGGATTTAAGGCTCTGAAACTGCTGTTTTGATAACACTTCACCTAGGTCATTATTCAACACCAAACTCAGAAACTTGGCCTGCGATGAAGCGGCAACCTCTAATTTGTTGCCAGTCTCTTTTAGGGCCGCTTGATAGAGTAGATAGGTTGTCGTTAGTACCGAAAAGAGTGCAACGGCAAAGACTAGGCCTATGTTGATCCAAAGAGACTTTTTGAGCTGTTGGTCGTTGCTCTGGGAGGGCTTACTGGGTGAAGCCATTAACTAGTCCTCATAAGTGGGAGTTGCCCCATACTCGGCAATTCATCTCTATCTTAGCGTCAAGAGATGTCTAGCGTTGCACGCAGGCTCAAACCGTCGACTACTTGGGTAACCCAAGGGTCTAAATCATCTCATAGCAGCTGATCGCCCCCCGAACTATTCAGATTCAGAGCGAGACCCTGCTTAAACCCACCTGAGCCACCGAATTCGTAAAACCTATGTCTGAAAGCACTGCCGATAATTTCTCGATATTAATTGGCTTGGGTATACTGGCAGAGACCCCCTCTCTGAGCATAATATCGGTCTCTTCCCCTACAACCGCAGCCGTAACGCCGATGATTGGAATCGCCGAACCTGATGCTTTTATCGCTCTGGTCAAGCCAATACCATCAAGTTCAGGCATCATTAGGTCCGTTATCACCAGATCAAATTGTCCTTTCTCAAAAACATCAAGTGCCTCTTTACCATTATTACAGACGGCCACCTGAGCACCGGATTTTTCAAGCATTCTTTGAGTCAGCATTCTCAGCATAGCATCGTCCTCTGCCAGTAATACCTTAAGACCAGTCAGTGACACGGCTCGCTCAGGCTCTACTAATTCACTCTCTGCGGGTAAAAGCGGAAAGCTTAACGTGAAGCCAGCCCCGCCGTATTGACTGGCTGTGTAGCCAAGTTCCCCGCCCATAAGAGCTGCGAGCTCTTTTATAATGAATAGACCAAGCCCCGTACCCTCACTGCGGGTATCACCGCGCACAAAGGGTTCAAATATTTTGCTCTGCGCGCACTCAGGTATCCCCTTACCATCATCCTCGACCATCAGTTTGCCCTGATACACTCCATCCTCGATCAACGACTGCTCAAAGCTGATATAGATTGTGCGACCGTCTGAATGGCAGGCCGCATTTTTGACAAGATTTGTGATTGCTTGTCGCAAAGCTTGGGCATGAAAGCTAAATACCCGATTTTCGACTTTGCCAGTATTGAGAACCAGCTCGAAACCGCTTGACCTTATCAAAAATTTCAAAGGGTTAAGGGCTTGCTTAATGACTAATAAAGGGTCGGATTGTGTTAGTTTGGATTCGAGTGCTCGCTGCGGCGAGATAACAGTTCGTAAGTCGTCCAGTGTGCTGAGCAGACCTTGAGAAATGCCGCGAATTTGATCGATCTTCTCAGCGTCTGGCAGCTCACAATCTACCGAAAGCATGTCGATCGCAGCTACAGGAGTGCGCAGTTCATGTCCGACAATAGCAAACATCTCTTTTTGCCGCTCCAGTAAGCCCGCTAACTCAGTCTTTGCACGCTCAGCCTCTCGCCGAGCTTCGCTCTCCCTATTTGCATAGGAGGTGAGTTCAATCTGATCCAACTCGTGTTCGACCATTTTAGCAAGATCATTCAACATCAGGATTTCGTCTTCAGACAGATGACGAGGCTCCCGATCAATAGCGCAAAGCGTACCAAGAGAGTGTCCATCAGCGGATTTAAGGGGTTTGCCTGCGTAAAACCTGATCTTTGGATCTCCAGTCACCAGAGGGTTGTCTGCAAAGCGGGCATCCTGCAGCGCATCGTCAATAACCAGAAGATCATCTGACAAAATAGCGTGTCCACAAAAGGAGATATCACGGGGTGTTTCGGTTGCGCTCAAGCCCACTTTGGACTTAAACCACTGCCTGTTCTCATCGACCAAGCTCACGAGTGCTATCGGCACATCTAGGAAGCGACTCAGAATTCGTGTGATTCGATCAAAGCGCTCTTCCGGGTCAGTATCGAGCACCTGAAGACTCCTCAGTGCCTCAATTCTTTCCCGTTCAAACACTGGTAATTCCGGAATTTCCATAGCAGCCTCATATTAGATCCGACAATTGATCTGATCTCAATTTGTCGAACATTGACCGAACCATTCAAAAATCGCCAAAAAGATGCGCTTACTGAAGATGAAAACCGAACAACACGCAGTTAAATAATCTCTCCCGGCCAAAAAACTCTATGCATAAAAAATGCCAAAAATTAATTAATTATCGACTCAGACCAACGCCTAATCTCTACCAATATCCGGGGGAGTGTTAGCAAAAGGGTCAGGAAATGCGGTCCAACGGAACTGCACCGCTCGTTTGAGTATTAACGCTTTACCCCTGACAGGACGCTAGATAGAGCCCGCCTCAACCATGTAGTTATTGGCAGTACACATCGCCGCATCATCAGAGGCGAGGAAAAGTACCATCCGGGCAAGGTAGATGGGTTCAATCAGCTTCGGTAAGCATTGACGCTGGCGCTGTTTATCCAGCGCCTCAGGCGTCGCCCAGAGCGTTTTCTGGCGTTCGGTCATAACCCAACCAGGCACTACCGTGTTTACCCGAATCATATGCTGACCGAAGTCACGCGCCAGCGTACGTGTCATGCCATGTACGGCCGCCTTTGCAGTTGCGTAGACAGGGAAACCACCACCCGCCTCCCACCAAGAGTTTGAGCCCATATTGATGATGCTACCACCACCCTTAGCGATCATACCCGGCGCCACCGCCTGACAAGCGAAGAACATATGCCGCAGGTTAGTGTTGATGCGATCGTCATAGTACTCTGGCGTCACATCACTCCAGGCATGCCGATCATCGCGCGCGGCATTGTTGACCAGGACATCAAACTCACCGCCCCGATCGATCAGATCGCTGACAGCGGATTTCAGTGCATCGATATCACGCAAGTCCAACTGGCGAAATACGAAGTTCTGCTCGCCCAGTTCAAGTTGCAGTGCGCCGGCTGCTTCAGCGTCCATATCCAGCGTTGCAACCCGAGCTCCCTGTGCTACAAAGGCCTTTACGATCTCTGCACCTATCCCACTGGCACCACCCGTCACCAGTACATGTTTATTTTTTAGACTCGGGTAAATCGCAAAAGTATTGCTCACAGTGTTCTCCGTATCCTATGGTTTTGATAGAGCTTAGATCATAAATCAGGCCCGAGGTGCCAGATCTGCTCTCCCTGATCCTTTTTCACTTTGATGCTGTGCTGCGGGGAGCAGACGGGCACGCCCTTGTCTCAAGAGTGTTAATCAACTGGTAACCGCCACCAACTTGCGAATATCAGTTATCAGCTCATCGACTCGTTCTGGTTGAGTGTCCCAGGCACACATAAAACGACATCCACCGTCGCCAATAAACGTATAGAAGATCCAACCCCGCTCTCTGAGCGCGGCGATGAGTGTCTGCGGTAACTCGATAAAAACGCCATTCACTTGGACGTCAAACATTAGCTCTACCCCGGGCAAATTGCGGACACCAAGAGCTAAACGCTGAGCCATGGCGTTCGCGTGTCGGGCATTGCGTAGCCAGACATCATCTTTGAGCAAGCCCATCCAGGGTGCAGAGATAAAGCGCATTTTCGAGGCGAGTTGCCCCGCCTGTTTTACTCGGTATTCGAAATCTTTCGCCAGCGCCTTATCAAAAAAGACCACGGCCTCCCCCACTGGTAGTCCGTTTTTGGCACCACCAAAGATTAGAACATCAACCCCAACACGCCAGGTAATATCCGCAGGGTGGACCTCCAGAGCGGCTACAGCATTCGCAAAGCGTGCACCGTCCATATGTACTTTAAGACCATGTTTACGTGCGATTGCGCTTATTTCTCGAATCTCCTCTGAGGTGTAGAGCGTACCCAGTTCAGTTGCCTGCGTAAGCGATACCACCTCCGGTTTGGGGTAGTGTATGTCACGACGGCGGATTACAACCGCCTCAACAGCATCGGGTGTCAGCTTGCCATTCTCTCCGCCGGCTGTGAGCAGCTTTGAGCCATTCGAGAAAAACTCAGGCGCGCCACACTCGTCGGTCTCAATATGCGCCTTCTCGTGGCAGATAACCGAATGATAGGGCTGACAGAGGGAGGCCAGCACTAAGGAGTTGGCTGCGGTACCGTTATATACAAAAAAAACTTCACAATCAGTCGCGAATACGTCGCGAATACGATCGCACACTTGTTGTGTCCAGCTGTCATCTCCGTAAGAGAGCTCATGTCCTGTCGAGTTGGCCTCTACAAAGGCCGCCATAGCCTCAGGACAGACACCTGCACAGTTATCCGAGGCAAACTGCTGTTTCATAATAAGCTCCAACGAAATAAAAGATGAGCCACTAATCTAGCAAAAATCCACAGGTCTATCTTTAACAAAACACAGGTCTTGCGACCCCAAACTCCCCCGCGGGATAGCCCATTAATCACAAGTAAACCGTTTTAGATCGCCCGACCCGTTCTGTTTGATTTCTCGAAAAAACTTGGTTTTAGAAAAACCTTAACCCTGAGGAGATAAAGCCAATATCTATACGAACTTAACGGGCATTTTTTACAAAATAACCATCGTCCATGGTTATCTCTGTTCTCAAGGCATGCTAGTCTCAAATAGGGTTCCGGTTAGTATCAAACGCCGGCATGAGCACCGAATAAATAAAAAGATCAAAAGCCCTAACAGGAGTATGTAATGAAGACTTTCCTTACACAGATCACTGCTCTGTTAGTGGCGGGCGGAGTCGCCCTCCACGCGAGTGCCCTATCGCTGCGTATCGAGCCTACTGAGTTATATGCTCAGGTCCAAACCGACCCAGATGCGTTCGTAATTGTCGACAGCCGATCGACTGATGATTATGCGATGGAGCACCTACCGGGTGCTGTTAGTTTGCCTGTTGAGCTAACCTACTCGAACATCGCCGTCAGTGGTCAGGCTGCAAGCCCTGAGGTGATGTAGGACCTCTTCAGACAGATCGGCTTGTCGAAAAGTAAACCCATTATTGTTTATGGTGATGGCAAGGTAGTGGATGCATCGAGAGTCTTTTGGCTGATGGAGGTCTATGGCTTCGAAAACGTCAAGATTCTTAACGGAGGGATACCGCGATGGAAGGAAGAGCAACTTCCAACTAGTGATGAGTCGGTCAGGGTTGAAGCGTCGGATTACGTCGTGACCATTGATCGTCGGCGTCTGGCAACAAAGTTTGCTACTCAATTGGCGATAGTGAATCCAAACCAAATCATCATTGATGCGAGACCCGAGAAAGCCTATAGAGGTGAGACATCCTCAGCACAACGTTTCGGACACATACCATCGGCGCTGAATTTCAATTTTCAGAGAAGTCTGCAAGAGAGAGATACTTACAGCTTTTTACTCGATAATGAGTCGATTCAGACTCTCTTTGAATCTGTAGGTCGAGACAAAAAGATTATCGCCTACTGCGAGGTCGGGAGAGCGTCGAGCGTGACTTACCTTACATTGCGTGAGCTGGGATACGATGTCGCAAACTATGATGCTTCCTGGCGCGAATGGGGGAACGACCTGAGCCTTCCAATTGAAACTACGGGAGGAAACTGATCCCACCGTGTGGAAAAGACTGAGTATAAGGTGGCAATTAGTCGCGCTGCTTGTCCTATTTTTAAGCGCTGTTCAGGTGCTGTCCCTGTTCGCAACCTACTACTCAGATGTTCAGCTTCGTAAGGAGTTGGCCGTTGAGCAGTCAAAAACACTCAATATCGCACTACAGAGCGATATGCTGCGTGCAATTGTCGCGTCAGATATGGAGCTACTCTCTGATATAAGCTCCCGCATCGAGGGCTTCAGAGCGGTCCGGTATCTGAGTCTGTCAGTTGGCGATCGGCAGATTTTTCAATACGTTCGAGAGGGGAGTGAAATACCCACGCACCTGATTCAATCTGCCGTTAACTATGATGAACCTCTTTTTCTGGATGATCTGCTCATTATGCGCTCTGCTGTGCGTCAGGATGGGTTTGAGTATGGTCAAGTACAGACCTACTTCGACCTCAGTAGTTACCACACAGGTATAAGAGAGACTTTACTGCAGACGCTGACCCGCTTCATTGTCGCTCTGACTTTAGCAATCGCGGTCGCTCTCTGGTTAGGAAGACGATTTACCGAACCATTTACCCGCTTGGCAGATGCCATGTCCGAAGTCGATATCGAGAGTGCTGATTTTCCGTCGGTTAGCGTCGACACCGAGAACGAAATTCGTATTTTGTATGATGGCTACAATGAACTGACCCGAAAAGTGGGTCTCTCAACCCAACGACTGCGCTATCTCAGTGAGCACGACAATTTGACCGGGTTGCTAAATCGCTATGCAATCGAAAAGGAGGTTGAAAAGTGTTTGTCTAGCAACAGCGGGGGGACCAACACTCTGGCGTTGGTCGGAATTGACCAATTTGAGTTGATTAATGATAGTGCAGGCAGTGATACCGGAGACAAACTTCTGAAACAAGTTGGGCTAATTATCGGCTCAAATGTCCACGACAACACCCGCATAGCTCGTCGCGGCGGGGGTAACTTTATTATCCTTTTCGCTGATCAGACACCTCAGGCTGCACAGAAGCAGTGTCTTGATGTTCAGCGTGCGCTAAATCGATATCGGATTACCAGCAGTAATCAAACCTACGAAATCTCGGTCTCAATAGGGCTGGTGCAATTCAAACTTGGCGAATACGACTCGCAACAGCTGTTTCAGGCTGCAGATTCCGCATTTCACGCAGCCAGAGAGCAAGGTCCGGGGCAGATAAGCCTCTACAACCGCGAGCAACCCCTCACGCTTCAATACAGTCAAGATCTTAAAGTCGTCAGCCTGCTCAGAGACGCTCTGCTTCCGAATACGGATAACGGAGTCCACTTTGCACTTTATGCTCAGGAGATCGTCCCTCTGCAGCAACAAACTGATCAGGTTAGTTATGAGATTCTGATTCGGCTGCGCGACAGCAAGGGTCAGATGATTTATCCAAACGCTTTTCTTGGCGCAGCTAGTCGTTTTTCTCTGATGACCAGCATCGACATATACGTACTAAAATCTTACTTCAAACTGGTCTGTGCCAACCAAAAACACCTGGATCAACTAGCCTTTGTCAACATCAATCTGGCAGGGCTAACGCTCAAGAGTGAGGTGTTTCAAAATTATCTGGTAAGCGCCATTGAAACCGTAAATTTTCCATGGGAAAAACTGGTGTTGGAGGTGACGGAGACATCGGCAGTGGGAGATTTAGCCCAGGTTTCCAGCTTTATAAAATTTTGCCGAAGCCACGGCATTCGTATCGCTTTAGATGACTTTGGCACAGGGATGTCCTCTTTCGAGTACCTTAAACATCTCCCCCTGGATATCGTTAAAATAGATGGTAGCTTTGTCAGGGACATGCTGTCGGATTCAGTGGATTTTGCAACCGTTAAGTATGTGAACGAGATATGCAAACTTCGTGGGCAAGAGACAGTTGCAGAATTTATCGAAACAGAAGAGCACGCCGCAAGTGTGCGTGCTATTGGATACGACTACGGGCAGGGCTACTTTTTTGGCAGACCCATGGCGCTAACGGCTCTGATGGGTCGTTAAGCTAGTCATTACCGCATGAGCATGAGCTGCAAGTTGTAATCTCCACCCGAAACATCAAGACCCGATACATGCGCTGGCAAACTGACAGGTCCGATGATGACAGGCTTCTGCACTCTGTCTTCTGTGCAGCCTCTCAATCACCATTGCTCAAAACTGACTGGACCGTTTCGATCAACTGTTCTGATGTGAAAGGCTTTGAAATGATGGACGCATTAGTAAAGCGTTGACGCAAA
>DATHZN010000012.1:0-19958 GCA_035458585.1 Marinobacterium sp. | reverse complement strand
GGTGTATAGGGGTAACCGCCTTGCTCAACGGTGGCGTTCATCTGCTGAAAATCGAAAAAGAATCGCGGCAACCTCGCCTCCTTTGTCCGTGCCATCGCCTCGGGACTGCAAGCAACGATTGCGATCCCAGCCGGAAGCATGAACCCTTTCTGCGAACCTGTTACCGCAACATCGATTCCCCAAGCATCCATTTCGAACTGCATCGAAGCGATAGAACTGACGCCATCAACATAGAAGAGCGCCCCATGCCCAGCCGCATCAATTGCACCTCGTATCGCAGCGAGATCACTACGAACACCCGTTGCTGTCTCATTGTGAGTAGTCAACACAGCCTTGATTTCCCCCGTTGAATCACGACGCAGAGCCGCTTCGATCAGATCGGGATTGGCCGGGGTTCGCCAATCACATTCAAGGATCTCGACCTCCAGTCCAAAATGCTTGCAGAGATCAATCCATTTATTCGAGAACACCCCGTGACTGCAGGCCAGTACTTTGTCCCCTGGGGAGAGTGTGTTTGCGATAGCTGCCTCCCACCCTCCGGTTCCTGTCGCCGGAAAGATAAAAATCTGCGCAGTCACGGATCTTAGAATGTTGGCGATATCCCCGTGGAGTTTATCGAGCTGAGATTTAAAACTTGGATTGCGGTGATCGATCGTTGGATGATTAATGGCGTTACGAATATCCTCCGGCATATTTGTAGGCCCGGGTATAAATACAGGATTTGATAAATTCATTTTTGCCTCACTTTTCTTTTTCTTTAATAAGGCTATCCCTATGTTGCTGCAGGTGAAATTATTCCAAAAAATACAGAGTTAAAATTTCGATAAAATAAAAACCTATATTTTTCAATTATTTAAATTTTCCATAAACCGGTTGCTATAAATTTTGTGGGATATTGTCTCCGTCTTATATTTAACCAATAATCATAGAAAAGGAGTTTCCGTGAAAACGAGCACCGCAAATATTAAGAGTCGTCCACGAGGCCGCCCTAGAGACCTGGACAAATCTGGCCCCTCTGCCAAGGCACTTGAGAAGGGCCTGGTGATCTTGCAACAGCTCGCCACCAGCGACGGAATCTCACTGAATGACCTATCTTTGGATCTGGATATGCCGCAATCAACGCTGCATCGATTGCTGGATACGCTTCAATCTTATGGATTTGTGACCCAGTCAAAAGTTGATGCTCGTTGGTCCATTGGAATCGAGTGCTTTCGTGTCGGTAGCGCATTCCCAAGAGCAGCAAAAGTGATCGATCTAGCCCGTCCTGTGCTAAGAAACCTGTTTGTGGAGACTGGCGAGACTGCCAATCTGGGCATTATGGATGGAAGCGAAATCGTCTTCGTGGCGCAACATGAGACCGATCATGCGATCAGAGCGTTTTTCCGTCCAGGTAGCCGTTCATCCTGGCACGCATCTGGAATAGGAAAAGTGATGATGGCCTTTACCCCCATCCAACAACGCCAGCAGCTAATTAACGGCGACTATTCGAAATACACAAGCGCTACCCTGACCCAAACAAACGAGTTTGAATCAGAGTTCAAGCGCATCAAAGCGCAGGGGTATTCACTTGATGACGAAGAGCGTTTTGAGGGCATGCGATGCGTGGCATCACCCGTGTTCAATTCATCCGGGGCGATCGCTGCTGGTATTTCAGTATCTGGACCAGTATCGCGGATGAAGACAAGCAACATTGAGCAGATTGCTCGGGCAACTAAACTGGCTGGCTACGAATTGTCTCGGGACCTTGGAGCACCAAAATCTGCATTAGCGCTCTTTGACTCAGCTTTTGGTTAAATGAAACTCAAGAGATAGGCGCTGAAACTCAGTTAAAGAGGTAGCAGCGCAGTAAAGATTCAGATCGTCAGAGGCTGGCGAGAGTCACATCACGTAAAAAAGCGCAGCTCTGCCGCGCTCTTCCGTGCAGTCCAAGTAAGACTGCGCTACTTAAACTGAAGGATCAGTTAATCTCGATCTCAGCTTGAGCTTTGATCTTTTCAAAGTAGGCGTTAAAAGCTGTCTCTCCCTGCAAACTCGCCAGCATACGACTGATCTGTTGGCGCTGTTCAGTCTCCAACTGCTCTTGAGCTACACCCACTGCATCAACACTCAACACAACTGCGCTACCATCAAACAGGCTTAGACTCGCATATTCTGGCGTTTCACCCGGCTTTGGCATAGCAAAAGCTCTTGATACAACCGCTGGCGGCACCTGCGCGTCGCCACCCCGGATAACACCCTGAACGATCTGCCACTGAGTATCGCTTGCTTCACCGGCATTGAGACGTGCGATCAGCGCTTCGGCATCCGCTATTGCTTTCGCTTCAGCCTTTTCAGATTTGAGATCAGCTACAAGTTGCTCACGCACCTCGTCAATCGACAGCTGGCGCGCAGGGATCTGTTCTTTGAGATGCAGTACCAGCGAACGACCAGAATCAAGCTCAACCAGATCGGAGTTCAGGCGCTCTTTGAGCACGGTGTCCGAATTTGCCGCTCGGATAACGCGTGCATTGGAGAAGATACCCTCACCACCCTGAATTGCGAAAGGTTCAGAGGTCTGGATTTCAAGCCCCAACTCTTCCGACGCAGCTACTAGATCGCTGGTCGAAAATGCTAGGTCAGCCAATCGTTCAAGCGCAGTCACATACTCCGCTTCAGCCTGCTGCTGAGCAATATCATCACGTAGATCAAATTCTACATCGGCAAGTGAAGGCACTTCTGTCTGACGAATGGCATCGAGGCGAATTAGGTGCACCCCAAATTCAGTTGTCACTGGCTCGGAAACCTCTCCTTCAGCGAGGGAGAAGAGTGCATCGTCAAAGGCACCATCAAAGAAGCCCTTCGTCAGATAACCTAGCTCACCGCCCATCGGAGCAGAGCCGATGTCCTGTGACTCAGCTTTCGCTACTTCTGCAAAATCAGCTCCCGATTCGATCTGTGCGCGTAACTCTTTAGCTTTCTCCAAAGCCTGATCAGCATTTTGGGAATCATTCACCTCAAGCAGTATGTGGCGAGCCAATCGCTCCTCCTGAGCTTCAAACTCCGCTTTTAGAAGCTCGTAGGCTGTGTTGAGCTCGGCCTCGCTTACCTCATCCGGACGCTCGAAGGCGCTACGATCCAAGACAACGTATTCCATCACTAACTGCTCGGGTGTAGTGAGGGACGCCGCACGAGCGTCGTAGGCCTGCTGAATCTCAGCTTCAGTCACTGCAATCGCGTCGACATCAGCTGCAATCTGTATGTACCGGATATCTCGAGTCTGTCGATTAATCTCAAGCATGCGGTCAAGCTCAGCGGGTGTAACAAAAGCCGAATCAGCATAAGCGCGGCGCTGTTGGTCCACCAGTGTCATCGTTCTCAGGAGTTCCCGGTAACTGAGAGGGGTAAAGCCAGCACTGCGAAGCGTTGCCTCAAATTGATTGCGGTCGAAACGACCCTCAATCTGGAAGTCCTGCGTGGATACGATCAGTTGATCGAGCATCTCTTCAGAGACAAACAGTCCCCTGTCATCAGCCGTTGTCTCTTGCAGGGTACGGTCGATCAGGCTGTTGAGAACAGACTGGCGCAACAAACTGTCGTCCAGCATCGCCGGATCTGCATCAGCACCCATCTGATTCAGTATCTGGCGACGCTGAAGTTCTATACCTCTGGCCAGATCAACTCTGGAAATCTCCGCACCATTTACTTTTGCCGGCGGAGGTTCAGCCGTTGCCAGACCTACCAGCGAGTCTACGCCCCAGAGCGCAAATACAACAATTATGAGACCCACAAGTATCTTCGCAATGATCCCTTGTGAGTTGTCGCGCATCGATTGCAACATAACGGAAAATATCCTTAAAACTAAAAAAAGCGCATTCAGATGAATGCGCTTTTTCTTGGTGAGCTACCCAGTGTGGTCTGCGATAAGGAGTCAGGAGACCCTGGGCGACTCACCCAACAACTTACTTATTTACTGCGTCTTTCAGAGCCTTGCCAGGTTTGAATGTAGGCAGAGTCGCTGCAGCGATCTTAATAGTTGCGCCAGTCTGTGGGTTACGACCGTCGCGAGCAGCACGCTCTTTTGTAGTAAATGTACCGAAACCAACCAAAGCAACTGACTCACCTTTGGTCAGAGCTGCAGTAACTGCTTCCAGCGTAGCATCAAGAGCACGACCAGCTGCTGCTTTAGGCAGGTCAGCAGATGCCGCAATAGCATCAATCAATTCAGACTTGTTCACCTTGTTCCCCTTTGTGAGAAGTGTTTTTCTAAGTTTTTGTTAATTCAAACGCTGCGAGCACTTGTAGCCTCTTTATAGCAACCAGCCAGAACCGGTGTCAACTGCTGAAAGCCAGAAAATACGCGGCTTGCGCTTAATGTCGGCTAATCGCCTCCGATGTCGCATCAGACTTTGCAGCCTCATTTGCTATCGCCTCCTTCTGCTCATCAGTCAGAGGCTCGGGCTGGCGGGTAAGTGCAATGTTGAGGACTTCATCGATCCATTTAACCGGCTTAATGTCCAGATCTGCCTTGATATTGTCGGGAATTTCTTTCAAATCACGACGATTCTCATCTGGTATGACAACAGTTTTAATACCTCCACGATGAGCAGCTAGCAGCTTCTCCTTCAATCCACCAATCGGCAAAACCTGTCCTCGCAGTGTAATTTCGCCTGTCATAGCAACATCCGAGTGAACCGGAATCCCAGTCAGCGATGAGACTAAAGCAGTGCACATACCAATACCCGCACTGGGGCCATCTTTTGGCGTAGCCCCCTCGGGGACGTGAATATGCAAATCACGTTTTTCATGAAAGTCAGTGGCGATACCAAGGGACTCAGCTCGATTGCGAACCACGGTCAGGGCTGCCTGAATCGACTCTTTCATCACATCGCCAAGAGAACCCGTCAGAATCTGCCGTCCTTTGCCGGGAACGATAGCAGCCTCGATAGTCAGAATATCACCACCCACCTGCGTCCATGCGAGGCCTGTAACCTGGCCGACCTGATCCTGCTCCTCGGCCCGACCGAAGCTATGTTTCTGCACGCCAAGGTAGTGTTCCAGTTGCTCACCGGTGACCGACAATGTGCTCGCTTCTGCAGTACCGAGCGCCAGCTCTTTCACAACCTTTCGGCAGACTTTTGCAAGCTCACGCTCAAGGCCACGGACACCCGCTTCACGCGTGTAATAACGAATAATATCGATTATCGCGCTATCGCTAATCTCCAACTCTTTGGGTTTCAGACCATTCTGTTTGATCTGCTTCGGCACCAGATAGCGACGCGCAATATTAAGTTTCTCGTCCTCGGTGTAACCCGGAATGCGAATTAGCTCCATGCGGTCCAGTAGCGGACCGGGAATGTTCATGGAGTTAGAGGTACATACGAACAGCACTTCGGAGAGGTCGTAATCGACCTCCAGGTAGTGGTCGTTAAATGTAGAGTTCTGCTCTGGATCGAGTACCTCTAGCAGGGCTGAGGCCGGATCACCTCGATGATCCATCCCCATCTTGTCGATCTCATCCAGCAAAAATAGCGGGTTTTTGACACCCACTTTCGAAAGCTTCTGGATCAGTTTACCCGGCATAGAACCAATGTAGGTACGACGGTGACCACGGATCTCAGCCTCATCACGTACCCCTCCTAACGCCATGCGCACATATTCGCGGTTAGTTGCACGCGCTATGGACCGACCCAGGGAAGTTTTACCTACACCCGGCGGTCCCACTAGACAGAGGATTGGGCCGCGTAATTTACGTACTCGCTTCTGAACCGCCAGATATTCGATGATACGCTCTTTCACCTCGTCAAGACCGTAGTGATCTTCATCAAGAATCTTAGTGGCGCGCTTCATGTCCAAACGCACCTTGGTGCGCTTAGACCATGGAATCTGTAGCATCCAATCAATGTAACCACGAACTACGGTGGCCTCAGCGCTCATCGGCGACATCATCTTGAGCTTATTAAACTCAGCCAAGGTTTTATCCAATGCCTCTTTCGGCATTCCTGAAGCTTCAATCTTACGCTGCAGCTCGTCCAGGTCACTGCCGCCAGACTCATCAAGGTCGCCGAGCTCTTTCTGAATAGCCTTCATCTGCTCATTCAGGTAATACTCCCGCTGGCTCTTCTCCATCTGTTTCTTGACCCGGCCGCGTATGCGCTTCTCCACTTCAACGAGGTCGATCTCCGCCTCCATCAGTGACATCAGCTTCTCAAGACGGCCTTTGGCGCTCAGCAGCTCTAACAGCTCTTGCTTCTGCTCGAGCTTGAGCGACATATGAGCGGCAATCGTATCAGCCAAACGGCTTGGATCATCGATATTATTGAGCGAGGTAAGTACTTCATTCGGTATTTTCTTGTTGATCTGGATGAAGCGTTCGAACTGATCCAGAACGGTGCGCTTGTAGATCTGCGCTTCTGCGCTATCCACGTCTTCCTCGTTCAGCTGATGCAGCTTGGCAGCGTAGTGCTCATGCTCCTCGAACAGCGTATCGATGCGAGCACGATATTCGCCCTCTACCAACACCTTAACTGTTCCGTCCGGCAGCTTTAGCATCTGTAAAATGGTCGCCACAGTGCCGTTCTCAAAAAGGTCAGACATCCGTGGCTCATCTTCAGATGCACTGCGTTGTGCAACTAATAAAATCTGTTTATCGCGGAGCATCGCCTCTTCGAGGGCCTGGATCGATTTCTGGCGTCCAACAAATAGCGGAATCACCATGTGTGGGTATACAACTACATCTCGCAGCGGCAATACCGGTAGTTCGAGCGCTGGGGAGTTATGTGCGTTTTGATCCATGATCTGTGCCTCTGGTAACGGTGCGTCACTGCACGTGAAAAAATATCTCTAATGACACTATGGGGGCTGGAGAAGAAAATGCAAGGGAGAGTGATTCACCCCCCCTTTTGCTACCTCTGCATACCGCAGAGGCAGTCGACAGCAAGATTACTTGAAGTAAGCGTTCGCTCGCTGGCTGTGGTCTGTCTCGTCGCGTACACCGATGAGTCCGGGAACCTTGTCTATCAGCGTACGCTCAACGCCATCTTTGAGTGTCATATCGACAGCGCTGCACCCCTGACAACCTCCACCGAACTTAAGCACGGCGATAGGGCCTTCGTCTTCATCAACTAGACCAATTAGTTTTACCTCGCCGCCATGGGACGCCAATCCTGGGTTTATCTCAGAGTAGAGAATATAGTTGATCTGCTCTTCCATAGGGCTATCAGCAGAGACCTTTGGCACCTTAGCATTTGGCGCCTTGATCGTAAGCTGCCCACCCATTCGATCCTGAGCGTAATCAATAAACGCTTCGTCCAGGTAGGGAATCGAGTTACGCTCTATATAGAAGCGCAGGTGCTCAAGATCCATGATTTCGTCTTCTGCGTTCACCTCTTCGGGACGGCAATAGGCCAGACAGGTCTCGGCATAAGTCGTACCAGGCTGAGTCACGAAGAGACGCACTGCGATCCCCTCGACATTCTGTTTTTCCAGTAGTTCCGCCAGATAGATCTGAGCGCCCGAGGTAACTTCAATATTCAGCATTAAACTGAGACTCCGCTAATATTCCAATATCTAACAGCATACATCCTAATAATATCTGAGTAAATTGATCGGATATTATTTCACCCGCTTTCGTATCAGCGAGCCTCTGATACACTTAACACTTTGCACCAGGACTTTGAGCGCATGCCGGAACACTCGATATTCACCTCTTTCTTTTTGATTTTCAGCGGTGCTGCAGTCCTTGCCTCTGTGGCGTTGTACACTCGCCAACCTCTGCTTGTTGCCTATATTGTCCTGGGGGCTCTACTTGGACCCTCCGGCTTCGCCGCGGTGAGTGACACCAGTTTGCTGTCAGATATCGCCCATATAGGAATTATCTTCCTACTATTTTTGCTCGGCCTCGATATGCAGCCTTCGCATCTCATTCATATGCTGCGTAAGGCCACATTGGTCGCGCTGGTCAGTTCGCTGGTGTTCCTTGGTCTTGGGTACGGTATAACCCTTGCATTTGGATTTACTCAAACAGAGGCACTGGTCGTCGGCGCAGCGATGATGTTCTCCAGCACCATCATAGGCATCAAACTTCTGCCCACCACCGTACTTCATCATAAGCACACAGGAGAGCTGGTGGTAGGCTTGCTGCTGCTTCAAGATGTGATCGCTATATTAGTTCTCTTGCTGCTCAACTCTGGCGGCGAAGACAATCCCGCTACCGGTTTCCTCAAATCGATGCTGGCACTGCCAACACTCGTGTTAGCGGCTTGGGGAGCGGTACGCTTTGTCCTGCTTCCACTCCTGATGCGCTTCGATCGTTTTCATGAGTACATATTTCTGGTCGCGATCGGTTGGTGTCTGGGGATGGCAGAAGCAGCTGAGTATATTGGCCTGTCTGCCGAAATGGGCGCCTTCATCGCGGGCGTCACGCTGGCGACCAGCCCAATCTCTCAATACATTGCGACAAGCCTCAAGCCGCTGCGTGACTTCTTCCTTATTCTGTTCTTCTTCTCCGTAGGCGCCAGCTTTAACCTGTCACTTTTGGATGACATTCTGTTACCAGCTTTAGTAATGACCCTGGCTGTTCTGGTCATGAAGCCTCTGGTGTTTCGAACACTGCTGCGCGGGATCAGTGAGAGCAGCGAGACGGGTTGGGAGATTGGCTTTCGCCTAGGTCAAACAAGCGAATTCTCGCTGCTGATTGCCTATTTGGCCTTTGCTTCGCAGCTGATTGGCACAGAGGCCTCACATGTGATCCAAGCGACCGCAATTTTGACCTTCCTGCTATCTACCTACGTGGTAATCTTCCGTTATCCCTCTCCAATAGCAGTTAAAGACTCTCTTAGACGCGATTGAGTTGAATCACTCAATCGCTAAACCGGCTGCGATTGCGGGCGTCCCAGCGCTCGCGTGCTTGGTTTAGCAACTCGTCTGACGACAGTTTGGCATTTCCCGGAAGCAGCCGCAGTACAATTGCCAGTGTGGATAAAATCGCGCCCTCACCATAGGGGTGTTCTATCTCGCCGGCCCAAAGTTGCTTTAAATCTTCGATATTGAGCTCGCTACTCTTAACCAGACGTTGCGGATAGATTCTTGGCCAACTCGAGACACTCAGCTCACGATCGATAATCCAATGCATCTCAGTATCGGAATCAGGTTTTGCTTCGGCCTCCCCGCCATCGCCCCGAACCGTCGCACAATTCTCTGTACCCAGCAAGAGAGCTGTCTTTTGATGCATAGGCGCATAGGGTGGGTGGAACACCCCATCGACCGTTGCTCTCGCACTCAGAGGGTTCAGTAATCGACAGAGGGTGTGGACGGGTGAACGCAGTCCAAAAACCGAGCGTAACTGGATAATCTCACCTAAGGGTGGACAGAGTTGATTGATGGACATGAAGCTGAAATTTGTATGCAGCAACTGTTGCTCAACCTGCCCCCAATTCTGTGCGGCTTCAACTCCAAGTGTTTTAAGCACATCCTCGGCATAAATGCGCCCAGCTGTATGTCCTCGTGCGCCGTGCATGAATACAGACACTCCCTGTTCTGCGAGCAACAGAGCCGCGAGTAGATACCATGGGAGATGGCGCTTTTTACCGGCATAGCTCGACCAGTCTAGGTCGATATGCAGATGTGTAGGAATTGGAAAACGCTCGCGTACCGCATCAACAAATCCAGCCAACTCCTCCGGCGCCTCCTCTTTCATGCGAATGAGCATCAGAAATGCACCCAACTGCTCCGGCTCAACTTGCTGATCCAGGATCATACCCATTGCCGTGCGCGCCTCTTCTCGGGTCAGCGATCGGCTTCCGCTCTTTCCCTTTCCAAGAATTCGTACATATTGTGCAAATGGATGCTCTGTAACAACGAGGGTAGGCATAGAGTTTATATCCCGCTGGAATCTAAAGTTCGGTAAACTCCCAGTATACCCAAGTGTTATTATTCAGGCTCTTTTTGATGAAACATCGCCGCATCCGTTATGGTGGTCCACGCCAGCAACCCAAGAAACAGACACAACTCGATACGCCAGTGGAGATTATCTCCCTCTCACTTGATGGTCGAGGGGTAGCTCGTCCTGAAGGAAAAACCCTGTTTGTACGCGGCGCACTGCCCGGCGAGCGGGTTGACGTGGAGATCGAGAAGAGCAGCAAGCGCTTTGACGAGGCACTGGCTCGCGAAATTTTTACAACATCAGACGCGCGTATATCCCCTCCCTGTCCCTACTATGAGCAGTGCGGCGGTTGCGACCTCCAGCATCTCCAAGCGGACGAAGCCATTCAACTAAAACAGCAAGAGTTGCTCACCCAATTGGCTAAACGTGCCCAAGTAGAGCCCGAGACCATCGATGAACCACTGAGCGGTAGTGCTAAGCTCGGCTACCGCCGTATCGCCCGCGTGGGAATTAATCAGCGCGATAACGGTGAATTGCTGATGGGTTTTCGTCGACGTGCCAGCAACAAGCTGGTTGATATCGATCAGTGTGCAGTCCTCACTAACAAGATAAATGCCTTTTTAGCCGATCTGCGCGCTGCCTTAATTGAGTTTGAACGCGTTAAACACCTCACGCAGATTGAAGTGATCGAGGGTGACCAAGGGCTTGAGGTTGAGCTGCGGAGCACCCGCAATCTTAGTGATGAGCTGAGAGCCGCACTTGAGCGCCTCGCTAAACGACATCAGGCAAACCTGAGTATTCGCGTCAAAGAGAGCCCTGCAGGTCTAATTCACGCCAATCCAGCAGCGACTCGTTTAAGCATCGACGGATCGATACAGCTTAATTTCACTGCCAGCGACTTTGTACAGGTAAATGCGCAGGTCAACCAGTTGATGATTGATCGAGTAGTCGACTGGCTGGCACCCCGTAGTCAGGACAGGGTGCTCGATCTCTTCTCCGGATTGGGTAATTTCTCGCTTCCCCTGGCGAAAAGGGTTGCTCAGGTAACCGCTGTCGAAGGTAGCAGCACCATGGTACAGCGTTGTCTGGACAACGCCGATGCAAACGAATTGACAAATCTGCGAGCCTACGCGGCAGACCTCTCAGAGCCGGCAAAGGATGCGCCCTGGTTTACCGATCAATACGACCTGATTCTTCTTGACCCGCCCCGCCAGGGTGCAGCGGAGGTGATTGCTGCGCTGGAACATCACAAGCCTAGAGCACTGGTCTACATAGCCTGCGACCCTTCATCACTGGTACGCGATGCTGCAACACTGAAGCGGCAGGGATATAAGCTGAGTCGTCTCTGTATTGCGGATATGTTCCCACAGACTCACCACATCGAATCACTGGCACTGTTTGAGAGAGCTTAATGTACTGCCACTACGAAGACACCGATATGCTGATTCTGGAGAAGCCCGCCGGGCTACTCTCAGTACCTGGTCGTGGCGAGGATAAGCAGGATTGCCTCTGGCGACGCGCCCAGGAGCGATGGCCAGACGCGCTCATTGTCCACCGGCTAGACTGTGCCACCTCAGGCCTGATGGTCTTGGCGCGCTCGAAAGAGGCGCATCGCTTACTGAGCATGCAGTTTCAGCAACGTCGCAATTTCAAACGCTATCAGGCACTGGTTGCGGGAGCCGTAGAGAGCAGTGAAGGCTCGCGGCACGAGCCAATGCGCTGCGACTGGGAGCGCAGACCACTGCAGATGATCGACTTCGAGCAGGGTAAATCAGCAACTACTTTCTGGCGCTCACTCTGTACCGAGGAGGTCGCGGGATTCAGCGCCACACGCATAGCCCTCTACCCGATCACCGGCCGCTCGCATCAGTTGCGTCTGCATATGCAGGTCCTCGGACACCCTATCCTGGGCGACAACCTATACGCCGAGGGCGAGGCACTGACTGCGGTTGACCGCTTGATGCTGCATGCAGACCTGCTGGAGCTCTACCACCCGATCACCGATGAGCGACTGAGCTTCCGCTCCCCCGTACCCTTTTAATCTGAGTGCAGGCCAAATGCCTGCAACTCCCGCATCGCAACAGTAAGAATCGCCGAGTCCACACCTTCACCGCTCTGCAACTCGTTGGTCAGTTTCGACCAACGAGATAGCAACACCTGATTGGCCTGTTCCCAGCTCTCTAGCGGAGGTAGCTCACAACTGCTGTCTGCTGGGCGCAGGTTTAGCGCACTCAGTGCTAACAAATGCTGTTGTCGATTGAGGTCTTCACGAAACACCTCCCGAGCCTGAACTTGCCAGCGCGTTTTAGCGTCCAGCGACTTGATCTGCTCTTCGAGCCAGTAGAGGGATAGCCGATCACCAATCGCAAAGTATGTGTCGCAGACGACTTCCAGACTCTGCGAATCCTTCTCAGATATAAGGCTGATATCCAGTAGGGAGAAGAGGCTCTCGAGCGAAGCCGCATCACGTGCCAGCGACTCTGGCACCCCCTTCTCCATAAGCAACTGATTTCGCACCTGCCACTGCACCTCAGGCATACCGGTGAGGTGTTTCTGCAGTTCACTGCGCAACTGTGCGACCGGTGATGCAAAGCGTTTTACCAGTACTTCAGGGCTTGGCAGCTCAGCATACTGGCGCAAGAGCCAGACACAGACACGTCGCATCAGACGCTGAATATCGCCCATGACACTCTGCAAAGTTGCCGCATCCACCTGATTATCCAGCGCTTCTAAGTTACCCCACATAGTAGGGATATCGAAGATATCGCGCGCTGCAACCCAGGCACGTGCAATATCGACACTGGATCGCCCTGTCGCCTGAGCCACACGCATAACAAAGGGGATACCCATCTGGTTTACGAGTGCATTGCCCAAGTGAGTCGCTATGATTTCAGCGCGCAGACGGTGATCTGCGATAGCACTCTCAAAGCGCTCCACCAACGCTTCGGGGAATACCTCAAACAGTATCTTCGCTACGTATGGATCATCTGAGATCAGCGGATCGTTCAGACGCTCTTTAAGCTCTCCTTTGACATAAGATATGAGTACGGATAACTCTGGACGCGACAGCACCTTACCCTGTTTAGTCCGCTCGCTAAGCTGCTCGTCATCGGGCAAAAACTCCAGCACCCGGTTGAGCTTCGCGCTCTGCTCGAGCTGACGAATAAGCACGGGATAATCATCATTCTGCTGCGGCAGTTGGGACTCAGCCAGAGAGAGCGCCAACGCCTGACGGTAGTTATGGGTCAGTACAAGTTGCGCGACTCGCTCGGTCATGTCCGCCAGCAGTTTATTGCGCTGTTTCTCCGTTAGATCACCCGCCTGCAACACTGCCTGTAGCGCGATCTTGATATTGACCTCATGGTCGGAGCAATCAACCCCACCAGCATTGTCGATAAAGTCCGTATTACAGGATCCGCCGTTGAGCGAGTACTCAATTCGCGCGCGCTGCGTCAGCCCTAGGTTGCCTCCCTCACCGACTACTTTAGCGCGTAACTGGCATGCGTCCACGCGCAGCGAATCGTTGGCCTTATCACCCACGTCGGCATGGCTCTCTGTACTCGCTTTGACATAGGTACCGATACCACCATTCCAGAGCAGATCCACCGGCGCACATAGCAGCGCAGATATCAGCTCACTCGGAGAGAGTTTATCAGCATGAATATCGAATGCCTGTTTCATCTCAGGGGTGATATCGATCGACTTAGCAGCACGCGAGAAGACACCACCACCGGCGGATATCAATTTAGCGTCGTAGTCAGTCCAGCTTGAACGCGGCAACTCGAACAGTCGTTTGCGCTCCTGATAGCTACTTGTGGGATCGGGATCTGGATCGATGAAAATGTGCAGGTGATTAAACCCGGCCTGGAGACGAATCTGTTCCGATAGCAGCATGCCATTACCAAATACATCACCTGACATGTCGCCGATGCCGATTACGGTAAAAGGTTCACTCTGTATATCCCTGCCCTCCTCCCTGAAGTGCAACTTGACAGACTCCCAGGCACCCCGAGCAGTAATTCCCATCTTTTTATGATCGTATCCCTGGGACCCCCCAGAAGCGAAAGCATCGCCCAGCCAAAAACCATACTCAGCAGCGATCTGATTCGCGATATCGGAGAAAGTTGCAGTTCCCTTATCTGCCGCAACGACAAGATAAGGATCGTCCTCGTCCAGGCGTACCACTTTATCCGGCGGTACCAGTGTACCGGCATCAAGATTGTCGGTGATATCGAGAAGAGCGCGAATAAAAGTCTGATAAGCGGCAACACCCTTGCTTTGAATCTCCTCGCGATCAGCATCTTCAGAGATAGTTTTCGCTACAAAACCACCCTTTGCACCAACAGGCACAATGACAGCGTTTTTTACCTGCTGAGCTTTTACGAGACCTAGAACCTCTGTTCGATAGTCCTCCAACCGATCAGACCAGCGTAAACCGCCACGAGCTACCTTTCCGCCACGAAGATGAACGCCCTCAACCTGCGGGGAATAAACAAACACCTCAAACGCAGGTCGCGGCAGAGGCATCTGCTCGATACCGCTTGGTCTAATTTTGAATGAGAAGTAACTGCGCAGATCGCCAAGTTCATCCGTGCGAAAGAAGTTAGTTCGCACAGTCGCGCGGATCAACTCCAGATAACGGCGCAGTATTTTGTCGTCATTGAGATTCTCTACGCGCTCTAGCCCTTCTTGAATTGAGTTGATCAATCTGACGGTCAGCGCTTTTACCTTATCCGAACTTTGCCGCTCCGGCTCAAATTGGGCTCTGAAAAGCGCCACCAGCAACCGCGTTATCTGCAGATGCCGCGCAAGAGTGGCTGCAATAAACTGCTGGCTGAACCCAAATCTGATCTGTTGGTTGTAGCGGGCATAGGCACGGAGCATGGCGACCTCACGCCAACTTAAATGGGCACCGATAACCAGACGGTTAAATGCATCACTCTCCGCATGCTGATGCCAGATGTTCTCAAATGCGTCCTGAAACAGATGCTTAACCGCATCCATGTCGACCTGTTCACCAACGCGATACTCCAATGAGAAGTCGTGAATCCAGAATATTGCTCCTGACTCCAGTCTGACTCTGTAGGGGTGCTCTCCGAGCACGCACATACCGAGATTCTCAAGAATAGGAATAACGTCTGAGAGCACTAGCGCACTCGCTGGCGCGAACAGCTTAAAACGCAGAAGATCGCGAGACTGCTCTATCTGCCTGTAGAAGCTCAACGCTATTGGCCGCCCAGCACGAAGCTGCTCCAAGTACTCCATGTCGGCTGCAGCAGAGCTGGCAGAGAAGTGCTCGCGGTAAGCGGCCGGAAAAGCGTGTCGATAAACACTCGCCAAACGACTGCCGCGCTCTTCGCCATAAAACTCGAGCAAAGCACTGCCCAGTTCATCATCCCAGGAGAGACTGAGGGCCGCTACCTCCTCCTCGAGTTGTAAAGGGTCGAACTCGTTGAAGATACCCTCACGACTCGGCAATACGAAGTACACTCGGGTTAGTACCGACTCACTGTAGTAGCTAGTGAATTCTGAATCTTCTACTCCAAGACGTTCACACAACAGGCGTTGTACCTGCGAGCGAAGCTGGGTATTAAAAATATCGCGCGGAACGTAGTATAGAAAGGCGTTGAAGTTGCCGCTGATGTCTCGACGGTGCAGTAAACGTACCTTACGACGCTCTTGCAGATTAAAGATGCCCATCACATTGATAAACAGTTCGTCATCCGTCGATAACATCAACTCGTCACGTGGCATTTCAATAAACGTCTGCTGCAGCGTTTTGTAAGCGTACCCACCGCGACCGAACCCCGTTTGTTCAACAATGCGCTCTAAACGTTTGCGCACCACTGGAATATTCCATGGGGCCTCCACATAGACAGGGGAGGTATATAGACCGAAAAAGCGATACTCTCCGGTCACCTCGCCACGTTTGTTGAATGCTTTTACCACCACCATGTCTTGGTAAGCGGGTCGGTGAACTCTGGAACGGTGGTAGTCTTTGGCGAAGAAGAGTGGCGACTTCGAGGTCCTGAAGGCAGCCTCATCTTGGCTGAGTCTTCGCAGTAGTTTGGGCCCCTTGGGCGCGTAGATACGCATAATACCCAGTTCGGTGCCGCCTTCACGTTCGACTTGAATCTGCTCTTTGCTGCGCTTGTAGTTGACCTGATCAAATCCTAGGAAGGTGAAGTGATCCTGACACATCCACTCCAGTAGCTGGGCGGCCTCTAGCGATTCAGGATCCTTGCGCACGGTCAGCTCGCTTGCAAGTTCGCGAGCTTTGTCCAACATCGGCTGATAGTCATCGACAGCTACGCAGAGGTCTGACATCACCTCCTCGATTCCCTCGTGTATCTCCTTGATATCCTGAGTGTCAGTCGTGCGATCGATCTCTATATACAACAGGCTCACTTCGACGCCCTGATCGCTCTTCGAATCCAGAACTGCTTTGGTATTCGGATCTACGGTTAACACCGCAGAGTGAACCACATGGATCAGCTTGCCGCGACGATTAAGCTCCATGCGCACGGAGTCCACAATGAATGGCATGTCCTGGTGCAGCAGTTGGATAACGGTATGAGAACAGTGCCAGCCGTGCGCCTCAATACTGGGGTTGAATACCCTGAGTTTGCGGCGCTCGCCCCGCCATTCACCTAGCCAAGAGAAGCAGCTGAGACTGGCCCCGTAGAGATTTTCGCTACTGCGCTCCTGCAACTCCTCTACCGGTGAGACTCGATAATAGTGCTCGACAAATTGCAGCAATGGATCCAGTGCATCTGAATCACTGCGCTTTCTGATTTGAGTGGTTAACGCGGCGAGGAGTTTCTTCTTCTGTTCTATACGGTTGCGGGGCATTGGTACTCTCCAAGATTCCCTAGTTTTAGCTGCTGAGTCGCCAGTAATCAAAGCATAGCAGTTGCCCCGTTTTCTGCTCTCTAACCATCGCTGATGGAAGAGCTTCTATCGGCATACCAAGAGCGCTAGAGCCTGACTGAAATCAAATTCCAGCAGGTGTTTTTTGATACAGCACGGCTCCCGAAAGTCTGGATAAAAAAAGGGGAGCCTAACGGCTCCCCTTGATATTGCGATAGATCGCCTTTAAGCGCCGAATCTAGGCATCAAAGTTGATACCCAGACGTGCACCAACCTCTTCGTATGCCTCAATAACGCCACCCAAGCCCTGGCGGAAACGGTCTTTATCCATCTTTTTGCGCGTCTCTTTGTCCCATATACGGCAGCCATCAGGTGAGAACTCATCACCCAGCAACACTTCGCCGTTGAACAGACCAAACTCGAGCTTGTAGTCCACCAGAAGCATACCGGCTTCATCGAACATCTTTTTCAGTACGTCGTTAACCTTGTAGGTCAGCTCTTTGGCTCGTTGGAGATCTTCAGACTTTGCCCAGCCAAAGGTTTCGACCAGTGATTCGTTAACCATCGGGTCCCCGAGTGCGTCGTTCTTTAAGAAGAGTTCAAAGGTCGGTGGGTTGAGCTCCTGGCCCTCTTCTACGCCCAGACGTCGACAGAGTGAACCCGCAGAGATGTTGCGCACAACGCACTCAACCGGCATCATTTTAAGGTTTTTCACCAGACACTCGTTGTCTGATAACAGCTTCTCAAAGTGAGTTGCTACACCCGCTTCCTCGAGTTTTTGCATAATGAAAGCGTTGAACTTGTTATTAACCATCCCTTTGCGGTCTAGCTGCTCAACCTTTTTGCCATCGAAGGCGGAGGTGTCGTTGCGAAATTCCAGAATCATGTAATCTGGATTGTCAGTTTTGAATACTGATTTCGCCTTACCTTTGTAAAGCTCTTCACGCTTTTCCATTAACTTCTCCAAATGGATTACGCCCGCCGCAGCTGACGCCGTAAATCAAATACCGATATTATCTTTGATCGTCCACAACAGCTCCGCTGCCGTGTCCTTGGAAACTATATTGCCTTTGCGATCGTGTACTGAGATCAATACTCCTGAACGCGCACGATTGAATGCCAGTTGGTAACGATTGACAACGACCCGCTCACCGTCCTCAGTAGTCTGTTGCTGGTTCTGACCGAACACATGGACTACTCGTTTACCAACCCAGATCTTGAAGCCGTCCATCGCCTGTAACTCTTCCTGTGTTGGCACGGCACCGACTATTGGGGCGTTGGGATCACTGGTGTAGTTGATGTTCTCGTCGCTCGCTTCAACTGCAGCAGCTGGGTTCCAGTCTATATTAAGGGGTCCCGACTCACGGTTCTTCAACCAGTCAAACAACCCCTGCGGCTTGGCTTCCGGGGCTCGACTAACGAAGGTTAGGTATATACGTCCACTCTCCTCATTACGCGTCCCAACATCAACGCCAGCACGGTCCAGAGCTGCGTTAACAAGATCCCAGGCCTCATCTGCTGGCGCTTTGACACTCAGTAGCGGCCGGTTGCGTGAGTCCCGACCTACACTGGATTCCAGACGGTCGGGGCGCTGAAAGTCGGATAATGTTGGCGCTTGCGATTCACTTCGACTCAAATAATCGAGCAGAGTAAACATTAGCTCATTGGAGTACGCTAGTTCATCAGCATCAGACATCCAATCGACCTGTCGGTCATCAGCGCTCAGCGGGATCTGAACCTGTTTCATACTGATCGCTGTGCGGCCCTCAACCTCAGGATCAGGACGCAGTTGGAGACGTAGCTTATTCAGCGACGGTTCGTTTGCCTCAGAGTTAAATTTAAGTGTATTCAGAACGCGTTGCATCGGGGAAAGATCCTCACCCTCTACACGAATCCACTCACTCTCCATCACTCCGCTACGCGGATCCTTAGTTTCCATAGCGATTCCGACATCTCGCCAGAATAGCATCACCTCGTTCCATACCTGATCGATGGGTTCATCAACAAGAATCACCCGTTCACCCTCAAGCGGTCGGATGCTCGCTCGCTCACCACCTTCTGCGGCGAAGAAAAACTCAGGACGTGGTACTTCCACGACGATCTGCGCCTGAGCCATCGTCGAGCTATTTAACTGAGGGACAAGTAGACCGTCGCGTGTCTGTTTGGCATTCATTCCTGCCGGGATTTCCAGACGTTTACCGGGCTGAGCCTGTGCATACTCAGTTGAACGATCTTTAATCACTCCTGACTCACCGTAGATTGGATTATTAGCCAATGTTTGGCATCCACCCAACGTAACCGCGGCACAGATGAGTAGAACTCGCTTCGCCATTAAATACTCCCTGGTTAAAGCAGACCGGTTTGTTTCAGCACTTCAACCAGAGGCGCTCTAAGAGGTTCTGAGAGAGGCGTCAGGGGCAAGCGAATGCCGGCATCGCAGAGTCCCATCTCATACATCGCCCATTTAACTGGGATTGGATTAGCCTCAGTGAACATGGCTGTATGCAGGGGCATGAGTTCAGCCTGCAAAGCACGAGCGTCATCAGCCTTACCCTCTAAACCCAGGTGGCAAAGCTCAGACATCTTCGCTGGAGCCACATTGGCAGTCACTGAAATGTTACCCTGACCACCGGCAAGAATAAGTTCAATGGCGGTACCATCATCGCCAGAGTAGATCGCAAACTCTTCGGCGGTATTTTCGATCAGAAACTTGGCGCGCTCAATGTTACCTGTCGCTTCCTTAATTCCGATAATATTTTTCACCTGCGCTAAGCGCAGTACCGTCTCAGGTTGCATATCGCAGGCTGTACGTCCCGGTACGTTATACAGAATCTGCGGGATATCGACCGCCTCTGCGACTGCAGTGTAGTGAAGAAACAATCCTTCCTGAGTCGGCTTGTTATAGTAGGGTGTCACCAACAGGCATGCGTCGGCCCCTGCCTCTTTTGCACCCTGTGTCATCTCTATAGCCTCACGCGTCGAGTTAGCTCCCGTGCCAGCTATAACGGGGATTCGGCCAGCAACACGTTGGACTACTCGTCTGATCACCTCAATGTGCTCATCATAATCGAGCGTTGCCGACTCACCCGTGGTACCCACGGCGACTATGGAATCAGTACCGTTATTCAGGTGCAGATCGACAACGCGATCGAGCGCTTCCCAATCGATATCACCATTGAGATGCATAGGGGTGGCGAGAGCTACCATACTGCCGCGAATCATGCTGTTT
>DATHZN010000011.1:0-31368 GCA_035458585.1 Marinobacterium sp. | reverse complement strand
TCAGCGCTCATTATCTAGTTATCCTTGGTCTTGTTGTTTATCTAGATGCCGCTCTGTCTGGATCGCCAGCATACCGCTGAGAACAGAGGCTTTCAGGCACAGAAACAGTGGCTACCGAAACATCTGGGCCCTGGCTCGACTCCGGCAGCGCAGCAGGGCTGAGTATACGCCTAGGCTGGTGTGTCGATAAGCTGGCCAGACCAGTTTTGGCGTCTATCTTCGGGAGCTTGATCTCTTTTACATCATCAGTTCAGCTTTGGTGCGCGAATCGTTTAACTGCAGCGCTGGGCGTGCCCTTTAGCCGAGGGGTCTCTGTTCAGCCGTCGAATATACGGACTAGCCTCTAGTTTTATGATATTCACTTTGTTTACCGATTACGCGACGCCAACATGCGCTGCTGTTTCAGCAATACCACTTGATATGACCACCAGGCGAAACTGCTTCTGGGCATGTAGATTCAATTTCACAAGTAATTATTCTGTAAGAGTATTTAGAATATATTTTTACCATTTAAAGAACGGTACTAAGATGCCAGGTCAAAATCGAATCTGTGGACTCTTGAGTTGATCGAAGCTAACTCCCAAGCGTATTGGCGCGCGACTTTGGCGCTTTGTATCGGCTCTTTTATGATTTTCGCCAATGTCTACGTGACTCAGCCTCTGCTACCGACCTTAGTCCGCGAATTTCACATTAGTGCTCTCGAGTCGAGTTGGACCTTTACCATCACGACACTGACTCTGGGTCTCTCATTGATTGTTTATGGAGCCTTGTCAGATGCGCTGGGCAGACGTGGCATCATGATTCTGACTCTCACCGGAGCGGTTGCTTGCGGTATTGGCCTCAGCCTCGTGAAGGACTATCAGGGATTACTGATGCTCAGAGCGATTCAGGGGCTGATGCTAGGTGGTTTGCCGGCGATCGCTATTGCTTACATGAATGATGAGTATACGCCGCGTGCTCTGGGTCTGGCGGTAGGGCTCTATATCGGTGGGAATACGCTGGGTGGCATTGGCGGTCGGCTGATCGGTGGATTTGTTGGTGACTGGTATGGTTGGCAGGGAGCGTTTGTCGCCATGGCAGGTGTCAGTGCTGTCTGTCTTATGGTATTCATGATTTTACTGCCAAAATCTCAGCACTTTGAACCCCGTCCAATGACCCCGAGATCCATGGTTTCTTCCATGGGGGCTCATTTGTGTAACCCACGGCTGTTGACCGTCTATTTGATTGGCGGTTTCAACTTTTTTATCTTCATCAATCAGTACTCCTACATCACATTTGTATTGGCCGCCGAACCCTATCACATGCCAGCAAGCTTGCTTGGGATGCTTTTTCTGACTTACTTGGCAGGCACTTTTGGTTCAGCGATTTCAGGCAAGATCGCGGACTATCTTCCACAGACACGTGTAATGTCGATAGGTATTCTCATCTTGATGCTGGGATCGATGGTGACATTGGGTCAGTCGATCTGGTTAATTGTGCTGGGGTTCTTGATTAACGCCTTCGGTTTCTTCCTCTGTCATTCGACGGCGAGTAGTTGGGTTAGCAGAAACTCAGTTCAGGCCAAAGCAAGCGCCTCCGCGCTCTATCTGGTCTTCTACTATTTGGGTGCCAGTACCGGTGGCTTCTATCTGCAGCCCTTCTGGAGCTATTGGCAGTGGCCGGGTGTGATTGGAGCCTCGCTTTTGGTGCTCAGTTTCACCCTATATCTGACACTCAGAATACACCAGTACCACCGATATCAGCTTTAAAGCTCTGTTTGCTCTGGCAGATCGTAGAAGGCTTCTCGACAGAATAGCTAAACCGGAGCGTGCATATGGCGGATAAGTTGATAGTGGGGGCATCGGGAGGCGTGGGTGCTGCTCTAATGCAGGAGCTCAGGAGACAAAATCCAGCAGCTCGAATTTTAGGTACCTCGCGGCTGGGCTCGGACGGTCTTTTGTCCTTAGATCTCAATAGTGAGGTGAGCATCAAGCGCTTCATTGATGAATTGGAGTTGCTGCAGTTTCAACCTGATCAGATCCTTATTGCAACCGGCCTCCTTCACCGTGATCAGGATGGGCCTGAAAAGAGCTATCGCGAGCTATCGCCTGAGTGGCTGACCGAAGTGATGCAGACCAATGCTATTGGCCCTATTTATCTGTTGAGTCGGTTGATAACTCTTTTAGATCGTAAGGCACAAACGCAAATAGGAGTGCTCTCAGCGCGGGTTGGCAGTATCAGTGATAATGCTCTGGGCGGGTGGTATGGATATCGAGCGTCCAAAGCGGCGCTCAATATGTATTTGAAGACGCTCTCCATTGAGTTGTCTCGCACTCACAAGAAGGTCCAAATTCTGGCGTTGCACCCGGGTACCACTGATACATTGCTCTCTAAACCCTTTCAGGCGCGTGTGCCTGCAGATAAACTCTTCACCCCGGAGTTTGCTGCGAAGGCGCTGATAAATGTCATGCAGAAGTCAGAGGGTAGTGGTTCGGGGCAATTTTTGGCCTGGGATGGGCAGTCCATTCCCTGGTAATACTGGGAGCAGATAAGGATGCTGTGGGTTAAAACCTTTCATATACTCGCGATGACCAGTTGGATGGCTGGTATCTTTTATCTTCCACGTATCTTCGTTCACTTTGTTGAGGGTAAAGAGGCAGGTGAAGATGTACGTCGCTTGGCGATCATGGCGTCTAAGCTTTATGGCTTTATGACAATCATGGCGATATTGACGCTCGGACTAGGGCTCTGGTTATGGCTCGGCTATGGATTTAGCGGGGGTTGGCTGCATGCCAAGTTGTTGTTTGTACTGTTACTGATCGGCTTTCACTTTTGGTGTCGTGTCTACCTTATTCGACTAAAAGCTGATGCGCTAACGCGCAGTGGTACCTACTTTAGACTCTTTAACGAACTCCCTTTGCTGATCTTTGTACCCATTCTAATATTGGTGGTGTTCAAGCCGTTCTGACTGTTAGTTATCTGAGAGGCGTGCAATACGCCGCTCTAGTTGCTCGACCTGATTACGTATGGTGCTCACTTGGGCTGTCCAGATTTCGTATTCAGTCCGAGCGGGCAGGGCGGCCAACTCCTCCTGCAGATAGGATTTCATATTGCTGGAGAGTGATTGGCGATTCCGTTTTATCTGCTGGCGTAAGGGTTGTAGCAACTGCTTAAGTGTGGCCGTCGCGCCATCTCCGATCTGCTCAGCCAGCCAGGTCTCCCAGTCAAGCTCGGCATCACGCATCGCTTTCTGGATTCGCTGTACCATTGCCGCATCGCCGCTGATATCTACACCCTGACCGAAAAGTACCGATCGCGGATCGTTGAGCAAGCGCATGAGTGCGCTGAGTTCACCACTGATCTCAGCATCCGCGGGGTTCAAAAGGTCCTGAGACAAGCTCAGGCCCTGTGCGGTGAAATCTATCCTCAGGGTAAGTTGCTGCGGTAACAGCCGAATACGCAGGGATTTGCCACTCAACTTCTGCAGGCGCTCGCGTAGCATAGGGCGTGTCTGTAGCAACAGATTAAGGGATGCTTCGGCCGTTTCGATTAATGCTGCGGTGATGAGATTCATAACGTTCTAGGGTTTAATCCCTGTATGCAGTGCGACGACACCGCCCGTCATATTACGGTAGCGTGTGTTAACAAATCCCGCGTCATCCATCATCTGTTTGAGCGTATCCTGATCTGGGTGCATGCGGATCGACTCTGCCAGATAACGATAGCTCTGCGCATCGTTAGCAATGATCTCACCCATTTTTGGCAAGATATTGAAAGAGTAGAAGTCATAGGCCTTCGTCAGTACCGGGTTATCGGTTTTGGAAAACTCAAGAATCATCAGTTTTCCACCGGGTTTGAGTACTCGCAACATTGAGCGGATGGCCGCGTCCTTATCGGTGACGTTACGTAGACCAAAAGCGATAGTGATGATGTCGAAGGTGTTATCGGCAAAGGGCAGGCACTCTGCGTTTGCCTGACAGTACTCTACATTGCCACTGATCCCTGAATTGATCAGCTTATCCCGCCCAACGTTGAGCATTGAGGCGTTAATATCAGCCAGCACAACTTTTCCGGTAGGGCCGACGATGCGAGAGAACTTCTTTGTCAGGTCGCCTGTACCGCCGGCTATATCAAGAACGGTATGGCCAGTTCGTGCACCGCTGCTCTCGATGGTTATACGTTTCCATAGGCGATGAACACCACCCGACATCAGGTCATTCATCAGGTCATACTTTGCCGCAACCGAGTGAAAAACATCGGCTACGCGCTTAACCTTCTCCTCAACGGGAACCTCGGTGTAGCCAAAGTGAGTGGTTTTGTTATCTTCAGCCATGTATAACCTGCCAAGTAGAGTGTTAGATGTTTACCAAAACCTATTCTAGCGAGAGTTGGCACATAAGTCCTTAAGTTGGACCAGAGTCCGGGCTAGCTTAGCCGCGTGCAATCATACCGTTGTCGCGGCTGCCGCCTTCGCGCTGAAGGCGTGCCAGATAGTCTCCCCAGTAGGCACTTTGGTTATGGGCCAGCTCGTAGAGGTACGTCCAGGTGTACAGGCCTGAATCATGACCGTCGTCAAAAATGATCTTCAGCGCGTAGTTCCCACTCATCTCCAAACCCTTGATACCGACCAGGCGTTTGCCCGTCTGCAGGACCTCTTGGCCGATGCCATGGCCACGCACCTCCGCGGAAGGGGAGTGAACCCGCAAAAACTCCGCAGTTAGCTCAAACGAACCATCTTCGTACTGCAGTTCAAGCGTGCGGGAGCGCTTATGCAGGTTGACCGCTTTGGGCATGGGACGTGAAGACATGGGGACTCCGTACTAAAGAATGTAGTGGCTCAGATCTTCATCTGCACTTAGCTCGCCAAGATATTGGTCAACGAATGCTCTGTCGACAGAGACCTGCTCACCGTTACGGTCGGAAGCGCTAAAGGAGATCTCTTCGAGCAGTCTCTCCATCATGGTATGTAGACGACGAGCACCGATATTTTCGGTCTTCTCGTTTACCTGCCAGGCCAATTCGGCAACACGCGCGATGCCCTCATCGGTAAAGCTAAGTTCCACCCCTTCCGTTGCCAGTAGCGCTTTGTACTGTTCAGTCAGTGAGGCTTTTGGTTCGGTCAGGATTCGGCGGAAGTGATCCGGGGTAAGAGCCTGGAGTTCAACGCGAATAGGCAGACGACCTTGAAGTTCTGGAATCAGGTCTGATGGTCGCGCCAGATGAAAGGCTCCGGAGGCTATAAACAGGATGTGGTCTGTTTTAACCATGCCGTATTTAGTTGAGACCGTGCAACCTTCAATCAATGGCAGCAGATCACGCTGTACACCTTCACGGCTGACGTCTGCGCTGGTGTGATCTGCGCGTTTGCAGACCTTGTCAATTTCATCCAAAAAGACAATACCATTTTGCTCAACCGCCTCGATTGCGTTCTGCTTGATATCTTCCTCTTTAACGAGTTTGGCGGCCTCCTCGTCAACCAGAAGTTTCATTGCCTCAGCTACTTTTAGGCGACGGCTCTGTTTGCGTTCCTGGCCCATGTTAGAGAATAGATTTTGCAGCTGGTTGGTCATCTCCTCCATTCCTGGCGGCGACATTATCTCAACCCCTATTTTTGCTTGGGCTAGCTCGATGTCGATCTCTTTGTCGTCAAGTTGGCCCTCACGCAGCTTCTTGCGAAATACCTGACGGGTAGCGGAGTCAGAACGCGATAGCTCCTCTGTACCGATTGGGCGCGCGCTCGGAAGCAGCGCATCGAGAATTCGCTCTTCAGCGGCATCCTGAGCCTTGTGGCTGTTAGCTTGCATCGCTTGTTCACGGTGCATCTTCAAAGACTGGTCAACCAGATCGCGAACAATGGTCTCTACGTCACGACCGACGTAACCCACCTCGGTAAATTTTGTCGCCTCAACCTTTATGAAAGGGGCGTTGGCTAATTTGGCCAGGCGGCGCGCTATCTCAGTCTTACCAACACCGGTCGGTCCAATCATCAGGATATTTTTGGGTGTCACTTCTGGACGCAACTCTGCATCTAGCTGCATGCGGCGCCAGCGGTTGCGCAGGGCAACGGCAACTGAGCGTTTGGCTTCATCCTGACCGACAATGTGACGGTCTAGTTCATGTACGATCTCGCGGGGAGTCATATCAGACATTGGGGTCTCCTCAAGCAACAGATTCGAGCTGCTCGATGGTCAGATTAGAGTTTGTGAATACGCAGATATTCGCGGCGATATGAAGACTCTTTTCAACGATATCGCGAGCGCTAAGTTCGGTATTGTCGACCAGCGCTCGCGCTGCGGCCAGCGCATAATTGCCGCCTGAGCCGATTGCGATAACGCCATCTTCAGGCTCAATCACATCGCCACTACCGGACAACAGATAGGTCTTCTCCTCATTGGCTACCAGCATCAGCGCTTCCAGGCGACGTAACACCTTATCGGAGCGCCACTCGCGTGCGAGATGGATAACGGCGTTGACGATATTACCCTGATGCTTGTCCAGCTGTTGCTCGAACAGGTCGCGCAGCGTTATGGCGTCGGCTGTACTGCCAGCGAAACCGGTGATGACCTGATGTTTGGGAATGGTATTAACCTTGCGGGCCGTCCCTTTCATTACGGTATTTCCTAAGGAAACTTGGCCATCACCTCCAACAACCACCTGGTTGCCGCGGCGTACACTTACGATCGTAGTCATATTGAGCTCTGTAGTTGTGTGTCTACACAGCTTGATGGGGGTCGACCGGTGAAATTCAAGGCGTAGACGCAGTGATTCCTAGTTGGCCTTGCGTTTGACCGGGTGAATATTGAGCTTCTCAAGCTTACTTGTAGCACTCTTGAGTTCATTGTAAGTGTTGAAAGGGCCGGTGGTAACGCGGAACCAATCGCCAGATTGAGATGCCCGTACATTGGGCAGGCCAGCAAGAGTGAGGCGCGCGCGCATTGCCTCGGCGTCTCGCTGTTGGCGAAAAGAACCCGCTTGCAGGATATAGGGTGTATCCAGGGCTGCTGTTTTTGGCGTTGAGGTGTAGGCCGACTCTTCAGGCGTCTCTACTTCAGTCTGTTTGAGCAGATCATAAAAACCAAAGCGCTCATCCTGCTGCAGAGCCACATCATCGAGGGGTAGGCTTTCACCCGGTGCTCGCACACTGTCAGACGGTTCTGTCTCTACCCTGGGGTTTATTTGCGCAGGGCTGGGCTCAGGTAGAAGCTCAGGAGTATTACCTAATTTCATTTCCGAGCTTAGGTAATAGATGCCGCCGCCAAGCAGGGTTGTCGCTACTAATGCGGCAAAAAAGAGCCCAACTGGGCGTGCTGTCTGCTTCGCCTGCGGCGGAGCCGGGCGACGAGTCGCAGCGGGTTTGGACGCTGCCTTACTCGTTTTCGGTTTGCTCGCATAGTCTCGACGCGCCATGCCTTACATCTGCTCTGGTGCGCTAACGCCCAATAACTTCAGGCCGTTCGCGAGGACTTGGCGGACTGCGGCGGACAACGTAATGCGTGCATCTCGCAACTCAGCGTCGTCAATCAGCATTTTGTGACCGTTGTAGTAAGTGTGGAAGTCTGATGCGAGCTCGCGCAGATAGTTTGCCAATACGTGTGGTTCAAAGTTGAGCGCTGAGTTTTGCAGTGTTTCCGGGTATTTACTCAGTGCCGTTACCAGGTCACGCTCGGCTTCAGTATCCAGTCGAGCGAGTGCTGCAAGCCCCTGCTCCTGATCCCAGTGCAGCCCCTCTGACTCGAGTTTACGCAGTACTGAGCAGACGCGAGCGTGCGCGTACTGGATATAGTAGACCGGATTGTCCTTGGATTCTGACTTTGCCAAGTCAAGATCGAAATCCATATGCTGGTCAGCTTTGCGCGTCACGTAGAAAAAGCGGCAAGCGTCGTTGCCCACCTCATCGCGCAACTCGCGCAACGTAACAAACGAACCCGAACGTGTAGACATCTGTACCCGCTCGCTTCCACGATAGAGAATGGCAAACTGTACCAGCTTCACAACCAGACGCTCGGGATCATACCCCAGCGCCTGAATCGCGGCTTTCACACGAGTGATATAACCATGATGGTCGGCTCCCCAGACATTGAGCACCTTATCGAAACCACGCTCAAACTTATTCATATGGTATGCGATATCAGAGGCGAAGTAGGTTGTCTGACCGTTAGCGCGTTTCACAACACGATCTTTGTCGTCACCGTAATCGGTGGAACGGAACCAGATATTGCCCTCTTTTTCGTAGAGGTGTCCGCTCTGTTGAAGACGCTCCAGGGCCTGATCGACGTCGCCACTGCTCGTCAATGAGCGCTCGCTAAACCAGCACTGGTAGTCGACACCAAATTCCCCTAAATCCTCACGAATATCGGCCAGAATAGCGTCCAGTCCCGCGTCAAACACCAGATTGTAGTCATCGCCAAGGAGTATTTGAGCGCGTTCTATCAGGGCATCAATGTGCAGCTCTTTGTCACCGCCTGCTGGCTCATCTGCAGGTATGTCTTGGAATACCTCATCGATTGTACGCTGAAGGCGGTCACCGCAGCGTGACTTGAGTTCGTTGGCGATCTCTTTGATGTATGCGCCCTGATAACCGTTGGCAGGGAAGTGAAGAGTCGCACCTAAGGACTCTAGATACCGCAGCCATACACTGGCAGCCAGAATGTTCATCTGTCGACCTGCGTCGTTTACGTAGTATTCACGTTCGACATTCACACCGGCTGCTTCCAACAGGTCGGCAACCGTCGCACCGTAGGCCGCGCCGCGGCCATGTCCGACATGCAATGGGCCTGTAGGATTGGCAGATACAAATTCAACCTGCATACGCTCAGGTGATGCGCTCTCTTTGATACCGAAGCGCTCGCCTGCATTCAGGACTTGACCTACGACCGAGTAGATCGCCGCATCATTGACAAAAAAATTGATAAAGCCAGGGCCGGCGATCTCGGTTTTGTCGATAGCCGATGAGCCAGGAAGCGCATCACAAATTTGCTGGGCCAGCGCACGAGGATTACTCTTAGCGGGTTTGGCGAGCATTAGGGCTAGATTGGTAGCGAAGTCACCGTGAGCTTTATCGCGAGTGTTTTCAACCTGAATATCTGGACTGATATCAGCCGGTAAAACACCCTGCTCAACAAGGGTCTGCAGCGCGGATTCGAGTAACTGCGCGATCTGTTCTTTCATTTATACACTCTTGGAAAAACGCGGTTCCGCGATTGCGGATTAAAATATGCGGTTATTATATCGTTGCGATGCAGGCAAATGCCACTTGTTCCCCAGCGCGGCGATATGCCTGAGGTCAGTGCGCGTCCACTGGGTCGACATCAATGCTCAGGCGCACGCGCGGTGCCTCAGGGTCATGTTCAATCCACTCGCGCGCCTGTTTGAGAAGATACTGAAGCGATGAGCGTCTCTTCGCGGTCAGTATAAGCTGCGCCCTAAACAGTCCCGCGCGTTTCTCCATATTGGCTGGAAAAGGACCCGCCAATAGCAAGCCGGCTGTGCCCGCACCGGCCTGATCAAGTAGCTGACGCAGCCGCATTAGGTAGGCTTCGGCCCAGCCCTGACGTTGGGCCTCAGCGCGAACAATAGCTTGAAAGCTAAACGGTGGAAGGCTTAATGCCTTGCGGCTCTCAAGCTCTTGCTTGGCGTATGCGAGATAACCCTGCTCCAGCAGAGTACCAAGAACAGGATGCTGTGGGTGCTGAGTCTGAATCACTACAGTACCGGGCTTCTGAGCTCTGCCGGCCCGACCGGAAACCTGCATGAGAAGCTGTGCCGTACGCTCCATCGCGCGAAAATCAGCACTCAAAAGCCCTGCATCGACGTTAAGAACGGCGACCAGGGTAACATCCGGAAAATGATGCCCTTTAGCGAGCATTTGCGTCCCTACCAGCAGTTGCGGTGCTCCGGAATTAACCTCCTCCATCAGTCGATCAAAAGCCTCTCGTGAGTGCGTGCTGTCACGATCCACTCGGCGCACCGGGAAGTCTGGGAACAGCTCTGTTAAACGGTTCTCTATACGTTCAGTACCACTGCCATATGGGCGTAGCTCCGTGCTGTGACAATGCTCGCAACTGCGTGGAATTGGCGTTTGACGATCACAGTGGTGACAGTGCAGTCTTGGCGGGCGGCGATGCAGAGTCATATGCGCATCGCAGCGGGTACAGTGGATCGCATCCCCACAGTTCTGACACACCAGACTTGGCGAGAATCCGCGGCGATTGATAAACACCAGTGCTTGGTTGCCCGCGTTTAAATGCCCACTGATCTGCCGCAACACCTCAGCGGAAACGCCTGCTTCAAGTGGTTCATTTCGGATATCGACCAGCTCAAAACGAGGGGGTCTGGCGCCGCCTGCTCGTTGCGTGAGTTGCAGTTGCCGATAACGCCCGGCATCTGCATTTTGTAGGCTCTCCAGCGCAGGTGTAGCGCTACCGAGAAGCACAGGGATGTTCAGTCGATGAGCGCGCACCAGTGCCAGATCACGAGCATGGTATCGAAATCCCTCCTGTTGTTTAAGCGAGGTATCATGCTCCTCGTCGATCAGGATTACTCCTGGTCTTCTCATCGGCACAAATATGGAAGAGCGTGTGCCGATGATGATCCTTGCGGTACCCGAGCGCGCTTGCTCCCAAGCTTCGTAGCGCGCCCGGTCACTCATCCCAGAGTGCATTGATACCAGTGGCACGTTAAACCGGGAGCGGAATCGCGTAACCAATTGTGGCGTTAAGCCGATCTCAGGAACCAATACTAGCGCTTGTTTACCCTGCCTCAGGAAGGGCTCAATCGCCTGTAGGTAGACCTCTGTTTTGCCTGACCCTGTTACCCCAGCTAGCAGCAGAGAGCCGTACCCATCTGTGTTATGTATAGCCTCGACTGCTTCCCGCTGTTCATCGTTCAACTGCAGGTGTGGCTGTTCAAGGTTTAAGACTATTTCGGTCGTCTCCGGCTCCAGCAGATAGCGCTCCACCTGACCCGCTTGTATTAATGCATCCAGAATGCGCTTATCGAAACCAGCCTCACGCAGTGCACTGCTATCCTGGCCATGGGTACTTCTTTGGAGGTAAAGAAATAGCGCGCGTTGTTTGACCGCTCGCGTACTTAAACATTCGATATCGGCATTTTGACTGAGTTTGAAATAGGGTGTCGGCGTGGGTTCGGGGCGCTCCTCTTTGCGAGCTAGGTTGGGCACCAAATGCAGGAGTGCATCACCGATTGGATACTGGTAGTAGTTTGCAGCCCAGTTTCCAAGTTCGAGCAGCTCAGTATCGACAAGCGGTTGATTGTCCAGAAGAGAGCATATGGGTTTGAGGCGCTCTGGATCTAACTCACTTTCTGCCACGATTTCGGCGATTAAGCCAATCATCAATCTTGAACCAAAACGCACCTGTACGCGCGCACCAACTTGCTCTGAGCCGGAGATGGGTAGATAGTCAAACAGCCGGTCGAGTGGAAGCGGCAATGCAATTCGAAGGATCATGCGTTAGATATGTGGCTGCGAATGAACGCTCAGTCTAGGGAGCCCCTAGCATCTACGCAAGCCTGGTTAAATTTTGTGCAAAAAAGCTATTGTTGTCTCTTGATGGTCTGCGTATAATCCGCGCCTCTTACATTAACGGCGCAGTTTGCGTCATTTGTGCGGTGCCTAAACCCGTTGGTCTTAGGTGGCGGCACAAACAAGATGAGGTTTACACCATGAAATCTGGTATCCACCCACAGTACAACGAAGTAACCATTACCTGCTCTTGCGGCAACACCATGGCACACCGCTCAACGATGGCGGGTGACATGAGCGTCGACGTGTGCAGCCAGTGCCACCCGTTTTACACTGGCAAGCAGAAAGAAGCGACCACAGGTGGTCGAGTTGATCGCTTTAACAAGCGCTTTGGCGCTCGCAGCCTAGCGAAGTAATCGCTGCTGGGATGTTGTTAGTGAAAAAGGCACTTTTGAGTGCCTTTTTTATTGCCTCAGTATCGAGCGGCGCTGCTACCGCTCAGTGTCAGCCTGAGGGGGAGTCTTTTGCCGTAGAGATTGAGCGAGTGGTTGATGGTGATACTGTCAGGCTTGGTAATGGACGCTCCTTGCGTATCCTGGGTATCAATACGCCCGAGTTGAATCTTGGTAAGGGGATACCAGAACCCCTTGCTGAATTAGCCAGCGCTGAGCTGAAGCGTTTAGTCACCGCTGCACAAGCGCGTTTGGTACTGGGTCAAGAGCCAGAGGATCGATATAAACGGTTATTGGGTCACCTCTTGCTCGATGGTGTAAACGCCGCTGAATATCTTTTGAGCCAGGGTTTTGGATGGGCGGTTGTGGTAGAGCCCAACACAGGTCAGGCGGATTGCTTGTTTGCCGCTGAGTCCGTCGCACGTGCCAAAGGTATTGGCGTTTGGAAGTATCCGATTGCGCGGGCAGCTTCCTTACGAAAGGGGGGCTTTGCGCTGGTACGCGGGGCGGTCACTCACATTGATACCACCGCTAAATATATCTATATAGAGCTCGACGATCACTTAGCCCTGCGTCTCTTACGCAAGCAACTGAGTTCTGCTGAGGTGGCGAGGGTTAACTCTTCAGTGGGACGTCTGATCGAGGCTCGGGGTTGGGTTATCGATCGCCGTAAGCAGGTTAGATCTGGATCAGGATTTAAACCTTATTTGCTGCCGATTACGTCCGCCTGGCATTGGCACATGCCAGATTAGTCAGCCATGTTTTTTCGTACTGCGAAAATATGCCCATCAGTTTGCCGAACTGGGCTTTTGCCTTGTAACGCTTTTCTATATCATCGATAAACGACCCATATAACGAGATTTTGGCTTTGTCGGGTTTCACCAGCCGAAATCACCATAACGACTAGGAACGAGAAATGTCTCAGGATATGAAACAGGCTGCGCTGGATTACCATGAGTTTCCGCGTCCAGGTAAAATAAGTGTCGAACTCTCAACCCCAGCACAGACCTCACGTGATTTGTCGCTGGCATACTCTCCAGGTGTAGCTGAACCAGTACGTGAGATCGCCAAGGATCCCGAAAATGCTTACCGCTACACAGCCAAAGGCAACCTCGTAGCGGTAATTTCGGATGGTTCAGCGATTCTGGGGTTGGGTAACCTCGGTCCGTTGGCTTCTAAGCCCGTCATGGAAGGTAAGGCACTGCTGTTTAAGCGTTTCGCCAACATCGATTCAATCGACATCGAAGTAAATGCAGAGAGTCCACAGGCCTTTATTGATACCGTCGCGCGTATTGCGGATACCTTCGGTGGGATCAATCTGGAAGATATCAAAGCACCTGAGTGTTTTGAAATTGAGCGCACTCTGATTGAGCGCTGTAATATTCCGGTTTTCCACGATGACCAGCACGGTACAGCGATCGTCACCGCTGCGGGTATGATTAACGCATTAGAATTGGCGGGTAAGAAGCTCGAAGATGCGAGCATTGTATGTCTTGGTGCCGGTGCTGCGGCCAGTGCATGTATGAAACTACTGATCAACATGGGCGCACGTAACGAAAACATCTACATGATCGACCGCAAGGGTGTGATTCACTCTGGGCGTGATGACCTGACACCGGAGAAGGCGATATTCGCAACTGAAACGGACAAGCGCACGCTCGAAGATGCGATCGACGGTGCCGATGTATTCTTAGGTCTCTCGGGTCCTGATCTTCTCTCTCCAGAGAATCTCTCTAAGATGGCAGCTAACCCTGTGGTATTCGCTTGTGCGAATCCAGATCCTGAGATCAAGCCAGAACTGGCGCGCGCTACACGTGATGACGTAATCATCGCAACTGGTCGATCTGACTACCCTAATCAGGTTAACAACGTACTGGGCTTCCCTTTCATCTTCCGCGGGGCGCTGGATGTGCGTGCGACTGCGATTAACGAAGAGATGAAAGCCGCAGCAGTAGTTGCGCTTGCCGAGTTGGCCAAGCAGCCGGTCACTCAGGAGGTTCTGGATGCTTACGGCTTGGATAGCCTCGAATTCGGACGTGATTACATCCTACCTAAAGCGACGGATTCTCGTTTGCTGGGGGCTGTATCTTACGCTGTCGCCAAGGCTGCCATTGATTCGGGTGTAGCAGCCAAAGACATGCCCGCTGACTACCCGCTGGGTTAATTAAACATCCCAAATAAAAAAACCGCGACGTTGCTCGCGGTTTTTTTGTTACTAATTCAATACTCTTTGTTAAATAGTCTTAGCGAAAGAGTTGTTCTGTAGTCGGTGCTTGCTGCTCTTGAATCGCGTTGGGTGCAACTTCGGTCGGCAACTCCTCGGTGCGGAACACTTCGTTAATTGTCTGCTCCTGACCGGGGTAGGCGAGCAGACCTGTGGCGGGGTCCACCTGTGCTCTCGAGATGCCAGCCGGTTCAAGCAGCATAGACTCAGGGACATCTTTCAAGGCATCCCGCATAAATTCAATCCATACGGGTAAGGCTGCGCTACTACCGAATTCTCGACGTCCTAACGTCGCTGGTTGATCGAATCCAACCCAGGCGGTCGCGCTGAGTGCAGTATTGAAACCGCTAAACCAGGCATCCTTCTGCTCGTTTGTCGTGCCCGTTTTTCCACCTAAGTCTGTGCGCTCAAGCACCAGAGCACGACGTCCTGTACCTTTTCTGATAACGTCGCGCATCATGTCGTGCAATATATACGCAGTGCGCTCATCCAGCAGCCGCTCAGCCAGAGGCCGCCCATCCAACGTCAGAATCTCGGTTGGTGGTGCCGCTGGAATCGGGTTTCCGGCATCGGCTGCTGCCTGTGCCAGTTCGGCAGCCTCGGCGGCAATCATGTCAGCTTGCTGACGTTCAGGACAGTAAGCGCAGGCAAGTTTTGGGTTAGCTCTAAATAGCTCTTCGCCCTGTGGACTCATAATGCGTTCGATAAAGTAGGGTTCTATCTGGAAACCACCGTTGGCCAGTATGGCGTAAGCTGTTGCAACCTGGAGAGGCGTAGCGTCGGCGCTACCGAGTGATAGGGATAGGTTCTCGGGTAGCCTGTCTGGTTCGAATCCGAACTGCAGCAGGAACTCACGCACGGGTTTGATACCCAGCGCTCGCATCAGGCGGATAGAGATCAAATTACGAGAGCGATAGAGTGCTTCACGCAGGCGGGTTGGTCCGCCGAAACGACCGTTATCGTTTTCAGGGCGCCAATCACCCTCGAGACTTACATCATTAATCACGACAGGGGCATCATTGATGATACTAGCGGGAGTGTAGCCGCTGCTCAGCGCATAGCTGTACAGCAGCGGCTTAATGTTTGATCCGGGCTGGCGATAGGCCTGAAGGGCTCGGTTAAACTTATTGAGGTAGAAGCTAAAGCCGCCTGTGAGCGCCTGAATCGCACCATTTTCTGGATCCAGTGCAATGAAAGCACCCTGAACTTCAGGTATCTGGGCTAAACGCAGTCCCTCTTCGGTCGTGCGTACACGAATCAGATCGCCAGCCTCGACCACGTCTGCCGCTCTCTCTGGCTCAGGACCCATTGCGTTGACTGTTTTGAACGCTCGCGCCCACTGCATACCACTCCATGGAAGCGTTGTGGTGCTGCCATCTGCCATTAGGATCTCGGCACTTTGCTCCCCAACTGAGGTCACCAGTGCGGGTTCAAGGCCGCCATAGGCCGGTGTAGCTTTCAGTTTAGTTTCAAGTGTCTCGGTATTTAGAGCGTTTAGATCAAAGTGTTGTTCGGGACCACGGTAGCCGTGACGCTCAGTGTACGAGAGTAAACCGAATCGCAAAGCCGCATCTGCGCTCTGTTGAGCCTCGCTGCTGATTGTTGTGTATACCTTTAACCCATCAGTGTACAGATCTTCGCCATAGGTCTCATAGAGCTGGCTGCGCACCATTTCGGCAACATAGGGCGCTGCGACTTCGATATCTGCTCCATGGTAGGTGGCAGTGACCGGAGCAGCTATCGCTTCATCATGCGCTAGCCTGTCGATGTAGCCCAGCGTGAGCATGCGACCAATAATCCAGTCGCGACGCTCCAGCGCTCGGCTGGGGTTGGTGATCGGATTAAAAGCAGAGGGTGCTTTAGGCAGGCCAGCAATCATTGCTAGCTGCGCCAAGTTTAATTCATCAATACTACTGCCGTAGTAGACACGGGCGGCTGCCTGAATACCGTAAGCGCGGTGTCCGAGGTAAATCTTATTGACGTAGAGCTCTAGGATCTCTTCTTTTGAAAGCTCCTGCTCGATCCGCAACGCTAACAAGATCTCAATAAATTTGCGCTCGAAGGTTCGCTCACGAGTCAGGAAGAAGTTCTTCGCTACCTGCATCGTAATGGTCGAACCGCCACTTTGGATCTGGCCAGTGGTGCCAAGCTGATAGGCCGCTCGCACCAGACCGCGAATATCTATTCCCTGATGCTCAAAAAAGCGCGCATCCTCCGCAGCTTGCAAAGCCTGTACGAAGCGCGGTGGGATGGCGTCATAGCTGATGGGTGTGCGGCGTTTCTCACCGAATTCAGCAATCAATTTCTCATCCGCGGTGTACACTCGCAGAGGTGTCTGAAAGCGGACTTCACGTAGTGTCTCGATATCAGGAAGCTGGGGGCTGTAATAGTAGTAGATGCCGCCGGCAGCAATTGCTCCGCATAGCACCCCAAAAAGCCCTAGGCCTATCAACCATTTAAACAGCTTTTTAAGAAAACCCATCGAAACCTTCAATTTTTGAGATATTGTTGAATCAAATTATATAGACCTGCCGAAAAGGGTCTACACTCAAATCAGAGTTTTATGCCAATCAGCTCAAGTTGCCTGTGATTGGTGCGATATATAGAAACGCATGGTAAACAAAAGGAAACATCTGTGGTCAGCCTGTTTGGAACTAAAAATGCTGGCTGGATTGGGGTAGACATAGGGTCCTCTTCAGTGAAGCTTGCAGTTGTGGGCAGCGCTGGCAAAGGGGCTGAACTCACCGCCTATGCTATCGTTTCGTTACCCGCTTCGGCAGTGGTAGACGGAAATGTCCAGGAACCGGAAGTGGTTGCCGAAGCGATTGAGCGCGGTCTCAAAATTAGCGGAGCTAAGTCTAAGTTAGCAATTGCATCTGTACCCTCATCGGCCGTCATCACAAAAGAGTTGCAGATTAGCGATGCTTTTGTCGGTATGGAGCTTGAAGAGCAGGTGCGCGTTGAAGCGGACCAGTTCGTTCCATACGCACTCGATGAAGTGGCGCTCGACTTTCAAATCGTGGGACCTGTTAAAGGCAATGCGGCCCTCAACGAGATCCTTCTGGTAGCTTGCCGCCGCGACGACGTCGCTAATCGCGAGGATGCCTTGGATAGCGCCGGGCTTAAATGCGAGGTGGTGGATGTCGATACTTATGTGATCGAGCGTGTTTTGCCCTATCTCGAACTGGATCGAGAGGCTGGCACAGTTGGTGTTATCGACATCGGTGCATCAACATTGACGTTGAACGTCCTGCGCGAGGGTAAGGTAATTTACAACCGCGAGCAGGCGTTTGGTGGTAATGAACTGAGTAATACAATCCAGCAGCAGTACGATATTGAACAATCAGAGGTGGAAAAACAGTTGCGTATGCGGGAGATCTCCGATGAGATTGAGGAGATGCTGGTGCAGCCTTTTGCGACAGCGGTAGCTCAGCAAGTATCACGTGCATTGCAGTTTTTTTACTCTTCGGGCGCACGTAATCAGTTAGATCGTGTGTACCTCTGCGGCGGTGTGGCGGGCATCGAAGATCTGGATTCGATAGTGGGGGCAGAAATCGGAGTAGAGACGCTGATCGCTAACCCTTGCGCTGGCATGAAAATCACTTCAAAGATCAATCCTGTTAAATTGGAAGTAGACGCCCCAACTCTGGTTAAAGCGGTGGGCATGGCGCTGCGTAGTCTGGAGAAACAGGGATGAGCGTGACTCAAATTAACCTGCGCCCCTGGCGTGAAGAACGCAATGCGCGTCTACAAAAGAGCTTTATTACGAACCTGGTTGTTGCGGCCCTTTTAGGTGCGTTGACGGTTTTTGGCGTTGTCTACTTCTATGATCTGCAGATTGATCGTCAACGGGCACGCAATAACTACGTCACACAAGAGATCGCCAAACTCGATAAGAAGCTGGAAGAGATTCGAGAGTTGAAGCGTCAGCGAGAGCGTCTGTTAGAGCGTTTAAACGCTATTCAAGAGCTTCAGGGTAACCGTCCCATCATTGTGCGTAACTTTGACGAGATGGTCAGAGTACTCCCCGATGGTATTCACTACTCGTCGTTGACTCGCAGCGGTGAAGCGATCAACGTCGATGGCCTAGCGGCGGTTAACGAAGATGTCTCTGAACTGATGCGTAACCTCAATGCCTCAATCTGGTTTGGAGAGCCGAACTTGTCGCGGGTTAATGCCCAGAACACTCAGCGTAGTTTTAACTTACGTGTGCCTCTGGCTAAGCCTAAAGCTGAGGAGGCGGTTCGATGAGTATGATGACGAGCTTTAAAAACGCATTCCGTGGTTTTGATATTAACAACGCTGACTTTAATACTGCCTGGTCCTGGCCGGTCGGAGTTAAGGTCATATGTTACATCTTGGTGTTTGGTATCTTAGTGGGCGGTGGTGTCTACTACATGGTAATGGATAAGCACACCCAGCTAGAGCGCGAGATTGCTAAGGAGACCGACCTAAAGCAGCAGTACGAGTCTAAGGCTTTTCAGGTCGCCTCGCTTGAGGCATTGCGTAAGCAGATGGCTGACGTCGAGTTACGATTTGCGGAGTTGTTGCGTCAGCTGCCGACCGATAAAGAGGTACCGGGTCTGCTGGAGGATATAAGTGCCATTGGTCAGAACTCGGGTCTGGATATCGATTCGATTGCACTCCAGCCTGAGCGAAAAGCGCAATTCTACGTTGAACTGCCAATCAACATTCAGGTGAGTGGTACCTATCACCAGATGGGTGAGTTCGTCAGCGGTGTAGCGGCCATTAAGCGTATAGTGACGCTGCATGATTACTCCATCCGTCCTGCTGGAGGCAACATGCTTAATATGACTATCAGTGCGAAGACCTACCGTTATGATGATACAGAGTAAGCAGATCGCTGCGGCGCTGGCATTATCCTTTGGATTGCAGGGTTGTGTCTGGGTAGAGGACACAACGGACTTACGGCAGTTCGTTGCTGAAAAAGCGGCCCAGCCGGGTGGTAAGATTGAGCCATTACCAGAATTCAAGGCTTATGAGAGCTTTGTTTACGAAGGCTCCAGTTTGCGTGATCCGTTTGTACCTCTCGTAATGTTGTCGCAAGAGCAGGTGACTCCGCAAGATGGGCAGACTGAGCTTCAACCAGACGAAGATAGGATTAAAGAGTATCTCGAGGAGTTCCCTGTCGATCAGCTGCTCATGGTGGGTACCATTACAGCTCTTGAAGATGGTGAACTTATATCTTTGATCAGAGACACTAATGGCGAAGTTCATCAGGTGGTGGTCGGCAACCGCATCGGGCTCGACTATGGTGAAGTGGTAGCGATTGATGAACGCTCAATGCAGTTGGAAGAGATCGTCTCTAATGGGCGCGGTGGTTGGATGAAGCGCCCTCGAACAGTCACACTGCCGGATTTGGAGTGAATTAAGGATGTTTATTGAAATGAACTCTCGTAACCAAGAAACAGCGGGTGGCAAAATGAGTCGCATGGGCCGCTGGTTGGTTCTGGCGGTGGCAGCGAGCCTCGCCCCCCTAGCCAGTGCGGCAGACTCGGTACTCAAGCAGACCAGCTTCGCGGCTCTACCCGGTCAGAAAACAGAAATCCGCTTCAGCTTTGATGTGCCACCCCCGGCGCCGAAGATCTACATGATCGAGTCTCCACCACGACTGGTGATGGACTTTTTCGGTGTGACCAACGAGCAGGCACAGCGCATGCTTAGCGTGGAGTCTGGTGTTGTGTCTACGCTCAACTTCGCCGAGGCGCAGGGGCGTTTGAGAGTGGTTGCAAACCTGACTGAGGCGGCAAGCTACAGCACCTCTGCCGATGGTAATAACCTTTATGTCCAGCTTGGTGATGCGCGAATGGGGTCGGGCAAAGCCGCTCAGGCAGCACCGGCAGATCGAGCACTGGCGGCTAGCAATTCCGCGAGTGTGATGAGCGACCAGACACGCGTTCAGTCTATAGATTTTGAGAGAATTGATGGCGGCACGGGTCGTGTTGTTATCAACATGAGCGACGACGAAGCTGGTCTTGATATCATAGAAGAGGGTAACAACATCGTTGTTAATCTCTTGGGAGCTTCACTTGCCAAGGAGCTTGAAAACCGCACGGACGTTCAGGCATTTGCAACCCCCGTTATGTATGTGGATGCAATGGCTGCAGGTGGCAATACGGCGATTCTCATCAAGCCCTCCGCCGAACCCTACGATTACATGGCCTACCAGACAGGTAACCAGTTGGTTCTCGATTTCAAACCGATGACTGATCAGGAGTTAGCGAATCGTAAAGCCGACCTGTTCCCATACTCCGGCGAAGAGATCGACCTGAACTTTCAGAATGTAGAGCTGCGCTCGGTGCTGCAGATCATCGCGGAAGTTGCCGAGAAAAACCTAGTCGTTGGTGATGAGGTGGGCGGCAACGTTACTCTTCGTCTGAAGAACGTTCCCTGGGACCAGGCGCTCGATATCATTTTGCAAACTAACGGGCTCGATAAACGCATTGTCGGTAATGTCATGCTGATTGGTGGTGCCTCACAGATTGCAGATCGCGAGCGTCAGGAGCTAGAGGCACAAGAGCAGGTGCAGAACTTGGCGCCTCTGTTGACCGAGTATGTACAGATCAACTTTCGTCGCGCCTCAGAGATGAAGACATACTTAGAGCAGGCTAATCTTGTGAGCGAACGAGGGTTTCTTTTAGCCGATGATCAAACCAACATCCTCATGGTGCGAGAAACAGGGACGTCCATCGAAGAGATTCGCCGTACACTCAATCGATTTGATGTAGAGGTTGCTCAAATCATGGTGGAGGCAAGAATTGTCACGGCTTCGTCGAGTTTCGCACAAAATCTTGGTATTAAATGGGGCCTGTCTGGAAGTGCAGACAACGGAAATGTGGTGCTAGGACAATCTGCTAGTGGACCGGGGACTGCGGGTATCGGGACAGACGGTCTTAATGTTGATTTTGGAGTTGCTGGGCCCACTATAGCAATCGGTTTCTTACGTAATAATTTACTGCTGGCAGCAGAGTTGTCGGCGCTTGAGAGTTCGGGCACAGGTGAGGTTATCTCTCAGCCTAAGGTCATTACAACCAACGGCAAAGCCGCAAATATCACTTCGGGTCAGCAAATCCCTTACCAGACGGTTGAAGATGGAAGTACAAGCACTGAGTTCAAAGATGTGGCGCTGTCGCTGAATGTGACTCCGCAGCTCAACCCCGGTGATCGTATCGCTATGGATTTGGCAATAAATCAGGATAGTATTGGCCGCACATTGGCAAATGGTGAAATTTCTATCAATACCAACCAACTGAATACTTCGGTTGTGGTGAATGATGGTGATACCATTGTTTTAGGCGGGGTATTCCGTACTGAAGCATCCGAAGGGGTTGAAAAAGTACCGCTTCTTGGAGATCTTCCCATCGTGGGCGCTGCTTTCAGAAATAAACAGACGTCAGAACAGAAGAATGAACTCCTGATCTTCATCACCCCGAAACTGATTCGTGAGGCGTTGACCTCTCGATAGAGAAGAGCTGGTCACTATTGAAGATATTTCTAATTGGCCCTATGGGTTCTGGAAAGAGCACCATAGGGCGTTTGCTTTCTAACGAACTGAAATTGGAGTTCGTTGACTCCGATAGGGTTATTGAAGAGCGCGCCGGAGCTAACATCCCCTGGATATTTGATGTCGAGGGTGAGGAAGGCTTTCGTGCTCGTGAAGAGACTGTAATCGACCAGGTTACAGAGCAAGATAATATTGTGCTTGCGACTGGTGGCGGTGTGGTGTTGCGTGAGAATAACCGCAAGGTGTTGCGCGAGCGCGGTTTCGTCATTTATCTGCACGCCAGTGTCGATCAGCAGGTTGAGCGTACTGCGCGTGACAAGAATCGTCCTCTGTTGCAGACCGAAAATCCACGCGCGCGCTTAGAGGAACTTATCCGTATACGTGATCCCTTGTATCGCCAAACGGCAGACTTTGTGATGCGGACGGATCGACGTCACCCGCGCGCGGTGATTGGTGAAATTATAAAAGTCTTGCGTAAAAATCGAATTCTTGGCTCTAACGAGTCAGTTGTGGAGTCGCGTTGATGCGTCAGTTAAGTGTTGATCTGGGGGAGCGTAGCTACCCAATCTACATCGGTGAGAATCTATTTAAGTCTGTAGACCTGCAGAGCTTGATTGCTGGTAAGCAGGTCATGGTTGTGACTAACGAAACAATCGCGCCACTCTACCTCGACGCGCTTAAGCAGCAGCTCCCGGATCTGCAGGTGGATGAAGTGATCCTGCCGGACGGAGAGTCTTTCAAAACACTTGAGCATTTGAACTCTATTTTTGATGCGCTATTACAGATGCGGCATAACCGAACAACTACGCTGATAGCGCTTGGTGGCGGGGTTGTTGGTGACATGACCGGCTTTGCCGCTGCAAGCTATCAGCGCGGTGTCGACTTCATACAGATTCCTACCACGCTTCTATCGCAGGTTGACTCCTCAGTCGGTGGTAAAACCGGCGTAAATCATCCGCTAGGCAAAAATATGATTGGTGCTTTTTACCAGCCTAAAGCGGTACTTGCAGATACTAACATTCTAAGGTCCCTGCCTCCGCGCGAGCTTGCAGCAGGCTTAGCTGAAGTGATCAAGTACGGACTGATTTACGATGAGCCCTTTCTCTGTTGGATTGAGCAGAACATCGGGAAGCTCAATGCCTGTGATCCGGCGGCGCTGACGTATGCGATTTTCCGATCTTGCGAGATCAAAGCACAAGTGGTGGCTCAGGATGAACGTGAGGGAGGTATCCGCGCCATTCTCAACCTAGGTCACACTTTTGGACATGCGATTGAGACTGATCAGGGTTATGGTGCCTGGTTGCACGGCGAGGCTGTTGCAGCAGGAATGTGGATGGCAGCTGATCTGTCAATGCGTTTGGGGTGGCTCAGCGAAGCTGATCTTCAACGAGTTCAGGCAGTGCTCAAGGCCGCACACCTTCCGGTAATACCACCTGCCGATATGAGCCCGGATCGTTTTCGAGAACTGATGTCGGTGGACAAAAAAGTCCTCAGTGGGCGTATTCGCTTGGTGTTACTGAGACGTCTGGGCGAGGCTGTCATCACCGAAGAGTTCTCCCCCGATCTGCTGCAGCAGACTTTAGAAGCACACTATGCAACCGAGTCGGCATTAAACTGAGGTGCTCATGCGGGTGCCAAATACTCATTTTGACCCCGAATCACGTCAGCTCCAGACAGCTCGCCTGGAGCATCTCCTAAGCTTTTCGGATCTACTGCTGCTTCTAATTGCAGAGCCCGGCCTTGGACGGTCGCATCTGCTCTCTCATCTGCGCCCAGAGCAGAGCCCAGTGCAGCCGCATTGGGTGCAGATAACTCCAGTCTCCACTTTTGACGTAACCCAACTCTTGCAGGCACTTGTCGCACAACTGGGGCTCAGTTGCGAGCCTAACAACAGAGCGAGGCTAACTGCGCTGCACGGTTATGCACGTGCGCTGGAGCAGGTAGAGCAGCAACTGGTTATCTGCGTGGATGATGCTGACTATCTTTCGGATAACGCACTGGAGTTGCTGATCAACTTCTCTAAAGTTGACAGTGCGGCACCTAAGGTGTTGCTGGCTGGCCTGCCTGCGTTTGAGCAACGCTTCTATGAGCGTGAGTTCAATCGTCTGGTCGAGGGAACTCTGCACATTGAGCATCTGCAGCCCTACACTGCGGAGGAGGCTCGTGCATTTGTCGATGCTCATCTTATTGATGGACGCATATTAAAAGATTCAGAGTATAGACGTCTGCTGCACGACAGCCAGGGACGTCCTGACCAACTCAAAGTGGCACTGGCAAGAATGCTGGAGCAGCATAAAGAGCCCAAGACTAGGCTAATCAACGCCAGCAATCGCTGGTATTGGGCAGGTATTGGGTTGGTTTTGAGCAGTGTTGCTTTGGCATTCGGTTATCTTTACTACCCGGGCTCGACGCCTGAAGAGAATATACGGCGTCCGGTTGAAATTACTGTGCCTCAGGTCGCTCCGGCTACCACTGAGGCAGAACCTCAGTTGATTGCAGCGCGCTCCGAACTCGCGAAGCGACTCTCCGAGCAGGAGGCGCGTTTGGCTGAGGTCGCACAAGAGTCTGAGCTTCCATCGGTTCCAGAACCACAACCTCTGCAACAGCCAGAACAGGAACCAGAACCAACACCAGCACCAGATCAGGTATCGCTGGAGGTATCAGAGCCGCTGCCAGCCGAGTTGTCCAGCGTATTGAGTGAGGGCGCAGCGGAGGAGTCTGACCAAGCTCAACAAGCTATAGCAGAGATCAGTTCGGCAAGACCTCTCGAACCTTTAGCAGACGGTTCTGCAAGGAGCGCTGATTTACAGCTCCCTCCAGGTGCCGAGTTATCCGGTGCGCAAACTGCATCTGTGATTTCAGAGGCAACAAACAACTCCGATGAGCCGCAATCAGTTTTGGGCTCATCGGAAACTGTTCAGCTGAAGACGCAAACCGATACGCCTTTAAGAGAAAGTATTGATATCGTACCTAAGTTTGATCCTGCGATTGAGAGGGTGTTGGGTTGGCCGGCCAGTCATCTGACGATACAGCTACTGGCCGCTCGGGAGGAGCGTACAGCCGACCAGTTGCTCGCCAAACACGCCGATGTGGATGGGCTGCTAAAACTCTCTTACCCCTATCAGGGGGCTCCACGATTTACGCTCGTGTTTGGGCACTTCCCCACTCGAGCACTCGCACAACAGGCTGTTACTCAGTTACCCGCATCGTTGCAGCAACTCAAGCCATGGATACGCTCAGTCACGGGTTTAAAAACAGAGCTTAATCAAGGCCTGAATCCTTAGGCTGCAGTGTATCTGGCTGGTCCATATTTGGTGGATTTGTAGCCAAGGCCCTTCACGTGTAAAATTAGCTCCCCTCTTGCTCTGCTGCGTGCATTGAGCGGTTAGAGTCGGCCTTTTAATTGGTTGATTTAATTAGTTTTTTATTTGGGATTTGGCGTATGAGCAACGGTCTGTATCGTGCGGATGAGTTTAAGGACAACTGCGGCTTTGGTCTTATGGCCCACATGGAGGGGCAGGCCAGCCATGGAGTGCTAACCAAAGCGATTGAAGCTCTGGCGTGCATGACACACCGCGGTGGCATCGCCGCCGACGGTAAGACGGGTGATGGCTGTGGTCTGCTGATGCAGATGCCTCGTGGTTTCATCCGAGCTGCGGTGAAAGAGGAGCAGAATATCGAACTGGCGGAGAACTTTGCTGTCGGTATGGTGTTCTTGTCCCAAGATATTGCGCTGGCTGACAAAGCCCGCGCAGCGATGAACGCTGAACTTCAGGCGCAGGGTCTCGATGTTGCAGGTTGGCGAGTGGTGCCAACTGACACAGAGTGTCTGGGGCCCATCGCGAAAGAGACGCTGCCTCAGATTGAGCAGGTGCTTGTTAACGTCGGCGAGATGAGCGAGCGAGAGTTGTCCGTTGCACTATTCGTTGCGCGTCGCAAAGCCGAAATCGCGATGAACGATGACCCAGATTTTTACATCTGCTCTCTATCAGAGCGTGTTATCAGCTACAAAGGCCTGATGATGCCGGTAGACTTACCAGCATTTTACAAAGACCTTGCAGATACTCGTTTAGAAACAGCTGTTTGTACTTACCATCAGCGGTTCTCGACCAACACGGCGCCACGCTGGCCACTTGCCCAGCCATTCCGCTTTTTGGCGCACAATGGTGAGATCAACACCATTGAGGGCAACCGCAACTGGGCACGTGCTCGTGCGTCTAAGTTTCAGACGCCACTGATTCCAAACTTGGATGAGCTACAGCCAATAGTGAATACCACGGGCTCTGACTCTTCGTCCATGGATAATATGATCGAGTTCTTGCTGGTAGGCGGCATAGACCTCTACCGAGCGGTTCGTATGATCATTCCACCTGCATGGCAGAACGTTGATACCATGGATGCCGAATTGCGCGCGTTTTACGAGTACAACTCGATGCATATGGAGCCTTGGGACGGCCCTGCCGGCATGGTTATGACGGATGGTCGTTACGCTGTCTGTATGCTTGACCGCAACGGCCTGCGCCCGTCTCGTTGGGTTATGACCAAAGATGGCATGATCTGTACCGCGTCTGAGATAGGTGTGTTCAGCTATGAGCCCAGCGATATTGTCGCTCAGGGTCGCGTCGGACCGGGTCAGATCCTAGCGATTGATACCCAGACGGGTGAAGTTCTGCACACTCAGGACGTTGATAACCGATTGAAGAAGGCGCAGCCTTACAAAAAGTGGCTAAAAGAGAATACGCTGCGACTTGAAAATACAATGAACCTCACAGAGGAGTCGAAGTCCTTCCCTGAAATGTCAGTGGAAGAGGTCAAGACTCATATGAAGATGTTCAACGTCTCCTATGAAGAGCGCGACCAAGTTATTCGACCACTCGGTGAAACGGCGATGGAAGCGGTTGGATCTATGGGTGACGACAAGCCGATGGCGGTTTTGTCTGAGCAGATTCGCTCGCCTTACGACTACTTCCGCCAGCAGTTTGCTCAGGTTACGAATCCGCCGATCGACCCTCTGCGTGAGGCAATTGTGATGTCGCTGGAGACCTGTCTGGGTCGCGAGCAGAACGTCTTTGAAGAGACTGCTGAACACGCCCGTCGTGTGGTGCTGACGATGCCTGTGCTCTCCGCTAGCAAGTTTATCCGCATACGCGACAACGACGTGCCTGGCTTCGAACCACAGGTGATAGATCTCAACTATGATCCGTCCGAGATATCACTTGAACAGGCGATCCTGGCTGTCTGTGATCAAGCCGAAGCGGCTGTGCGCAACGGCAAAGCGCTGATTATCTTGTCGGACAAGTCGATTGAGAAAGGTAAGTTACCGATACACGCCTCGATGGCAACTGGGGCTGTGCACCACCGTCTGATCGATACGGGTTTGCGTACCGACGCTAACATTATTGTTGAGACCGGCACTGCACGTGACCCACACCACTTCGCTGTGCTCTTTGGATTTGGTGCGACTGCCGTTTACCCCTACCTAGCTTACCGCGTGTTGACTGATCTTTGTCGTACAGGCGAGTTGGCGATGGAGCCGCTGCAGAGCCACGAGAACTACCGTAAAGGGATCGATAAAGGCCTGTTCAAGATCCTATCTAAAATGGGTATATCAACGATCGCCTCTTATCGTGGCGCGCAGCTGTTCGAAGCGATCGGTCTGTCAGATGAAATCGTTGATCTCTGCTTCAAAGGCGTTACCAGCCGTATTCAGGGTGCTAAGTTTGAACACTTTGAGAGCGATCAGCAGGCGCTGGCTAAGCTGGCGTTTAACGCGCGTAAATCGCTTAAGATCGGTGGCCTGCTGAAGTACAAATTCGGCGAGGAGTACCATGCGTACAACCCTGACGTGGTCAAATCGATCCACGAAGCGGTCAAATCCGGCGATCAGAAACACTATGACCGTTACGCTAAGCTCGTAAACGAGCGTGGGGTGGCGACTATCCGCGACATGCTGGCGCTGAAGAAAGGCAACGCCATCAGCATCGACGAAGTTGAGCCGGCTGAAGCACTTTATCCGCGTTTCGACACTGCAGCGATGTCGCTAGGAGCACTCTCGCCTGAGGCGCATGAGGCACTTGCGGTTGCAATGAACGAACTGGGTGGTCGTTCGAACTCAGGTGAGGGCGGTGAAGATCCGGCACGCCACGGAACAATCAAACGCTCTAAGATCAAGCAGGTGGCATCAGGCCGCTTCGGCGTGACGCCAGAGTACTTGGTGAACGCTGAGGTTATGCAGATCAAGGTTGCTCAGGGCGCCAAGCCCGGTGAGGGTGGTCAGCTGCCGGGTGGTAAGGTGAACGCACTGATCGCGCGTCTGCGCTACTCGGTGCCGGGAGTCACTCTGATCTCACCCCCACCTCATCATGATATCTACTCGATTGAGGACTTGGCACAGCTTATCTTCGATCTGAAGCAGGTTAACCCCGAAGCTCTGGTATCAGTGAAGCTCGTGTCACGTCCGGGTGTTGGTACGATCGCCTGTGGTGTGGCTAAGGCCTATGCAGACTTGATTACTATCTCCGGTTACGATGGTGGTACCGCGGCGTCTCCTCTGACATCTATCCACTATGCCGGTTCTCCCTGGGAGTTGGGACTTGCGGATACACACCAGTCGCTGCGCGGTAACCAACTGCGTGGATCGATTCGCCTGCAGACAGACGGTGGTATGAAAACCGGTCTGGATGTGGTCAAAGCAGCAATGCTCGGTGCCGAGAGCTTCGGCTTCGGTACCATGCCAATGGTGGCGCTGGGCTGTAAGTACCTGCGTATCTGTCACCTCAACAACTGTGCGACCGGTGTAGCGACTCAGAACGACCGTCTACGTAGCGATCACTTCCGCGGAACAGTAGAGATGGTCAAAAACTACTTCCGCTTTGTGGCTGAGGAGTGTCGCCAGCTGATGGCTCAGTTGGGTGTCCGTACGATGGAAGAACTGATAGGGCGCTCCGATCTGCTAGAGGTGATTGAAGGTCGCACTGAGCGTCAGCGCTCGCTGGATCTCTCGCCAATTATTGGCGATGCCGGTATACCAGCTGAGTACCCGCACACTGTACAGCGTGAGCGCAACGAGCCATTCGACAAGGGTGAGCTCAACACGCACATGCTTGAGTTGGCGCAGGACGCTATTGATGGGGCGACGGGCGGCGAATGGACATTGGAGATATGTAACTGTGACCGCTCAGTCGGCGCACGTACATCGGGTGCAATTGCTAAGAAGCACGGCAACCTTGGTATGAATGACCAGCCAATCACGTTCAATTTCCGCGGACACGCGGGGCAGTCTTTCGGCGTATGGAATGCGGGTGGTCAGAACCTGATCCTTGAGGGTGATGCCAACGATTATGTCGGTAAGGGTATGGCCGGTGGCAAGGTTGTTGTTAAACCGTTCAAAGAGGTTGACCTAAAGACCAACGATCTAGCGATCATTGGTAACACCTGTCTGTACGGCGCGACTGGCGGTAAGTTGTTTGCTGCGGGTACTGCAGGCGAGCGTTTCGGGGTACGTAACTCTGGCGTGCATGCGGTCGTTGAAGGTGCAGGTGACCACTGTTGTGAATACATGACAGGCGGTCTGGTGACCGTTCTGGGCTCGACTGGCTACAACTTCGGTGCTGGTATGACCGGTGGCTTTGCTTATGTGCTGGATTTGGACCGCACCTTTGTGGATAAGTACAACCACGAATTGGTCGATATCCACCGCATCCATACTGAATCGATGGAGCAGTACCGCAACCACCTGCGTTCAGTCATCATTGAGTTCACTCGCGAAACAGGTAGCGCCTGGGGTCAGGAGATCGTTGATAATCTTGAAGATTACATCGGTTCATTCTGGCTGGTGAAACCTAAGGCTGCGAGCCTGGGACAGTTGCTCAACGACATGACTAAAAGCCCGCAATAAGGCTGAGTTAAGAATTCCGAGTCTGTGCCTGCAGCTTGCTGCGGGCAAATAATTTAGAGGTGGGATAATGACGACCCGTCTGAACAACAGCTTCCAGTTTGTGGAAGTGGAGCGCGAGGGACCAGCTAAGATTGAGGCTGAGGTCCGTCGTGGTCAGTTTGCTGAAATCTATGAGCCGTTTGCTAGGGAAGATGTAGCCGATCAGGCTCACCGCTGTCTTGCTTGCGGTAACCCGTACTGTTCGTGGAAGTGTCCGGTACATAACCATATACCGGACTGGCTTAAACTGGTCTCTGAGGGGAACCTGCTGGAAGCGGCTGAACTGTCGCACCAGACAAACTCCCTGCCAGAGGTCTGTGGCCGCGTGTGTCCACAGGACCGCCTGTGTGAGGATGCCTGTACTCTAAATGAAGAGTTCGGTGCGGTTACCATCGGTGCGGTTGAGAAGTACATCACGGATACCGCCTTTGCTCTGGGCTGGCGTCCAGACACCTCCAACGTCGTCTGGACCGATAAGAAGGTTGCCATCATCGGTGCCGGACCTGCCGGTCTCGGCTGTGCTGATATTCTGGCTCGTAACGGTGTGAAGCCCGTTGTCTTCGATCGCAATCCAGAGATCGGTGGTCTGCTGACTTTTGGAATTCCTGAGTTCAAGCTCGAAAAAGATGTGATGGTTCGTCGTCGCGAAGTGTTCGATGCGATGGGCGTTGAGTTCAAGCTCAACACTGAGGTGGGCAAGGATGTCAGCATGGAAGAGCTGTTAGCAGAGTACGACGCGGTCTTCCTTGGTATGGGCACCTACACCTACATGAAGGGTGGTTTCCCCGGTGAGGACCTCGAAGGCGTCTATGATGCGCTTCCATTCCTGATCTCCAACGTTAATCACTGTCGTGGCTACGAGAAAGATCCTTCGGAGTACATCAGTATGGAAGGTAAAAAGGTTGTCGTTCTAGGTGGTGGTGACACCGCAATGGACTGCAATCGGACCTCCATCCGCCAGCAGGCTGCCAGCGTAACCTGTGCTTACCGCCGTGATGAGGCGAATATGCCGGGCTCCAAGCGTGAAGTCGTTAACGCGAAAGAGGAAGGCGTGCAGTTTATGTTCAACCGTCAACCTGTAGAGGTTGTGGGTGAGAACGGTAAAGTGACTGGTATTAAGCTGGTTACCACGCAGATGGGTGAGCCCGATGCGAACGGTCGTCGTCGTGCTGAGATAGTTGAAGGTTCCGAGGAGGTCGTGCCGGCGGATGCGGTATTGGTCGCGTTCGGTTTCCGCCCAAGCCCCGCCCCTTGGATGACCGAACTGGGGATCGAACTGCATCAGGATGGTCGAGTAGACTGCTCACTCGATGGTGAGCGACTACCATTCCAGACGAGCAATCCGAAGGTATTTGCGGGTGGTGATATGGTGCGCGGTTCAGATCTGGTTGTGACTGCGATCTATGAGGGTCGTGAGGCAGCCGAGGGTATCCTGGATTACCTCGAAGTTTAAAAGAGGTCAGACCCCTTTTTGTCCTAAAAGCCGTTCAGTAGAGAGCGGCTTTTTTGTATCAGCTTGAAGGCCTGGTTCTGCTATGCGAGCTATGAAATGTCGGGTCAGGCAAACTCCCTTCTAGCACTTATTGCGATTGTCTTAGTGAAACTAAATCCCCTTATGGGAAGTGTATGGGTGCAGTAACGCGGTTGGCTTAGCGGTGTTCCTGCACCGTAAAGTAGCGGCATCTAATGTTCAAAACGGGTACAATTCCCGAAATCTTGAAAGTTATGGATAGAGATTCACCTATGTCTGAGTTGAAGAACGATCGCTTT
>DATHZN010000010.1:0-43619 GCA_035458585.1 Marinobacterium sp. | reverse complement strand
CAGGCGTCTGCGAGATCAGATAGCGTTCTAGTCGTCTCAGCAAGATCGGCCAGACCTGTCAGGTCGCGCCAGATAATCCGAATCATTTCGCGCTGTCGCAGACGACGCAACTCACGCATCAGGCTCTCTTCACTATCAACCAGTTGCAGCGCGTCTGCCGCCCGCTGACTCAGCTCTCCACTGCTGTAAGGTTGCTCTACCCGCTCAAGAGTAGCAGCCAATAACTCTGGCCTGCGCTGTAACTGATCCCGTACATAATCTGACCCGATAAGAACTGCCTCGAGTTGCTGACGCTGATAGGCAGTCATGGGTGTTTGGCTGATCGCGTTGGCGACGCGATCCAACTGCTGACTCAGGTAATCGGCGATCAGGGGTTGCATGATTTCCTCCAGGGCGCTGCTTTAGGCAGACTTGGCAAACTTAGCCTAAGCTATATTTCGTACTTTAACCTAGGCTGGCTTATTTTAAGCACAATCACTGTGCAACCGGTTTCAATTTACGCTTCAAATCGGTGCACAGGATATTGACCTTCGTAAAAGATTAGAACAATCTAAGCGCACTAGTTCATGCGCTGTTGCTAAAAAGGCTAGAGCTGACTGATCGCGAGCCTTGAATTGGCGCATGTTGCAGCCAATTACGAACACTGTGATCTGTTCAGAAGCTAGTATAATTACAGCCTTGGCACACTAGTTGCTGACTTATTAGAACAATAAACTTGTCAATCCAGAGGAAACTAAAATGGCGAAAAAAGCACTCTTCACGGCTACGACACTGGCTACTGCCCTGGTAGCGTCTGCAACAACCGTTCAGGCAGCAACGCTTGATGATGTAAAAAGTCGCGGTACTCTGACCTGTGGTGTATCTACTGGTCTGGCAGGCTTCTCCGAAAAAGATGCAAATGGTAACTGGAGCGGTCTGGACGTAGACGTATGTCGTGCAGTGGCAGCCGCTGTGCTGGGTGGCGCTGACAAAGTTCAGTACAAGCCACTGACTGCGAAAGAGCGTTTCACAGCGCTGGCATCAGGTGAGATCGACATGCTCTCGCGCAACACAACCTGGACTCATACTCGTGATACCTCCCTTGGTATTAACTTCGCGGGTGTAAACTACTATGACGGCGCATCTTTCATGGTAATGAAAGATCTTGGCGTGAGCTCAGCGACAGAGCTAGACGGCGCTAACGCTTGTATTCAGGCGGGTACCTCGACTGAACTCGCAATTGCTGACTTTTTCCGTGTAAACAACATGTCATACAAAGCGGTAACTTTCGATACTTCTGACCAGACGCGTCAAGGTTTCGAATCAGGTCGCTGTGACTTCCTTACCTCTGATGGCTCACAGCTGGCTGCACTGCGTATCGGTCTGGCAAACCCAGATAACGCCGTTATCCTGCCAGAGGTGATCTCCAAAGAGCCACTGGGGCCAGTTGTTCGTCAGGGTGACGATCAATGGTTCAATATCGTTAAGTGGTCTTTGAATGCCATGATTGAAGCTGAAGAGCAGGGTGTAACCTCTGCTAACGCTGGCGATAAAATGAAGAGCGGCAGCCCAGACAATATGCGCCTGCTGGGTTCTGAAGGCGAGCTCGGTTCAAACCTCGGACTGGATAACGAGTGGGCGTACCGTATTATCACTCAGGTTGGTAACTACGGTGAGTCGTTTGAGCGCAACGTAGGTATGGGTTCACCGCTTAAACTGGAGCGCGGTATCAACCAGCTGTGGAACAAAGGCGGTATCCTCTACGCACCAGCGATGCGTTAATACCGGTATGAATTAAAGAGGGGCGAAAGCCCCTCTTTTGTACCTGTTCTACAAATTATCAGGTCCTCTTAATGTTTAAACAAAAAACACTTGAAGAGACGAAGGCCTCAGCTCGAAGATCTGCCGGGAGCAGTTCATCCGCAGCCTTCTACAACAATCCAAACATCCGGGCAATTTTTTACCAGATCCTTTTGGTGTTCGGTCTTGGGTACTTTTTCTACTCGATAATCAGCAATGTTCTATCGAACATGGAAGCCACCGGTATTAAAACGGGCTTCAGCTTCTTAGGCGCATCGGCCGGTTACGACGTATTGATGTCTCTAATCTCCTTCGAGTCGACCGATACCTATGGTCGAATCTTCGTTGTAGGTTTTCTTAACACTCTGCTTGTATCAGCCATAGGTATTTTCTTTGCAACGCTGCTGGGGTTCATCTTTGGTGTAGCGCGTTTCTCACACAACTGGCTAATACGTCAGGTGGCGATGATTTATGTTGAAATTTTCAGGAACATTCCGCTACTGCTGCAGGTATTTTTCTGGTATTTCGCTGTTCTTTCCGCCCTACCAAGCGCGCGTCAGAGTTTGAGTTTGGGGGAAGCGATCTTTCTGAACGTCCGTGGTCTATATCTGCCCAAGATGGTCGGCGGTGATCTGTTTTGGGTTGCTGAAGTGGCGCTAGGCGCCGCCATTGTGGGTATTTTTGTATTGCGCCGCTGGGCCAAAAAACGCCAGGATGAGACCGGACAACAGTTCCCCGTGCTCAATACCTCAATTGCCATGGTGGTCGGTTTACCTGTGTTGGCGCTGATATTGACTGGCATGCCATTTGAGATGGAATATCCAGCGCTGAAGGGCTTCAACTATTTCGGCGGTATCACTGTTATCCCTGAGTTGATGGCACTGGCAATAGCACTGTCGGTCTACACCGGTGCTTTTATTGCTGAGGCGGTGCGCGCAGGTGTTCAGGCTATCCCGCACGGGCAGACAGAAGCCGCTCGAAGTATCGGTCTGAAGGAGAAGAAGATCATGCAACTGATCATCGTGCCTCAGGCGATGCGTGTGATTGTTCCTTTGCTCAACTCGGAGTACCAATCGCTAGTTAAGAACTCCACGTTGGCTGCTGCTATAGGTTATCCCGATCTATTTAATGTCTTCGTTGGTACGGCACTTAACCAGACCGGACAGGCGATTGAGACCATCTTTATGACGATAATTGTCTACTTCGTAGTCAATATGGTGATCTCATTCCTGATGAACCGTTTCAACAACGCTGTTGCGTTAGTATCTCGATAGGAGGGTGTGATGAAAGAGTTTCAATCGATTCCCGCCCGCCCAGCTCCGGATCAAACTGTTGGTCCCGTTGCCTGGATGCGCGAGAACCTGTTTTCAAATATACCGAACTCGGTCGTCACGTTGGCGATCATCGCCTTTGTGTTGTACTACATTCCCCCAATTGTTGACTGGGCTTTTCTCTCCGCGAACTGGAGCGGCACCACAGAGGATGCCTGTGTCAAAGAGGGTGCATGCTGGGTATTTGTCAACGCCTGGTCATATCAGTTCTTCTACGGCACCTACCCTGTCGAGGAAGTGTGGCGCATTAATCTAATGATCGTGCTGCTACTGATCGTTATTGGCATGTCGTTCACCTTGCCCAAACATTACCGCATGAAGGCCTCTATCGCCGCTTGGTTGGTTTTACCTTTGGTCGGCATGGCAGTTCTTTACGGGGGTTGGGGTGGCCTTGAAGTCGTCAGCACTGACCTTTGGGGTGGTTTTACGTTAAATGTCTTTATGGCGGCTGCGAGTATTATCGTCGCTTTCCCTTTCAGTTTCCTCTGGGCATTGGGCCGACGATCTGAGATGCCTTTCATCCGCTCGATTTCGGTGATCTTTATCGAGTTTTTCCGCGGTGTACCGGTCCTATCTCTGTTCTTCATGGGTTCAGTGATGTTGCCACTGTTCTTCTCAGAAGGTACCAACGTCGATAAGTTGATCCGTGTCTGGCTGGTACTGATCTTCTTTATGTCAGGTTACATGGCAGAGGTATTTCGCGGTGGCTTTGCCGCAGTACCCAGCGGACAATACGAGGCGGCAGACTCAGTTGGGCTGAGTTACTGGCAGAAGATACTGCTGATTATCCTACCTCAGGTAATCAAAATCTCCATGCCAAACATCCTAGCAACCTTCGTTATGCTGTTTAAAAACACCACATTCCTGTTGATCATCGGTATCCCGGAAGTGGTACAGACACTGCAGACAGCCCTAGCAAACTCCTACTGGCTGGGTGGCCATGCACTTGAAGGCTACCTCTTTGTGTTCCTCGTGTTCTGGGCAAGTTGCTTTGGAATGTCCTTGTTGTCACGTCGAATCGAACGTCAAATGAATACTGAGAAGAGAGACTAAATATGAGCGCAGTTAAATCTTCAGCTGAGTCTCAGGATATTATCGTTATCGAGAACCTGAATAAGTGGTACGGCAATTTTCATGTTCTCAAAGATATCAACCTGCGGGTGAAAAAAGGTGAGCGTATTGTAATCTGCGGTCCATCGGGCTCAGGAAAATCAACCACCATTCGTTGCATCAACCGTCTTGAGGAGTTCCAAGAGGGTTCGCTGGTCGTCCAGGGCGTGGAGATGATTGATGACGTCAAAAACATCGAAAAGATCCGTAGAGATGTGGGTATGGTGTTTCAGCACTTTAACCTCTTTCCACACCTGACGATTCTTGAGAACCTAACGCTGGGTCCGATCTGGGTACAGAAGAAGCCTAAGGCAGAAGCCGAAGCAATCGCAATGAAGTATCTGGAGCGCGTTAAGATCCCTGATCAGGCGCTAAAGTATCCTGGGCAACTCTCTGGTGGTCAGCAGCAGCGCGTCGCAATTGCGCGTTCGCTCTGTATGAACCCCAGCATCATGCTGTTCGACGAGCCAACCTCAGCACTCGACCCTGAGATGATCAAAGAGGTACTCGACGTCATGGTTGAACTGGCCGAAGAGGGAATGTCGATGATCTGCGTAACGCACGAGATGGGCTTTGCCAAGAAAGTCGCTGACCGAGTCATTTTCATGGACGCAGGTCAAATTGTCGAAGAAAACAACCCAGAGGAGTTCTTCAACAATCCACAGAACGAGCGCACCCAGCTCTTCCTCAGCCAGATCTTAGGGCACTAAACTCTGAGCTATCGCTGAGTAAATTCTCCGCATAGCGGTTGTGGCCAAGCGGCTACAACCGCCTCTCTATCATGGCAGGTTGCCAGCAGAAAGTGCATCTTCGCAAACGCAGCTTCGGGTGTGAGATCATACCCGTCCAGTGCACCCAAGCGCAGCAGTTCAGACCCAGCCTCGTAGACCCCCTGTTCCACATATCCGCTGGCACACTGAGTTAAGTTAACGATTAAAATCCCGCTATCAGTAGCGCGTTCTAGTGCCTCCATCAAAATACGATCTGAGGCTGGAATATTACCGCTCCCATAGCTGAGCAGAATAATCGCTTTACATCCACTGCTGACCAGCCCATCAATCATCTCTGCTGGCATCCCTGGGTATACCAGCAAGGTCGCTACCGCTCTGTTGGCAAATAGTGGCACCTCATCGCAGTGCGGACCGGTGTGAGCAGGCGCAGTTGAGACCATCAGGAGGGATGGCTCTGATAAGCCCAAACGCGCGGCATTAGGGGAGTCAAAACCTTGATAGGACTGGACAGAAATCTTGCGTACGCGGTTACCTTGCAGAACGTAGCCACCAAAGCAGACGTAAACCCCTGATGCAGGTGCACTCTGCAGCAGCGAAAAACTTGCTTTAAGATTGGCAGCAGCATCACTGCCCGGGAACTCCAGTGGCTTTTGCGAACCGCTTACAACCAGCGGAATGCCTAGGTGGCCGCAGATAAAACTGAGTGCGCTCGCTGTGTAGGCCAGTGTGTCGGTGCCATGAATAATAATAATTCCCTGATAGTGCGTAGCCGCTTTAAAGACCTCTACACCTATCTTGTGCCAGTTATCTGGCATCAGATTTGAGCTATCAATAAGCGGATGCAGGTCAATAAGATCAAACAGACCAGCAAGCTCGGGAAACTGCCGCTCGATACGCTGCTGGAGTTCAGCACCCGGGGTCAGACCGCTAGGCCCTTCGACCATTCCAAAAGTGCCACCGGTATTAAAAACTAGAAAATCTCGACTCATCGTTCAACTCTCCTGATCGAGCAGTCGCTGTGCTCGCTGGGCTTTAGAGCAGCTATCCACTTGAACCCTAAGCTTTTGCATCAAAAGCTGCGATAGTTGCCGTAATACCTGTGGCGCACCACTTTTTAACTCCAGCTCCACCTCTGATATGGGTACGCTCTTTCCCGCCGCTATAATTTCACCCCGATCCAACGCCACCTCAACAGACGATGACTGATCAACGACCATCCAGGTGATACGCGTAAAGTGGGTGGTAAACACAGGCTTTAGAGAGTCCGCCTGTATATTGGATGGCAGGTAGCCCTGCGCGCGACTCAGATCCAGCTCAGCGCCCGGCAGATCCCACTCCCACTCTCCCCGATGGCTGATACCATCCTTGTCCAAGGTACCGGCCGTTTTTAGCGTCTGAATCCAACGATCACCCACCTGGCGGATTCGCAACGCCACCCGCTGGTGTTTTAGTGCTTGATCCGGGGTATCAAAGTAGGTGTTGTTCATTTGCTGCTCATTGGCGACAACCCACCCTTGTTCCCTCGCAAACGCAAGGAATGAGTCAACCTCTTGCGGCTCAATCGCCAGTTTGAGCTCCAACTCTGTAGCCATGTAAAAGTCTCGACCATTTAACACTGAGCAAGGATAGCATCTAGGCGTTCAGCACGGGTGTGGAATGTAGTATCAACCTTCTCAATTTGGCATTATGGGGCGATAGATCTCAAACTTAGGGCTAACTTCAGTCGGAGCCGGATATGGCACAGCTACCTAAAACCGTAGAGAAAATCAGTGCGCTCATAAGACATCCCTCGATCAGTTCAACTAGCCCTCAATGGGATAGAAGCAACCTTGATGTCATCAACACCTTGCATAGCTGGCTTGAGGATCTGGGCTTTAACTGTGAAGTGATGCGCATACCCGAGGAACCCACCAAGGCTAACCTGATAGCGACTCTCGGATCGGGTCCCGGTGGTCTGGTGCTCTCCGGCCATACTGACACAGTCCCCTGTGATCCCGAGCTGTGGAAATCTGACCCGTTTAAACTGAACGAACGTGATAACAAGTTATATGGCCTTGGTACCTGCGATATGAAAGGCTTTCTCGCACTCGCTGTAGAGGCCGCTGCTGCCTTTAAGGACGCCAAGCTTAAAGCCCCGTTGATTATCTTAGCGACCGCCGATGAAGAGTCGTCCATGTCCGGGGCCCGGGCACTTGTAGACGCTGCCAAACCTCAAGCTCGTGCCGCAGTCATTGGGGAGCCAACCGGTCTGCGACCCATTCGCATGCACAAAGGCATGATGATGGAGGCCGTGCGTATTGAGGGGCAAGCGGGACACTCCTCCGACCCAGCACTCGGTGCTAACGCGCTGGAGGCGATGCACGGCGTGATGAGTGAGCTATTGACCATACGCTCAGAACTTCAGGCAAAGTATCAGAACGCGGGGTTTCGCGTTGATGTTCCAACGATGAACCTTGGCTGTATCCACGGTGGCGATAACCCCAATCGGATCTGCGGTCGCTGCGAGCTGGAGTTTGATCTGAGGCCGCTGCCGGGTATGTCGATGGACAGCTTGCGCAATATGATTAGTGAGCGCTTACATCCGATTGAAGCAAAGCACAACGTACAACTAACCACCCGGTCACTGTTTCCGGGGATTCCTCCTTTCGAGCAACCTGAACAGTCGGAGCTAATTCGTCAGGTAGAGAAGTTGACCGGACATAAATCCGATTCGGTCGCCTTTGGTACTGAAGCGCCGTTCCTGCAATCGCTCGGTATGGAGACTGTGGTGCTTGGGCCAGGCTCAATCAACCAGGCACACCAACCGGATGAGTTTCTGGCCCTCGATCAGATTCAGCCCACGCTGGACCTGTTGCATAAACTAATCAAGCATTACTGTCTCCAGGACGCGTAACTCCATGATTGATCTACAAAGCTTTATAAACTGGTTTCGCCACTCATCGCCCTACATCCACGCACATCGTGGTAAAACCTTTGTACTCATGCTGGGCGGGGAAGCGATCGAGCACAGTAATTTTCGTAACATCATTCACGATATTGCCTTGCTTAACAGCCTGGATATAAGGCTGGTGCTTGTTCATGGCGCTCGCAGCCAGATAGACCGTCGCCTCACCGAGGCCGGCATAGAGTTGCGTCTGCACCACGATCAGCGCGTTACCGACACCCAAAGTCTCCACTGTGTCGTTGAAGCGGTCGGCAGCGTCCGTACCTACATCGAGTCGCAACTCTCCATGGGACTGGCTAACACACCTATGCATGGAGCAGGTATTCGTGTGGCCAGTGGTAACTTCGTTGTTGCCAAGCCGCTTGGCGTATTAGATGGAGTGGATATGGGTCATACCGGTGAGCTGCGCCGGGTCGACAAAGAAGCGATCGAGGGGCAGCTGCGTCAGGATAATATCGTACTGATCTCAAACCTTGGATACTCGCCAACGGGTGAGATTTTTAACCTCCCGTCTGAAGAGGTCGCCGTGGGTGTTGCCAGTGCTCTGAACGCTGATAAGCTTATCCTCTTCGGTGCGCAGGAGGGTATTACCGACAGTCAGGGTGAGCTAAGAACCGAGCTGCTGGCAGCCACTGCAAAGCGATTGGTCAGTTATTACTTCGCTCGTCATGAGGATCCCTCACAGCCCTACACCGAAACCGCCTGTCTGCTGGCTGCAGCAGCTGATGCCTGTGATCTTGGAATTCCGCGTTGTCATCTGGTGAGCTACAAAGAGGATGGTGCGCTGTTAACGGAGCTCTTCACGCGCGACGGCACTGGTACAATGATCAGTAAAGAGTCCTATGAGCTGGTTCGCCCAGCCAGTATCGAGGATGTTGGCGGCATTATCGAGGTCATCGCTCCACTGGAGGAGCGTGGTGTACTGGTGCGTCGCTCACGTGAACTGCTTGAAGCCGAAATAGAACAGTTCTCAGTCATAGAGCGAGACGGCGTTATTATCGGCTGTGCCGCGCTCTACCCCTTTGCAGATGAGGCTGTTGCCGAACTGGCCTGTGTCGCTATCAGTGATGACTACCGCGGCGGTAATCGCGGTGAACTCCTGCTTGAACATATGGAAGAGCGGGCCAGGGAAACAGGGATTCAGCAGTTGTTTGTGTTGACCACTCGCACCGCTCACTGGTTTCAGGAACGAGGGTTTGCCGAGAAACCACTCGACTCACTGCCGGGTCAACGAAAAGCTCTATACAACTTTCAACGGAACTCTAAGGTCTTCTTTAAGCCGCTTTAAAGAGCCGCTGGAAGTCGGATCTGGAACTCGGCGCCCCCCAGCGCTGAGGTGCCGACTTCCAGTGCGCCGTTATAGCTGCTGAGAATGTCGGCACAGACGGCCAGACCTATACCTTGCCCGGGCGTTGACATATCCAGCCTCGCGCCGCGCTGTAGTATCGTCTGGTGCTCACCGCTACCAATACCCGGACCATCATCGCCAATTAATAACAGAAGCTCATGCTCCTCGAGAGAGGCGCTCACCGCAACCCGGGTACGTCCATATTTAAATGCATTCTCTAACAGGTTGCCAAGTAGCTCCATTAGATCGCGCTCGTCTCCGGCGAAACTCTTCTCCTCCAAACCAGAGACCGTCACTTCTATTCCTTTCGAGGCATAGACTTTTGACAGCGCGCTGCAGATGCGCTCGACTGCTGAGTGTATAGACACCGCGTTCGCCAGCGGACGATCCTTACTTTTTACCGCTCGACTGAGCTGGTACTGAACAATCTGCGTCATTCGATCAGACTGCTCATCTATCAACCGTTGATAGCTCTCCAGCGAGTGAGATTCACCTGCCGCGCCTTTGATAACCGCCAGGGGGGTCTTTAAACTATGCGCCAGATCAGCCAGGGTATTGCGGTAGCGCTCTCGCTGATGACGTTCAGTATCAATCAGACGATTAAGGTTGCGGGTTACCGGCTCTACCTCATCGGGGTATCGCCCCTTCAAGTCAGTCGTCTCACCCCGCTCTATACCAGAGATCTCCTCCGCCAGGGCATTGAGGGGTTTAAGACCCCAACGAAGAATCAGATACTGTAACAGCAGCGCCAATAGATAAACGGCTAACAACCAGCCCCAGAGCTGCGTTTGGAAAGTGGTAAGCTCCTCCATCGACTCAACATCGGTATGGAGAATCGCAATCAGGTATTTGTATTCCAACCCATCAATATCCCATATTAATGGATAGACGTAGAGAAACAGCTGATCCGCTTTAAGATGACTAAACCGGCTCGAGCCGGGCTCAGGTTCTATCTGAGCGATGCGAGTGATGAGCTCTTCATCAATCAGCGAGCTAGATTCAGAGCGCCATTTAAGCTCACCTGAGGAGTCAAATACCAATGCTGACAGACCGGACTGCACCTGTGAAAAACGCGGCTCTTGCAACGTTCGCGGCAGCACCAGCTCACTCTCAATAAACTCGGCCGAACTGAGCAACGCATAGGTATGCAGGCGCGCCTGAGACTCCTCTGAAGTCAGCAGACTCGTCTCGAAGGCACGCTGCAGGGCGGCGCCAGCGAAGATTGTCAGTATCGGCAGCATGACAATCGATGCCCAAAGCATGCGAGCTTGGAGCGACCCCGGCATGGGCAACAGTGAGAGCAGCTTTTTAGTCAGTGGCTTCCAGCGCAAAGCGATATCCCAGGCCTCGTACCGTCAAAATGGGGTTCAGAGTCTGCTCAGGGTCAAGCTTTTGTCGCAAACGACGAATAAAGACCTCCAGCACATTAGAGTCACGGTCGTAGTCCTGATGATAGAGGTGTTCAGTCAGTTCGGCCTTGGAGATCGTCTGGCCCGCATGCAGCACCAAATACTCCAGCGTTCGGTACTCGTAGCTGGTCAGTTTGACCTCCTCACCGTTGACCGACACAGAACGGGCTGTCGTATCAAGCGTAATCGGTCCATAAGTCATTTGCGGTTTTGCGTGACCGGCAGCGCGGCGCAGCAAAGCATTCACTCGTGCACTGAGTTCCTCTATGTGGAAGGGTTTGACGAGATAATCGTCAGCTCCGGATTCCAGCCCTTCGACCTTATCCTGCCAGTCACCCCGCGCGGTTAAAATCAACACCGGCATATCGCGCTGCGCCTTACGCCAGGCTCGAATAACCTCTAGCCCGGAGCGGCCCGGAAGGCCGATGTCGACAATAGCCAGATCAAACTCATACTCGGTACCCAGATAAACGGCTTCATCGCCGTCCTCGCACTCTTCTACCGTGTAACTACGACTGTTGAGACTGGTCACTAACTGCCGACGCAGATCAGGGTCGTCTTCGACTATCAGAATCTTCATTGGGCCGTCGACTCCTCTTCAGAGCTTACCTCAGCGTCTTCAGGTTCAGCGTTCACTTCACTTTTATCATTTTGAGACGTCTCAGCTTGCACAGTATCTCGATCCAACGGCTTAATAATTTCACCGTTGGCGGCATCTACAACTACATCACGGACACGACCGTTATTAACGACGCGGATATGAAAATGCGTACCGGTCTCCTCTTCAACCTGTTCAGCCTTGAGCACCTCACCACCAAATGCAGCGAGTGCAATCTCAGCGGCGGCTTTCAGATCGAATGGCAGCTGTACCTTGGCTGGCATCTCTTCAGCGTCAGCGGGTGTGGCTTCAACACCTTCAGCGGCCTCCTCAAGAGGGACTTCTACTTGGGGTTTTTGCTCTTCGACAACAGTCTCCCGCGGTGCAACAACTGTCTGTTCCGCTGCATGGCTGAGAGGAGTCAGTGCCAGAGAAATGAGCGCAATCAGGGCTGCGCACTGGGAGTTAATCAACCCGGCCTCCGGACAAAATATAACTAAGTTAACTAAAGACTAAACTACTACAAATGAATTGGAAATTAACCGCTCTAACAGCGAACAGCCTCAAGCTAAAAACTGATCAATCAGTGTTCCTAAACGACCAGCCGCAGAGAGGGCCCTAGGGTCCAGATTCTAAGTTAAAACGTCGGTCTTTGGCCAAAATGATAAGTAGTCGATCTTTCATATTTTCAGACAACAGTATGGAAAATTAGGATCCGATTTAATTCAATCCTACTACCAGTTCTTACGCTAAATTCCCCGAAATTGCTGCAGTTTCTCGAGACTTTTGCGCAGGCGTTTTTGGTTGAGTAATCTGGCTACGCTGTTATGCTAGGCAGCTTGAAAATCGAATTCAAAGTGCGCTGTCGGATGGGTAAAAAACTGGCGGCGAAGCTTTCCGGAGAGACCATGAGCAAAAGCAATATCGTCCTAATCGACAAACATCCGGGCCGCACGGCACAGACCATTGGTATAGCGCGCGAACTCGGCACTGACCCAGACCTCATTCACGAGCCCTCAGTAGGGGTTGTGGGTACTAAAGGCGACAGCCAGTGTTACCTTGGTGTTGTAAGTAAGGTCAACGCTATACATGAGGCGTTAAAAAAGCGTATTGGAACCGCTGAGGGCCAGCTAAAACTTCGCCTTGTACAGCCCGAATACACTATCGCCACATCTGACGGTATGCGTAACGGAACCCGCGAAATGCGCTACTCGTTGATAGGTCGAGAGGTGACCAACGACGCGCTTTGTGAACATTTGTCAGCCAGTGGACTTGCTGGCTGCCTCGCGGTCGTGGCCTGCGACAAACCACCCGTTGGCACTCTGGCAGCGATGCTAGAACATAACGAGCCTGGGATTATTATGTCTGACGGCACAATTCGCCCCGGTACAGATCCAGACACAGGAGAAGCCCTCGACATCGTCAGTGCTTATCAGGCAGCGGGCCACCCAGACGAAGCTCACCGCCACAAAATTGCATGTCACGCCTGCCCTGGTATCGGTAGCTGCGGCGGGATGTTTACTTACAACACCATGCAGACGTTCATTGGGGTAGTCGGTATGCAGCCCCTGCATATGGTGGCAACCGCATCGGATGATCCTCGCCGAACGGAGCAGTACCCAGAAGAGCTTGTTACTTACCTTGCCAATCTGATGGAGAAAGGCTTGAAACCGCGAGACATCGTGGTTCGCGACTCAATTAGAAATGCCGTCATCGTAGCAATGGCCGTAGGCGGCTCGACAAACGTTGTACTGCATCTGCCAGAGATCGCACGTGCAGCAGGCTTCGGGAACTTCTGGGAAGATGTAATGACCCCAGAAGAGTTCAATCACCTGTCGCAAAATGTCGTGCCCGTACTGACAAATGCCCGCCCTTACGGTAAGTACTCGATGCTCGACATCGATCGCATTGGTGGCGTACAGGTAATTGTAAGTGAGCTTCTTCAGGCAGGTTTATTAAATGGTGACGTTCTGACCTGTACTGGCGAGACCCTCGCTGAGCAGGTTGCACGCCTGGGTAATCCCAAAGCCGATGGCGAAGTCGTCTACCCAGTAGAGAAGCCGTACCAGCCAACTGGTGGGCTACGCATGCTCGGCGGCAATCTCTGCCCAGACTTCTCTGCCATTCTGAAGTTAGCAGGAGTTGAAGCCGGTCTTGAAGATAATGTGTTCCGTGGACGCGCCCGCGTGTTTGAACGTGAGCCCGGTCTTCTTGAAGCGCTAGACAAAGATCCGGATAGCTTCCAGAACAATGATATGGTTATTGTTCGTTATGAGGGTCCAAGTGGCGCCCCGGGTATGCCTGAAATGCTGGATCCAACCTCACGCATCACCTCATTGTGCCGCAAAAAAGGTATTGTTATCGCGTTGATGACAGATGCCCGCTTCTCCGGCGGTTCCGTCGGTCTGGTTATCGGTCACGTCGGACCTGAGGCGGCACTAGGTGGTCCGATCGCATTGGTTGAGGACGGTGATGAGATCGTGGTCGATTTGAATACCAATGAACTCAACTGCACACAGCTAAACGACCCAGGCACACGTGCTGAACGTCAGGCTCGCTGGGAAAAAGAGGTAGCGGATAACGGCGGAATTCATCCAAACTGCGGTATCGCCGATACACGACTTTTACATCGTGCACGTCACTCAGCCGTACCCGCTGTTCGCGGTGGCGGCCTACATCCAAATCGTGAGGTCTGGGTGCGTGATCCACGTGATGCTAAGCCGTCGGGATTTGAGATCAAAAATCGTTATCATCAAGAGTAACTTGATAGGCGACTCGGGTTTAAGCCGGGCGCACGACCCAAGGCTCTAGTAGCTCCGAAAGCCCCGCTAACATGCGGGGCTTTTTGTATTCGGACTCAAATCACCGTCAGATAGCTGATTTTTCGATCAACCAAGGAGAATCCAAAAACGGCAAATACGCATCCTTTGAGGGCATGCAGTACGCTTGGCGCGGCGCCTAGAGTCGCCTTTGAGTTAACTTTATCGCCATAAGGGCAATCGGCAGATTTAGCAAACAGCCCCTGAGCATGGGTAGAAGATTAATGTGGCGCCAAACAAAAGCGTGAGAAAAAGTGCCGTACTGGCGGTGATCTATCTAGGCAACCCATCTTTGAGCCCAAGACTAATCTTCTCGCAACGTTGTCAGAACCTGCAAAGCCCAACTAATACTGTGACGGTACGCAACCTCGAGATAGGGCCGCTCAATGGGCAGAGCTATATGGTTAAAGTCACCTCTTTCATAGAAGGCGACATTCTCGAGAACCTCCCCTTCGGATCCCCGATGATCGATGATGGCGCTCTTCAGATAGTTATCCAGAGGAATCTGAGCCAGTAGTTCATTCATGGGAATCTCCATCATAATATCAAGCTGAGAGAGCAGACCAACAAAGAAGTGGTTCATCGGGTTAGGACGCTCCAGCATCTCCGCTGTCACTTCACACATGCGACCACGCTGCAACATATTCCGGGTCAGCTCCTGTGGTTGACCCTCTTCTGCAACAGACAGAAACAACATAACCCATCGACGAATTTGATCCATACCCAATAGTGATATCGCATGGGCAAGACTGCTCACCTCGCGTCTCAGACTGAACGCTGCCGAGTTGATTACACGCAAAATCTTATAAGTGAGCTCGGGGTCACGGAGCGCAAGCTCCTCTACAGAATGCGCCGTCGCATTGGGGTTATTTAGCTCCATCAAGATCTGCAGCAATACCAGCTTAGTACCGCGTACACGCCGGCCCTTGACCAGTTGGGGTTTGCTGAGAAAGTAACCCATGAAGATATCGAATCCCATCCGCTGACAGGCCTGAAACTCATCAAGTGTCTCTACCTTATCGGCTAATAATTCGACACCGAAACGCCGCAGATGACGAACCTGGTTAGGAAGCTCCTCCAGACTCAGTTGACGCAAATCCAACTTAACAATGTGCACAATACTGAGCAAAGCCGTGAATCGTGGGTCGCTGGGGTCGTAGTCTGCTAAGGCAATTTTATAACCGTCCTTATTAAGCGCCTCAATCTTTTCAACCAGTTTTGGACTGATCGCAGTACTACCGATAATTTCCAAAACGAAGTTTTCACGCGGCAATTCGGGAATTTCGTGATCTAGTAGGAAGGTATCGTTCACTTTCAAGAAGAGTGGTGCCTGGCGGACTGAACTCTTATCTGGAACGCTGGAGTAGGTGTTTAATAAAACGTTGAGTGTCGCCTCATCATCTCTAAGACCCTCTACAAATTCGCCCGCGTCATTACGAAACAGCAACTCAAAAGCGACCACATCTTTCGCTTTCGTAAAGATTGGTTGGCGCGCCATGAGCACCTGTAGAGGCTGCTCTTCTATCTGATTAATAGCGGTCATTAAATTGTCCGATACTCACCTTATATCGCTGGAAAAACTGCTAATGTAGCTTGGTTTTAACTGTCTCATCGGTTTGTGATAAGGGTGCAAGCCAGTCTGGCCAGATATCACTGCTCCACTCAGCCCGCCGGTATAGCTCTCGTAACACACTAAGCCATTGACGCAGAGCAGTTCGTGGTATTTTTAGCTTAGCACTCTCTTCAGCTTCATCGCTAAACAGTAACAATATTTGTTGCTTCGTAGGTGTCAGATCTACCCGTCTCACAAGCCAGGCAGCATCTGTAGCGGCAATAGGAGCTTCCTGCTCAATACTGCGTTGAGCCCTCTGTTGAGCGAATGCCTGAACCTCTTCAGCCTGTGGCGATCCACTTGTCTCCTCCTCTAACACTTTCACCAGCGCAGGAATTACCCTGTTCAACAGCCGCTGGGTAAACCATAATGTCGCCCGTTGTTGCTGTGCGTCTTCCAGATTCAGCCTAATTCGGTCCTCATGCTGAACATACTCAGTCGTCAGGCGATCAGCTTTAAGTACATTATTACTCATCGGTCAGATAAAGGGTACGAAAGGTACACACCCACTCAGCACTAATACCACGCCAACCGCTGCAATGATTCGCATCAATAAATACCCTTTAACAATTTAGCCTGCACCGAGTATATCAGCCTTGTCAGTTCAACTGCCAAGCTAACAAACCGACATCGATTTAACACATAAAAAAGGGCAGCCTAAGCTGCCCTTTATTTGAAGTTCACCTGGCTTATTTGCCAAGTTTGCGGCGAATCTGCTCGATCGCACGTAGCTGAGCTGTCGCTTCTGCAAGCTGAGCTGCAGCAACTGAGTATTCAAACTCACCCTGCTTATCAGCCATTGCCTGCTCGGCAGCTTTCTTCGCTTCAAGAGCTGTCGCTTCGTCGAGGTCATGCGCTCGTGACGCTGTGTCAGCCAGGATAGTCACCTTGTTTGGCTGTACCTCTAAGAAACCACCGGACACGTAAACCACGTCCTCTTCACCGCCCTGCTTGCGAAGCTCGACAGGGCCTGGTTTGATTTCCGACAAAAGCGGAGTGTGTCCTGGGTAAACACCCAGGTCACCCAGGCTACCTCTCACTGAGATGAACTCGACAAGTCCGGAGAAAATCTCTTCTTCGGCACTCACGATGTCACAATGAACAGTCATAGCCATTTCCATTACCTCTTAAGGTTCCGCTCAGGGGCGATTACATTTTTTTGGCTTTCTCGACAGCTTCTTCGATGCCGCCAACCATGTAGAACGCCTGCTCTGGCAGGTTGTCGTACTCGCCATTCAGAATGCCCTGGAAGCCACGGATGGTGTCTTTCAGTGCAACGTACTTACCTGGAGAACCAGTGAACACCTCTGCCACGAAGAAAGGCTGAGACAGGAAGCGCTGGATCTTACGAGCGCGCGCTACCGTCTGCTTATCTTCTTCTGACAGCTCATCCATACCCAGGATAGCGATGATGTCCTTCAGCTCTTTGTAACGCTGCAGAACGTTCTGAACGTTACGAGCTGTCTCGTAGTGCTCAGTACCGATTACCAGTGGGTCAAGCTGACGTGAAGTTGAGTCCAGTGGGTCAACCGCAGGGTAGATACCCAACTCAGCGATCTGACGTGAAAGTACAACTGTCGCGTCAAGGTGCGAGAAGGTTGTCGCTGGTGATGGGTCAGTCAAGTCATCCGCAGGTACATAGACCGCCTGGATAGACGTGATAGAGCCCGTCTTGGTAGACGTGATACGCTCCTGCAGAACGCCCATCTCTTCCGCCAGAGTTGGCTGGTAGCCTACCGCTGATGGCATACGACCCAAAAGTGCTGATACTTCCGTTCCTGCCAGTGTGTAACGGTAGATGTTGTCTACGAACAACAGAACGTCACGACCCTCGTCACGGAACTTCTCAGCCATAGTCAGACCCGTCAGTGCAACACGCAGACGGTTACCTGGTGGCTCGTTCATCTGGCCGTAAACCATCGCTACTTTCGACTTGTCGAACTGCTCTACGTTTACAACGCCCGCTTCCTGCATTTCGTGGTAGAAGTCGTTACCCTCACGAGTACGCTCGCCTACACCCGCGAAAACAGACAGACCAGAGTGCTGAGTTGCGATGTTGTTAATGAGTTCCATCATGTTGACGGTTTTACCTACACCGGCACCACCGAACAGACCGATTTTACCACCCTTCGCAAAAGGACATACCAGGTCGATTACCTTAATGCCCGTCTCAAGCAGCTCGTTTGTTGCTGCCTGATCTGCGTAAGAGGGAGCCTTACGGTGAATTGGGTAACGCTCCTCTTCACCAATCGGGCCACACTCATCAATTGGGTTGCCGAGTACATCTACGATACGTCCCAAGGTAGCTGTACCGACGGGTACAGAGATTGGAGCGCCTGTATTTGTAACATCCAGACCGCGGCTAACACCTTCAGTCTGACCCATTGCAATTGTACGTACGACACCGTCGCCCAGCTGCTGCTGAACTTCCAGTGTCAGGTTGGTTTTTGTGACGTTCAATGCGTCATAAACCTTCGGCACGTCTTCGCGTGGAAACTCCACGTCAACTACCGCACCGATAATCTGAACAATACGTCCGCTACTCATGTTCGGATCCTCTTAACTTATTGACCTGTTCACTGCTTTAGACAGCTGCAGCACCACCAACGATCTCAGAAATCTCCTGAGTGATCGCGGCCTGACGAGCCTTGTTGTAGACCAACTGAAGTTCGTCGATAAGGTTTCCAGCGTTATCTGTGGCGTTCTTCATCGCCAACATTCGCGCTGCCTGCTCACAGGCATTGTTCTCAACCACGGCCTGGTACACACACGACTCTATGTAGCGCGTCAAAAGTCCCTCAAGGAGCTCTTTCGCTTCGGGCTCGTATATGTAATCCCAGTGGTGGTTCAGACTCTTATCATCTTCCTCAGCCTGCAGTGGTAATAGCTGGTCAACTGTTGGCTTCTGAGTCATTGTATTTACAAACTCATTCGATACGACATAGAGCCGATCTAACTTGCCTTCAGAGTATGCGTCCAGCATTACTTTCACTGCACCAATCAGTTGCTCCGCTTCCGGTGCATCACCCAAGCCGCCTTTGGCTGCTAAAACGTTGCCACCGTAATTACGGAAAAAGCTGATCGCCTTCGAGCCCAGCGCACAGATGTCGATTCCGACGTTCTGTTCGTTGTACTCTCTCATTTTGCTCACAGTGGCCTTGAACAGGTTAATGTTCAAACCGCCACAGAGTCCGCGGTCAGACGCAACGATAATGAAACCAACACGTTTCACTTCGCCGCGCTGCATGTACAAATGGGTGTATTCAGGGTTAGCTTTCGCCAAATGCTGAATAACACCGCGGATGCTGCGAGCATAAGGTCGGGAAGACTGCATGCGATCTTGGGCACGGCGCATCTTAGATGCAGCAACCATTTCCATGGCGCTGGTAATCTTTCGAGTGCTCGTGATACTCGCGATCTGCGTCTTAATCTCTTTTCCGACTGCCATAGTTCCGCCTCTATCTCTGACTTAGTTTCGGCTGAGCAGCTCGCCCAGCCGCCATGCCCTTATCTTGAGCAGTTACCAAGTCTGGGTAGATTTGAACTTCTCGATGCCAGCCTTGAACTGAGCTGCGATCTCATCACTGTAATCGCCCTTCTCGTTCACCTGAGCCATCAGATCAGCAAATTCGCTATTGAAGTAAGCGATCAGGGCTGATTCGAATGCACCGATTTTGTTCAGTTCTACGTCTTTCAGGAAGCCTTCGTTTGCAGCGTACAGGCTCAGACCCATCTCAGATACTGACATAGGAGAGTACTGTTTCTGCTTCATCAGCTCAGTTACGCGCTGACCGTGCTCAAGCTGAGCACGAGTCGCTTCGTCGAGGTCAGAAGCAAACTGCGAGAACGCCGCCAGCTCGCGGTACTGTGCAAGAGCCAGACGTACACCACCACCCAATTTCTTGATGATCTTTGTCTGAGCCGCACCACCTACACGTGATACTGACAGACCTGCGTTGATAGCAGGACGGACACCTGAGTTAAACAGACTCGTTTCAAGGAAGATCTGACCATCAGTAATCGAGATTACGTTAGTTGGTACGAACGCCGAAACGTCACCACCCTGTGTCTCGATAATTGGCAGTGCCGTCAAAGAGCCGGTCTTACCTTTAACTTCACCGTTGGTGAAAGCTTCTACGTAGTCTGCGTTTACACGCGCAGCACGCTCGAGTAGACGAGAGTGCAGGTAGAATACGTCACCAGGGTAAGCTTCACGGCCTGGTGGACGACGCAGCAGCAAGGATATCTGACGGTATGCCCAAGCTTGCTTGGTCAGATCGTCATAAATGATCAGTGCGTCTTCGCCGCGGTCACGGAAGTATTCACCCATTGCACAGCCAGCGTATGGTGCCAGGAACTGCATCGCTGCAGGATCGGCTGCACCCGCCGCTACTACAATGGTATGGTCCATCGCGCCGTGCTCTTCAAGCTTACGTACTACGTTAGCGATAGTAGACTGTTTCTGGCCCACTGCTACGTAGATACATTTTACGCCAGTACCTTTCTGGTTGATGATCGCGTCAATCGCTATAGCCGATTTACCGATCTGACGGTCACCGATGATCAACTCACGCTGACCACGACCGATTGGTACCATCGCGTCGATCGCTTTCAGACCAGTTTGAACTGGCTGATCTACCGACTGACGTGCGATTACGCCTGGCGCTACTTTTTCTACAGCGTCAGTAATTTTCGCGTCGATTGCACCTTTACCGTCAATTGGACTACCCAGCGCGTCTACAACGCGACCGAGCAGCTCAGGACCAACAGGCACTTCAAGGATACGACCAGTACACTTAGCGGTCATACCCTCTTTCAAATTCTGGTAATCACCCAGTACTACGGCACCGACAGAGTCACGTTCAAGGTTAAGCGCCATACCGTAGACGCCACCAGGGAACTCAATCATTTCGCCGTACATTACGTCAGCGAGACCGTGGATCAGGATGATACCATCGGATACGCTAACGATTGTGCCCTCGTTACGGGCTTCAGAAGACACATCAAGTGACTCGATGCGCTTCTTGAGAATCTCGCTGATCTCAGATGGATTCAGTTGCTGCATTTTTATTCCTCACACTCAGGAATTCATCGCTTCGGCCAGTTTCGCCAGTCGTGCACGAACGGAACCGTCGATCACAAGGTCATCAGTACGAACGATCACACCGCCTAGGATAGATTTATCTACCTGCGTGGTAACCTGCACTTCACGACCCAACTTAGTACTTAGCGCCTTGGCCAGCTTCACTTGCTGTTCGTCAGCCAGTTCAAAAGCTGTTGTCAGATCCACTTCAATTGAAGCCTCCTGAGCAGCTTTAAGCTTCTTAAACTGCGTTGAAATTTCTGGCAAAAGAGCAAGGCGACCGTTTTCGGCCAATAGGGCGACAAAATTCTTGCCCTGCTGGTCCAACTCGTCACCAATGACCTCAACTAGCGTTGTGGCTTTTTGCTCCGACGTAAGTGCGGCACTAGAAAGTACCCGAGCTATTTTCGCATCAGCTACAACGGCAGCTGAAACGGAAAGCATCTTAGCCCATTGATCGAGGCTGCCCGCCGCTACCGCGTATTCAAACGCAGCTTTGGTGTAGGGCCGAGCGACTGTATTGAGTTCAGCCATCGTAAACCTCGCTTACAGCTCAGCTGCTAGTTTATCAACCAGCTGCGCGTGCGCTTTTTCGTCAACGGAGGCTTCCAGTATCTTCTCAGCGCCAGCAATTGCTAAAGCTGCAACCTGCGAACGAAGAGCTTCCTTCGCTTGGTTGACTTGCTGAGCGACTTCAGCCTCAGCAGCAGCTTTCACGCGGTTAGCTTCTTCGCGTGCCTGCTCTTTGGCTTCTTCGATGATCTGGTTAGCCCGCTTGTTGGCCTGTTCAATGATGGCGGCTGCTTCTTCTTTCGAAGCACGCATGTCATCTGCGGCTTTTTCCTGTGCAAGACGTAGATCACGCTCTGCACGCTCGGCCGCGTCAAGACCGTCTGCGATCTTCTTCTTACGCTCCGCCAACGCTACTGTAAGCGGTGGCCAAACGTACTTCATGCAAAACAGCACGAAGAAGAAAAACGCAATGGCTTGACCAATGATGGTGAGATTGATATTCACGCCATTACCCTCGCGGTTGTTTGATTAAAAGTTAATTTGTCCGTATTGGACATGCTTTTAGTCAACTTATCTTAAAGGGCGAACAGTACGTACATGCCCAGACCAACACCGATCATTGGGATCGCGTCAACCAGACCCATTACGATGAAGAACTGTGTACGCAGCAGAGGTACGAGTTCAGGCTGACGAGCAGCACCTTCGAGGAACTTGCCACCGAGGATACCGATACCGATTGCAGCACCGATAGCACCCAGACCAAGCATCAAAGCAGCAGCTAGCAGGTAGTATTCCATGATTTTCTCCAGTTACGTTTCAATGGTTATTGAGTTGTTACAGTTTCTTACAAATAAAGCTTTGTAATTCGTTTTATCTCATTAATGATCTTCGTGAGCCATCGCCAGGTAGACAACCGTCAGTACCATGAAGATGAACGCCTGAAGCGTAATAACGAGAATGTGGAAGATTGCCCAAGGTACGGACAGCAACCACTGAGCCCAGAACGGTAACAATGCGATCAGGATGAATATCATCTCGCCCGCATACATGTTACCGAAGAGTCGCAACGCCAAAGAGACGGGCTTGGCCAGTAGACCAACGATCTCTAAGAAGAGGTTGAAGGGCGCAAAAAACTTGGGCAGCGGCTGGAATGAGAGCTCCGCAATAAAGCCGCCAACACCTTTCATCTTGATGCTGTAGTAGATAATCAAACCGAATACACTGAATGCCAAACCAGCAGTAGCGTTTACATCGGTCGTTGGTACGATTTTCATGTAATCCACGCCGAGTTGGCCGAAAATGTAAGGAACCCAGTCAATTGGCACAAGGTCCATCAGGTTCATCAAGAAGATCCAGACAAAAATAGTCAATGCGAGTGGTGCGATAACCGGATTTTTGTGATGAAAAACGCTCTTAACGTTGTCATCAACAAATTCAACGATGACCTCTACAAAATTTTGTAGACCGCCCGGCACGTCAGAAGTGGCCGCTCTGGCTACCTTACGGAATAGCCAAATGAAAAACAGACCTAAACCAACTGACCACAGCATGGTGTCTACGTTGATCGCCCAAAAACCCATCTCTAGCGCCATCTGTGCAGTATCAGCCGCCGTTTCACCATGTGCGAAGGTCCAACCCTCTACTGGATGGTTGCCAAAGGTGAGATTGGTAAGGTGGTGCTTGATATATTCTTGAGATGAATATGCTTCGCCGCTCGCCATTCCTAGTTCTCTCTATAGTTCAAAGTTCGTTAATTCTTGGCCGCACTAATCTGCAATACAAGATGTGAAACCTGCATAAGCAGCAGTACGACAAATAAGGAAAATCCACTCAGGGGCTCAACTAGCACGAATATCAGTGCAAAGAGCGACGCCATAAGTGCCATTTTCCATATTTGCCCAGCATAAAGCTCTGCCAGAGCTCTATTAGGGGACTCTGCAGACGGAGTATTGAAGTGTTTCCATGCGTGCCACGCATTTGGAATTAAATACAACAATCCACCTAGCAAAGCCGAATAGGCCGCCACAAAATCAAAGAACAAAATAAGCACACAGCAGAGCGCTAGTACAAAACTCTGATACTTCAGAAGTTTGAAATATCTTTTTTGCGCCTTCACTCTGCTCTTTCTGAACGCTATGGACTGCATTTTCTCGTTTTGAGACACGATTTTACCCGTCACAGCCATGCCGATCGGTGACGGATTATAGGGATAACGCCGCCATGCATCAACCGAAACCGTCTTGTCGCGCAATAAGATCTCGGTTGCTCATCGCTGTAACCGCTCAAGTATTGACTCAAGCTCGCCAGGGTCTTTGTAGTTAATTGTGATTTTACCTCGACCTTTGGCGTTGGCACTGAGTGTTACTTTGGCCGCCAAAAGTTTCGATAACCGTTCAGATATTTCAGAAAGATGGGTATTGGGCTGCAGCTCAGTTGACTTAGTTGGCACCGACTCCTGCAGTCTTCGCGCCAGAGCTTCGGTATCTCGCACTGAGAGATTTTTGGCCACAACCTCACGTCCCGCCTCAACCTGTAACTCGGACGCGAGAGGTAAGAGTGCGCGTGCATGCCCCATCTCAATATCACCGCGTTCGAGATAGGTCTTAACCTCATCGCATAAGTTAAGTAAACGCAGCAGATTTGCCACTGCTGATCGCGACTTCCCAACCGCCTGAGCAACCTCTTGTTGCGACAGGTCAAATTCCTTTTGTAGGCGTTGAAGTGCAATGGCCTCCTCGATCGGGTTGAGGTCTTCGCGTTGAATATTCTCAATCAGAGCCATCGCGATGGCTGCCTCATCCGGTACATCACGGATAACGGCAGGTATGGATGTCAGTCCAGCCATCTGTGCAGCTCGCCAACGACGCTCTCCGGCGATAATCTCATAGCCTACTTCTGCGGGACGAATGACTATCGGCTGCATTAAACCCTGAGCTCTAATTGAATTCGCCAGATCTTCTAGCGCTGCAGACTCGATTTCACGACGCGGCTGGTAGCGACCCCGGCAGATTTGGTCAACGGGAATCTCGGTAAGACCTGCAAACGCTTGGTCACGCCCTGTACTGACCTCTTGCAAAGACTCAGAATCAATCCCAGAGAGCAGTACATCCAGGCCACGTTTGAGGCCACGTTTTTTAGCTACCATGCTTCAACTCCCCTCGTTCGGTGCGTCGAATCAGTTCTCCGGCCAACGCCAAGTAAGCTAGCGCACCGCGCGAATTTTTATCATATTGGATTGCCGGTAATCCATGACTCGGAGCCTCTGCCAAACGAACATTTCTGGGGACCACCGTACGGTAGACGCGCTCACCAAAATACTCCATCAGATGCTCTGAAACATCTTTAGTGAGGCTCATACGAGGGTCGAACATAGTTCGCAAGATACCCTCGATTTTCAATTTTGGGTTCAGACGTTTCTGAATGCGATCGATCGTGCCGACCAACGCACTAATGCCCTCCAGAGCGTAGTATTCACATTGCATCGGAATGATTACACCATCCGAACACGCTAGGGCGTTGACCGTTAAAAGATTAAGCGAAGGGGGGTTGTCGATCAGCACATAGTCGTAGTTATCCTGCACTGGCATCAATGCCATCTTCAAACGAAACTCTCGGCGTGCAAGATCAAGAAGTTCCACTTCAGCCGCAGTAAGGTCACCATTAGCCCCTAGCAGGTCATACCCGGCTTCTAGACCTGATTGGATAGCCTGTTTCGCTTCGGCCTGGTCCGTGAGTACTTCATAAATTGAGAGAGTCAGTTCATGCTTGTCGACGCCGCTACCCATGGTTGCATTGCCCTGCGGGTCTAGATCAATCAGCAATACACGCTTATTCATCGCAGCAAGCGATGCCGCAAGATTCACACTGGTTGTAGTTTTGCCGACACCACCTTTTTGGTTGGTAACGGTTAGAATCTTTGCCAATCTAGGCTCTCCCTAAAACCAGCAGATGCCGCTCCTCGTCCAGTCCCGGCACTCGGAGTTCGTAGCTCTGCTGAAGACCATATTGAGACGGTAAAACCGCCAGCTCCGCATCAGGATACCGACCTTTCATTGCAAGAAAAACACCTTTCTCGGCAAGTAACTCATGACTCAGTGTCACCATGTCGCTGATAGATGCGAAAGCCCGAGAGATTACCTGAGAGAAGCGGCGATTTTCCAGCTCTTCGACTCGTCCATGGATAACTTCAAGGTTAGTTAAATCGAGTTCGATGCGAACCTGGTTCTGGAAACGGGTCTTCTTCGAGTTGCTGTCCAGTGTCGTTACAGCCAACTGAGGATAGATAATTGCCAACGGTATACCGGGCAAACCGCCACCACTCCCCACATCAATTAGATCAGTGGGGCTAACATGTGGGGCCACAGCAAGGCTGTCGAACAAATGTCGGATCAGCATCTGTTCTGGATCCCGAATCGCCGTAAGGTTATATGCCTTATTCCACTTCTGCATCAAACCAAGATAGGCCAGCAGCTGTTGCTCCTGTAATGGCGTAGTATCTATGCCCAGCTCGTTTAGCCCCAAGCTGAGTCGCCGCGCCAAGTCCATCAGCTAATTGCCTTTGCCTGTAGTTGACGTTTTTTTAGATGAATAAGCAGTAACGATATGGCGGCAGGCGTCATACCCTGAATTCGGTTGGCCTGTGCAATCGATACTGGTCTGACTGCTTCGAGCTTAAATTTGAGCTCATTCGACAGACCACCTACCTGAGCGTAATCAAAATCTGCTGGTAGCGCCGTGTTTTCGTGTTTACGTAGCTGCTCAATCTCTTCTCGCTGTCGGTCTATGTAGCCGGAGTATTTAATCTGAATTTCAACCTGTTCTGCGACCTCATCAGATACTTCTGCTTCAGCTATTTTCACCGCCGCCAGATCAGCGTAGGTTATCTCTGGGCGCTTCAGCAGATCAGCTAAACTGTACTCTCGTGATAAGGGTGTGGTGAGTTTATCGGCTAGTGCAACAGCTCCTTGTGAAGCGGGCTGAACCCAAGTCGCTTTCAATCGTGACAACTCAGCATCAATTGCATCGCGCTTAGTGTTAAAACGGTTCCAACGAGTTTCACCTACAACACCGAGCTTATATCCAATCTCAGTCAAACGTAGATCCGCATTATCCTCGCGCAAGATCAAGCGATATTCTGCTCGACTGGTAAACATACGATAAGGCTCTGAAGTTCCATGAGTAATTAAATCATCCACCAAGACGCCTATGTACGCTTCATCCCTACGCGGGTACCACTGCTCTTGATCCAGTGCTCGAGCAGCCGCATTCATGCCGGCTAACAAACCCTGTGCGCCTGCCTCTTCGTATCCGGTCGTACCATTTATCTGACCCGCGAAGTAAAGACCGTTTATCAAGCGCGTCTCTAGCGTGTGCTTAAGATCCTGAGGGTTAAAGAAATCGTATTCGATAGCGTAACCCGGACGCGTTATATGTGCATTTTCCATTCCGCGCATGGATCGTACAATTTGCAATTGCACGTCGAATGGTAAGCTGGTCGAAATACCGTTCGGATAGAGTTCGTGTGTGGTCAAACCTTCGGGTTCTATGAAAACCTGATGCTGATCTTTGTCCGCAAATCGATGAATCTTATCTTCGATTGACGGACAGTATCGCGGTCCAATTCCTTCAATTACGCCCGCGTACATGGGCGATCGATCTAGATTCGCACGAATTAGGTCATGTGTCTGAGTGTTCGTATGTGTGATAAAGCAACTAATCTGTCTCGGGTGATCGTTCTGATGGCCCATGAATGACATGACTGGCGTTGGTGTATCGCCAGGTTGCTCCTGCATTTTTGTAAAATCTACACTCCGAGCGTCAATTCTGGGAGGTGTTCCAGTTTTTAACCGCTCAACGCGAAGTGGCATTTCGCGTAGTCGATCTGCAAGTCGGACAGAAGGCGGATCACCAGCACGTCCGCCAGAGTAATTATCCATACCTATGTGTATGCGGCCACCTAGGAAAGTACCTGCCGTGAGCACTACAGCGGGTGCAAAAAAACGTATACCTGACTGTGTGACCACACCCTGTATGGTGTCGCCTTGGATGATTAGGTCGTCAACTGCCTGCTGAAAGATCTCGAGGTTAGGTTGATTTTCGAGTATCTCTCTGATGGCGGCTTTGTAGAGTACACGGTCTGCCTGTGCTCTTGTCGCTCTGACAGCAGGCCCCTTTCTGGCGTTGAGCACACGAAACTGAATACCGCCGAGATCCGTTGCCCGGGCCATTGCCCCATCCAAAGCGTCAATCTCTTTGACCAGGTGACTTTTCCCAATTCCCCCGATCGCAGGGTTACAGGACATCTGACCGAGTGTTTCGATGTTGTGCGTCAACAACAGTGTTTTAGCTCCACGACGTGCTGATGCTAAAGCCGCCTCTGTCCCCGCATGGCCACCGCCGATTACGAGTACGTCATAGTGATCAGGATAATCCACACAAACCTCATTGGTACTTAACGCATGCCCTGCAGGGCGAAGAAAGGCGCTGATTATACTCAGAGACGAAGGTGGAAAGAAATGGTTAAAATTTGATCAGTATTATTTTTAAGGGTGTTTTAAATAAAGAATAAAGAGAAGAAAAGAATATGTTTGATTGTTTTTTCTTTTATATAACGGGTTAGTTTCTGTGTTTAACCAATAAAAATCATTTATTAACAATGATTTACTGGGATTTTAACTAGCGTAAAAATCGTACACAGGTTGAGGAAGAGTTGTTCAAACCTTGTTAATAAAGCAGGTGTTTATACACAGACTAAGTTCTCCACATGCTTGCTCAGGGTATATACAAGCTAAGTTATACAGTATGTCCACAGGTTTGTGTGAGTAACTGTCTCTTGTAGGTATATTTGTTTGTATCATGTGGATAATAACACCTGATTTATTCACAAAACTTTAAATAAGTGGGTTTCTGCTGTGGATAATTTTACTTCCCAATACAGAAGGATCCAAAGATTTTACCCAGAAGTTCATCTGCACTTATTTTTCCTGTGATCTCTCCTAGTAGCTGTTGTGCTTGTCGCAAGTCTTCCGCGAGAAGCTCTCCAGCACCCTGAGTTTGAAGTTGCCAAAGCCCTGTATTCAACAATTCACTTGCTTGTTGCAACGCATCCAGATGACGTCGGCGAGCCATAAATGCACCTTCGCCAGACCCCTGGTAGCCCATGACAGCCTTGAGGTGCTGCTTCAACAGATCAATACCGTCCCCTTCGCGGGCACTGAGTTGAATCAATGTCAGGCCCTCGTTATTGCTGATCGATGCGTTTTCTCCGACTAAATCAATTTTGTTGCGCACAACCGTAACACGGCGTAAATCATCGATATGATTGGTGAGTTCGGGGATGATGTCTCGCGGATCGGTCGAATGACTCGAGCGAGAATCGACCATTACCAGTATCCGGTCTGCCTTACGAATCTCCTGCCATGCACGTTCAATGCCGATCTGTTCAACCTGATCTGGTGCATCCCTCAAACCTGCGGTATCAATGATATGAAGCGGCATGCCATCAATATCGATCTGTTCTCGAAGCAGATCTCGGGTTGTACCTTCAATATCAGTCACGATAGCGGTTTCGCGTCCAGCCAGCGCATTTAACAGACTTGATTTACCCGCATTGGGTCTGCCCGCGATGACAACATTCATCCCTTCGCGCAGCAGGCTACCCTGTTGAGCACGGGTCTCTACTTCGGTGACCTGACCGATGATATTCTGGAGATCGGAGAGCACTTTCCCATCGTTTAGGAAATCGATCTCCTCATCGGGAAAATCGATCGCTGCTTCGACATAGATGCGTAGATTCGTAAGCAGCTCTACGAGTTTATTGATCTCATCTGAGAAGGCACCTTGCAGCGATCGTAGCGCGCAACGGGCAGCTTGCTCGGAAGAGCTTTCGATCAGGTCAGCTATAGCCTCGGCTTGGGTAAGATCTAGCTTATCATTGAGAAAGGCACGTTCAGAGAACTCACCCGGGCGCGCAAGACGGGCACCCTGTGCCAGTGCCTCTTTAATAAGCAGATCGATCACGACGGGACCTCCATGACACTGGAGTTCAAAAATATCCTCTCCAGTAAATGAGTTGGGCCCTGGAAAGAAGAGAGCGATGCCCTCGTCCAGCTGACTGCCGGCTCTGCTCAGAAAGGGGGTGTAGTGGGCGAAGCGTGATTTGGGCTTAAATCCAATGAAGTTCTCAGCCAACTTCATGCTTAAAGGGCCGGAAAGACGCACGATGCCGACGCCTCCTCGACCACTGGCAGTGGCTTGAGCGACTATGGTATCGGTGCCTGGGGTGATCATAAATCCTGTCCTGAAGAGCTGCCTTAGTGGGGATTGATACGCGACACAAGAAGTTGATCCACTTTAAGGTTATCGATGTCGATAACTTCAAATTTGTAGCCGGCGTACTCAACATATTCGGTACATTTTGGAATTCTACGCAGGCTGAACATAATAAAGCCAGCAAGGGTCTCATAGTTCTCAGCCTGGTTCGGGAAAGCGTCTATCTCAAGTGTACGCATTACATCGGAGATTGGGGTCAATCCATCTATTAACCAGGAGTTTTTGTCGCGTTGAATAATCTGGTCGTTATCTTTGGTTTGCGCCCAGTCCCCCATGACGGTGCTCATGAGATCTTTAACGGTCACTACACCGACTACCAGTGCGTATTCGTTTAGCACGATGGCAAAGTCAGCTTGTTGTGTTTTGAAATGTTCCATCGCCTCAAATAAGTTGAGCGTATCTGGCAGGATTATTAGGTCGTTAATCATCGTCTTTTCTATCGCCAGTTCACGTCCTGCCAGGCTTTGTGTCAGAAAAGACTTGGCATCAACATAACCAAGTACCTCATCGATCGTTTCACGACAGACAAGAAAACGACTGTGGAGCTGAGTCCCCAATTTTGCTTGTATTTCTGTGCTATCGTCATCTTGGCAGAGGAACACGACATGCTCGCGTGGTGTCATCGCGGTGGTGATGCATCGACTCTGCATATCAAACACGTTCTCGATGACCTGGTGTTCCTCTTTACGTAAAAGTCCGGCAGCGGCGCCGGCTTCAACCATGGCGTAAAGATCGTCATTGGTCAGATCGTCAATACGCTCCGCGCGCAGACCAACCAATTTGAAGAAGAGATTGGCAATACCGTTGATAATGATAACCAGAGGTTTGAATAACCGAATTAGCAGGCTCATCGGTTCAACAATGCGTACAGCGATTGCTTCTGGATGGTTCATAGCAAGGCGTTTAGGGATGAGATCAGCGAACAGGATAAAACTCAGCGTTACGACGGAGAATGCCGACGCAGCTGCGATCTGATCAAGCAACCGTCCTGTGTATAGATGACTAATCAGATAGGCGAAAACAGGGGAGAAATGCGCTTCGCTTACAATGCCGGCGAGTATTGCAACAGAGTTCAGACCAATCTGAATAAGAGTGAAAAAGGCTCCCGGGCTCTGTTGCAGCGCAACCACTTTTGCTGCCGACGCGTTGCCGGCGTCAACCAGCTGACTGAGTTTGATTCGCCTTGCAGCGGCCAGTGATATCTCAGAAACGGAAAAGAAGATGCTGATCAGTATACAGAGCACCAGCACACCAACCGCTTCAAACAGATTCATACTTTTATACCTAATCGGTCTCTTTTCAATTTAGTACAAAAACGATCTGTTTAAAGCGATTTCAGTGCAGTTTTCGATGCGACACTTTTACTTCGTGTCGCCCGCTTCTATCTGTTTATTAATAATATACTGCTGAGCAATTGATAGAACGTTGTTTACAACCCAGTAGAGCACTAGACCAGCTGGGAACCATAGGAAGAAGAATGTGAAGATAATAGGCAGCATCTTCATGATCTTCGCCTGCATCGGGTCTGGTGGCGTTGGGTTAAGTAGCTGCTGAACGAACATAGATGCGCCCATCAGCAACGGCAAGATAAAGTAGGGATCCATCTGTGATAGATCCTGAATGTAGCCGTAGAAAGGCGCGTGACGCAGCTCTACGGATTCCAGCAATACCCAGTAGAGCGAGATGAAGATAGGCATCTGGGCTAGGATTGGCAGACAGCCACCCAGTGGATTGATCTTCTCTTTTGAGTAGAGCTTCATCATCTCCTGAGACATCTTCTGGCGATCATCGCCGTAGAGCTCTTTCAGGCGAGCCATCTCAGGGCCAAACTTACGCATTTTGGCCATAGATTTGAATGCTTTGGCATTCAGGTGGAAGAGCGCGAGCTTAACAATTAGAGTCACCCCAATAATTGCAAGACCCCAGTTTCCGACGACACCATGAATCCACTTCAACAGCATGTAGAGTGGAGACGCGATAAACCACAGAATGCCATAGTCGATAGTCAGATCCAGATCAGGCGCTATCTGCTCTAGTTGATCAGTGTCTTTTGGACCTGCATAGAGAGTTGATGAGATCGTCGCTTGCTGACCGGGTGCTACATTAACCGCGGGTGCGAGAAAACCAGCGATGTACAACCCGTTCAGAACTCGCGTCTGATAAGTATAGGTCTGGCCAGGTTCAGGTACCCAAGCTGACAGGAAGTAGTGCTGTGACATTGCTACCCATCCGTCAGCGGTTGTAGCGTTGAAGCGCTTGTCATCCATATCGTCGAAATCAACTTTCTGATAGCTGTTTTCGGTTGTTGAGAAGACTGCACCAAGGTACGACTGCATACCCATATCGGTCTGCTGCGACGGATCGGCGCTGCGATCGCGTTTTAACTGACCAAACAACACTGTTTCAAAGTTCTCAGCGCTCTGGTTGTTGATCAAGTAGTCAACTTTGATAGCGTTACTGCCTCGTGTAAAGCTGAAGCGCTTGGTAATTGAGACGCCGTTCACATCGAGTTGCAGATCAACACTGAGTTCTTCTGCATCACCTAATTCGTAGGAGCGTGATGCTGAGTTATAGAGTGGGCGCCCCTCAGGGTTTGCATCTGGACCGTTTTTACCGACCAGGCCGCTCTGGGCGACATAGGTGCGACTCGCATTCTGCTCCAGCAGCGTCAGTGGTTCGCTTTCGCCGAGCACTGCGAGATGTTGTGGGAGTTTCGCTTCGATCACATCACCGCCGCGAGGATCAATTAGCAGCTCGAGAGTGTCAGTTTTCACTGAAATCAGGCTCGCATCGGTGGCGATTGTCGCAGCTGGTATTGGTTCTGCGTTGGCCGGAATGTCGCCACTGGCCGATGGCGCGGCAGCTGGCAAATCGCTGTCGCTGGGTGCGTAAGCAGAGACGCTAGAGCTGGCAACGGTGGGGACTTTCGCTGGTGTGTTGTAATCCTGGTTCCACTGCAGCACCAACATGTAAGACATCAGTGCTAGTGCGGCAATTAATATGACTCGCTGTACATCCATGGCGTTCGGACCATTACCCTTTTGAGGACTGTTTAGCTTTATCAGCTTTTTTGTTTAACCTGACCCAACTCTTCGAAATTAAGCGGTGTATCGCGTCGTTTTCGAGTTGATCTACGCCTTTGCGCGCCAAAATGACAAGGTCACAAGAGGGCAGATGCTGTTGATTCAGCCTGAAAGACTCGCGAATGATACGCTTAACGCGATTACGATTCACGGCTAGGCGAACATTTTTTTTCGAAATTACAAAGCCTAGCCGGGATCGGCCGCTTTGGTTGGGGCGGGCAAGTATCAGTAAGTTTTGATCACTGATCTTATAGATAGCTTTGTCGAATACCCTTTTGAAGTCGGCTCCGTTGAGGAGTCTGGATTCGCGAGGGTACTCGAACTCAGCCATGAGGCATTCGTGTTGTCCGCGGGGAATTATGCAGACAGACTTGCGCGGCCACGAGCACGACGACGGTTTAGGACCTGACGACCGTTCTTAGTAGCCATACGAGCACGGAAACCGTGAGTGCGCTTGCGCTTCAGTACGCTTGGTTGGAAAGTTCTTTTCATTGCTCTGTCCTGTTTTTGATTCAGGTTAACTAATCGGGTGGCGCGCGCAGTATACACTCGCCCAAAATTCGAGACGCGACATTCTATGGAAAAGCTCGGTCGCTTGCAAACCCTTTAATAGACGTGCCGATCAAAAAAGCATAAAAAAACCAGCCCAGGGGCTGGTTTTTATCATGAACGCTGTTGATTAGCGCATTTTACGTTGCATGTAAGAGTCCAAAGGTCCCTCTGACACGCTCATCCACTGGTTCTGATCTTTCTGGAAGGCCTTCATACTGCCGTAAATCTTTTTGAAGTCTTCGTTTTCAGCTTCCAGTTCCGCGTAGGTCTCCTGGGCCGCTTCCCAGGCAGCGTCCATCACGTCTTTAGGGAAGATTTTCATCTTCGTGCCGCCCGCTAGGATAGTTTTCAGCGCCTCAGGGTTCTTCGCATCGTAGAAAGCTGTGGTCTTCACGTTTGCACGTTCTGCTGCTGCTTCAACAATGTTCTGGTATTCCACTGGGAGTGAGTCAAACTTCTCTTTGTTGATGTAAACGGAGAGGTTTGGAGCGGCTTCCCACCAGCCTGGGGTGTAGTAAAATTCGGCTACTTTATTGAAGCCCATTTTCATATCATCGAACGGGCCTACCCACTCAGCTGCGTCGATAGTGCCTTTCTCCAAAGATGGGAAGATATCTCCGCCTGGGATCGACTGTGGTACCACACCAAGTTTCTCGATGATTTTGCCGCCCATACCACCGATACGCATTTTCAGGCCATCGAGGTCGGCCAAAGAGTTGACCTCTTTGTTATACCAACCACCCATCTGAACACCAGTGTTGCCGGCAGGGAAGGGAACGATGTTAGATTTAGCAAAGAGCTCTTTCAGCATCTCGCCACCGCCACCGAAGTTGTACCAAGCTTGGAACTGGCGGTAGTTGAGACCAAACGGGATCGTTGTATCGAGCGCGAAGGCTGGGTTCTTACCATAGTAGTAGTAAGATGCCGTGTGACCTGCTTCTACTGTTCCATCGGAAACCGCATCAAAGATCTGCATGGTGCCGACGATTTCGCCTGCTGGAAATACGCGAATCTTAAATTTGCCATTGGTCATCTTCTCTACTTCCTCAGCAAAGAAGACACCACCCATGTAGAAGCCGATACCCGGTGGCACAGCTGACTGCAGGCGCCAGTTCAGCTCAGGTAGTTCAGCAGCAGAAGCTGCAGTTGCTGTTGATACTGCTGCCGCAAGCAGGGCACCTTTGAACAGATCTCTACGTTTCATGAGGAATCCTTGTGGTTTTTATGTTGTGTATAGGTGGTTGTGGAGGATTACACGAAGCTTAATGCTTTGATCACCACAAATTACCATCTCAACACGATAACTTGATGAAAACGAAATACTACAAATTCATCTTATACTTTAGTTTTATGCGCAGATAAATACTGGTCGTACCAGTTTGAAACCTAGTTGTTTGCTCTGGGTAAACTCGGCACACTGACAGCTATTCGTAGTGCTGATCCTAGGCTGCGAACCACTTACAAGCATCATGGAACTCATATAATGAATGCTCTCTTAAAGTTCTCGGACATGATCGACGGACTCAATGGTCTCGTCGGACGTTATGTCAAATGGCTGATTCTTGCTGCTGTTTTGGTCAGCGCTGGGAATGCAACGTCTCGCTACATTCTTAACATCGCTTCAAATGCCATGCTTGAGCTGCAATGGTACCTCTTTGCTGCAGTGTTCACGCTCGCGGCCGGCTACGTTCTTAAAGTTAATGAGCACGTTCGCATCGATGTTATGAGTCAGCGTATGTCGCCGCGGACTCGAAACTGGATAGATTTTTGGGGGTTCTTACTGTTCGTGTTACCAGTCACTTTGTACATAACATTACAGTCCATTCCGAATTTAATTGAGACTTATCAAAACCAGGAAGTCAGCGCTAACGCTGGTGGCTTACTCCGCTGGCCCGTGCGTCTGATGATCCCGGTTGGTTTTGGTCTGCTGTTTATCCAAGCGCTGTCTGAACTGATCAAGCGTTGGGCATACCTTAAAGGTCTAATAGAGGATCCTTTGGCAAAGGGTGGCCACGCAACAGTTGACATGGATGATCAGAAGGAGAGCGTATAAATGGAGTTCTTAACGGATAATATCGCGCCGATTATGTTCGGCTCGTTGATCTTCTTCTTGCTATCGGGTTTTCCGGTCGCTTTTAGTTTGGCAGCGAACGGTATTCTTTTTGCGCTCATCGGTCATGAGTTAGGTTTGCTCGACTGGGTACTGTTACAGGCGATTCCCGAACGCATATACGGGATCATGCAGAACGATACGTTGCTCGCGATCCCATTCTTCACATTTATGGGGATTATCCTTCAACGCTCCGGTATGGCTGAGGATCTGCTTGAGTCGGCGGGTCAGCTATTTGGAGGGGTAGCGGGCGGACTAGGCTACGCAGTTATTCTGGTGGGTGCTTTGCTAGCCGCGACAACGGGCGTTGTGGCCGCATCGGTAATCTCAATGGGTCTAATCTCGCTGCCAGTAATGATGCGTTACCGTTACCATTACCCAACGGCGGCGGGTCTATTAACGGGTGCCGGCTCGCTGGCACAGATTATCCCACCTTCGCTGGTACTGATTGTTCTGGCAGACGTACTCTCCGTATCGGTCAAAGATGCCTACACTGGTGCGCTTTTCCCAGCGCTGATGGTTGTAGGTTTCTTGCTGCTGTACATGTTCGTACTGTCGATTCTGAAACCCGAGATGGTTCCGCCGCTTCCGGAGGATGCACGCACGTTGAAGGGTTCAGAACTCTACATATCGGTTCTGACTGCGATGCTTCCGCCGATCGTGCTTATTTTCCTGGTACTAGGCACTATCTTCATCGGTTGGGCAACTCCAACTGAGGGTGGCGCGATGGGTGCTGTTGGTGCGCTGTTGTTGGCTATCGCTCGTCGCCGACTGACTTGGGAAGTTGTCAAAGGCGCACTGGACTCCACAACGAAGCTGTCGACTTTTGTCATGTTTATTCTGGTCGGTTCGTCGATCTTCGCACTCTCTTTCCGGGCGGTGAATGGTGACATCTGGATTGAGCACCTGTTTAGCTTCATACCTGGTGGCGAGCTTGGGTTTGTGTTGTTTGTCAGCCTGCTAGTATTCGTGCTGGGTTTCTTTATCGATTTCTTCGAAATCGCGTTCATTTTGATGCCGTTGATTGGTCCTGTGGCCGTGAGTATGGATATCAATATGATATGGTTCCTGGTGCTGGTTGGCCTGAATATGTCCATGTCCTTCCTGACACCGCCGTTCGGCTTTGCGCTTTTCTATCTGCGCAGCGTTGCGCCTAAACAGGATTATCAGGACGAGGTAACGGGCGGTCTGGTACACGGTATGAAGACACAGGACATATACAAGGGTGCCATACCTTTCATCCTGATTATGCTGCTGTCACTTTCACTGGTGATTATCTTCCCGGAGATTGTTACTTACAATCTGGATGCTCCTTTGGATGTTGATCTTGATACGATTGAGATTCAGCTCGACGGTGGTGGCGACGGTAGTGATGACCCCTGGGGCAGTGAGGCCAGTGACCCCTGGGCTAATTAATCGGTCAGATCCGATCCTGTGAGTAAAAAGCCGCGTAAGCGGCTTTTTTTGTGAGCAACATAGTGGGTTAGCTGTGCATAGTTTGTTTATAAAATAGAATATATGTTTATAAACAATAGCTTGTCGCTGCGTATTAAAGTGGAACAAAGCGTTCTCCAATGCCAGTGTTGATCAATTTGTTGTGGATAAAGATTAGAGCAGTGGGTAAACTTAAAGACGTTTTGTGTTTATGCTGTCTTCACGAGAATAATAATGCCCCAAGCCATCTGGCCGCAGTGTCTAGAGAGTTTAAAAGACGAACTTCCCACACAGCAGTTCAATATGTGGGTGCGTCCGCTTAAGCTCGAGACCGAAACATCAAGCCAGATTCATCTGATAGCGCCTAATCGTTTCGTGCGTGACTGGATACAAGACAAATTCCTCCAGCAAATCAACAGCGCACTTGACGCTCTTACGGGTAACCTTGCTCCCGAGGTGGTGATCAGTGTAGCCGGTCAAAGCGATCTCTCAGCTTCCACTCAACGCCCGCGTACAAATCGCAAAGAGCCGGTCAGGTTGCGTCCTGTAAAGCAGATCGATACACAGTATCTACCCAATGAAGTGGGTGCAGATGCTCCTCTCGAAGCACTCACTAACTTTGACGATAGTGAGTATTCGCTAACAGGACGGAGCACTGATTCCCAGGGGCTTGTTCCCACTGATCTACGCAGTGGAGTAATTGACCTAATTGATCAGTCTGAGTTTGAGTCGGCAGCAAGTGGTGGTAAAGCTGAGCGTCAGATTCAGGTAGAGGGAGGACTTCGGCACCACTCTAACCTCAATCCTGACTTTACTTTTGACGCTTTTGTTCAGGGTAAATCTAATCAGCTTGCACTGGCTGCTGCGCGTCAGGTGGCGGATAACCCTGGGGGCGGTTACAACCCGCTATTTATTTACGGCGGTGTTGGGCTGGGTAAGACTCACCTGATGCACGCGGTGGGTATGGAGATGCGTCAGCGGAATCCTAATGCCAAGATCGTTTACTTGCACTCAGAGCGGTTTGTGGCTGATATGGTCAAGGCGCTGCAGCTGAACGCGATCAATGATTTTAAGCGCTTCTACCGGTCGGTAGATGCACTCCTAATTGATGATATACAGTTTTTTGGCGGTAAAGAGCGTTCGCAAGAAGAATTTTTCCATACTTTCAACGCCTTGCTCGAGGGCGGGCAGCAGATGATACTGACCAGCGACCGTTATCCGCGGGAGATAAAAGGGGTTGAGGAGCGTCTGAAATCGCGTTTTGGTTGGGGTCTGACGGTGGCGATAGAGCCGCCTGAGTTAGAGACGCGTGTCGCTATCCTGATGCGTAAGGCTGCAGAAGCAAAGGTACGGTTAAACGAAGATGCGGCTTTCTTTCTAGCTCAGAATTTGCGATCCAATGTACGAGAGCTGGAAGGCGCTTTAAAAAGGGTGATTGCGCATGCGCATTTTCATGGTACGCCACTTAATATACCGACAATCAAAGAAGCGTTGAAAGACCTACTAGCTTTACAGGATAAACAGGTTAGTATTGAGAATATTCAAAAGGTTGTGGCGGAATATTATCGGATTAAAATAGCTGATCTCTCGTCAAAGCGCCGTAGTCGTTCGGTAGCGCGTCCGAGGCAGGTTGCCATGAGTCTGGTGAAAGAGTTGACTAACCATAGTTTGCCTGAAATTGGTAACGCTTTTGGGGGTCGCGACCACACAACTGTTCTGCACGCCACTCGTAAGGTGAGTGAATTACGAGAAAGCAGTGCAGACATTGCGGAAGATTACAAAAACCTACTTCGTCTGCTGACGAGCTAAGTTGGAAATGGGATAGGAAACCACATGAAATTTGTTATCACCCGAGAAGCCCTGATTAAGCCGCTACAGTTAGTAGCAGGGGTTGTAGAGCGCCGTCAAACACTGCCAGTCCTCTCCAATATTTTGATGGTAGCTGAGGGTGATCAGCTGTCACTGACCGGTACAGATCTTGAGGTCGAGCTGGTTGGTCGTGTGCAATTGGAGGAGCCTGCTCATGCGGGTTCTGTAACTGTGCCAGCCCGGAAGCTGATGGATATCTGCAAATCACTGTCAGATGACTCTCGTATTGAGATGGAAGTGGTAGGGCAGAAAATGGTGATCAAGTCAGGACGCTCTAAGTTCTCACTTTCCACCTTGGCTGCGTCTGAGTTTCCAAATGTTGAGGATAGTCCGCAGACACTGCAACTAAGCCTTCCTCAGTCTGAATTACGCCAGCTTATCGATAAAACTGGTTTTTCGATGGCTCAGCAAGATGTACGTTATTATCTTAATGGCATGCTTCTGGAGGTGAGTGAAGACTCACTAAGAGCTGTGGCAACTGATGGGCATCGCTTGGCGACCTCGGCTAGCGTTGCTGAAGTGCCAGCCGGATCTCAGCACCAGATTATTGTTCCGCGCAAAGGTATTTTGGAGCTTGCTCGACTTTTGCAGGGAGGCGATGCCCCGGTCACTTTGGTTATTGGAGCTTCGCATATTCGTGCCAACGTTGGTGAGTATACTTTCACCTCAAAGTTGGTCGATGGTAAGTTCCCAGATTATCAGCGCGTTATTCCAAAAAACGGTGACAAAGTATTGCTCGGCGATCGTCAGGAGTTGCGTCAGGTGTTCCACCGTATTGCCATTCTCTCTAATGAGAAGTATCGCGGTGTTCGTCTGTCACTGTCTGATGGGTATTTGCAGGTGATGGCCAACAACCCTGAGCAGGAAGAGGCCGAAGAGACTGTTGCGGTTGACTATCAGGGGCCCACTATCGATATAGGTTTCAACGTCAATTATCTCCTGGATGTACTGTCTATCCTCTCTTCTGATGTAGTCAAGTTTACACTTCACGATGCGAACAGTAGTGCTCTGGTGCAGGGTTTCGATGACCCCAATTCAGTGTACGTCATCATGCCAATGCGTATGTAATCTTCGGGGCCGGGCGCTCTCCCGGCCCAGTACTCTCCAATGCGTATTCAACGCCTGCAGCTCACTCATCTGCGTTCAATTTCGGCTCTTTCGATTGATGTCTCTCCGGAGGTAAATCTAATCCATGGCGCCAATGGCAGTGGTAAAACCAGTGTACTAGAAGCGATTCATCTTCTCTCTCTGGGACGATCGTTCCGTACTCATCAGGCCCGCCATGTCATTACTGAAGGCCAGCAGGATGCGACCAGTTTTGCGCAGCTGTCCGATGAGGAAGGTACGGTAGTTGGCGGATTGGGGGTTGCCCGGTCTATTCAGGGCGACTTGCGAGCGCGTTTTCAGGGTAAGGATATCGATCTTGCCGGGCTTGCATCACTGTTGCCGGTTCAGGTAATTGACTCTGAAGCGTTTGATCTATTAGACGGGTCTCCTGCCATTCGTCGTCAATTCGTTGATTGGGGAGGTTTTCACCACTCTAATCGGTTTATAAGCGTATGGAGAGGCTTTCAGAGGTCTTTAAAACAACGGAACTCCCTGCTCAAATATGGTAGAATCGATCATACGCTATTATCGCTTTGGAATAGGGAATTTCTCTCGTATTCTGAACAGCTTACAGGCCTAAGGCAGGATTATGTTGAAGTCTTGACGCCGCATTTTAAGGCGATCTTGAATGCCTTGGTCGGCGAACTAGAGATTGAACTCAAGTATTACCGTGGCTGGGACAGAGAGAAGCCTCTTTCAGACGTGCTCGAAGAGGTTGTCGAGCGAGACCAGCGTCAGGGCTTCACTGGTTTTGGTCCCCAGCGTGCAGATTTGCGTTTTAAAGCGTCCGGCCGTAACGCCTCAGAGCACCTCTCAAGAGGTCAGAAAAAGCTCGTGGTGAGTGCTCTTAAGCTGGCTCAGGGACAGGTCTACAGTCAAACAACCGGGAAAAGTTGCATCTACCTGATTGATGATCTTCCTGCGGAACTTGATGCCGGACATTTGGGTAAGTTTTGTGCTTACCTTAAAGCGAGTAACAGTCAGTGTTTTATTACCTGCGTGGACCCTCATTTGTTGAGGCAACTTTGGGGACATAGCCATAGCGGTCGGCTGTTCAAGCTAGAACATGGAAAACTCACGGCCACCGAGCCATTTGGAGATTCAGAATGAGTGAAGAGAACCATAACTATGACTCGTCCAGCATCAAGGTCTTGAAGGGCTTAGATGCAGTGCGTAAGAGACCTGGTATGTATATCGGGGACACCGACGACGGTAGTGGCTTGCATCATATGGTTTTTGAGCTCGTTGATAATGGCATTGATGAAGCCTTGGCGGGTTACTGTTCTGAGGTGGGTGTCATCATCCATGCCGATGAGAGTGTAACCGTGAGTGACAATGGTCGTGGGATTCCAACCGATATTCATCCGGAAGAGGGTGTATCCGCTGCCGAAGTTATTATGACGGTCCTTCACGCGGGTGGTAAGTTCGATGACAATACCTACAAGGTATCGGGCGGTCTTCACGGTGTAGGTGTTTCCGTTGTTAACGCTTTATCCACGGATTTGCGTTTGACGATTCGTCGTGCAGGCCAGGTTCATGAGCAGGTATATCACCACGGTGTACCAGAGGAGCCGCTCAAAGTGATTGGAGAAACTGACACTACGGGTACTATCGTCCGCTTCCACCCTTCGCCTGATACATTCAATAACATCAAGTTTGAATATGAGATTTTAGCCAAGCGTCTGCGGGAACTTTCGTTTCTGAATTCCGGTGTTCGTATACGTCTGAAGGATGAGCGTGATGGACGGCAAGAGGTGTTCGAGTACGAAGGCGGCTTAGCTGCTTTCGTTGGCTATATGAACACCAATAAGTCTCCTGTAAACAGTATCTTCCATTTTAATGCAATGCATGAAAATGGCGTTGGCGTGGAGGTTGCTCTTCAGTGGAATGATTCCTTCCAAGAGAATATTCAATGTTATGCCAACAACATTCCTCAGCGCGATGGCGGTACTCATTTGTCTGGCTTCAGGGCATCGCTAACACGTAGCCTAAACTCCTACATTGAAACTGAACAACTCAATAAGAAAGGCAATGTCAGTACCAGCGGTGATGACAGCCGAGAGGGGATCTGTGCGATCATCTCGGTGAAGGTTCCCGACCCTAAATTCTCTTCGCAGACTAAAGATAAGTTGGTTTCATCTGAGGTAAAAACTGCGGTTGAGCAGTTGATGGCTCAGCACTTTAACGACTATCTGATGGAGAACCCACAGGACGCTAAAGCAGTCGTTCAGAAGATGATTGATGCAGCCCGTGCACGTGAAGCCGCACGGAAGGCTCGTGAGATGACTCGTCGTAAGGGTGTTCTGGATATCGCTGGCTTGCCAGGTAAATTGGCAGATTGCCAGGAGAAAGATCCGGCACTCTCTGAGCTCTATCTGGTGGAGGGTGATTCGGCGGGTGGCTCGGCAAAACAAGGCCGTGATCGCCGTACTCAAGCAATTTTGCCACTTAAGGGTAAGATTCTGAATGTAGAGAAGGCTCGTTTCGACAAGATGCTGACGTCTGCTGAGGTGGGTACGCTAATCACAGCTATGGGTTGTGGTATCGGCCGAGAAGAGTTTGATCCAGATAAGCTTCGTTACCATAGCATCATTATTATGACTGACGCCGATGTCGATGGGTCCCATATCCGTACGCTGCTGCTGACATTCTTCTTCCGGCAGATGCCTGAGCTGATCGAGCGTGGTCACATCTATATCGCTCAGCCACCGCTTTATAAAGTTAAGAAGGGCAAGCAAGAGCAGTATCTTAAGGACGACGAGGCGATGGAGAACTATCTGCTTCAGGGTGCGTTAGAAGGTACATCCCTCTTTCCATCGGAGTCGGCTCCCGCTATTTCAGGTGCGGCGCTGGAAGATCTTTTCAACCGCTACCGCAAGGTTGGTGCCTTGATGTCACGGCTCAGTCGTGTATATCCTGAATCGATTTTGCGTCAGTTGCTCTTTATGCCGAAGCTCGAGCTAACAGCTATGGGCAGTGAAGAGGCCGTCTCTTCTTGGTGCAGTTTGCTGCAGAGTCAGTTGGATGCTTTGCAAGAGTCTGGCTCAGAAGCTTACACGGTTATTGCTGAGTTGGATCGTGAGCATAGTCTATACACGCCTAAGATCTCTATTCTTCTCCACGGTATCAGTGATGATTATCGCCTCGATGTCGATTTTTTCCGATCGCGTGATTATGGCCAGATCTCTACTTTGGGAGAGGAGCTACAGTCGTTGTTGGCTGATGGGGCGTTCTTAACGCGTGGAGAACGTCGCATGGAGGTTACCGATCTTGGTGCCGGTATTAACTGGTTGATGGATCTTGCGCGTCGGGGTAGTAGTTTCCAGCGTTACAAAGGATTGGGCGAGATGAATCCAGACCAGCTTTGGGAGACAACAATGGATCCTGATGCGCGCCGCATGCTACAAGTGACGATTGAAGACGCCATATCAGCGGATCAGCTATTTACCACCCTGATGGGTGATGAGGTTGAGCCTCGTCGTAACTTCATTGAATCGAATGCACTCAATGTGGCTAACCTTGATGTTTAGATTCTGTTTTGTGTTTTGATTTAAGAAACGGCCTCCGGGCCGTTTTTTGTTTCACGTGAAACCTGATCTGTTTATCCAGTCACAGATCTTCTGTCAGTTTAAATATTGGGGCGGTGTATTGAGAGGATAAATCGATCCGATTTTGGACCGTTGGCCATATCGAAGTCATTGATCAGGTCTGAATATTCGGTTAGCCGTTAGTGCTAAAAATGTCTTTGCAGTTTTTGGGCTGACAACCAAGATGAAGTTGATTTCATCGGAATACAACCGTCATCATAAAGCATCATATGTTTTCGTAATAATTTTTCTTTTCCACTGACTCTTAA
>DATHZN010000009.1:0-65335 GCA_035458585.1 Marinobacterium sp. | reverse complement strand
CGACCTTATGCATCAAGGCGATGAGATACCGTCGGTCGATCAGCATCAGAGCGTTCAGCAAGCGCTCCTCGAGGTGACCCGCAAGCGCTTGGGAATGACCGCCGTCGTTGACACCCAGGAACAGGTCGTCGGCATTTTCACCGACGGAGACCTACGTCGAGCGATAGACCAAGGAGTAGATCTGAGAGCCACCCAAATTGGTGAGGTGATGACTCGCAATTTCACCACCGTCACTGCCGATATCCTTGCTGCAGAGGCTCTACAAGTAATGCAGCATAGAAAGATTAATGCGCTGATCGTCCTCGATCAACAGTCTCAACTCGTCGGTGCTCTGAACATGCACGACATGCTGGCAGCCGGAGTAATTTGATGCAGATAGACCCTCAACTGCCCCCGAGAATAGCGCCAGTTAAACTTCTGGTTATGGATGTGGACGGAGTACTGACTGATGGGACGCTTAGTTTTCTGGCAGACGGAACTGAGGTAAAAACCTTTAGCATTCTCGATGGACTAGGGTTGAAACTGTTGATGCGCTCGGGCGTGGAGACCGCCATTATCACCGGACGCAAATCACCTCAGGTGGAGTTAAGGGCTGAGAGTCTTGGTATTAACTATATTCAACAGGGGCGGGAGGATAAGCTAACCGCCCTCAGAGAGCTCTGGGCCCGAACAGGATACTCAGCCGACAATACCGCCTATATTGGTGATGACCTGCCGGACCTGAGCGCAATCAAAGCCTGTGCGTTTGGCGCTACCGTACCAAATGGTTATTGGTTAGTTAAACAAGAGGCCGATTGGGTGAGTCAAACTGAGGGAGGCAGAGGTGCAGTGAGGGAGCTCTGCGATCTGATTATGAGAGCTCAGGGAACGCTCGATAGTGCACTAAAGGATTATCAGTGATAGCGCTAAACCGGCTACGGCTTCTCATCGCCTCGTTACTCGTACTCGCTCTTGTACTGACATGGCAGTTCGGCTGGCGAACCCAAACCGAAAATGAGCAGCTTCTGGACGCGCAGGGACGGATAGACTGGTATGTAGAAGAGGGTGTATTAACGAGGTACGCCCCCCAAGGCACGCGCCTATCCGTGACCGATGCCCGTCAGATAACCCACTTTGAAAACCGGCAAGTTAGTGAACTCGAGCAGCCTTATGCGGTGGGTTATAACGCTGATCAAAGCGTCAGCTATACGCTCAGCGCTGAACGTGCCTACTACCCCGACAACAACAGTCGTCTTGATCTCGAGGGAAAGGTCGAGCTTGAACACAACCCATCAACAGAAATGGCTGTTGCAATGTTCACGCCAACACTGACATACTTCCCGGAGCGCGAGCTCGCAGTTACTGCCGATTCGGTTGAAATAGAGACCAGCTCCGGACACACGCGAGCGGTTGGTATGGAGTTCTATACTGCTGAGCGTCGCATGGAGTTACTTTCTCAGGTAAGGGGCAACTATGTCACGACAGAGTCACAGTCCAATTAAAACCCTGCTTGTATTTGCACTATCCCTGGTTCCCCTTGCTAGCCATGCGTTGGAAAGCGATCGAGACCAGCCCATCTACGTCGCCGCTGACAAAGCAAGTATCGATGACAACAGCGGTATCACCATATACACAGGCGATGTGGATATCAGCCAGGGCAGTATGATCCTGAGAGGCGAACGTGTTGAGCTGCGTCGAGATGCCGAGGGAAATGTAGATCAGATCATCTCCGATGGGTCTCCTGCTTATTTTGAGCAACAACCGACCGAAGACCAGGCCGTAACTGTAGCGACTGGCGAAAAGTTAGACTATAGGGTAGCCGACCAAGTACTCGAAATTCTAGGTAACGCTAGGGTCGTTCAGGCGGGAGATGAGTTCACCGGCGCACGCATCAACTACGATATGAATCGGGCGTTGGTTAATGCCTATGGCGACGCCAACTCAGACACGCGTGTGCGCATGGTCATTCAGCCTCGTAGCGATAGCGGTTCATGATCCGTCTGGAAGCAAACTCTCTTGCAAAAGCCTACCGCGGTAGAGAAGTGATCAAAGATGTTTCTCTCTGCGTCGAACAAGGTGAAATTATTGGGCTCCTTGGCCCAAATGGCGCTGGCAAAACCACCTGCTTTTACATGATTGTAGGTTTGGTTGCTGCAGATAGGGGCGCTATTCGTCTGCAGCAGGACGACATCACTCGAATGCCAATCCACGAACGCGCTAGACGAGGTGTTGGTTACCTGCCTCAGGAGGCGTCGGTATTCCGCAAACTCAGTGTCTACGATAACTTGATGGCGATACTCGAGACCCGTAAAGACCTGACTCAGCATCAGCGCTCGGTCAAAGCGGACGAGTTGCTTGAGGAGTTTCACATTACCCATATTCGTGAATCGAAAGGGATGGTTCTGTCAGGAGGCGAGCGCCGCCGAGTCGAAATTGCGCGCGCACTGGCTAACGATCCGAAGTTTATTCTACTCGATGAACCCTTTGCAGGCGTCGACCCGATTTCGGTGAGTGATATTAAACAGACAATTCGTCACCTCAAGGATCGCGGCATCGGTGTATTAATCACTGACCACAACGTGCGAGAGACACTCGATATTTGCGAGCGGGCCTACATAGTAAGCGAAGGCAGGATTCTGGCTGAGGGCAACGCTGAAGCCATATTGGCAAACCCTCAGGTCCGTCAAGCCTATTTAGGTGACGAGTTCAAATTATGATCCGTGATCCTATATCCGATAGTTTGGTAACTGAGCGATGAAGCAGTCTCTGCAGTTAAAGATCGGCCAGTCATTAACAATGACGCCTCAGCTACAGCAAGCCATCAAATTGCTACAGCTGTCGACGTTGGAGTTGCAGACCGAGATCCAAAACGCCCTAGACAGTAACCCTCTGCTGGAAGTGGTAGAGGATGACGAAGCTGATGCACCTTCCAACCACACTAACGATTTGGACGAACGTGATTCCAAAGAGGGCAGTTCCAATGAGTTAACAGAGCAAGCGCTGAGTGAGCCGACTGATCAAACTGACTCAGTTGATTGGGATGATCCTAGTGACGAGTCGGGAACAGATAGTCAGTGGGACGAGAGTATCCCAGATGAGCTCTCGACTGACAGCTCATGGGATGATACCTACCAGACCAGTACATCCAGCAGCTCCGCGACACGTGATGACGACTGGACACCTGGCGATAATGACTCTCAGCAGGAGACGCTGCAGGACTATCTCGCCTGGCAGCTAAACCTGACACGCATGAGCGACACCGATCGTTATGTGGCCGAGACCCTAATCGATGCGATCGATCTGGATGGTTACCTCACAACAGATTGTGGCGATATACTGCTGCAGTGTCAGGAGCAGTTTCCGGATGAGTTCCTGGAGTTTGAGCTTGATGAGGTTGAGGCGGTACTGCACCGCGTGCAACAGTTTGACCCTCCCGGTGTTGCTGCGCGCGATCTCAGTGAGTGTCTCACCATACAACTCAAACAGCTGCCACCTGATACACCATGGCGCCCTGAAGCCTTGCGTCTGTGTCATGACTATCTGGCGCTTTTGGGTAACCGTGACTATAAATCTATTATGCGCCGCATGCGGATCAAGGAGGAGTGTTTGCAGTCAGTTATCGAGCTGATACAAACACTTAATCCACGACCGGGCACATCCGTTATCGAAAATGCGGCTGAGTATGTGATTCCAGACGTACTGGTTCGCAAAGTCAAAGGAGATTGGGTGGTAAGCCTCAACAACGAAGTGTCGCCAGAACTCCGAATCAATGAGCAGTATGCCAGCCTCATCAAGCGTGCGGATACCAGTGCCCAAAACCAGTTCTTGCGTGATAACTTACAAGAGGCACGTTGGTTCCTGAAAAGCCTTCAGAGCCGTAACGAGACTCTGCTCAAAGTCGCATCGCAGATCGTTGCCAAACAGATCGACTTTCTCGAGCGGGGTGAAGAGGGTATGAAACCGCTGGTCCTACACGATATCGCTGAGGCGGTTGAGATGCACGAATCGACCATCTCTCGTGTTACGACGCAGAAATATATGCATACACCGCGCGGAGTCTTCGAGCTGAAGTACTTTTTCTCCAGCCATATCAGCACTGTCGATGGCGGTGCAGCCTCTTCAACGGCTATCCGAGCGGTCATCCGCAAGTTGGTTGACGATGAGGACAGTCGCAAGCCGCTAAGCGATAACAAAATTGCAAAGATCCTGGAGGATCAAGGTTTTAATGTAGCCAGACGCACTATAGCCAAGTATCGTGAGGTGTTGGGGATACCCCCATCGAACGAGCGCAAGCGTTTGGTTTAAAAGAGGCAGGGCGGGCCTCCTACTCTATTCCGCCGGTACGAGGAGAAGTCATATGCAAATTAACATTACTGGCCATCACGTAGATCTAACCGAGAGCCTGAGTGAATATGTACGTACCAAATTTGACAAGCTTGAGCGTCACTTCGACAACATCCAGAGTGCACAGGTCACCCTGAGTGTCGAGAAGCAAGGCCAGAAAGCCGAGGCCGATATCCACCTGGCAGGTGGTCAGGTTGTAGCCTCACACGAACACGACGACATGTATGCCGCAATTGATGCTCTTGTGGATAAGCTTGATCGCCAGATCATTCGCCATAAAGAGAAAATGAAATCTCACAAGTAAGCGAAATCGACAATGCAACTGGGTGAATTGCTAACCACATCAGCGACCCAACAGGGCGCTGATGTCAGCAGCAAAAAACGTGTGTTAGAAGTGGCCAGCGAGATGCTGGCCTCTTCCATTAACGGTGTTGATGCCGATACTATATTTTCGGGGTTATTGAACCGTGAACGGCTCGGCAGTACCGGACTAGGGTCTGGCGTGGGTATTCCCCATTGCCGAATTGCAGGTGCGGACAGGCCCGCAGCAGCACTGATGACGCTTGCCGAACCAATCGATTTTGATGCGATAGACAGCAAACCGGTTGACCTCATATGCGCGCTGATCGTGCCAGATGATGGTGATGATGAGCATCTAAAAACGCTTGCGGGGCTGGCAGAACTCTTCAGCAATAGCGAGGCGCTGTCGGAACTACGCGACAGTAGTGATGACAAGACGCTGTACGATAACGCCCAGCGACTTTCAAGGGTATAGTGATGCGTCTGGTGGTGATTAGCGGCCGTAGCGGCTCGGGCAAAACGACAGCTCTACAAGCGCTGGAGGATGTCGGCTTCTACTGTATAGATAATCTGCCCGCCAGCCTGTTACCTACCTTAGTAGAGCAGATGAATGTTAATTCCAGCGGCACGCGAAAACTTGCGGTAGGCATAGACGCACGAAACCTCTATGTCGATCTGGTCCGTTTTCAGGAGGTTGTGGTACGCCTTCGCGAAAGCCAAGGCCTCTCCTTCGAGATAGTCTTTCTAGATGCATCAGAGGAGTCGCTTCTCAAACGCTACAGCGCAACGAGGCGTAAACATCCCTTAAGCACCTCGGAAGTGGTACTGGAACAAGCCATAGAGCTGGAACGCCAACTGTTAGAGCCAATTGCTAGCGAGGCTGATTTGCAAATCGATACGACCTCCTTGTCGCTATACCAACTACGCGACACCATTAAGGAACGTGTCGCTCAACGGGCAGAACAGGCACTTGCCCTGCTGTTCGAGTCATTTGGATTCAAGCATGGCGTGCCACTGGACGTCGACTTCAGCTTTGATGTCCGAATACTACCAAACCCATACTGGCATCAAGAGTTACGACAGTACACTGGACAGGACCAGCCCGTTATTGATTTTCTCTCGGCCGAACCTGAGGTTGAGAGGATGATTGCTGACATTCGCAATTTTATCGAAAATTGGATACCCGGTTTCAAAAAAAATAATCGCAGTTATGTAACAGTCGGTATTGGCTGTACCGGCGGTCAGCACCGCTCTGTTTTTATTGCTGAACAGCTAGCTGGTTATTTCAAAGACGTTATGGATAATGTTCAAGTGCGCCACCGAGAGTTAACCTAAGGATGATCGAGAACAATATCACCATCATCAATAAACTTGGTCTTCATGCCCGTGCGGCCGCCAAGCTTATTGGCACAACCAGCGCCTACTCTTGCGATATTCGTATCGAAAAAGCGGGTCGCGAGGTCGATGCGAAAAGTATCATGGCCGTCATGATGCTGGCCGCTTCAAAGGGCACTGAGTTACGTATCACTACCAACGGTGAAGATGAACAGGCCGCTATGGATGCCCTTGTAACCTTAATAAACAACCGTTTTGATGAAGAGGAGTAGTGCCACAAGCACTATCGACCTGAGGCATATCTATGAGCGCAGACGATAATCAGATTGATCTTGATTCACTGTCGACTGCGCTCGATAGCAACCAACACCGCGAAATTCGCTTTATGCTCAACAAGGGTATGCGTCCGGTTGAAGTTGCACATCTGTTGGAAAAATCCCCGCCACGGGAACGTGGTATTCTTTGGAACCTGATCCATCGTGATAACGAAGGTGAGGTTCTGCAGCACCTTGGCGATGATATTCAGGCTGAAATTCTAAGCTCCATGGATGCTCGGGAGTTGTTGGCGATTACTGAGTCGCTCGACACAGATGACCTGGCGGACATCATGCAGCAGTTGCCTGATACCATCATGCAAGAGCTGCTGCAGAATATGGATCTGCAGAATCGCGAGCGCCTTGAGGCAGTGCTCTCCTATCCGGAGGACACCGCCGGTGGCCTGATGAATACCGATACGGTCACTATTCGCCCAGATATTACGGTAGAGACTGCGTTACGGTACCTACGCCGCCATAGAGAGATTCCCGAAGGGACCGACTCAATTTTCGTTGTTAGTCGCAAAAATAATAAGCTCATTGGAGTCCTTCCGCTTACACGCCTTATCACCGCGGACCCGCAGATGCTTGTGCGCGAAATTATGAAAACAGACGGTGAAGACGCGATTCACGCTAGCATGCCGGATGAAGAGGTCGCTCGTATCTTCGAGCAACGAGACCTTATCTCTGCACCTGTGGTGAGTGACGAAGGCCAACTCTTAGGACGAATTACAATTGATGATGTTGTCGACGTAATCCGCGAAGATGCTGACCACTCCCTCATGAGTATGGCGGGTTTGGATGAGGACGAGGATACTTTTGCACCAATTTTCAAGACATCTAAACGTCGCGCTGTATGGCTGGGTATCAATCTAATCACCGCTTTTCTTGCTTCGGCTGTCATTGGTCTTTTCGAGGCGACCATTGATCAGGTTGTAGCCCTCGCCGTTCTGATGCCAATCGTCGCCTCAATGGGTGGCATTGCTGGCAGTCAGACACTGACACTCGTGATTCGCGGGCAGGCACTGGGTCATATTGAGAGCTCAAATATTGGTTGGCTGTTTAATCGTGAGCTGGTGGTCGGTCTGTTAAACGGTATACTCTGGGCAAGTGTTGTCGCTGTCATTGCTGTGCTCTGGTTCCAAGACACAACCATCGGGATTGTTATCGCAATGGCCATCGTTATAAATCTGATCGCCGGTGCCTCAGCCGGGAGCTTACTCCCACTTACTTTGAAGTCAGCTGGTATAGACCCAGCCCTCGCCGGAGGCGTTCTACTGACCACGATAACTGACGTGGTTGGATTCTTCGCCTTCTTAGGGCTGGCCACCTTCTTTTACGGATAATTTTTATTATGAAAAAAGAGCGTTACGAAGAGCCTGAAGAGGAGATTGAGTACGTCAGTCGCACGGCTCTAAAACGGTACATGGAGGAGCTCCAAGCTCTTGGAAAACGGGTGACTGACCTGCGCCCCGACCAACAAGCTCAGATCCCGATGGGTGAACGCTTGCGTGAAGCGGTTGAAGAGATGAGTCGTATTAGCAGCAATGGTGCCAAAAAACGCCACCTAAACTTTATTGGAAAGCTGATGCGCAACGAAGATGAGGAGGCCATTCGCGCGGCAGTGGATCGGTTTGACTCCGCATCAGAGGCTCATAACCAACGTTTTCACAAGTTAGAGCGGCTACGTGAAGCCCTGGTGAATGATAGCCAGGAAGCGTTCAACGAGGTGGTATCCAGTTATGCTGAGTGCAATATCCAGCATCTGAGAACTTTGATGCGGAACGCTAAAAAAGAGCGTGAACAGAGTAAGCCACCGGTAGCCTATCGGAAACTCTTTCAGTACCTGCGCGAGTTAGACGAACAGATCGACGACTGAATCAAGTCGCCGTCTGGTCTCTGCGCTGACGTGACACTGGCATCCGCTGTCGGATCTGTTGCAACCTGACCAGATCGACTTCAGCGCTGATCACGTCAAACCCCTGGGGTTTCGCACTGGCAATAATCTCTCCCCAAGGGTCCAGAATCAGAGAGTGACCATAGGTAAAACGTCCATTACCATGATCCCCAGCCTGACCTGCGCCAATCAGATAACACTGTGTCTCGATCGCACGGGCGCGTAATAGGATCTCCCAGTGGGCCGCACCCGTGACTTGTGTAAAAGCTGAGGGGACGCTGATCAACTGCGCACCAGCGTCTCGTAATCGCTGGAAGTGTATGGGAAAGCGCAGGTCATAACAGATCGATAAACCCAAATCACCGATCGGTGTGTTTACGACTGATAACGCGTCACCGGGGGCAATCCAGTCAGACTCTCGGTAACTTCCTTTAGCGTCAGCCACATCTACATCAAACAGGTGTCTCTTATCATACTGAGAGACAATCGCACCCGAGTCGTTGATTACTATCGAGCGTGCGAACGCTCGACCGTTTGGTGCAGGCGCTGGAAAGCTTCCCGCGACGACCCATATCGAGTGGTATTTCGCGACAGCCGTTAGCCTCTTTAAAGCTTGGTCAGCTTGCTCCGAGTGGGCATATTTAATGAGATTGGCGGAGTCAAAGAGTAGAAAATTTTCCGGTAGAATCACCAAATGTGCCCCCTGCCCCTTGGCGATACCAATACCCTCCTCTGCCTGACGCAGATTTATATCTGGGTCCGCACCGGAGACCATCTGAACCAACGCGACGCGGTTCACTGTTTCTCTCCCTCTCGATTAAGTAGTTTAAGTTCGGGGGCATCCCAGCCGCCCGTAAGGGTATAAGCGATCGACGTCGCCTTTTCGATCTTGTCACCGATCAACTTATCGATCAGGAAAAGCGCGCCCGCAATCTGCGGTGCACCCAGCAACACCGCTGCCAGGGGTGTATTGCTGACCAGCGGCAGAGACACATTAACCTGCATATCAAGGGTCTTAGCACCCAGATCAATCGCACCTTCGGCAAGCATGCCCGCAGATGGGCCTTTCATCTCCATCGGCACGACTGAACGAGCAACCCCCTTCTCCACAAGAAAGTTACCTGCAAGACTGTCAAACACCACCCCTGTTGAGAAGAGATCAGAAAAGTCGAGCTGGAGACGACGAACCAGAGTGTTGAAATTGAGGATACCGAAAAGGCGCAGAAGACCAGAGCCCCCGGAGGTCTCAAGTAGACGACCTTTCCCTGTAGCAAAGCGGAAGTTACCGTAGATCGATTTGCCGGCAACTTGCCAGGGTGCGGATTCCCAAGCAAGCGCTATCCGACCCTCGACAGACTCTGTTTCGATCAGACGTTTCTCATCAAGGCCTTGGAGGGTGTTGCCTAAGTCCTTGCCGATGTAGGCCAGGTTAACGCGAGTCAACTCCCGATCCGTCATAATCCAGCTAGCACTTCCACTCAGCTCCATATCACTCATCTCCCCATGAATGGAGTTGAGCTCAACGCTGCTTGAACCAGGGCGCAGGCTTCCACGCCAACGCCCAAGCCTCGCAGAGTTCCACCTCAGATCTGCAATGTCAAAATCAACCTGAGGGACTGCTTCGAAGATTGATCGCTCCGTTGGCTCAGGATCCGACTCAGGTAAATCGACCTGAACCGACTCAGTCTCTGGAACATGCAGGTACAACTGATTCAATGCCACACGGTATGCAGGCTGTGCCTGACTCCAGGCAATCAAACCAGATACGTCGGGTCCCGCCAGGCTGAGCTGCCACTCGCGTTCAAGTTGCTGAATACGAGCCTGCACCTGTTTGAGATAGACTGAACCTAGGCTCAGAGTTTGAGCTTCAACATCCATGCTCATCTTAGGTGCAGCACCCGCGCCGCCCGAGAAGCTGGAGTTTATCTGAGCGATCATGGCAAAGATCTCAGCAACATCGATCTCGAAAATACTACCGCTCACTCTATAGCCGAAATCTGCGGGGATACTCGCCGGTGCTCCACCAAGAGCAAAATGGGCAGCAATCTGCTCACCTAATCGCATTGCCACACTGAACTGATCGCCGTAATCAAGCTCCAGCTGCAACGGCGCCCCTAACTCTAGCTGTAGACTTAATTGTCGTTCCTGCTGAGGCTGAAGGCTTAAGAAGTCTGGACCTGAAACCCGGGTTCCCTTCAGGTTAGAGTCGATACTGAGTGAGGAACGACAGTTAGAGGCCGCACAGAGTTTAAGATAAGCGCTAACCGGGATCTCACCGCTGACAAACTCTTTTAGGGGAACACCTGCCCAATCAAGTAACGACGCGACAGGCCACTGCCCCACAAATCTGACGCCCGTTGACTGTCCCGGTTCAGAACTAATGCTCGCCCTCGCCTCGCGACCGAGAAAACTGGCGCTAATCTCCGTAGCGCTGAGCCCTGAAGATGAGTCGAATTGAATAGGACCGGATATGTCAGTGATAGCAAGCTGCTGTTTTTCTGATGTAAAAATTCCGCTTTCTACCTCGGACCTAACCTTGACAGTGGGAGGCTGTTTACCATCAAGACTGATGCCAAGCTCGATCAGCGATTGGTGGTTTCCAGCGAGTTGCCAGTCAGCCAGTGACTCACCTACCGTCTGTCGCAGCGACTCAGACCGGAATAATTGATCGACTTTGGCAAGATCACCGGCGATCTGAGCAACAATACTGAGATCATTGAGTCCTGTTGGCTTCGCAATAACCGAACGTCCCATCTCACTATCGAGTATCTGACCGCGGGTAACATCCACCTGCACACCGCCATCACGTAAATGAACGAACGCCTGCGCCTGACTAATCTTGGGCCAGGGTGGCTGATAGTCGAGTTCGATGTTTTCAGCCGCAACATACAACTCCACACTGGGCCTGGCGCGATCATCAAGTGGGCGAATCGGTGAATGCACAGCCAAGCCTGCCTGCTGAACCTCCCCCTTTTTAAGCGCCTGCTCTAACCAGGCCATAAGTCGAGGGTCAGTTACGACGTCAGGGATCAGCACTGCTGCAGCTCGGTAGTCTGCCCCCTCAAGCCCAATTAAAAGATCGAGATAAGCCTGTGTTTCTGGATCAAAGGGTAAATCAATACTGAACCGCCCGCGGGCTGAAAACTCCGGCCGTAACAGCTCTAAGGTTCCAGACCGCAATATTAACGAGGCATCACCAACCTCCCAGCCGAGACTCCCCCGGGCTAACTCATAGGTTGATGGTTCGGTATAGAGATTGGAGAAACCCAGCGTCAGTCCGGGCGAATCAATCGCCAAGAGCCCACCTTTTTCATCCATCTCAACAGAGGCAAACAACCCCTCGATTTCTGGTATACCGCGCCATGACGCGATACTGACGTCGTGAAGCCACGCCCTTATTGACGGCCCGCGCTGTTGGTCGTTCAGATCAATGCTGAAATCACGTAGAGATCCCTGGGGCTTGAGGGCCGCGAGCGCTTCCGATACTTGATCGGGAAGAGGATAACGACTTAACAAGCCCTCGAGCAGACCAAGATCCAAATCTTTAATTAGCACGCGGGATAGCCCCAGTTCTCCCGCAACTCGATGTAGCTCAATCTGACTGGAACCAAAATCGACCTGTCCCAGCGCATCACCCATACGGGTATTACGTAGTTGAATCTGATACCCCTCAGAGTACGGCTTTAGGCTAAACTCAGTCGAACTGCTATTAAGCTCTAAAGGGGCGAGTGGCAGATCGATCCACGCTCGCTCAACACTCAATTTACCGCGCAGGTAGTCAAGCCCAAACTGGTTTACATTGCCCCAGAGCTCTGCACTGGCACTCAGGTCAGTGATGGGAAGGGGCGATTCGCTCAACTCGAGAAGTTCCGTACCCAGTCTCCCCAACTGCAGGTAAAAGGGCATTTCAAGCGTGGAAGGGTGATTCAGGTCACCTTCGAGTCGTGCAGCAAAACTCAGCTCGGTGTTCTCGCCCAGCAACGGCATGTAGAAGTCGCCGCTTAGCTGATGCTCTGATGCGGTATTCTCAAATAACAGCTCGGATAACCTTATCTGACGACTGGGACCAGACTCAGGAACCAGGTCAAGTTCAGACTCAAGAATCCGAAACTCAGGTTGAGCCATCACAATATTCAGCAGCGTCACCATCGACTCCATATCGACAGAACTCGCGCCGCTACCTTGACCCGGGAGGCGCAACCAACCACCATCACGCTGATGCCAACGAATATAAAGACCCTTTGCCTCGAGTTGTTGAAACAGCGGAGTTCGCAACAGGAGCGAATCCCAAAGGTTAAGTTCGAGCTTAAGGCTGTCAAATCTGAAGCGAACATCAGGCCCGTTGTCAGCTATAGCAAGCGCTTCAAGACCGGTGATCTCAATTTTTGGAAAAGGACCGTTCCACTCTGTCGAGAGGTGTTCTAGGGTGACAGGCAGGCCAATCTGTTCGCTCAAAAGTTCAGCAATCGGTTCACGGTACTGGCCCAGAAGTGGAAAACCGAAACGTATAGCGCTGAGTAAAATAGCCAGCACCATCCCGAGTACCAGCGTCCACCAGCCAAACCAGAGGGTGTGGCGAATCATATTGCGGCTCCTTGAGCCTTAGCGCAACACCACATCAAATTGCTCGGGGTTATAGAGGTTATCGCTCTGAAAACGCACAGTCTTTCCAATAAAGCTCTCGAGTTCTGCAACATGGTCAGAAGCATCCTCAAGCAGATACTCAACCACCCTAGTCGCGGCAATAACCAGATATGAGTCACTCTCGTAAGCCCTATGCTGGCGCAGAATCTCACGGAACACCTCGTATGCGACGGTTTCAGGCGTACGAATCATACCGCGGCCCTGGCATTGACTACAGGTTTCGCATAACACATGCTCGAGACTTTCGCGTGTTCGCTTGCGGGTCATCTCAACCAAACCCAGATCAGAAACGCCCGTCAGTTTACACTTGGCGTGATCGCGCTCCAGTACACGCTCGAGCGTTCGCAGCACCTGACGTTGATGTTCTGGATCCTCCATATCGATAAAATCGATGATGATGATGCCGCCGAGATTGCGTAATCTCAGTTGCCGACCGATAGCGGTAGCCGCCTCTAGGTTTGTCTTGAAAATAGTCTCCTCAAGATTCCTGTGCCCAACAAACGCGCCCGTATTGATATCAACGGTGGTCATCGCTTCTGTCTGGTCAAAAATCAAGTAACCGCCAGACTTAAGCTCGATCTTACGCCCCAGTGCCCGTTGCATCTCCTCTTCGACATTGAACATATCAAAGATCGGCCGCTCACCCGGATAGTACTCGAGTTTTGACTCTATCTCAGGAACTAATGAATTAGCGAAAGCCAACGCCTTCTGATAAGTCTCGCGTGAATCAATACGAATACGTTCGACACCTGAGTGCGTCATATCTCGCAGCGCACGCATGTTCAGAGGCAGGTCCTCATACACATTGGAAGGTGCTTTGGACTCTTTGATACGCTGCTGAATCTTGTTCCACAACCGATGCAAAAAAGCGATATCTGCCTTCAGCTCGACCTCCGAAACCCCTTCAGCAACCGTTCGCAAAATGTAACCGTAGCCGGTTATCTGCTGCTCCTCTTTCTCCAACAAAGATTGCATCAGCGCTTTCAGGCGCTCTCGCTCCTCCTGATCCTCTATACGCTGAGATATCCCTATATGCTCTGCACCCGGCATCAGCACTAGATAGCGAGATGGGAGCGAAAGATTGGTTGTCAAGCGAGCGCCTTTACTGCCAATAGGGTCTTTGGTCACCTGTACCAGTAGCGACTGTCCCTCTCTGAGCAACTGCGAGATGGAGATGTTAGAGCGCTCATCGGCAGGAATATCCGGCGCATTGACTTCATCAGCATGAATAAAAGCGGCTCTCTCAAGACCTATGTCAACGAAGGCCGCCTGCATCCCCGGAAGCACACGTACGACTCGGCCGTTGTAGATATTACCCAGAATACCGCGGCGTTTAGTGCGCTCAACATAGATCTCCTGCGGCATGCCATTCTCTATAACGGCAACGCGTGTCTCCATCGGAGTAAAGTTGATCAGTATCTCTTCGCCCACAAACAGGCTCCTTAATTCTTAACCGACAGTTGCCAAACAGGCACGCCTGCCTCTTCTAATAACTCGGCTGTTTCAGCCAGTGGAAGTCCAACGACGGCGCTGTAACTTCCCTCTATACGATCGACAAAAACTGCACCTAAGCCCTGAATTCCATATGCCCCGGCCTTATCCTGTGGCTCACCCGAAGCCCAGTAAGCATCTATCTGCGCGTCAGTAATGGGGCGAAACCAGACATCCGTGACAACTAGACGGTGCCGGGTTGAACCCGCACCGGCGAGCGCAACCGCTGTCATCACTTGGTGACGTGAAGCCGACAAGAGATGTAGCATCACCCGAGCCTCGGTTAGACTATCAGGCTTGCCCAGTATCTTGCCGCCCACCACGACACTGGTATCGGATCCTAGAGATACTTCATCGTTTTCTAACTGATGCCTGACCGCCTCGGCTTTCTCTATCGCCAGCCGTGAGACGTATGCCGACGCACTCTCTCCATTATGGACGCTCTCGTCGATATCTGCTGGCAGGACCCGAGCGCTGACGCCTATCTGTTGCAGGAGCTCACGTCGACGCGCCGATGCTGAAGCCAGTACTAATCTCGTCATCTTATCAGTTCAAATCAAAGGTTCGTGCCATGCGCTGCAGTAAAACAAACACCACTGGCCAAAAGAGCCCACTGAACAGCGCCGGCAACAGAAATAGAAGGGTGTCGCCGTGAGTGCCAGTAAGACCTTGCATCCAATAGTGCAGCAATTGATTCAAACCGACCAACAGAGCGATTACGACGCCCTGTTGGGGGAGCGGAAACATCCGCATACGCCGATATAGCAGTTGAGCCAAAAAAGCGATCAGTGTCAGAGAGAGTGCGTTAAGTCCCATTACACCGCCATGGGCAAGGTCTAGCAGTAGCCCCAGGATGAAGGCGTAACTTAGGCCTACTCGCTGAGGAGCGCGCATCACCCAGAAAACCAGAAAGATCAGCACCCACTCAGGACGCGCCCAGCGGAGTATATCGGGGAGCGGAATCTGGCTCAGAAACAGGCTGATAATAAAGGTTCCGAAGATGATGAGACTCCCGCCGCGCGCCTCAGCCATCAGCTCCCTCCGCAATCGCTTCCTGCTGAGCCGTTGAAGGTTGTTCAACCAACAACAGGTGACGGGACTTATCTAAACGCGCTGTGGGCACCGCTTTTATCACCAAGAAAGGCTTACCCGGATCTCGAGTAACCTCCGACACTTCAGCAACCGGGTAGCCCTCAGGAAAGCGTCCACCCAAGCCAGAGGTCACTAGCAGGTCACCCACACGAATATCGGTCGTTGCCGGAACAAAATCCAACTCCAGCGACTCAGGGTTACCATTACCCAGAAGCACCGATCTGAACCCTGTGCGAACCGACTCGACTGGGACTGCCGCACGGGAGTCTGTTATCAGCATAACTCGACTAATTAGAGGCGCCACTGAAATAACCTGGCCCATGACACCACCGGCATCGAGCGCCGGCTGCCCGGTGGTCACACCATCCTGACTGCCCAGATTGGTTAGTATTTCATGTTGGAACGGATTAGGGTCCACGCCGATCAGTTCAGCTAGGCGCACGTCAGGTTCCACTCGAGCGCGCGCATTTAAAAGCGCTCTGAGACGACGGTTCTCCGAGCTCAACGCTGCGTTTTGCAACACCCGCTGACCCAATTCAAGCGCCTCTGTGCGCAGGCGGTTGTTCTCCGCAACCAGAGTAGAACGACTCACAACCAGATCAGAGACGTTGTCGGCCAGACGTGCAGGCATGTCAACCAGCCACTGAAGAGGAGTGATAATAAGGTTGACGTAGTTACGGCCCTCTCGGAACTTTTGAGAGTTTAGATCGAGGGTGATAAGAAATAACGCTGCCAAGATCAGCAGCATAAACAAAATTCGGGAGGGTCCGTTACGAAAAATCATCTCAGTAGAAGTGAGGCCAAACCGCCTGGTTCAGCCTCAGCCTCAAATCAGTCATATGAGAGAAGTTCGAGACCAGAGCGGTCAAGCATCTCCAACGCCTTACCACCACCGCGTGCAACGCAAGTTAGCGGATCCTCTGCAACAATCACCGGCAACCCAGTCTCTTCTGTTAACAGCCTATCCAGGTTACGAAGCAGTGCACCGCCACCGGTCAGTACTATACCCTGCTCGGCGATGTCCGCTGCAAGTTCGGGCGGGCACTGTTCCAGAGCACTTTTGACTGCCTGAACAATCGCCGCAAGCGGTTCCTGCAGAGCTTCGAGCACCTCGTTAGAGTTGAGCGTGAAAAGACGCGGAATACCCTCAGCCAAATTACGACCGCGAACATCGATCTCGAGCACCTCTTGGGCAGGGTAAGCAGTACCAATCTCCTGCTTGATGCGCTCTGCTGTCGCTTCGCCAATGAGACTGCCGTAGTTACGTCGCACATAGGTAACAATCGCCTCATCGAAGCGGTCGCCACCAACGCGTACAGACTCGGAGTAGACAATACCGTTGAGCGATATGACCGCAATCTCTGTGGTACCACCGCCTATGTCGACCACCATGGAACCACTCGCCTCCTCTACAGGAAGGCCAGCGCCGATAGCAGCCGCCATAGGCTCCTCGATGAGGTACACCTCACGCGCACCGGCACCGATAGCTGACTCTTTGATCGCGCGACGCTCAACCTGAGTCGACTTGCAAGGGACACAAATCAATACACGAGGACTTGGTCGCAGGAAGGAGTTGTTATGTACTTTGCTAATGAAGTACTGCAACATCTTTTCAGTCACATGAAAGTCGGCAATTACGCCATCCTTGAGCGGACGTATAGCCGTGATGTTGCCTGGGGTACGACCAAGCATACGTTTGGCATCAGCACCCACAGCCGCAACCGTTTTCTGATTGCCGTTGACACGAATAGCTACAACTGACGGCTCATCAAGAACGATATCGTTATGGCGGACAAAAATAAGGGTATTTGCGGTGCCCAGATCGATAGACAGATCACTGGAAAATAGCCCGCGAATTTTTTTAAACATCGGTAAACTGGTCCTGAACCTAGCCGTTTTGGCGGTGTTTTTAGAATCGCAACATACTAGCAATCACAGGGATTTTGGGCAAGGATCAAATGTGATACCTTATCGCCCCTGACAAGCTAACCGAGGCGCGCAAACTACTGACTTAAAAGTGGTTCTGCATTGTCGCCAATCAACCCGTTGAAGACGAGACAGAAACGATGTCACTCGACAGATCTGACGTGGAACGCATCGCTTACTTGGCCCGTTTGGCCCTAGATGAGCAGGATATTCCGCAATACACCGAAAATCTCAGCAACATACTTAAACTGGTCGATGAGATGCAGGCGATCGACACCACGGGAGTCGAACCGCTTGCGCACCCTCTTGATGGCGAACAACGCCTTCGCGCTGACGAGATAACTGAATTAAATCAGCGCGATCAGCTACAAAAAGTGGCTCCAGCAACCGAGGAAGGCCTTTTCCTTGTCCCGAAAGTGATTGAATAAACGGGCGGATACAAAACAAATGCATACAAAAAGTTTGACCGAGCTGGCCGCTGCCCTGAACTCAGGTACAGTCAGCAGTGTAGAGTTGACCCAGGCATTCCTTGAGCGCATCACCGCACTTGACCCGAAGTTCAACTCTTTTATCACAACCACACCCGAGATTGCTTTAGAGCAAGCTAAGGCGGCAGACGCAGCGCGAGCCAGTGGTCGGGCGGGAGACTACACGGGCCTGCCAATCGCCCATAAGGACCTGTTTTGCACAGAGGGCGTGCGCACTAGTTGTGGCTCCAAGATGTTGGACAACTTCGAATCACCCTACGACGCCACCGTGGTTGCCAAATTCAAGGCAGCGGGTGCAGTGATGCTGGGTAAAACCAATATGGATGAGTTCGCCATGGGTTCATCCAACGAGTCGAGTTTCTACGGTGCCTGCCGCAATCCCTGGGACACTCAGCGTGTGCCCGGTGGCTCATCAGGCGGTTCTGCGGCGGCCGTTGCAGCTCGCCTGACTCCAGCTGCGACAGGCTCTGATACCGGAGGTTCGATCCGACAACCCGCTGCACTCTGTGGCATTACCGGTATTAAACCGACCTACGGCCGGGTTTCTCGCTATGGCATGGTAGCTTACGCATCCTCACTGGATCAGGGTGGTCCTATGGCACAAACGGCTGAAGACTGTGCACTTATGCTGAATGTGATGGCAGGATTTGACAAGATGGACTCCACCTCAGCACAGCGCGATGCCGAGGATTACAGAGCCAAACTGAACGACTCGATCGCCGGACTGCGCATCGGTATTCCAAAGGAGTATCTCAGCGATGATCTGGACCCACAGATTGCCGAGCGTGTTCAAGCGGCAATCAGAGAGCTGGAGACACTTGGCGCAAGCGTAAAGGAGATCAGCCTTCCGCGCACGCGCATGTCGATTCCGGCTTACTACATCATAGCCCCAGCTGAGGCGTCATCGAACCTATCGCGTTTTGATGGCGTTCGATATGGGCACCGCTGTGACAATCCTAAGGACTTAATGGACCTCTACACTCGCACCCGTCAGGAGGGATTTGGCGCGGAGGTTAAACGTCGCATCATGGTGGGCACCTATGCGCTCTGTGCTGGCTATTACGACGCCTACTACAACAAAGCACAGCAGATCCGTCGCCTGATCCAGCAGGATTTCCTTGCAGCTTTCAACGAGGTTGACGTCATTCTAGGCCCGACGACGCCACATCCAGCATTTAAGCTCGGTGAGAAAAGTAACGACCCCGTATCAATGTACATGGAAGACATCTTCACCCTGTCACTCAACCTCGCGGGACTACCCGGAATGTCAGTGCCCTGCGGTACCGTGTCTGGGCTACCAGTCGGTCTGCAATTGATCGGTAACTACTTCGACGAGGCAAAGCTGCTCAATGTTGCGCATCAGTTTCAGCAGGTTACTGATTGGCATAAACACGCACCGACGGGAATTTAAGGGGTTTAAGAGATGGAATGGGAAACCGTAATTGGGCTTGAGATCCACGTTCAGCTTTCAACCCAGACAAAAATATTCTCCGGCGCCAGCACTGCGTTTGGTGCCGAGCCAAACACCCAGGCCTGCGCCGTCGATCTGGCACTCCCTGGCACGCTACCTGTTTTTAACGAGAATGCGCAGCGTATGGCGATCATGTTTGGCTTAGCGATCAACGCAGAGATTGGTAAACGAGCCGTATTTGAACGTAAAAACTATTTTTACCCGGATCTTCCAAAGGGCTATCAGACGACACAACTTGAGAGACCTGTGGTGGGCGAGGGTTACGTTGATATTACAACTGAAGATGGCAGCCGTCGCGTCCGTATACACCATGCTCACCTCGAAGAGGATGCAGGTAAATCTCTGCATGAAGACTTTCATGGCATGTCAGGCATCGATCTAAACCGCGCTGGCACTCCATTGATCGAAATCGTCTCAGAGCCTGACATGCGCTCCTCTAAAGAGGCCGCCGAGTATGCCAGAAAGATTCATGCGATCGTCACTACACTCGGAATTTGCGATGGCAACATGGCCGAGGGCTCCATGCGCTGTGACTGTAACGTCTCCGTCCGTCCTAAAGGACAGCAGGAGTATGGCACGCGTACCGAATTGAAAAACATCAACTCATTCCGCTTCATAGAACGTGCAATTGACACTGAAGTAGCACGTCAAATTGACGTGATTGAGGATGGTGGAAAGGTAGTGCAGGAGACGCGTCTCTACGATCCCGATCGCAATGAGACACGCAGCATGCGCTCAAAAGAGGATGCTAATGACTACCGTTACTTCCCTTGCCCTGACCTGCTCCCAGTAGTGGTAGACGATAGCTACATAGAAGCAATTCGCGCGACACTTCCTGAACTACCTGACGCGCGCCGCGAGCGTTTCATCAGTGACTACAACCTCTCTGAGTACGATGCGGGAGTACTTTCTGCCTATCGTCCTCAGGCGGACTACTACGAGGCAGTAGTCTCCAGCTCATCGGATGCGAAGCTCGCGGCCAACTGGGTAATGGGTGAATTGGCGAAGAATCTCAATGCCACTGATATTGACATCAAAGAGTGTCCTGTCAGCGCCGAGCAACTTGGCGGTCTTCTGCAGCGCATCAAAGACAACACTATTTCCGGCAATATCGCTAAGAAAGTGTTTGAACATATGTGGAGCGACGGCGGTAGTGCAGACGAAATTATTGAAGCCAAGGGGCTAAAACAGGTCACTGACACCGGTGCGATAGAGAAGGTGATTGACGAAGTCATTGCCAAAGCGGGTCCACAGGTTGAACAGTATAAAGCGGCAGAACCTGACAAACGCGGTAAGATGATTGGCTTTTTCATGGGACAGGTGATGAAGGCTACCGGTGGAAAAGCTAACCCGGGCGCCGTGACGGGTCTGTTGAAGCAAAAGTTAGACGCTCTCTGTGATTAATCGCTAACACCCAAACAACCCCGGCGCCAACGCAGCCGGGGTTTTTCGTTTGCTAGACCTGGCTACAGGAGCTCCGCTAATGATCACCGATATCAACTTCTACCTCTTGGCTATACCGGCCTTGCTGATTGTTGGCATCTCCAAAGGAGGCTTTGGCGGTGGACTCGGCATGGTTGCAGTACCCATGTTAAGTCTGGTCATTTCACCGGTCGTTGCAGCAGCGATACTCCTACCCGTTCTCTGTTTTATGGATCTGTTTGCACTGCGTGGTTTTCGCGGCAAGTTTGATCTTAGTGTGCTCAAACCCATTCTGCCCGCGGCTCTATTTGGGGTCATCGTCGGCGCGCTCAGTTTTCACCTGATGAGTGAACAGGGCATTAAATTGATGATCGCCCTACTCACCTTTCTCTTCTGTTTTGATGCGCTTATTAAAGCACTGCGTAAAAACAAACCTGAGGCTAAAAAGCCCAACGCCTGGCGTGCAGGTATTTGGTCGTCACTGGCAGGGTTTACCAGTTTTAGTGTCCACGCAGGAGGCCCTCCGCTGAATATGTATCTGCTACCTCTGCGCTTGAATAAATCACTCTATGTCTCCACCACTGTGGTCTTTTTTACCTTTATTAATTACGTGAAACTGATCCCCTATTTCTCTCTTGGACTGTTTGATGCAGAAATACTGTTGACGGCACTGATGCTGACTCCAGTCGCCCCCATCGGGATCTGGCTCGGTATTTATCTGCACAACAGAATGGATGAGCGCCTTTTCTATCAACTCTGTTATACATTCCTATTTATCACCGGTTTAAAACTGGGATACGATGCGCTGACAATGACCTGATATTGGAATTGAGCCAATGCAAGAACTCCTGCAACAGATTCATAACGTTGTTGGCGATAACGGACTGATTGCCGATGAGCGTGTCGCGCAACGCTCTAATGACAGCTGGGGAAAAGGCAGTTGTCCCGCAATCGCTATCGTTCGCCCAGCATCAACCGAAGAAGTTTCACAAGTTATGGCGCTGTGTCACTCCGCAGGCCAAACAGTCGTGCCGCATGGCGGACTCACCGGGCTCGCATTGGGAGCACAGTGTCAGCCAGGTGACCTGGTGCTGAGCCTTGAGCGAATGAACCAGATTGAGCTACTCGACACCAAAGGAGCGACCGTCACCGTTCAGGCCGGGGTAATTATTGAAGAACTTCAGCGCAAGGCAGCGGCCGAAGATCTGCTATTCGCGGTCGACTGGGGTGCGCGCGGATCAGCACAGGTGGGTGGCATGCTGGCTGCGAATGCCGGTGGTAACAAGGTAATTCGCTACGGTATGGCCCGGGCTCAGGTGCTCGGACTTGAGGTTGTTCTGGCCGATGGGCGCGTCATGAGCAACATGCGTGAAACAATTAAGGACAACTCTGGCTACGACCTGAAGCAGCTGTTTGTAGGATCTGAGGGGACGCTCGGCATCATCACACGCGCAGTATTGCGCCTCTGGCCTTCTGCTCCGGCTCGACAGACCGCTCTAGTGGCCTGCGATGACTTCGATTCGGTTTTAGTTCTGCTGAACCGACTAAAACTGACTCTGGAGGGCAGGCTATCAGCATTTGAAGCGCTCTGGAGTTCGTTCTATAACTTCATGACCATTGAGACTGGCCGAAATAAGGAGTTCATCAAAGCCCAGCACCCTTTTTATGTGCTAGTCGAGTCTGAGTGTGTCGACGCTGAGCGCGGTCGTGAACAGCTTCTCGAGGTATTGGGCGAGCTGCTTGAGCGAGAGGTCATTGCTGACGCTGTCATAGCAGAAACTAGCCAACAGGCTGCTGCGCTTTGGGCAATGCGCGATGATATCGATGCCATGGTGGAGAACCTCAACCCGCTTATTGCCTACGATATCTCGCTACCACTTCGCGATATGGAAGAGTACACGCGCCGCGTGAATGAGGCGCTGGGCGAGCAATATCCTGATCATACCTGCCTCACCTTCGGTCACCTCGGCGATGGAAACATACACTTTTGTGTTGGCCCAGTCGCTGATAAACCCGCGGTCGACCGTCTGGTTTACAGTCTGTTACAAGAGTACGGAGGCTCGATTTCAGCTGAACATGGCGTAGGACTCGGCCGTAAAAACTATCTGCACTACTGCCGATCAGAAGTAGAGTTGGATATGATGCGTGCGATGAAACGCGCCTTCGATCCTAGCGGAATTCTTAATCCCGGTAAGATCATTGATATCTAATCAACGCGTCCGCCTTGCGTGTCTGAACGCCTGCAAGTAGGCATAGAGGGATTTTGCTCGGGTTGTTAGGACTGCGATAAAGATCAGCAGACAACCCAGCAGTTGCAACGGTTCCATGCGTTCGTCGTACCAAACCGCCGCAAAGATAGCGACCCATACCGGCTCGAGTGTAAGCACCAGGGCACCGTGCCCTGCCGGTGCTAACTTGAAGCTATAGGTTTGAATCAGGAAACGTACGGCAGAACCCAAGAGAACGCTTGCCGCAAACCAGCCCCAGATGCCTGATGCTCCGGATAACTCCCAGCTCTCAAAAATCCAAGATAGCGGCAGCACAAGTAAACCGGCGCTGATCAATTGGATTGCCGTAAGCGCTATGACAGACGTTTTAACAGCGGCACGCGCACTTAGATTAATGAAGAGCGCGAAAAACAGCGCAGAAGCGAGATAACACCACTCACCGACTCCGAATACGAAGTGAGAATCAAGTGACAGGGCCGCCAATCCAGCGCCTGCTATAACCAGAGCCACCCAAAGAGAGCGGCCTGCACGCTCGCCAAAAAGTATCGCCATCAGCGGTGCCAAGAGCGCCCCCATACTAGTTAAAAAGCCGCCGACACCCATATTGGTGCCTAGATGCAGTCCAAATATCCAGAAGGTAATTCCTATGGCAAAGACGGTACCGACCAGAAACACGCGTCCGGAATCACGAATGTGGAATTTGCGCAGATCACTAACGGCGAAAGCCGCGAGAAGAAGCCCTGCAATAAAAAATCTGAGCCCCATAAACAGAATTGGCGGCAGTCCCGTCAATACCTCCTTCGAGAAGATCCAACTTGAAGCGGCCAGCAAGGTTACGAGTATAAGCAGCAGATCGGCTTTAAAAGGGTGGGTGCGCACGCTAGGAACTCAAAGAGGGAAAGCGCTAGTTTAACGTTTTTAGATATACTTCGCTCATGCAGAACAACTCACAGACACTACCCATCGACCAGATCCTGCCGGAACTGACGAGGCGCTTCGCCAGCGAAGAGATCTTAATACTCCAGGCTGACCCCGGCGCCGGCAAAACCACTCGAGTCCCACTCGCGTTGATGGAGCAACCTTACGTCGATGGCAAGATTTTACTCCTCGAACCACGGCGAATTGCCGCGCGCTCAGCAGCTCGCTACATGGCTCAGTCGCTGGGTGAACCTGTCGGTCAACGAGTGGGCTACTCGATGCGGCTAGAACGTAAAGTAAGCCACCTGACTCAAATTGAGGTGATAACTGAAGGTCTACTCACTCGACGCCTGCTCAGCGACCCGGAACTCCGTGGCGTCAGTCTCGTTATCTTTGACGAGTTCCACGAACGAAGCATCCATACCGATCTCGGACTGGCACTTTGCCGCGAAGCTGCCGCCCTGCGCGACAAACCACTGCGCCTTCTGGTCATGTCGGCTACAATCGACAGCGAACAACTGAGTCAGAGACTCGGGGGCGCCAGTGTGCTTTCAAGTCCGGGCAGAAACTTTCCAATAGAGATCCATCGCGCTGCACGGCCCATTAAGCAACGCCAGATTATTGATGAGTTGGAGCGGCGCTGCAGCACACTCGACCAGACCGATGGCGACGTTCTGGTTTTTTTACCCGGCAGATCTGAGATTAACCAACTTAAGCAACGTCTGGAAGAGCGTTGGCGTAGTCGAACTGAAGTCGAGATTATCCCACTCTTTTCAGGTATCGATGACCACCGACTGCGCCCCCTTTTGTCAGCACCTCCCAGAGGGCAGGTGCGGTTTATCCTCGCAACGTCCATTGCACAAACCTCAATAACACTGCCCGGAGTCAGGTGTGTTGTCGACTCAGGTCTGGAGCGTCGTCCGCGCTATGACCAGCGACTTGGCTTGTCACGCCTTGAGACGCAGCGAATTAGCAAGGCTACCGCGACGCAGAGAGCGGGCCGCGCCGGTCGCATTAGCGCCGGTCGCTGTTTTCAGCTATGGAGCAATGAACAGCAGTTGATGCTTCGCGATCACGACCGTCCAGAAATCACCGAAGTAGACCTGAGTGATACGCTTCTGAGCCTGCTCAGTTGGGGTGTACATGAGATTGATGGGCTGGAGTGGATAGAATCGCCCGAGCCAGCACTGTGGCAAGCTGCACTTGATAAACTGGACGCTCTTGAGGCGATTGAGTGGCGCAACCAACGCCCTCAACTCTCAGGGCTTGGTAAGTTAATGGCTCAGATATCTGTTGAGTGCCGGGTTGCCCGTCTTTTGGTTGAGGCTCAGCAAAAAAATGCAGGTCAACTTGGTGCTCAACTGGCGGCTCTGATTACTGAGCCGGCTCAAATCACAGCAACCGATATTGAGACCGGCCTCTCAGCGTTTAAAACGGGCCATCATTCCCGGTTATGCCAGCTGGCACAGAGGTTCGAGAGGCAGATCTCCTGCTCCTCCACTCAGGCAGCATTACCTTCAGAGCTGCTTATCTCTGCTTATGCGGACCGGATCGCAGAGCGCGTAGATGAATCCCAGGGACGCTTCCGCCTTCGCAGCGGCATCGCTGTGCGCCTGGATCCCACTGATGCGCTCTGTCGCTCCCCCTATTTGATCTGCATTGAGCTGGGGGGAAGAGCGGATCAAGCAGAGCTGCGACTGTCCCTGGGGGCCCGTTGCGACCTGCCACTCATTCGCTCACAGCTGCAGGATCAGATAGTGGTTGAGACACTGCTTCGGTGGGAAGGCGAGCGTCTGCGCGCACTAAGGGTGGAGCGACTCGGTAAGATCGAGCTCTCACACAATCCAACACGAAGCATCAGTGCAGGTCTCCGTGCACAGGCATGGTGCCGTCGTATTGCTAGTGAGGGGTTAAATCTGTTGCCAGGTTGGTCAGAGCTCCTACCCTGGCTCGCGCGTGTGCGATACCTGCAGCAACATCAGCACAGAGCCCCCGAGCTCTTGGAGCTTGAAGACTTCAGTGATAAGACTTTAATCAGTCGACTGGAGACTTGGTTGGCACCGGCCTTAACTGAGATAAACCAACTATCTGATCTCGCTCAATTGCAACTAAAACCTCTGCTATTAGCCCTGCTACCCTGGCAGATTAATCAGTGGCTCGACCTTTATGTGCCGGTTAGTTATCAGGCACCAACAGGGCGCAAACTGGAAATTGACTATGAAAGTGAAATACCGCGGATTGCGGTAAAGCTGCAGGAGATGTTTGGGGTTCAAGAATCACCGAGGACTGGGCTGGGTCTGCCTATCCGCGTCGAGCTACTATCGCCAGCCGGACGCCCATTGGCAATAACCACTGACCTACAACATTTTTGGAAAAATACCTATCCTCAGGTGCGCAAAGAGAATCGTGGCCGCTATTCAAAACACCCTTGGCCAGAGGACCCAATCAACGCAGCAGCCAGCCACCTCTCTAACGCCGCACTACGACGGCAGCAGCAGGGGTAATCGTGCTAAACTATTGACGTTCAGGATTTAACGGAAGCTACAGTATGGAAAAACCTACTCCGCCCGGAGACTACGACTGCTGCGAGAGTGGATGCGAGCCATGTGTCTGGGATATCTACCACAGGGAGATGAACCTATGGCGTGATGCCGAGGCCAAAAGAGTTGCGGCGAAAGAGGAGACTGAGGCTACTGTACCCGCATCAGTTGCATCGAACTAAGCTCACCCTTCTCAACGTGTTCAAATCGGACTAGGGCGAAATTCTGGCTTGGAACCAGCCAAAGCCGATCCTGTACATCGCCCGAGTTACGCTGCCAACGCTCTGCTAACACCTCTCCCCAAGGTGAGGGAATCCTATCTTGCCCCTCCAATACGTAATTGTATGACTTCACTTCGCTACGCCCCACAAGCCGATAATCAAGGCTCACGTCATTTACATCGCACTGACGATCAATCTGAATTTGAAGGCTATGTGCCAATGGATCACTGAGCGGAAGCTCTGCGCTGTAGCTGTTCGTCTTGCCTTTGTGCTCTGCACTCACGGTCGATGTTGAGCTATCAACCTCTATTCGAGTATACCGTGCACCTAGCCCCTTCTGCTCTTTTAGGTAGCTCAACGGTTCAAGCCGGTTATCATTTAATCTAAACCGGCTCTCCTCATTCAAACTGACAATCAACAACGACATCGCCTGCTGTAAATGCCAGACATCACCCTCTTGTGTCAGTCGACGTTCCGCCTGAGTATTCATACCTTGGTAGGAGACATCATAGAGCCAACTCTGATTTAGCTGACCCTCAACAACAGCACGACTACAATCGCTTGCCAATACTGCAGGAGAGAGCACCGCAGAGAGAATGAGCGCTCGACAAATCAGTTGCATGGGTACTCCTTGAAACGGTCTAGCCGGGTGACTTCTCAAAAATAACTGTGTATCGAATATACTAGTCCTAAAAGATGAACCTAAAATGAAAAAAGGCAGCCAAGGCTGCCTCTCTCTGTGGCACAGTAATCAGTCGCGCAGCACTGCGACATCCTCAGCCTGCAGGCCTTTATCAGTAGTGCCAACGCTGAAACTCACCCTCTGGCCTTCATTCAGAGAGCGATGACCGCGACCACGGATATTGCGAAAGTGCACAAAAACATCGTCGCCATCTGAGCGGGTGATAAATCCCCAGCCCTCTTTAACGTTAAAGAACTTAACGGTACCCTGCTCTCGCCCCTCAACGTCATCATCAGCATACACTTCAGAATCGCTTGAGCTATCTGCGCTACCTGAGCTATTCGGGTTAGCCCCAAGGCTCTTACCACCCGATGCAATAACAGTGCTTAGCAGTACAGTCACAAACGCGACCGCTAAAACACCGACATAGTTATCCACACCCAGAACCTGCCAAGCTGCAGCGATGACAGCCACAGCAACAACACTAATCAAAATATTCTTAAACAATTGTGAACCACTCATCTATCTAATAGTCTCTTGTTATAGGGATTATCAATTTAACCAAAAGAAAAGGACCCAAATTTTGCCCTCAACCGAACCGAGGTATATCCTATTATTCAATTTTTTTCAACAACTTAGCCTGTCTTCTCACTGATCCTTTGGTCCGGTATCATCCCTGCGCAGTGCAAAACAGTAAAATCCCAACCATACTTGCAACAGAGAGCTCTAAAGTTACGACTTATTCAGTATCCGCAAGAGTGGACACAATCCTGGTTAGTTTTAGGCAATGAGCTGACCCAGTTAGGAGTAGAGAAATGTCAGAAGAGACCAGGCTTGACGATCTCGAGTCGCGTATTGCATTTCAGGAAGACGCGATTGATAAGTTAAGTGATGTTGTGGCTCGACAGGAGAAGGAGCTCGATCAGTTAAAACGTATGGTACTTATCTTGAGCACCCAAATTCGCAACTTCGATGCCGGTGAGGGAGTTCCGAAAGCTGATGAAGTACCACCACACTACTGAGGTGGCTCCAACTTTCTCAAAGCGTAAATATCAAACCGCCCGGACTTCCCTTCCAACGCATAACTCGGTTTTGGCCCTCTAATTGACGGTGCAATACGAGGCCGTTTTACCACGACTCGACATCTGGCACTCTCCAACGCAATGGCTAGTAGCGATTCGCTGTCCTCATCAGCTCCAACCAAGGATCTGAACGCTAACATCTCCTTTTTAACCTGAGCGCTTTTGTGGCTGTGAGGAAACATTGGATCAAGATAGACGACGTCCGCTCTCGACGGATGAGAAGCTAACCACTCGCCACCCTGCCCCTTGAATAGACTTAGACGTCCTATGATCTCAGATACTTGAGGGTCATCAGACTGCTGCGCGCGAAATAATCCATCTTCAAGCAACTCACTGACCAGAGGATTACGCTCAACCATCTGCACCTGTGAGCCCAGGGTCGCCAGCACAAAAGCGTCACGCCCTAACCCAGCTGTCAGATCGGCGATGAATGGTTTGTATGCGCTATTGATACCGCAGGCTTTGGCTATCTGTTGACCCTGACCACCCCCAAACTGACGTCGATGATTCACTGCCCCGCTGAGGAAATCAACACGCACAGGCCCGGAACGTTTTCGGCCGGTCGAACAGAGCGAAACCCCAGTGACGTCGAACAGCAGAAGCTGTTGATAAGTTGAATCATCATCCAGATCCCACTCCTCTAACAACGGCAACCCCTGGCGCTGCGCCAAACTGGCAGCTCTATTGAGGTAATCAGGTTCGGCAGCGATCGCCAACATCAGCTCGCGAAACTCCAGACGCCTAGCAAAGTGAAACCGAGGATGAGTCGATAGATTACAAAGGGTCGCATACCTATACGATCCAGCCAACTCAGAAAGAGGTGGATGCAGGCCCAGGCACTCAACGCAGCAATCAGCGCTCCGACACCCACCATAAGCCAGTGAGCATCGCTACCCATCTGAGACAGCTCAAGGGTTTTCAATGTACCAGCCCCCAGAATGACTGGAATCGACAGTAAAAATGAGAATCGAGCAGCACTCTGACGATCAAAACCCAACGCTAATGCGGCAGTGATCGTAATACCCGAACGCGAAGTGCCTGGAATTAGCGCAATAGCCTGTGCAACTCCGATAATCAGAGCATCGGATACACCCAGCGCCTCCATCTTTTTGCGGGCCCTATTCGCCACATCGGCCCAACCAAGCAGAACACCAAAAATGATTGTAGTCGCCGCAATTACCAGAATTGAACGTCCATACCGGTCAACAAAATCTCCCAAAAAAAGACCTGCGACAATCGCCGGTATGGTCGCCATCACCACAAGCCAGCCTATACGAGCATCAGTCGATTTGTCTCCTACCAGTGAGCATATAGAGGCGCTGCTTATGGTCCAGACCTCCCTACGAAAATAGATAACCACCGCGCAGAGTGTGCCGACGTGAACACCGACGTCAAAGGCTAATCCTTGATCATCCCAGCCAAGCAACTGTGATGGGAGAATTAAGTGGGCCGAACTCGAAATAGGCAGAAACTCTGTCAGCCCCTGTATCAGAGCGAGAACTACCGTGTGAATCCAATCGCTTAATGTCACTGTTCGTCCTTTTTCTTCCAGCCACCCTCTCTGAGGTAGACCGGCTGTGCCTCTTCCGGTTTCAACAAGTTCCCTGCGTTAAATTCACGTTGTGCAAGCCGCAACATAACTCGCGCCTCCGGGTAGACAGCCGCATCAGACCCTACTACCTGCAGCCCAATTTTCGGCATGCTCTGCAGGTAATTGACGCCAGACCCTGCCATTATCCATTGGGCCTCTCGTGGCAAACTAACCTCTGCTGGCGCGCTGACGCGCTCTTCATGCAAAGCTACTGGCACGCCTGACTCTACTTGATAACAACACCAGTAGAGTTCATCCATGCGCGCATCCAGAGCAGCCAGAATATACTCCGCCTCGGGTGAGTCTTCGAGTGCGCGCCAAGCAATCATCTCAAGTGTCGAGATTCCCACTACGGGGGTCTCAAACGCCAGCGCTAGCCCCTGAGCCGCACCTGTTGCAATCCGAATGCCTGCAAAAGAGCCAGGCCCACGACCAAAAGCGATCATATCCAGATCAGCAACCCTCAACCCCGCTTCAGTGAGCAGGCTATCGACCATCGGAAGAAGTAATTTCGTATGCTTGCGTGGTGCCACCTCAAAACGCACCAGTGTCTGATCCCTGGTTTGCAAAGCAACCGAGCAGGCGTCGGTAGAGGTGTCCAGCGCGAGAATTTGCGCCATAGTTTTCAATCCGTCAGAGTAATTTTTCGCCCCAGCGGGGCATTAAATCCTGAGTTAGCCCAAGTTGCGAGAGAATACGGGCAACAATAAAGTCGACCATCTGCTCAACACTCTCAGGTTTGTGGTAGAAGCCTGGTGACGCAGGCAGTATAACCGCGCCCATACGCGTTAGCTTCAACATATGTTCGAGGTGAATCTCAGAATAGGGAGCTTCACGGGGTACCAGAATTAACTGACGTCGTTCTTTCAGGGCGACGTCCGCAGCTCGCTCAATCAAGTTGTTACTCGCCCCTGTCGAAATAGCCGATAGGGTTCCCGTGCTGCATGGGCAGACAACCATAGCGCTTGGCGCACCAGAACCGGATGCCACGGGTGCAAACCAATTCTCCTTGCCATATACCTTTATCTGACCAGCTTTGGCAGAGAAACGCTCCGTCAGATAACGCTCCTGCTCTTGCGGCGTACCCGGCAATCGCAAATCAGTTTCGGTCGCCGCGACCACCTGAGCCGCTTTGCTGATCATCACCAGCACCTGTATATCCTGCACTAGCAGACACTCGAGTAACCGAGCAGCATACTGCACCCCTGAAGCGCCCGTTATTGCTAGCGTTATGCGGTCTGTCTGTTGCATGCGTTATCTCTCTTCCAGCGCCTGAATAAGGCGTTCATGTAGACCACCGAAGCTGCCATTCGACATGACAACGAGCTCTGTTTCTGGCTCACAGGCGTCTACCACGGCCGCTATAAGTGCTTCAAAATCCTCAAAAACTCGCTGCCCCTGATTGCCACCAATGGCCTCTGTGAGGGACCAACCCTGGCCACTGGGTTGAAACCAGAAGACCATGTCTGCTGCGCTGGCGCAGGCCGCCAGACGGTGACTAAAGTGCCCCTGTTTCATTGTATTGGAGCGAGGTTCTACGACAGCCACAATACGACTGTCGGGTGCTACTTTGCGCAACCCCTCAAGGGTCGTAGCTATCGCGGTGGGGTGATGCGCGAAGTCGTCATAAAGTCTCACTCCGTTAAACTTACCGCGCAATTCCATTCGTCTCTTAACACTGCGAAACTCACAGAGAGCGGCTGCACTCACCTCCAATGGAACACCGACATGCCGAGCAGCAAGCACCGCGTGCAACGCATTCTCCTTGTTATGATCGCCACTGAGCCCCCAGCTCAAATTGACAAACTCTCCAGCGCTTAAATAGATCGCAAAACTTTGGGGGTCATGCGCATCAGACTCAAACCAAGCGTCCCCAGCCACACCTGTTTCCAGGCTTTGTGACCAGCATCCTCTGGTAACTACGCGCCCAAGTGAATCAGATGCACGAGGGTAAATGACCTGACCCGACGCCGGGACAATACGCAATAAATGGTGAAATTGAGTTTCAATCGCTGCAAGATCCGGGAAGATATCCGCGTGATCGAACTCAAGATTATTCATGACCAGGGTCCGCGGCGCGTAGTGCAGAAATTTAGAGCGCTTATCGAAAAACGCAGTATCATACTCATCAGCTTCGATCACAAAAAAATCGGTCTCGCCGACTCGGGCCGAGCGCTCAAAGTTAAGCGGCACACCACCAATCAAATAGCCCGGTTTCATACCCGCGTATTCAAGTATCCATGCCAACATGCTGGCCGTAGTGGTTTTTCCATGCGTCCCTGCGACTGCGAGAACCCACCTATCTGCAAGTAGATGATCATGCAACCACTGAGGGCCTGAGCAGTATGCCAGCCCCTGATCCAGTACCGCCTCGACACAGGGATTTCCGCGGGACATCGCATTACCGATTACAACGAGGTCGGGCCGCGGGTCGAGTTGCGATGGATCATAGCCCTCAATCAACCCAATCCCTGCTTCTTTTAACTGAGTGCTCATCGGCGGGTAAACATTGAGATCGGAGCCGGTCACTTGATGTCCCATCTCACGAGCCAGTAATGCAAGTGAACCCATGAAGGTGCCGCATATCCCTAAAATGTGCAGATGCATCGCGCCTGACTCCAACCTTCGAACAAAACGGGTGTATCGACGACATTCACCAGCAAGTGGTCGCCGCCGCGGCGCTATAGACTAACAATAGACCGATTATTTAACTAGAAGTTAATCTTCAATTTGCATGTCAATAGATCCCAAAATTTGCGATATAGCGCGGCTTTGAGGGTTTAATGCAAACCAAGACAGACCGACTCGAACCGATTCTATCCAAAATGGATAAATAGTATGGATGACAGCACTGAATCTTCAGACGTTAACCAATAAAATACACACCTAGATTATTCGACGCTTTAGACATAGGTAGCTCCCAAATGTACGATTTAATTGTAATAGGTGCGGGCATTCTGGGCCTGTCTACAACCATGCAACTGCTAGAGCAGTATCCGGGTCGCAAGGTTTTGGTATTAGAGAAAGAGGCCTCAAGCGCACAGCATCAGACCGGGCACAATTCGGGCGTTATCCACGCAGGGGTTTACTACACACCCGGCAGCCTCAAGGCTAAATTCTGTCTGCAGGGTAACCAACAGACAAAAGCCTTCTGTGACGAGCACGGAATCGCCTACGACAGCTGTGGAAAACTCCTGGTTGCGACCAATTCGCTGGAAATGGAGCGCATGCGCGCTCTCTGGGATCGCACCGCAGCGAACGGTCTCGAACGGTACTGGCTTGACAGCAAACAACTACATGAACGAGAACCAAATATCGTTGGTGAAGGTGCGATATTTGTTCCATCAAGTGGCATCGTAAACTACAAGCAGGTGGGTGAAGCGATGGCACACCGTATTGTGGAGCTTGGGGGTGAAATTGTCTTCCAACGTGAAGTCACGGCCATGCGCGAAGGGAGCGACTCGATAGAGGTAGATACAGAGTCGCAGACATATCGCTCGCGTTACCTTATCTCCTGTTCAGGCCTGATGTCTGATCGCGTTGTCAGAATGCTGGGCATGGAGCCTGACTTCCGGATCTGCCCATTCAGAGGGGAGTACTTTCGTCTGAGTGCTAAACACAACCGCATCGTCAACCATCTGATCTACCCGATTCCGGACCCCAACATGCCATTTTTGGGCGTTCATCTGACGCGTATGATCGACGGCAGCGTGACGGTCGGCCCTAATGCGGTGCTGGCGTTCAAACGTGAGGGGTACAAGAAGACAGATTTCTCATTTAAGGACAGCTTCGAAACACTCTGTTACAAGGGCAACCTTAAGGTGCTGCGTGACAATCTCAAGCCAGGGCTCATTGAGCTGAAGAACTCTCTATTCAAGAGCGGTTATTTAAAAGAGGTAAACAAGTACTGTCCGATACTGACGCTCGATGACCTGGAGCCCTACCCAGCCGGCGTGAGAGCTCAGGCTGTATCGCCTGAGGGTAAGCTGATAGATGACTTCAAGTTCGTGCATACTGCCCGGACCGTCAATGTGTGTAACGCCCCCTCGCCCGCCGCCACCTCATCTCTCCCGATAGGTAAACATATCGTTGAACTTGCCAGCAAGCAGTTCTCATTCTGATAAAGTTGTGCGAAAAAAAAGCTGTCCTAGGACAGCTGAAGAGAGACCGTGCATGTGCAGAACACGGTTGTACAACAGAGAACGACTTCTGAAGTTTAACAATCTTGGCACCTTCCAACTAAATTGAGGTGCCAGATTAGGACTTAGTGCTTGTGGCCGCAGCCTCCACCATGGCTGTGACTGTGGCCACAACTCGACTTGCTCACGACGCCGCCTGTCACCGTGCGCTTACTGTTCAGTGAGCCGTAAGTTGGCGTTTCACGGCTATTTTTGTACATGGCTTGAGCCAGCGCGACATTAGAAGCACAACCACAGGCTGTGGCTGCGGGACTTTTATAATCCACCCTAACATGCTTCTTAAGACCAGGAATATGGACCGCTGGAGCGCCCATTATGACACGTTTGATCTCCTCTCCCGTCTCAGGGTGAGCCGCTAGCGCGGCATCATGCACGCTATGTTCAATTCTGAAGATCTCGCCGGTCTCAACCGACTGGTAATTGTACGTTGGCATATTTCAACTCCTTGGGAGGTTGAACAAACCCCTTAGTAGGGGTTTGCTACAAACAGATCTTGCGCAGGGAAGAGCGTAATTACACGGCAACCATCAGCCGTTACAACAACCTCCTCCTCGATACGTGCACCACCATTGCCATCAGCCGCAGGGCAGTAAGTTTCCAGCGCAAATACCATACCTTCCTGAAGCTCGAACGGGTTGTCGAACGAGACAAGGCGGCTAATAATGGGACGCTCGTGCAGTGCCAGACCTAGGCCATGACCAAACTGCAGACCAAAGGCTTCCATTTCGTTGGCGAAACCGAACTCCTGAGCTGCCGGCCAAACAGCTGCGATCTTGTCTGTTGTCATACCCGGACGAACCAGAGCTATAGCGGCGTCGATCCACTCTCGCGCTTTACGGTACGCATCTTCCTGAGCAGGTGACTTGCTACCCACATTCAATGTGCGGTAGTAACAGGTACGATAGCCCATGTAAGACTGAATAATGTCAAAGAAGGCCTGGTCGCCTGGGCGGTACATACGGTCGGTAAAGTTGTGCGGGTGCGGGCTACAACGCTCACCCGACACTGCGTTTATCGCCTCAACGTCATCGGAACCGTTGTCGTAAAGGAACTTATTAGCCATAGCAACCAGTTCGTTTTCGCGCTTACCCGGTTTGAGGTTATCGGCAATCATCTGGTAACAGCCATCAACCATGGAAGCGGACTGGTTCAGCAGAATAATCTCGTCCATGCTCTTGATTTGACGGGCATTCAGCATAACCTGCTGAACATCGCGAACGATCAGGCCCTGCTTCTGAAGTGCAAAGAGCATGGGTGGCTCAAGTACATCCACACCGATTGGCATGTCAGCCACGCCTTCAGCACGCAGGATATCAGCGATCTCTTTAGCCGCGTTATCAAACAGGCCAGCATCTTCAGCAACAGAACCACGCAGACCCAACATGCCAGCGCGCCAGTGATCGTTGTCGAACCAGGGGTTGTAGAGACGGTGATGTGCCGCAGCGCTACCAAAGTCCCAGAGGTACGGGTCGGAGTTACCTGTAAAGAGTGCATAACGACAGATTTTATCGCGCGCCCACTCACCAATAACGCTCGACGTCAGGTATCGAATATTGTTGTTATCAAAGCAGAGCATAGCGCCAAGATCCGACTCACGAAGCGCCTGACGAGCACGTTCTACACGGTAACGATGTAGGCGGCGGAAATCGACACGCTCTTCAAAATCGACGTTCATTCGACCCGGTGATGGGATCGGACGGTTCCACTCCCAACGGGGATCCAACGCCTGAAGATCAACCTGAGTAGGCTCTATAATTATCTTTTTGCTCATCTCTTTTTTCCTCGTTTAATCTGCGAACGGCTGCACAAGCCGAGTTAAGCTTTCTGTTTGATCCCTGAGATCGCTTGAATCAGGTTATCTTCGGTTACCTCTTCAGAGGTAAACGTGCGAACAATCTCTCCCGAGAACATGGCGGCAATACGGTCAGAGACATGCAGGACTTCTGGCATCTCCGAACTGATTACTATGACGGCATATCCAGAGGCTGCGAGCTCGCGAATCAGCTTGTGAATCTCCGACTTGGATCCCACGTCGATACCGCGTGTTGGCTCATCAACAATCAACACATTGGGGTGCATCGATAACCACTTACCAATGACGATCTTTTGCTGATTTCCGCCGGAAAGATTACCCACAGTCTGCTTCCAGCCGGGGGTGCGAATATCGAGCCGATCACGGTACTGATCGAATAGAGATACCTCGGCACCATTGGCAACGAAGGGACCCGCTGTCATATCGTCTATCTGGGGCAGCGTCATGTTGTCTCGACAGTTCATACCCAAGACCAGGCCCTGGCCTTTTCGGTCCTCGGGTACCAACGAGATCCCCAAACGAATAGCCTCCGCTGGCGAGGCAACACTGACCTCTTTGCCATCTACATGGATCGAGCCAGAGCTAGGCTGGCGCAAACCAAAGAGAGTCTCCGCTATCTCAGTACGACCAGCACCTACCAGACCATAGAATCCAAGCACTTCACCACGACGCACTTGGAAACTTACGTCTGTGTAAAGATCTCCACAGGAGAGATTTTTAACTTCAAGGGCTACACCTCCCAGCTCGTGATGTGAGGCGTTGCGACTCAAATCGAGCTTACGGCCGATCATCATCTGCGTAACGCTCTCCTCATCTGTATCCCGGGTCGCCACGGTCCCCTGATACTGACCATCGCGCAACACTGTAATGCGGTCGGTAATTTTGAAGATCTCCTCCATACGGTGGGAGATATAGATAATGCCAACACCCTGTTGTTTCAGATCGCTGATCACATCAAACAGGACAAGTTTCTCAGCATCGGTCAGAGAGGCCGTTGGCTCATCAAAGATAACTGCCTTCGCATCAACGGTCAGCGCACGAGCTATCTCAACCATCTGCTGATTCGCAATAGAGAGGTCGCCGACCAGAGTCCGCGCATCGAAACCAACTCGCAATTTCTGAAGAATGGCATCAGTCTTACTGTAGAGCAGATCCCAATCCACCAGACCGAAGCCTTTGCGAGGTAGCTCGCCAAGGTAAACGTTCTCAGCAACGCTGAGCTCTTCAGCCAAACTCAGCTCCTGATGAATAAACACAACACCTAGGGCCTTAGAGTGCAAAGGGCTGGTCATCTCCACCGACTTATCTTCTATAAAGATCGAACCGAAGTCGGGTTGATACAAACCACCAAGTACCTTCATCAGTGTCGATTTGCCGGCACCGTTTTCGCCCATTAGGGCATGAACTTCACCAGGGACTACATCAAAAGAAACATTATCGAGAGCTCGTACACCCGGAAAGGTCTTAACGATGCCTTCGAGACGCAATGCTGGAGTTGAATTAATCATACTTTCAGCGCCTCCTTGCCTTTAACGTTCAACTGGCGATCGATGAACAGAACCACGATCAAAATTAGACCAATGACGAGATTTACAGTTGACGTATCAGCGCCAATGTAACCGAGTCCTTTGCGAAGCAGCTGGATTGCCAGAACACCACCGAGCGTACCGATTATCGAACCTGAACCACCCGTAAGCTTCGTACCACCCAACACCACCGCGGTAATCACCCAAAGCTCATATAACTGACCGTCATTTGGGTTAACCGAGCCACTCTCGGAGTAAAAAACAACGGCCGAAAGCGCTGCTAAGAAACCAATTAACGTGAAGTTGATCAGCATGTGCGGACCCACTCGGATGCCAGCATTTACCGCCGCATCGCGGTTATCACCTATGGCATAGGCGTTACGACCATGGATTGTGTAGCGAGTGATAAACCAAACAACCAAGACGACTGCCGCAAAGAACCAAGTCGCGGTGTGCAGGCCCAAAAATTGAGCTTCTGCAAAATCGACCAGCGTCCAATTGAGATTCGATGTTGGATTTTCGCCGTTAAACATAAAGACCAGACCGCGGTAGCCCAACATTGAGCCCAGCGTGACAATGAACGCATCCACGCCCGTCTTCCAGACAATCACACCATTCAACGCACCCAGTAACGCACCGACCAACAGAGCCAAGGCCCAGGCAACCGGAATCACGCCATCACCCATATCAGCAAACATGGGCCAGGACATCGTATCCAGTAGCACGATCCCAGCGATCGCAAAGATTGCTCCAACGCTCAGATCGATATTGCCGTTGACCATGATCAACGTCATACCCACCGCGATAATTCCAATAGGCGCCGACTGCTTGAGTAGTAGCAGCATGTTGTCAGCATCCATGAACGCTTTGTCACTTAGCGCGAGATACTCACCCGCGATACTAAAGAAGATGAGTTCGACGACAATGAAAAACCAGATGGCGCCGCTCTTTATCAGTTTTTTAGTTTGCTCAGACTTCATAGCTCTTCCCTTTAGACTGACGCAAAGAAGCGGCCGCGTTTAATGGAGATATCCAACCAAACGGCAAGGATAATGATGCCCCAGGTGATGACGAACTGGACGTAAAATGGCAACCCCATCAACAACAATCCGTTCTGAATAAACCCAAGCATCAGCACACCAACGAGTGTCTTAAATACAGTACCCGAACCACCCAGAAGCGAGGCACCGCCCAAAATGACTGCCGCAAGAACTTCTAACTCTAACCCCTGGCCGACAGTGTTCTGGCTACCGAGAGAGCGGCTTGCCTGAATGAGGCCAGCGGTGGCAACACAGAAAGCTGAAATCAGGTAACAGAGAAAGACCGTGCGCGCACGCGGAATGCCTGAGAACGTGGCGGCTGTTGGGTTACCGCCTACGGCGTAAACCTTGCGTCCAAATGGCGTCTTCGCCAACAACACACCCAGCAACGACGCCAGTAGTGCGAACAAAAGAATAGGAACAGGTATACCAAGAATCTCGCCTTGTCCGAAGACACTAAACCAAGTGCCCGACTTGTCAGCAATATCCATATTCTTACCACCTGAATAGGTCAGAGTAAGGCCATGAATCGCGGACAGCATACCGAGAGTCACAATCAGCGAGTTAAGTTTAAGATAGCCAACCAAAAATCCGATGAATGCACCCAGCGCAAGGGTCATTGCAAACATCGCTGGTATTGCCATAAGCGGACCGATCTTGTCGTGCAAATCCAGCACAACAATCGTAGAAAAAGACATCATGGAACCGACCGAGAGATCGAGGTTTCCACTGATTACGACAAAGGTTACACCCAACGCCATTACGCCCAATATAGCGGACGAACGCACAACGCTGAGAACGTTGTCAGTAGAGATAAATTTGGTGTCGGCGACTGTGAATGCCACCATAAACAGGACAAAAGCGATAAGAATGCCTTGCTTACCCAGCAGCTTTACAAACTCGTTATTGGCAAAACCTGCCATACCAGTCTCCCGCGTATTTACGTTTCTAATTTTTGAAAATAGCGGCGGTCAGTCATTACCGAGCCGCCGCAGATTAAGCCTTCTAATTACCGGGACAGCCCGGCCTCATTAGAATACTGGCTTAGTGAACTCAGACATGTTGTCCTGAGTAATTTTTGGAGTGTCGAAGTAGTTAAGGAATGGAACATCCACACCGTTAAGAACGTCGATCGCTGTCTTCAGAGCGGCTTCAGCATCGTCTACTGGAGACTGGTAGATTGAACCCCAGTACTCGCCAGCAGCCATTGCTTCGTAGCCTACAGCGAAGTTGGTAGCACCAACGAAGATAATGCCTTCACGGTTTGCTGCGCGCGCAGCATTCAGCGCACCAACACCCATGTTATCATCACCAGCGTAGACACCATCGATGTCATCGTACTTAACCAAGAAGGCTTCCATAACCTGCTGTGACTTCTCACGGTTCCAGTCACCTGGCTGAGTATCCAGAACAGTTACGTTTGGACACACCTCAGGCAAACGCTCTTCAAAGCCACCCGCACGCTCAATCGCAGTGGTGTAGCCTGGCTGACCAGTGATGTGTACGACTTTCGCTTCGTTCTCAATACCCATAGCCTTGAACTTGTCACACATGATCTCCGCAGAGCGACGACCCTGAGTCACGTTGTCTGGACCTGAGAAGGAACGAATGAAGTCGAAACCAGCTTCAGCGATGTTAGAGTTAGTAACGATCACAGGAATACCAGCCTTCTGAGCCTTACGAACAGCAGGAATAACTGCTTCGCCGTTAGTTGGCCAGATGATAATTGCATCAACATCCTGCTGGATTAGGTCTTCAACCTGAGCAATCTGACGAGCAACGTCGCCACCTGCATCAAGTACCACTGCTTCAACGTCTGCATTCGCTTCAGCTGCAGCAATAAAGGCCTTCTCATAAGTTGTCTGGTAAGAGTCGACACCCACATTGTTCTGAGTGATGCCAATTTTCATACCTGAGTGCGCGCCAGCATACACCTGGCCAGCGCCAGCGATTGCAGCAGTTGCGATGAGTGTTGAAAGTACTTTTTTGTTAAACACCGGACTTCTCCTTGTTGTTTTATTCGGTTTACTGAATGTCTTTATTCACAGTCGAGCGCCAAACTCTTCGTGAAACTCTCAATCAGTGGATACACACTAACTCGGCGTCGGATTCAAAAAACCCCTATTGTTATCCATATCGGATATGGTTATATCCATTATGGATATCATTGCGGTTATCAATTTGGACAGAGGGACGTAGCCTTGGTTTGGATTCAGATGAACGACGACAGACATCAACGAAATCGTCGACCAGTTAATATAAGAGAAGAGAACATGGGTCAGCCTATCGAGATCACAAGCGGCAATCGCATGCCCTCTGAGACGGAGAGCCAGCTTGCAGCGTTTATCGAATACGCCGATGAGTTCCTTTCTCTTATGGAGACTACTCACCCTCTGTATGTCCCAAGCCCTCACGCACGTATGTCGATAGAGCTGCTTCGCCGTCATTTTCAGGCTAAGCGCACACAGCCATCACTGCTCATCGAGATAAGCGGAGTGCCTTATGCTACAGCTACGCGTCGCCTCAACGAGCTAATCGCTGCGGGTCTGATCGACAAACGCGAACGCACACGCAGTGGCCGCAGCTTCTCACTTCATCCTAGCGACCGGCTCATTGATACTTGGATGCAGATGATGAAAGGAAGCGCTTCACTGATATCCGAGGCGTTCGACAATGATAGCGATGAAAACTCAACTGATCGTTTTTTTGGCAGTTCATATACTAAATCGCGTTCAGCACCACCATTGAGCGTCTTAGGCAAACCTCTGAAACTTTCAGGCGGCCTGAAAACTTTGATACACAGCGATCCAAGTTTTATGGTTTTGAATAATCTACGTCGCCATTTTGAAGTTGTATTGGGGTGCTCTGTACACAACCGACATCACTCACTCGATACGCTTTATGATGAGATTGTTAAAAACGCCAAGCGAGAGCGTAGTGCATATGACGTCGTTGCTATTAACCTTCCATGGGTTGGAGAGTTAGCAGAGAAAGGTGAACTCCTTGCCCTAGATGAGCTGATGGATCTTGAGGCACTAGACACTCAAGACTTCCACCCAGCGAGTTGGAGAGCCTGTCATTGGAAGGACCGGTGCTATGGGATACCCATAGAGACAACTAGCGAAGTTCTTATGTATCGCACTGACCTACTCCAGGACGCTGGTCTGCTGGCGCCAACGACAACTCGGGAGCTGCTTTTAGCGGCCCGAGCACTGCATGACCCGCGCAATCAGCAATATGGTATTGCCTGGAATGCTGCGCGGGGAACGCCTCTGGGACATACATTTATTATGGCGATGGCCGATTTCGGACAGCCTGTCGTGGATCTTCCAGCAACCGCGACCGGATTTTCGATTGATGACATTCCGCAACACAATTACAAGCCAATGTTCAACACCAACGCTGGCTTACAGGCAGCAAAATTTCTACTGGAACTGATTAAATATTCGCCTCCGGGTATCCTTAGCATGTCCTGGTTTGAGCGCATTAAGGCTTACTCCGAGGGGCGTTGTGCGATGGCGTTTAGTTACACCCAGATGACCCCCTACTTTGAGGACGATCACAGCTCGCCCGCCCGCAACAACACCGGCTATGTACCCCATCCATCTGGAGGAATCGCGCGTCCAGTCTCTCCTGTCGGCGGCTTTGTGCTGGGTATCCCAGCCAATGTTAACCCTAAACGGGTTGAGGATATCGTTGCGGCTATCGAGACGCTGACGTCAGCCAGGGCGCAGCGACTCTATGTTCAAAATGGTAGTCGAGGTTGTTCGCGCTATTCGGCGAATGAAGACCCTGAAGTGCGCGAGACGTCCTCTGTTATCGAGGCAATTGATGAGATGTCACGACGCGGGGCATTGCAGGCTTGGCCCAGACCGCCAATACCTGAAATTAAAACGATCACGGAGATGTGTGGCAACGTTATGCACGAAATGCTTCGTGGTCTTATCACGCCTGAGGTCGCGTTGGAGCGCGCCCAACAAGAGGCGGAAGTTATTATCAATAATTGGAAACAATAAAAACTGGGAGTAGTAAAAATGAATCCGACTCGTTTAGCTGGTAAAAACATCGTTATTACAGGTGCTGCACAAGGCATGGGGGCGGCTAACGCTCTCTACTTTGCAGCACAGGGTGCCAATGTAGTTGTTGGTGATCTGAACTTTGACGGTGTTAAGGCAGTTGCCGACAAGATCAATGCACTCGGAAACGGTAAAGCGGTTGCTGTAAAGATGAACGTTGTAAAACGCGAAGATCACACCGCCGCTGTTCAAGCGTGTGTTGACAACTTCGGATCGATCAATGTGTATCTGAACAATGCAGGCGTCAATAAGCCTAAGATGTTCATGGACATTGACGAGGAGAACTGGGACTTCATTATGAACGTCAACGCTAAAGGCATGCTGTTTGGTATGCAGGAAGCGGCGAAGCAGATGATCGCTCAAGGGCCAATGGAAGATCACCCTTACAAGATCGTCAATGTAGGCTCAATTCTGTCACGCGCAGCATTTGATGATGTTATCCCTTACTCATGTTCTAAGCATGCAACACTGGCGATGATTACGGGTGGTGCTAAAGCCCTGTGGCAGCACAAGATCACAGTAAACGGTTATGGCCCAGGTGTTGTTGCGACAGAACTTTGGAAGCAGCTCGATAAAGATCTCGTTGCGATCGGTAAATTTGAAAAAGAGGGACAGTCAATGGATACCCTCGCCGAAACAATGATTCTGATGAAGAAACTATCGACTCCTGATGATGTTGTCGGCACGGCTGCATTCCTCTGTTCTGATGAGAGCGATTACATGACAGGTCAGCTGATCATGATCGACGGCGGAATCATCATGCAGTAAGCGACGACTGTCGCTCTTGGCGCACTAGCGTCGCTCATGGGATCAATGGCATCCAGCCTTGATCCCATGAACATTTAATTTCGACTCGCTCGACTCAGCTTTAAGCTCCTTATTGTCTCATTTGCTTGAGATGAGGGGATTTTTTGTCTCGAGCAGAAAGTAGGTAGTTTTTGAGGAATTCACAATGAGCTCGACCACCGAGAACTTGAGCACCGACAGTATCCTGCGGATGTACCGCCAGATGGTCCGTATTCGCACGTTCGAAGACAACGCAAACCAACTTTACCTGTCCGCTAAAATGCCAGGACTGACACACATGTACTCGGGAGAAGAGGCTGTTGCCGTCGGCATCTGTGAGGCCCTCACCGTAAAAGATAAGATCACCTCGACTCACCGTGGCCATGGTCACTGTGTCGCCAAAGGCGCTGAGTTTAAACCCATGTTCTGCGAGCTTCTGGGCCGCGAAGAGGGTTATTGCCGCGGAAAAGGCGGCTCGATGCACATTGCCGACCAGTCAAATGGCAACCTTGGCGCCAACGCAATCGTGGGCGGATCGCTCGGCATTGCAACCGGTGCAGCGCTCTCCTCGAAATTGCGCGGTACCGACGAAGTAGCGGTCTGCTTCTTCGGCGACGGCGCCACAGCACAAGGGCTGATGTACGAGGTGATGAACATGGCTGCGCTGTGGAATCTGCCTGTCATTTACGCCTGTGAAAATAACGGCTACTCCGAGTACACCAAAACCGAAGAGATTGCGGCCGGTTCAATTGTTGCTCGTGCCGAGGCGTTTGGGATCGAATCTCATCAGGTTGACGGTCAAGACGTTCTGGCCGTCAACAAGCTCACACAGGAGCTCGTAGCAAGAGCACGTGCTGGCGAGGGCCCCTTCTTCCTCGAACTTATGACCTACCGCTACCATGGCCACCATGTTGGCGATATCAACCGCGAATACTACCGCGCCAAAGATGAAGAGACCGAATGGAAGACCAATCGCGATCCAATCATTCGTCTGCGCGGCTACATCATCGAAAACGGCCTGGCTTCTGAAGCTGAGATCGATGCCATCAATGAAGAGGTCTTCAAGGATGCAGCAGACGCGGTCGCCTATGCTCTGGATGCAAAATACCCAGACCCATCTGAAGTGGACATGCACGTTTACACCGACGTCAAGCACGCACTCGCCTAAGGAGAATTAACATGAGACAAATTACGCTATCACAGGCGGTAAACGAGGCGCTCGCAGAAGAGATGCGTCGTGACGAGACTGTTTTTATCATCGGGGAGGATGTTGCTGAGGCAGGTACCCCTTTTAAGATTCTGTCAGGTCTGGTTGAAGAATTCGGAACCAATCGAGTAATTGATACACCCATTTCTGAGCCCGGCTTCATGGGCATGGGTGTTGGCGCTGCCATGACGGGTATGCGTCCTGTCGTTGACCTGATGTTTGGCGACTTCATCTTTCTAGTGATGGACCAACTCTGTAACCAGGCTGCGAAAACGCACTACATGTCAGGCGGTAAACTCAACGTACCGATGGTATTGCGCACCAATCTTGGCGCAACACGCCGCTCCGCAGCACAGCACTCTCAGTCGCTACACGCGATTGTCGCACACATTCCTGGCGTGAAAGTGGCGCTGCCCTCCTCTGCTTATGAAGCTAAGGGCCTTCTTAAAACCGCTATTCGCGATGACAACCCAGTGGTCATTTTCGAAGATAAATTGATGTATCAGGATAAGGCCGAGGTTCCAGAGGAGGAGTACTGTATTCCGTTTGGCGTTGCAAACGTCAAGCGCGAAGGAACGGATATCACTCTTATCGGTACCTCTTCAATGGTGCAGGTATGTGAAGCGGCGGCAAAACTTCTCGAAGCGGACGGTATCAGTGCTGAAGTCATCGACCCCCGCACGATCGTTCCTTTAGACGAGAAAACGCTTATCGAATCAGCGAAGAAGACGAGCCGAGTGATCGTAGTCGACGAGGGTCATCAGAGCTTTGGCGTCACCTCAGAGATCGCCAGCCGCATTAACGAGAAAGCCTTCTACTACCTCGACGCCCCAGCCGTTCGTATGGGGGCCATGGATGTTCCGATTCCATTCTCGCCTGCACTAGAAGATATCACCGTACCCACGGCTGAGGGTGTAGCGGAAAAAGCACGTAAACTCGTGCGAGGAGAGTTGATTCATGCGGCATGAGATCATCATGCCCGCTCTGGGCATGTCCCAGGATACTGGTACTCTGCTCGCCTGGCATAAGTCTGAGGGTGAAGCGGTAGCTGCTGGCGATATCCTGTTCGAAGTTGAGACCGACAAAACCACCATGGAAGTCGAGGCACCGGCCGCGGGTTTTGTGGTCGGGATCAGTGCTGAAGCCGGTGCAGAAGTGCCAGTTGGCAACGTCATCGCTTATATCGCTGATACAGCCGATGCTGACGTGCCCGCTGCAGAGTCGGCGGCACCCACGCCCGCAGTCGCAGACGCACTCCCTGAAGGGAACCAGGTCATCATGCCGACACTCGGCATGGCACAAGATTCGGGACTGCTCATCGGTTGGGCGAAGCAGGTCGGTGATCAGGTCGATGCTGAGGACGTTCTCTTCGAAGTTGAAACCGATAAGAGTGTTGCTGAAGTAACAGCGGGTCACTCCGGCTACCTTGTTGCGCGTTTGGCGGCGGCAGGTGATGAAGTTCCAACGGGTGAAGTGATCGCAATCATTGCAGCTGAACCCTCAGCTGCGCTTATCGATCGCGCTTACCAGGCAGGCACTGCAATGTCTGCATCTGATAAGGCTGCCGAAACTACCCCTGCGGCCTCTGCTCCAACCGAGACAGCGTCATCGAAAGCTGCACCCACGGCTTCGATACTGCCGTTGCTGGCCCCTGCAGGCGCTCGAATCCTGGCATCACCTAAGCTTAAGCGTATGGCGATGGAAGCGGGTCTGGATCTGCAGTTACTCGCTGACGCCGGAGTGCCACAGCCCTATCACGTAAGTGATTTAGTACAGCTTAAAGAGCTCAGCAAAGCAGCTAAGCAAGCGCCAACTGGCGGGACAGCAGCACAGACGCTGGAGATCAGTGCGGTTGTTGATGCGGGCGCTTTCAGTGAGTTTGTGCTCTGGCTCGAAGCTAATACAGGCATCTCTAACCAAGCGCAGATACTGTCTTCGATGCTCGGTTCCAGCCATGCGGCATTCACTCAGATTGGCGTCGCTACCCTCGGGGAGACTCAGGTTTATCAAGCGCATCAGCAGATCTCAGGTACATCAGTGTCGGAGGCAGCCGAGGAGCTACATTTGCGCGACTTGCGGGGCACGTTCATTGAGACCGCAACACTCGGAAATTCCGCAGTACCGCGCGTAACGCTAACGCGCCGCGGTGATCAACTTCATCTGCAACTCAGTGCACCTGAGTCTGCGCTGAGCGCCGCAGATGCTCTTGGTCTTCTTAACAATTTTGCAGAGCGACTTGCTGACCCCATGCGCCAGCTCCTCTGATTGTAGGTGACTATATGACTAGCAATACTATCCAACACACTGATCTATACATCGATGGTGAGTTTACGCCTGGTTCACAGGGTAGCCGCTTCGATGTTATCAACCCCGCGACTGAAGAAGTTCTGGCAAGCGTCGCCTCAGCCGAGCTGAACGATGCTGATAAAGCACTGGACGCTGCTGAGCGTGCAATGGCCGACTGGGCAGCGCGTACTCCACGTGAGCGCTCGCTTGTGCTGCGTAAAGCTTGGGAACTGATGGATGCTCGGATCGATGAATTTGCCCATCTGATTACTCTCGAAAACGGTAAAGGCCGCACCGACGCGGTGGGTGAAGCGCGCTATGCCGCCGAATTCTTTCGCTGGTTTTCAGAGGAAGCTGTGCGTGCTGATGGCATGATAACCAAAGCACCAGCTTCGGGAGCTCGTATCATCGTTCAACACAAACCGGCAGGTTTGGCTGTACTGATCACACCTTGGAACTATCCAGCCGCTATGGGCACGCGCAAAATTGCGCCAGCTCTCGCAGCGGGTTGCGGTGTTGTGATCAAGCCGGCTTCCGAGACTCCCCTTACCATGCTCGCACTGATGCCCTTGCTTGAAGAAGCGGGTGTTCCGGCTGGTTTGGTTAATGTTCTGCCGTCGAAGCAGACCGGTAAGATAGTTGATCACATGATGCACGATCCGCGCGTTCGCGTGGTCTCATTCACCGGGTCCACTGGCGTTGGTCGTACACTACTGAAGTCTGCCGCAGACCAAGTACTGACGCCGGCAATGGAGCTAGGTGGTAACGCGCCTGTTATCGTGTTTGATGATGCTGACATGGACACGGCGATTGAAGGCACGATGCTGGCTAAGATGCGTAACCTCGGCGAGGCATGTACTGCGGCGAACCGCATCTATGTGCACGAGTCAATCGCTGACGAGTTCACTCAGCGCCTGACAGCGGCGATGTCAGCACTCAAGGTTGGTGATGGTACCGATCCAAGCGTAGACGTTGGCCCACTAGTTAACCGCAGCACATTAGAGAAAGTGCAGCACTTCGTCGACGACGCGATTGCCAAAGGAGCCAAGCTTGAGTGCGGTGGTAAAGCGTTTGAAGGCAAAGGATATTTTTTCCCGCCAACAGTCCTGAGTAACGTTCCCGAAAATGCCGACTGCGTCAATGACGAAATTTTTGGTCCGGTAGCAGCACTGCAGACATTCAGCGATCAGGAGGATGTGATTCGTCGTGCTAACGATACTGAGTACGGTCTGGTTGCCTACGTTTTCTCCGAGAACATGAAGCGTGCCATTCAAGTTTGTGAGCGTCTCGATTACGGCATGGTGGGTCTGAATCGTGGTCTGGTCAGTGACCCGGCAGCGCCATTCGGTGGTAGCAAGCAGTCAGGGCTCGGCCGTGAAGGTGGCCATGAAGGCATGCTGGAGTTTATGGAAACCCAGTACATTTCAGCATCTTGGTAAGGGAGCTCGCTATGAGTACCGTAATTGCATCACCCTCGGTGCGAGCTGCCGCTCGGCGCCAGGGGGTGGATATAAACGAGCTGGCGAACAAACTTAATCGCCAGCAGATTACGCTTGATGACCTGTCGTCGACAGGCCCGGCGCAGAGTGCAACAAACACATCTGAAATGAGCCAGTACTGGGATGTAGATCATCATCAGTACGGCCCCGTTAGCGTCACCGAAACAAGCAAATTCGATCGCATTGCTTCAGCTAATCTATCGGCAGCTAGTACGCTGATTCCTCAGGTAACGCATCATGATGAGGCGGACATATCTGCTGTCGAAGCGCTCAGAGGCAAGCTCAAACAGGAGGCGCTGGCTCAGGGCGTTAAGCTCACGACTCTGGCTTTTTTTGTTAAAGCGCTGGCTGTCACGCTAAAGCAGTTTCCTAAGTTCAATTCGTCTTTGAGCCCCGATGGTACCGAGCTGTACTTGAAAGAGTTTGTCCACATCGGCATCGCCGTAGACACAGAATTCGGTTTGATGGTGCCAGTGATCCGTGATGCAGACACCAAAGGATTGCTGCAGATTGCCGCCGAGATTACAGACTTGGCGAGCCGTGCGAAAAACCGCAAAATCGGACCCGCTGATATGGGTGGTGCCTCGATGACCATCAGTAACCTCGGTGGTATCGGTGGTACGGCATTTACGCCGATCGTTAATCCACCCGAGGTGGCCATTCTTGGCATAACCCGCACACGGATGACGCCCGTTTGGAACGGTACAGAGTTTGTACCAACGCCAATGGTACCGCTTGATATGAGCTACGATCATCGCGTCATCAATGGTGCTGATGCAGCAAAATTCCTGGCTACGCTGGCAAAAACGCTTGCCGATCCGCGTTTTCTTTTAGTCTAAGGTGTAGCGCATGACTCAATCAGCTCAATTAGTGGTTATTGGTGCAGGGCCAGGCGGTTACGCCTGCGCCTTTCGCGCCGCAGACCTTGGAATGGATGTCGTGCTGGTGGAGCCGCGCGCTCAACTGGGCGGCGTCTGTCTTAATGAAGGATGCATTCCGTCCAAAGCCCTGTTACACGGGGCAGAAATCATCAAAGAGGCCCACCACATGCGTGAGTGGGGCTTGGATTTCGGTCAACCGAATATCGACCTTGATAAACTACGCGGCAAGAAAGAGGCGATCGTCTCTTCTCTGACACAGGGCCTCTCTGGCCTTGCACGAAGACGTAAAGTGCGCGTGCTCAATGGCTACGCTCGATTTACAGGTGCTAATCAACTGCAAATTGCGGATGAAACGATTAGTTTCGAGAACGCCGTGATTTCAGTCGGCTCAGAGCCTGTTGTACTTCCAGGCTGGCCTGAGGATGAACGGATCTGGAACTCCACTGGTGCACTGGAACTGCGTACTATCCCTGATCAGCTGGTGATTGTTGGTGGCGGTATCATTGGACTGGAGATGGCTACCGTCTATGCAGCACTGGGTTCAGAGGTCAGCATAGTTGAGATGAGCCACCAGATCGCAGGGACCGCTGATGCTGAGTGTGCGAAGATTCTTCACCAGACTCTTGAAGACCAGGGTGTAACCATTCATACGGGTACACGAGTCGTCTCAGTATCCAAGTCACAGGAGGGTGTCGAGCTCACTTGTGAAGGATCGTTCGAGGGTAGTCTGACTGCCGACAATGTTATCCAAGCCGTCGGTCGCCGAGCGAATGGGTTAAAAATCAGCGCTGAGTCTGCAGGGGTCCATGTACTGGAGAATGGCATTATTCCGGTGGATGAGGAGTGCCGCACTAATCAGCCTCACATTTTCGCCATCGGCGATGTTACGGGCAACCCAATGCTGGCACATCGCGCAACGCATCAAGGCCACGTAGCGGCTGAAGTTGCTGCAGGGCACAGTGCGGCACTGGATAGCCAACTAATTCCTTCTGTCGCCTATACCCAACCCGAGCTTGCCTGGGTGGGTCTGACGCTTCGCGAGGCCAAGGAGAGACAGATTGCTGCGAAAGAGACAAGCTTCCCTTGGGCGGCCAGTGGTCGCAATCTGGCCAGCGGCGGCGGTGCGGGACTGACAAAGCTGGTTTACTGTCCAGAAACTCACCTACTGCTTGGCGCATCTATCGTAGGTAAGGGTGCAGGCGAACTGCTGGCTGAGCTTGTTCTCGCACTCGAAATGGGCGCAACTCTCGAGGATATAGCGCTTACTGTCCACGCGCACCCAACGCTCTCTGAAACGATCGCATTTTCGGCGGAGCGCGCGCTAGGAACCCTGACTGACCTCTAAAAGGATAGACCCTTGAATACTCTGGACTCGCTCTTTGATCTTAGTGGAAAAACAGCTCTGATCACCGGAGCGAGAACAGGTATTGGCCAGGCTGCTGCGGTCGCGCTTGCCGACTATGGCTGCGATATCATCGGGCTGGGCTCGACACCCATGTCAGAGACTGCTGATCTCGTTCGCAAATCGGGTAGACGTTTCACAGAATTGCTCTGTGATCTGAGCATCGACCATGACTATGACGTCCTGCTTGAGGGGTTAGAGGTCGACATACTCATCAACAACGCCGGACAAATTCGTCGCGATAATCTTCTTGAGTTCGATCGTGTCGATTGGGATGACGTACTGCAGATTAATCTAACATCAGCCTTCAGATTATCGCAGTCAGTCGCTAGATTAATGATCGCGTCGAAGCGTAATGGCCGAATCGTCAACATTGCCTCACTTCTCTCGTTTCAAGGCGGCATTCGCGTGGCCTCGTACACCGCAGCCAAGCATGGCCTGCTCGGTATTACGCGAGCCATGTCTAATGAGTTAGCTGACAAGGGGATCACTGTTAACGCCATTGCGCCGGGGTATATCGAGACAGATAACACCCTTGATTTGCGTAATGATCCCGAGCGCTACAACGAAATTCTATCAAGGATACCGGTTGGACGCTGGGGTAAACCCACAGATATCGCATCAACCATTGTTTACCTCTGCTCGCCAGCCAGTGGTTTTGTGACGGGCAGTTGCATCTCTGTGGACGGTGGCTGGTTGGCAAGGTGAATCCTTGATGGAGAAGAGGCAGAAAATTCATGCTGAAACCTATCTACATTCTCAACGGACCCAACCTGAACCGCTTAGGCGTTCGAGAACCCGAAATTTACGGAAGTACCACGCTGGAGGAAGTTGAGCGCCAGTGCCGAGCCGCAGCTGAGGGTCACCCAATCATCTTCCGACAATCGAACTCAGAGGAGAAGATCATTGATTGGATTCATGAAGCGATAGATGAGTCCTGCGCAATGCTCATCAACCCCGCCGCGTTTACCTACTACTCGATGGCGATTATGGATGCTTTGAAAATGTATCCCTATCCTGTGATCGAATTCCACATATCAAATGTCCACCGGCGTGAAAGTGTCTATCACAACTCGCTGATGTCGGGTGTCGTAACCGCAGTCATGTCCGGCACCGGCACCAGAGGTTATGTACATGCCGTGAGAATCCTGTTGGATATGCTAAACGACGGCTCCTAACCGCTCTGAAACCTGGCCTCCTCGCCTCTGCCAGATAAACTTGACTGGACGCTTAATCATCTGCTGGTCCAGCCATGTTCAGATCACGACTTGAGTCTAGTGCTAAATGATGAATTTCAATGATGAAGCACTTCCCCTATACTTTCGGTCCAATTTATTCTTGACCGACCCTAAAGGATCTCCTCTACATGCAGCTATTGAGCTCATTTCTTAAACACAACAAAACCGATCTGGACCTTGTCGAAGTGATCGAAGTCCTGATGATCGCGTGTAAAGAGGTTGCCCTGCAGCTACGAGAGGGCGCACTGGCCGGTGTTCTGGGTACCAGTACTCTGACAAACGTGCAGGGTGAGACACAAAAGAAACTCGATATTGTCTCTAACGACATCATCAAAAAAGTGTTGCTCGACAACCGACTGGTGCGCGGCGTTGCCTCAGAAGAGGAGGATAAACCGGTCTGGGGAGATCGAGATGGTCGCTACCTCATTACTTTCGACCCACTTGATGGATCATCCAATATTGACATCAATGTATCCGTCGGCACGATCTTCTCCATTCTTGAGGCACCCAAGCCTTGGGCAAAGCAGGATGAGGCGGAGTTCTTGCAAGCAGGTCGCCGACAGGTTGCGGCGGGTTACGTTCTTTACGGCCCATCTGCAGTACTCGCGCTAACAACCGGTAAAGGAGTGAACATGTTTACTCTGGCGCACACCGGTGACTTTATTCTTACCGAGGAGGCGATAAAGATCCCTGAAGAGACCTCTGAGTTCGCCATTAACATGAGTAATCAACGCTTCTGGGAACCTGCGATGCAGTCCTACATCGGCGATTTGATCCAAGGAGAGTCCGGCCCGCGGGAGAAAAACTACAACATGCGTTGGATCGCTTCGATGGTTGCTGAAGTTCACCGTTTGTTGACCCGCGGTGGTATTTTTACCTACCCCTGGGATTCTCGCGACCCCAAAAAACCGGGTAAGCTGCGGTTGATGTACGAAGGCAATCCGATGGGCATGCTAATTGAGCAAGCAGGCGGTGGCGCCACCACTTGTTATGAAGAGATCCTTGATATTGAGCCAACTGATATCCACCAGCGAGTCTCGGTGGCGCTGGGCTCAATTAAAGAGGTAGAGACTCTCAAGGCTTACCATCGCACCCAAGCCAAAGGCAAAGTATAATCGCGGCCGAATTAACAACGGTCACACAGATTTAACACCAATCCAACAGGAAGCAAGCATGAGCTTTGAGAAAGTACCTGCGGGCAAAGAACTGCCTAACGACATCTACGTTATTATCGAAATCCCGGCTGAAAGCTCTCCGGTAAAGTACGAGATCGACAAAGATGCTGATGCGATTTTTGTCGACCGCTTCATGGCGGCACCGATGTTTTACCCGGCCAACTATGGCTATGTAAACAACACGCTGGCAGATGATGGCGATCCACTTGACGTCCTGGTTCTGACTCCGCATCCAGTGATGACGGGTTCCGTTATCCGTTGCCGCCCTGTTGGAATTTTGAATATGAGCGATGAGGCGGGTGAAGACGCTAAGCTGGTTGCAGTACCGCACCCGAAGCTAAGTCAGGCATACAATGACATCAACGATGTTAACGACCTGCCTGATCTGCTCAAAGACCAGATCTCTCACTTCTTTGAGAATTACAAAAAGCTCGAAAAAGGCAAGTGGGTTAAAGTTGAAGGCTGGTCAGATGCTGCTGCCGCACGTGCCGCCATTGAAAAGTCAGCTGCCGCATACGAAGCTTCCAAGTAATTAGTACCTAATCCGTAACCCGGCGGGCACCTCCCGCCGGGTTTTCTATTTGGGGAGTCACACCATGAGCCGTCCAAACTTAGATGAGATCAGGCAGGTCTACATTGAGGCCGACCTACTCTTCAGCGAATCCGAAGTTGCTCAGGCTATCGATAAGATGGGAGCCGAGATTAGCGCGGAACTAGCGGATAAAGATCCCGTGATCTTTTCCATAATGAATGGCGGGCTTGTGATTGGCGGCCAGTTACTGACCCGTCTCAATTTTCCGCTTGAGGCCAGCTATCTGCACGCCACTCGGTATCGCAATACCACCTCAGGTCATGAGCTGGAGTGGAAAGTACCGCCAATGATCGAATTCAAAGACCGACCGGTTCTGGTTGTAGACGACATTCTAGATGAAGGACACACGCTGGTAGAGGTCATGAAGTTCTTTGAACGTGAAGGCGCTTCATCTGTTGAGGCCGCGGTCCTGATAGATAAACAGCACGATCGCAAGGCGATTCCGGATCTAAAAGCTCGCTACACAGGCCTTACAATTCCTGACCGTTATATCTTCGGCTACGGTATGGATTACAAGGGTTACTGGCGTAACGCACCGGGTATTTTTGCTGTTAAAGGTCTTTAATTTTTTTCATACTCTTCGGACCCTTTTTGGGTACACTGAAGTCTCAAAAATAACTAAAGGATAGATGAATGACGGAAGTCGTCATCCTTCTTCTCAGCAGCACAGCACTGGTATTCTGGTTGCTCAGTCTGAGAAAAAAAGCCAAGGCCAATTAAACAAGTTCTAGGAGCGCGGTTCACCCGTGCTCCTGACGCGCATTCTTGTATTGGCTACTATCAGCTCGGCTCGCCCGAGCCACTGGTCACTTGATGCAACTCGTCAAAGAGCTCGATAAAGGCTTGGGTCAGCTTGTGCTTCGGAGCAAGGTAGATAAGCGGCTTCGCCTCAAGATGCGACTCTTTCATCTTTATTGACGAGGGTATACGCGCACCCAGCACTGGCAATGCTTGCTCCTGCAAACTGGATATGATTTTTGCTGGCAAGGATGCTCTAGGCTGGAACTGATTCACCACGATTCCCTCCAATATCAGCTTCCCGTTGTGATCAGCTTGTGTTTCACGAAGATTATGAACCAACGAGTAGAGTGCCTGACGCGCGAACTCGTCACAGTCGAATGGGATGAGGCAGCGGTCAGCGGCGCACAGTGCCGATAACGAGAAGAAATTGAAGGCCGGCGGTGTGTCGATATAAATTGCATCGTAGTGCGCATCTAGCTGTTCACAGAGGTCACGCAATTTGTATATTTTGTGACGAGACTCCAGCTTGGACTGTAAATCTCCAATACCGGGGTTAGAAGGTAAGATATCTAACCCAGGAAAGGGTGTCGGATGACAGAAGCTTGCTGCCTCCGGTGCACTAAGCTGAAAACTGAGCGTCGACTCAAAGAAGTGACTGGCATCAAGTTCCGGCAGGTCTGAATCGTCCCCCAGTAGATAGTGCGTTGAGTTACACTGCGGATCCAGATCAATAACCAGTGTGCGTATACCCCGTGCGGCCGAGATCGCTGCCAAATTGACCGCCACACTCGATTTACCCACACCACCTTTCTGATTGAAAATTACGCGGCGCATCTGCGCTCCTTACGAAGACCAGCCGGCTTGGCCGGTAAAAAATTAACTATCCCTGCGACAGCAGTTCACGCAGGTCGATTATCGCGGCATTAGCGCGCGAAATGTATGACGCCATGACCAACGAGTGGTTGGCAAGCAAACCAAATTCTGAGCCATTAAGAATCATCGGGCTCCAGATAGTGTTCTGTGTTGCTTCAAGCTCTCGAATAATCTGCCTAAGGCTGACGACTGCATTCTTTCGCTCGAGACTCTGCTGAAAGTCCGCCTCGATGGCAGTTAGTATATGAATCAACGCCCAGGCGGTGCCGCGGGCTTCATAAAAGACATCATCAATCTCCAACCAAGGTGTTTGCACCTCGATTTCACTCGCTACAGCCGTCGCCTGATCTGCCCCGGTTGCTCCTGCTAAGTCTGTATTGACACGACGTTGTCCTACACTTGCACTCAAGCGCTGTGACAGACTTCCCAGGCGGGTTGATACATCTCCTAACCAGTCGCGAAGGTTGTCAGCACGGGCATAAAACTGAGTACCCTCTTGAGTCGCGCTGGATAACTTCTGGTGGTAGGTTAGTAACGAGCCCAACGCATCACGGTATTCGCTCTCCGTCGACGGCAGTAGCCAGGAGTCATTGTCAAAATGTAGTCGGGGTTCGGCCTGAGTCAGATCGACCTGCTCGGTCGACTGCGACTGGGAGCGGCTGAAGGTTTTTCGCATCGCGCGGCTCAAATCCCGCGCTTGGACCAACACACCAAACTCCCAGTTTGAGATATTGTCCAGCCAGACACCCGGCGGAAAACGGTCATTTGAAATGTAGCCACCGGGTTTATCCAGCAGTGTCTCTACTAAAGTGATTAATGTCGACGTTGTGTGCGAACCCACTACAACTTCAGTCTGCTCGGCGGCGGCTCGATCGCGGGTCACAGCGTTGACATCAAAAGCAGCTGGTGCCCAACTCCAATAGATCCCAACCAAAACAGACACCAAGAGATAGAGCGCAAATAACACGGCCAGCGGATAGAGCATGCGACTACCGCTACCACCTCGGATGCGATCCCATAGATCCAGCCAACGACGCTGTAGTGAAAGCATTAAGAAAACCCCTTTTAATCTCTTTGTTGCACTGCACTATGAAGCTTAGCTGTGCAAGGGTCAATCTGCCTGAATCCAGTTGGTCTATTTTCGCTCGTTCAAAAATCAACCAATGAACAAACTTTGCACAGAATTTCGGCAATTGTGTCGATAAATACCGCCATAAGGGGAGTGCAGAGCGAATAGCACTGGACTTTAATGACTCAGATCAGGCAAACTATTTGTCATTATCGAGGGGCGCTGAGCGCCCTCATTCATATTACGCAACCGGCCATCTTGGCTATTTATGAGTGTACCTGGGAAGAATTGATGGATATCCGCAAAGTTAAAAAGCTGATTGAGCTTCTTGAAGAGTCAAACATCCACGAAATTGAGATCAAAGAGGGCGAAGAGTCTGTGCGCATCAGCCGCGGATCAACTGTTGCTCCGGTCATGCATGCGGCTCCGATGATGGCAGCGCCTGTCCCAGCACCGGCTGCGGTACCAGCAGCGGCTACCGAGGCAGCACCAGCAGCACCGGCAGGCCACACGGTGAACTCTCCGATGGTAGGTACCTTTTACCGCTCTCCTTCGCCAAACGCACCCGTCTTTGTCGAAGTTGGTAAGAGCGTCAAGGCCGGCGATGTTATCTGTATCGTTGAAGCGATGAAGATGATGAACCAGATCGAAGCCGATAAGAGCGGTGTTGTCGAAGCGATTCTGGTGGAAGATGGCCAGCCGGTTGAGTACGACCAGCCTCTGATCATCATTGCCTAAGCACCCTACCAACGAAAGGATAAACCCTATGCTGGATAAAGTGCTTATCGCCAACCGTGGTGAAATTGCCCTACGTATATTGCGTGCTTGCAAAGAGCTTGGCATAAAAACGGTGGCTGTACATTCACAGGCTGACCGCGATCTGATGCACGTGCGACTCGCGGATGAAGCCGTTTGTATTGGACCGGCCTCCTCTACTCTGAGCTACCTTAATATCCCTGCACTAATAGCGGCGGCCGAAGTGACAGACTCTGTGGGCATTCACCCTGGGTACGGCTTCCTTGCAGAGAATGCCGATTTTGCAGAGCAGGTTGAGCGCTCTGGTTTTGCATTCATTGGCCCTCGGGCAGACACCATCCGTCTTATGGGTGACAAAGTTTCAGCGATTCAGGCAATGCAGAAAGCCGGCGTACCCACCGTACCCGGATCTGATGGTCCGCTCCCAATCGACGACGTAGAGGAGCTGCACAGAATCGCGCGCCGGATTGGCTACCCAGTCATCATCAAAGCCGCCGCTGGCGGTGGTGGCCGCGGTATGCGCGTCGTTCACACAGAAGCGCATCTGCACAATGCAGTTCAGGTCACACGATCTGAAGCGAAAGCCGCTTTCGGTGACGATACCGTTTACATGGAGAAGTTTCTTGAGAAACCCCGACATGTTGAGGTACAGGTGCTGGCTGATGGTCAGGGCAATGCTATTCATCTGTACGATCGTGACTGCTCGCTACAACGCCGTCATCAGAAGGTTGTTGAGGAAGCTCCTGCACCGCACTTGGACCCAGAAGCTCGCGCTAAGGTTCTTCAGGCCTGTGTAGATGCTTGTATTGAAATAGGCTACCGCGGTGCGGGTACCTTTGAGTTTCTCTATGAAGATGGTGGTTTCTACTTCATCGAGATGAATACGCGTGTGCAGGTAGAACATCCAGTAACCGAGCAGGTGACGGGTGTAGACATCGTCAAAGAGCAGTTGCGAATCGCTTCTGGTCTGCCGCTCTCGATCAAGCAAGAAGATGTGGTTTTACGAGGCCACTCGTTTGAGTGCCGTATCAACGCAGAAGATCCTAGGACCTTTATGCCGAGTCCCGGTCCAGTAAACTACTTCCATGCGCCGGGTGGTAACGGTGTTCGCGTCGATTCACATCTCTACTCCGGTTATAAAGTACCACCGCACTACGATTCGTTGATCGCCAAGCTGATCACCTTTGCCGATGATCGTGAGACTGCCATGGTTCGTATGCGCAACGCCTTGGATGAGATGGTAATTGATGGGATCAAAACCAACATCCCTCTGCACCATGACATCATGCGGGATGCAAATTTTGAGGTCGGTGGGGTCAACATCCACTACCTTGAGAAAAAACTGGGCCTTTAAGCTTTAATGAAAGGCTCGCGTCAGCGAGCCTTTTCTTTTTTTCCCCCCTCTCTTAAGCGATACTTGTACTTCAGATCCGAAGGAACGTGTTATGCCGTGGTTACAAATAAAAGTTCAAACCTCACCTGACCATGCTGAACAGTATGAGGACCTGCTCCTCGCCGCTGGCTGCGCCGCAGTGACTTATCAGGATAGTGAGGATCAACCCATTTTTGAACCTGATCTGGGCACTACACCGCTGTGGAATAATACAACGGTGACAGGACTCTTCGCCGCAGAACACGATCTTGAAGAGACAATGGAACTGTTGCTCGTGGCTCAAAAGCGCCTTTTTTCGGATAGCACTGCACTCTCGCATTTTCGATCCGAAATTCTCGAGGATAAAGACTGGGAGCGGGAGTGGATGAGCCACTACCATCCTATGCAGTTTGGTGAAAATTTTTGGGTCTGCCCAAGCTGGTGTGATGTACCCGATGCAGCCGCTGTCAATCTGATGCTAGACCCTGGTCTAGCTTTTGGTACGGGGACCCACCCCACCACAGCACTATGCCTGGAGTGGTTAGCCGGGCAGCGACTTGAGGGTGAGCAGGTAATCGACTACGGTTGCGGTAGCGGCATACTCGGCATAGCGGCCCTGCTTTTGGGGGCTCAAACCGTTGTTGGTGTAGATATTGACCCACAAGCGCTACAAGCAACACAAGATAATCTGGTCAGAAACCAGCTTAGTGCTGATCGGTTGCCCGTCTATTTTCCTGAGGCCGTACCGGAACTCCAGGTCGATACATTGGTCGCTAACATACTGGCGGGACCTCTGAAGCAGTTAGCACCAACACTGGCTGCGCTAATCCGACCCGGCGGTAAACTCTTGCTCTCAGGTTTGCTACACTCACAAGGGGAGGAGGTCAGTAAACACTACTCCCAGTGGTTTGAGATGGAGCCTGCTGCGAGTAAGGAAGAGTGGATCCGGTTAACCGGAACACGACGCTAAGGGGGTAAAGTTGGTCGTTACACAGTGCCCAGAGTGCAATGCACTTTTTAGAGTCAGCGACGGGCAGATGCGCCTGGCTCAGGGGCAGGTTCGCTGCGGCGCTTGCTTAACCGTTTTTAGCGCCAACAAACACGCACTGCAACGGGTCAGCGAGCAGTCAGAAATCGCACCCGCACCCGCTCCATCCGTTGATAAAACACCAGATAACTCCACCGCCACCAAACCTAGCTACTCGTCATTTGGATCATCCGCTCGAGTTGTGCAGTTTGAAAATGCTCAACCCGCAGCGCGCCAGACTGCTGTCGCACCCAGCACAACGCCCCTACCAGAACCTAGAACCGAGCATCGGGAGCCCAGCTTTGATCCGGCAATGATCCCGCAAATTGATATCCTAGCCGAACCTATCGTTTTGCACCAATCAGAACCGTATGAGTCAAGCCCGGTCGCGATTCTTTTCTGGACACTCTGCTCATTGGTCGCCCTTGCAGGCATGCTAGGTCAGTATCTTTGGTTTGAGCGGGCCAGCCTGGCTAACCAGCCAGCCTTGGCCCCCTTCTATCAGATTGCTTGCGAGCGCATCCGATGCGACTTAAATCCTAGCCAGGGGTTGGCGAGTCTGAAACCTGATCAGGTAGTAGTCAGGCCACATCAGCAGTTCAACGACCTGATAAGTTTGGCAATTCGCATTCGTAATGACGCAGCCTTTGCTCAACCCTATCCGGCTATTGAGGTAAGTTTTAGTGACCTTAAGGGTAACCTCGTCAGTCGCCGGACTTTCCAGCCCCAACAGTATCTGGGTGGCGATGCAATAGAATCACCGCGGCTGCCTGCTGGTCTCGATATTGAGGTTAACCTCCCTCTAACCGCCCCGGGTGAACAGGCGGTAAGTTATGAAATCCGCCTGCACCAAACACGCACTTGAGATGTATATAAAGTAACCAAGGTCAACCCCTAAATCGGTTATTTTTTATACAAAAAGCACTTGGAGAGCAGGACTCACGCGGGTATCATGAGCGCCCTTCCAACAGACACATTAGCACCGCGAGACCAGCCTCTCGCGGGGCACTGCTTTTTGATAGGTAGCCATGTTAAAGATCGGTCCATACAACTTAGATACTCAGGTTGCGTTGGCACCGATGGCGGGCGTCACTGACCGTCCCTTCCGTCAACTCTGTCGCCGTATGGGTGCCGGTTTAGTTGTATCTGAGATGGTCACCAGCGATCCGAGTCTGTGGCATACACGCAAATCAAAAATGCGGCTAAACCATGAAGGCGAGGCTGAACCACGATCGGTGCAGATTGCGGGCGGTGACCCTGAGATGATGGCGACGGCGGCTCGACTTAATGCCGAGCGCGGCGCTCAAATCATCGATATTAATATGGGCTGCCCGGCCAAAAAAGTCTGTAACAAGGCGGCTGGCTCGGCTTTGTTGAGAGATGAGGGGTTAGTAGCTGAGATTCTTACCGCGGTCGTTGAAGCCGTCGATCTCCCGGTAACTTTGAAGATGCGTACAGGGTGGTGTCCAGAGAGTCGCAATGCAATACGCATTGCTCAAATGGCACAAAATAGTGGTATCGCACTTCTGACACTTCACGGTCGCACACGTGCCGACGCTTATCGCGGCGCTGCAGAGTACGACACGATCCGCGCTGTACGCAAAGAGATACAAATCCCGTTGATCGCCAATGGCGACATCAACTCCCCTGAAAAAGCACGGCAGGTTTTGGACTACACCGGAGCCGACGCCGTGATGATTGGTCGTGCTGCACAGGGCCGCCCCTGGCTACTGCGCGAAATAGACCATTACCTGCGCACCGGTACGCATATACCGGCACCTGAACGCACTGAAATCTACGACATTCTTAGGCAGCATGTGATTGCTCTGCATCAGTTTTACGGGGAACTGATGGGTGTACGAATTGCACGTAAGCATGTTGGATGGTACCTGTCAGCGGAGCCTGAGGGTAAAGCGTTCAGAAAAGTTTTTAATCAAATAGACGAAGCTCAGACCCAGCTGCTCGCAATCGATCAGTATTTTGTCGATGCGACTGCAGCCTGAAAGGATCAAGGTACTAACGAGTGAATACCAAAGAACTAAAGCAATATATCGAAACGACAACAGCTAGCCACACTCCCTCGCACACACTTCGCGATAGTGTGCACGAGTCTTTGACTAGCTACTTCAAACAGCTTGATGGCGCCGAGGTTACTGACGTCTACCAGATGGTTCTAGCCGAAGTTGAAGCGCCCCTGTTTGAATCGGTCATGGCCTATACCAAGGACAACCAGACCCGCGCGTCAGAACTTCTGGGTCTGAATCGTGGCACCCTACGCAAGAAACTTAAACAGTACGGTCTACTCTGATTTTTAATTCTGAAGCTCACGGAAACATTTGATGTCTGCACATAACCTCACTCCTGTCCGCCGCGCGCTCATAAGCGTATCTGATAAAACTGGTATCGTTGAATTTGCTCAGTCGCTTGCGGCTATGGGCGTGGAGATTCTCTCCACCGGCGGAACTTACAAACTGCTGTGCGAAAATAGCATCGCTGCCGTTGAAGTATCTGATTACACCGGCTTCCCGGAGATGATGGCGGGCCGTGTCAAAACATTGCACCCGAAAGTACATGGCGGCATTTTGGGACGTCGTGGCACTGACGATGCCGTTATGCAGGAACACGGCATCAACCCGATCGATATGGTGGTCGTCAACCTCTATCCTTTCGCAGCGACTATTGCCCGTCCTGATTGCGATCTACCCATGGCGATCGAGAATATCGATATCGGCGGCCCCACAATGGTTCGCTCGGCAGCAAAAAACCATAAAGACGTCGCGATTGTTGTAAACGCATCAGACTACACAAGCATAGTGGCCGAGCTCGAAGAGAAGAAGGGACTGAGCCACAACACGCGTTTTGATCTTGCGGTAAAAGCGTTCGAGCACACTGCTGCGTATGACGGCATGATTGCTAACTACCTCGGTGCGATTGTTAATCAGCCAGAGGAGCAGCCTGCGACCTTCCCTCGTACTTTTAACACTCAGTTCGTCAAAGTTCAGGATATGCGTTACGGCGAGAACCCTCACCAGCGGGCCGCTTTTTATGTAGAAGCGGATGCCAATGAGGCGAGTGTGTCAACAGCGCGCCAACTACAGGGTAAGGAACTCTCTTACAACAACGTTGCTGACACTGACGCGGCACTCGAGTGTGTAAAGCCATTCAAAGAGCCTGCCTGCGTTATCGTCAAACACGCCAATCCATGCGGCGTAGCAATCGGTGCAGACATCCTTGAAGCGTACAACCGCGCTTTCCAAACTGATCCAACGTCTGCTTTCGGCGGGATTATCGCTTTTAACCGAGAGCTAGACGCCGAGACCGCTCGCGTCATTGTTGAACGCCAGTTTGTCGAGGTCATCATCGCACCTAGTGTCTCGGCCGAGGCCTCCGATGTGGTTGCAGCCAAACCTAATGTGCGTCTGCTGGAGTGCGGTGACTTTGCAACCTCACCCGGCGCCGCCTTTGACTACAAACGCGTCAATGGTGGTCTGTTGGTGCAGGACCGTGATCTGGGAATGGTCAACGCCTCTGAACTCAAGGTAGTCAGCAAGCGCCAGCCATCTGAACAGGAGATCCGCGACCTGTTGTTCTGCTGGGAAGTTGCTAAGTTTGTTAAATCTAACGCCATCGTCTACGCCAAAGATGGCCAGACGATCGGCATAGGTGCTGGTCAGATGAGCCGGGTCTACTCTGCCAAGATCGCTGGAATCAAAGCGGCTGATGAGGGGCTTGAAGTCGCCGGGTCAGTGATGGCTTCAGATGCATTCTTCCCATTCCGGGACGGAATCGATGCTGCCGCAGCAGCCGGTATCAAAGCTGTAATCCAGCCAGGTGGCTCGATGCGCGACCAGGAAGTCATTGATGCTGCCGACGAGCACGGTATCGCTATGGTCTTCACTGGCATGCGCCACTTCCGTCATTAATTCGATACCAGGGACAAGATAAATATGAAAATTTTGATTCTCGGTTCTGGTGGGCGTGAGCATGCCCTCGCCTGGAGTTGCGCAAAAGACCAGCGCGTTGAAACGGTCTATGTAGCACCCGGTAACGCCGGTACAGCGATTGAGCCTAAGCTCGAAAACCTCGCCATTGATGTCATGGATAAGGCCGCGCTAGCTGATTTTGCAGAACAAAATGCAATTGCACTTACAATTGTTGGCCCTGAGGCACCACTGGTCGACGGCGTAGTCGATCTATTTCAGAGCCGTGGCCTGGCAATCTTTGGACCGAGCGCCGGAGCTGCTCAGCTAGAGGGCTCGAAAGCCTTTACCAAGGATTTCTTGGCACGCCAGAAGATCCCAACTGCTGAGTACCAGAACTTTACTGAGATTGAGCCGGCACTCGCGTACCTGCGTGAGAAAGGTGCCCCGATCGTTGTTAAAGCTGACGGTCTTGCTGCTGGTAAGGGTGTTATCGTCGCGATGACACTGGAAGAAGCTGAAGCGGCAGTCCGTGATATGCTCGCGGGCAACGCCTTTGGTAACGCGGGCAGCCGTGTAGTTATCGAAGAGTTCCTTGAGGGGGAAGAGGCCTCCTATATCGTTATGGTCGACGGCGAAAACGTATTGCCAATGGCAACTAGTCAGGATCACAAACGTATGGGAGACGGCGATACCGGCCTCAACACCGGCGGTATGGGCGCTTACTCTCCTGCTCCGGTTGTCACATCAGAGATCGATGCACGTATTATGGAAGAGGTGATCATGCCAACCGTCCGCGGCATGGCTGCCGAAGGTAATCCTTACACTGGCTTCCTCTACGCCGGTTTGATGATCACGGCTGATGGCACACCCAAGGTGATCGAGTACAACTGCCGCTTTGGTGATCCTGAAACGCAACCGATTATGATGCGCCTCAGGAGCAGCATGGTTGCACTCTGTGAATCAGCCCTTGCCCGCAAGCTTGATAGCACTGAAGTTGAATGGGATCCTCGTCCTGCTATCGGTGTCGTCATGGCAGCGGGTGGCTACCCTGGTGACTACGGTAAAGGTGACGAGATCACCTTGCCTGCGACCACGCCAGCTGATGCGAAGGTTTTTCATGCCGGTACGGCGCTGAAGGATGGCAAGATTGTCACCTCAGGCGGTCGCGTGCTCTGTGTAACCGCCCTCGGCGAGAGCGTGACCCAAGCGCAGAAGAACGCTTATGCTCTGCTGAAAGAGGTTAGCTGGAAAGATGCTTACTTCCGCACGGATATTGGTTACCGAGCGATTGCTCGCGAGAACAGCTGATATACCCCCACCAAAAGATCGTCCGTTTGGATTTTTCAGACGGGCGATCTCCCAGCGATACGTCACTTAGACTGGCCAGAGTATCCCCCTAGCGCCTCCAATGAGCCGTCTTTGGGAGATGGTTGTCAGATTAGGCTAAGGCTGAAACATCACCTTTTTGCGTTTTATCTTTTCCAACGTACAGGCCGGTAAGGAGCTGTCTGCGTCATCTGCAGGAGGGTTGTGAGACACGCTTGGCAAGACGACGCAGCTGAAATGCTGGTCGCGACCTCAGCTCTCCGAGCTCCCTCCCACAGATCTCTCCCCTAAAACGGAATATCATCAGCCTCTAGATCATCATCGATCTGATCCAGGCGCGGTACAGGCGACTTGGTTCGGTTGGAGTCCAGCAACTGGAGCTCATTAGCGACCACTTCAGTCGTATAACGATCCTGACCTTTTTGATCTTGCCATTTGTTGGTTCGTAGTGCCCCTTCTATGTACACCTGACTACCTTTGCTTAAGTACTGATTAGCGATCTCGGCGAGTCGAGCGAAGAGTACGACACGGTGCCATTCAGTGCGCTCCTGCACAGCTTGGGT
>DATHZN010000008.1:0-27698 GCA_035458585.1 Marinobacterium sp. | reverse complement strand
TAAGCGAGGTGCTGGCCGTACAGCCGGATCAGCTCGAACTCCAGCAGATGCTATTTACCAGCAGTGCCTATCTCAAACTGGCAGAGGTGTTTGGCGAACATTCGGTGGTGCGACGCGCCAAACCCCGTCGGGGTGGTGGTGAGATCGCTATCCTCAACCTCGACCCATCGATCTTTCTGGCACCACGTTGGAGTGCGCTCTGCTCAGTGACACTTTTCTCTGCAACACTAAAACCCTTTGAATACTATCAGCAACTCCTCGGCCTTGAGACCGACAGCGCGAGAGGGTCCCTCCCCTCACCCTTCTTACCAGAACAACTCAGCGTTAAACTCTGCAGCTCTATCGATACCCGCTACCAGATGCGTGAGCATTCAGTCGTCCCTATCGCCAGACTGCTGGTGCAGCAGATGCGTCACCAGCGAGGCAATCACCTTTTTTTCGCCCCAAGCTTCACCTATATGCGACAGATAGCGGAGTCGGTTGTAGAGCAGGCACCCGATATAGAGCTACACCTGCAAACCAGCGGCATGAGTCAGACCGAACGTCAGGCGTATCTGGACCGTTTTACCACCCACAGTCAGCTACTGGGTATGGCTGTGCTTGGCGGACTATTCTCTGAGGGGGTCGATCTGACCGGGGAGCGCCTGATCGGTGTCAGTGTTGCAACGCTGGGGCTCCCCCCTTTTGATGCTTTGCACCAGTTGATGCGACAGCGCTTCGATGCGAGATTTGGTCAGGGCTACGAATATACCTACCTCTATCCGGGCCTGCAGAAGGTTGTTCAGGCAGCTGGGCGCTTAATCCGTACGCACGAGGACCGGGGTGAGCTGATACTTATCGATCCACGTTTCGCGCGTCCAGAGATCCGTTCAATGTTGCCGGGCTGGTGGCCCGAGGCTGATCTCATCTGAAAAGTCACGAGAAAGCACCAATCCAAGTAAAAAGAAGCCCTTAGGTCGCTCCTACCGCCGAACGGGGGTGATTGAGTGACCTAGGCCAGCTGCAATTTCGTAACCCAACGGTTATTGGTTTAATGCACCACCCGACCGGTAGTGAGCGAGTTTAGGGTTGAAAACCTAGCCCAGCCTCAACAACACTTAGAGCGCCATATCTGGACAGAATAATATGAAGAAAAACTCTGAAATCATTTTCCACGCCTACCCACAGTCGCCAGTTGCAGAGAAGGTGCGAACTATTTTTGGTATCAAAGGGCTGGAGTGGAGAAGCGTTGAAATCCCGCGCTTACCACCCAAGCCTATGCTGACCATTTTGACCGGGGGATATCGACGTACGCCCGTAATGCAGATAGGTGCCGATATCTATTGCGATAGCCAATGCATCATACGCGAGCTGGAGCAAAGGTTTCCTGAGCCAACCCTTATGCCATCTTCAGAACAGGGATTGCTCTGGTGCCTGAGTCGGTGGACCGATGGTGCACTGTTCGACCAAACAGTGAGACTGGTGCTGGGAGCCGCGGGGGACGGCCTTGATAAAGCCTTTGCTGCTGACCGCGGGCGCCTCTATCTCGGCGAAGACTGGTCAACTGCGCTGCAACAAGCTAACGCGGACCTACCCCATATCGTTTCACAAATACGCGCACCACTCACCTGGTTAAACACGCAACTATCCGACGGACGCAGTTTTTTGCTGGGCTCGGCACCAGCAGCGATAGATGCGCAGATCTACTATGCGATCTGGTTTATGCGAGGTCGATGGGCAGGAGGCCCCTCACTGCTTGCGGAGTTTGACTCGCTGGTTGGCTGGGAGGAGCGTGTACGCCAAATTGGGCACGGCACACAGACCCCGTTAGATGCAGAGGCTGCCATAACAATCGCAAAATCGGCAGACTCGATCGCGCCAATTGGTGTCTCAGAGTTCGAGCCACAGAGTCTGTCTGTAGGACAGAGCGTAACTGTGTCACCGGATGTCAACGGAGGGGAGCAACCGGTATCGGGCAAACTGCGTTACGCTGACGCCAGTAGCCTGATTATAGACCGTCACACCGAGGATACAGGCGATGTTTGCGTGCATTTCCCACGCTCAGGTTATCGTATCGAACCGACTTAATTCATAATCTGACGAAGCCAACAAATCTTAGTCGTTAAATCGCTACTACCTTAGGGGCAAATATGATCGATCTCTACACATGGACCACCCCAAACGGCCGTAAGGTCTCGATTCTGCTAGAAGAGCTCGGAGTACCTTACACAGCCCACCCAATTGATATAGGTAAGGGTGAGCAATTTGCGCCAGAGTTTCTAAAAATTGCACCAAACAACCGTATCCCCGCTATTGTTGATCACGAAACAGGCATCCAACTGATGGAGACAGGGGCGATCATGATGTACCTGGCCGACAAATATCAGCAATTTCAGTGTGAGGGCCAGGAGTACTGGAGAATGGTTGAGTGGCTGATGTGGCAAATGGGGGGACTTGGACCCATGTTGGGCCAGACGCACCACTTTTTAAAATACAACAGGGGTAAATCAGAATACGCTGAGCAACGTTACTCGTCCGAGACACAGCGTCTCTACCAAGTATTGAACACCCGTCTTACTGAGCGGGACTATATAGCAGGACCTGAACGAGGCACCTACTCTATTGCCGATATGGCCTGTTGGCCTTGGGTTTCGCGTTTTGAGTGGCAGGAGATCGACCTAAACGCCTACCCAAATGTCAAAGAATGGTACGTGCGTATCGCAGCACGTCCTGCGGTACAGGCAGGATACTCAGTTCCGGCATTTACTACTGAGGTACCAATGCCGGAGTGACTCAATTCCAGAATCTGATCGATTTAGCTGTAGCTTGAGTTAGAGGAGAAGTGATCGGGAAACTTGCACCGCACTTCTCCTTAAGTCTTGACAGGGAGGCTCTTTAAAAGCCCCGCATCTCTGAAAGCGATCGAGTTAGGAGGCCTTTTCCAGCATCCCCTGGTGGACGATGAAGTCTATAATCTCCGCCAGTCCCTGACGCTCTTTAAGGTTCGTGAATACCCAGGGCTTTTCCGGACGCATGCGATTAGTATCGGACTCCATTACACTCAGATCAGCCCCGACATAGGGAGCAAGATCGATCTTGTTGATCACAAGCAGATCAGATTTGGTAATGCCTGGACCGCCCTTACGCGGTATCTTTTCACCCTCTGCAACATCGATTACGTAAATCGTAAGGTCGGCCAACTCTGGACTAAAAGTAGCGCTAAGGTTGTCCCCACCGCTCTCTACGAATACCAGATCCAGCGTCTTGTGGCGCTGGGCCAACTCTTCAACCGCCGCTAGATTCATCGATGCATCCTCACGAATTGCCGTATGGGGACAACCACCGGTCTCAACACCGATAATACGATCTGGCGCCAGTGCCTCTGCACGCGTCAGAATTTTTGCATCTTCCTGTGTGTAAATATCATTGGTGACAACCGCTATGTTGTAGTCATCACGCATCGTTTTACACAGCGCCTCAAGCAGCGCTGTTTTACCAGAGCCAACCGGACCGCCAACACCTATTCGAAGGGGTGATTTGTATTCGCTCATTCGATCTCCTTAAAAAGCTAATCAGATTCAGGATCTGAAAAGTCGTGTATATTGATTCTCGTGGCGGCTGCTGGCGATCGCCAAAGCAGGCGTCACACTTCCGGGCTCAGTAACTTGCTGTGCAAGCTCAATAGCCAGCTCCAGCCGGGGCGCGAGTGTCATGAGCGTTTGCTGCCCCTGAGTCTGCCCCAGTGGGATAAGCTTAACTCCCGCCATTACAGCATTTTCGAGCCAGCTCCAGAGGTAACCCGCGAAGAGCTTATCGCGTGTGATTTGCCACTCCGTTGCAGCGATTGCAATGCCCGCTAACTGAGTCAGCTTACAGGCTGCCAGTTGCTGTTCATCTAGGCTGATATCCAAGTGTGGCAGCAGACGAGCCAGCGCAGCGCCCCGTTGCTGCTCCTCGAGACGTAGTTCTTTCGTTTCACGCCAAGCCAGAAGATCCCTTGCCAGACTCACAAGCCTGACAGAATCTTGTGCCTCGTTTGCATCAAGCATTTTCGCCAGGATTGGCAACTCCAGCGTTGCCATCGATTGCAAAAGCTGCCCCTCTAGCCAGGCGTCAAACGTCGGCTGGGAGTCAACCCAGCCCTGCTCCACCGCCAGTTCCAGCCCCTGCGAGTAGGTGAATGCACCTACCGGCAGCGAAGGACTGATCAGTTGAAATAGCCGCAGATCACTTAGCACGGCGCGCCGCACACCGAGTATTAAATTTAGCGGTCAGAGCAAAGGCTGCACCTACAGCGCCCAATACCGCAGTGGCTGCAAGCAGATGATCTGCAGAGCTGAAGGCGTGTGCCAGTGAGGACGTCAGAGCCGTATGATCGCCGGTATGTGCCATAGCAGCCGGCGCAACTGCAAGTAAACAAAATGTAGAAATAACTTTCATATAAAATCCTTAATGGCTGTATTCAAATGATTTTTAATGTGAATGATTATGTGAATGCCCCGACGAGCTGCCGCCATAAGCGCCCGCCTCAGGCTCAAACGGCAGATGCTCGAAACTCACTTCGGCTCCCAGACCTTCAACCATGTCATCCAGTACGTGATCGTGCTGATAGCTCAGATAGTCGCTATTGATCTCCAGAGGTACATGGCGATTCCCCAAGTGGTAACAGACGCGCGCTTTGAGTAAGGCATCGTCGGTGCGCACCACCGATAGCGGCTCAGCTGCCGCAACCACTTTCACCAACACCCCCTCATCGTTCGAGAGGATCTGACCACTGCGCAGGATCTCTCCACGCGGGAGGTCCAGACCCGCATCCTGCCCGTCAGAGAGGGTCACACGCAGACGCGAGCGAATACGTTGGTCAATGCTCAGCTCGAGCATAAGATCAGTCTCGGCCGAACCAGCTGGTAGCTTCTTGTTTAATTTGATCATCAAATGACGCCTCCCAACCGCGCCTTAAAATAAGAAGTAGCGCTGCGCCATCGGTAATACTTCGGCAGGTTCACACACCAGCGCCATACCGTCCGCTGTCACCTCATAAGTTTGCGGATCAACCTCGATATCCGGTTGCCAGTCGTTATGTACCATCTTGTCTTTGGTGGCGGTGCGACAGCCTTTCACCACACCAATCATTGACTCCAGACCCAAGGCTTCAGCCACACCCGCTTTTCGCGCGGCCTGTGATAAGAAGATCATACTAGTGCTATGGACGGCTTTACCGAAACTGCCGAACATAGGGCGATAGTGCACAGGTTGGGGCGTTGGAATTGAAGCATTAGGGTCACCCATCGGAGCTGTCGCAATCATCCCGCCTTTAATCACCAAACTGGGCTTAGTACCAAAGAAAGCGGGCTTCCAAAGCACCAGATCCGCCAGCTTACCCACTTCAACAGAGCCGACCTCATGAGCGATCCCGTGTGTAATAGCTGGGTTGATCGTGTATTTCGCGATATAGCGCTTCACACGGAAGTTGTCATTGCGTTGCGAATCACCCTCTAGCGGGCCACGTTGCAGCTTCATCTTATGAGCGGTCTGCCAGGTACGAGTGACTACCTCACCGACGCGACCCATCGCTTGAGAGTCGGACGAAATCATTGAAAATGCGCCAAGGTCGTGGAGGATATCCTCAGCAGCAATCGTTTCCCGGCGAATGCGCGACTCAGCAAAAGCGACATCCTCAGCGATACTGGGATCCAGATGGTGGCAGACCATCAGCATATCCAGATGCTCATCGACCGTGTTGATAGTGTAAGGGCGGGTAGGGTTGGTTGAAGACGGCAGCACGTTGTTAAGCCCAGCTGCTTTGATGATATCAGGAGCATGCCCACCACCGGCACCCTCGGTGTGGTAAGTGTGTATAACACGACCACCAATAGCCTCGAGAGTGGCTTCTACAAAGCCGGACTCGTTCAGAGTATCCGTATGGATCGCCACCTGAACGTCATGCTCCTCAGCAACACTCAGACAGTTATCGATCGCAGCCGGCGTCGTGCCCCAGTCCTCATGTAACTTGAGACCAATTGCCCCCGCCTCTATCTGCTCTCTGAGCGGGTCCGGCAGACTGGCGTTACCCTTACCAAGAAAACCCAGGTTCATTGGTAACGAATCTGCGGCCTCAAGCATGCGGGCAAGATTCCAGGCCCCGGGTGTACAGGTTGTCGCATTGGTACCGGTCGCCGGCCCGGTCCCTCCTCCGATCATCGTCGTGACGCCGGAACAGAGTGCCTCGTCTACCTGCTGCGGACAGATAAAGTGAATATGCGCATCAATCCCGCCCGCGGTGAGAATGCTACCCTCGCCGGCAATCACCTCGGTGCTTGGACCTATGAGAATGTCCACATTTGGCTGTATGTCTGGATTGCCTGCCTTACCGATGGCAAAAATACGACCATCGCGTACAGCGACATCTGCTTTGATTATGCCCCAATAATCGATAATCAACGCGTTAGTAATGACCAGATCCGGCGTTTCAGCGCGCATCACCTGCGACTGCCCCATACCATCACGAATGACCTTACCCCCGCCGAATTTGACCTCCTCGCCATAGGTCGTTAGATCATTTTCAACCTCAATCCACAGCTCCGTATCTGCCAAGCGCATGCGGTCTCCGGTAGTAGGACCGAACATCTCGGCGTAGGCTGAGCGTTGAATACGTGACATGCTTCTATCCTTTGTCTGAATTAATTTCTGAGTCGAGTTTTCCGTTCACCCGACCCTGAAAGCCGTAAACCTCGCGCTTTCCTGCTAGCTTCACCAGCTCTACTTGACGTGTTTGACCTGGCTCAAACCGAACCGCTGTACCTGCAGCGATGTTGAGACGATAACCACGCGCAGCTTCTCGATCGAATATCAGCGCCTCATTTACCTCATAAAAGTGGTAGTGAGAACCTATCTGGACAGGGCGGTCTCCGACATTCGACACCGACACAAGCTCGGTATCACGACCCGTGTTTAACTGAATTTCACCGGGTTCTGTCTTTATCTCCCCAGGAATCATCTCAATCTCCTTAAATGTACGGATGCAAAAAAACAACTTTTTCTGCCAGGCAGGCTCAATTTACCCGTCCGAAAATCCTATTTAAACAATCGGCTCGTGAACGGTGACCAGCTTAGTACCATCAGGAAAAGTCGCTTCAACTTGGACATCGTGAATCATCTCGGGCACGCCCTCCATTACGTCCTCGCGGCTCAGCAAAGTGCGACCGAAATCCATCAGATCGGCAACAGTTCGTCCATCACGTGCACCCTCCATAATGGCAGCACTAATAAAGGCAACTGACTCGGGGTAGTTGAGCTTCAAACCGCGCCCCTTACGCCGCTCAGCGAGCAGCGCGGCGGTGAAGATCAGTAGTTTATCCTTCTCTCTCGGAGTGAGTTCCATTGATGACTCCTACAACATTAACACTCATTTGGTGCAATTAAATCCAAAGTTATGAACACTATAGCAATACCGATACCAACTTATATAAATACAGCTAAAATTCATTATATTCGTCAAAAATGGCTTCATTTTACGAATATTTGATAAAGAAAAGTCAAAAGAGTCACAAAATATAAATTAAAAATGCACTATAAAAGTGCATCTATAAGATTATAAAACGAGATATGCGCGAAGTTAGTGCGTGATTTTAGATGTTTTGATTGAACAGCTAACTGCTGGGTGTATTAGTCAGCAGTGGGAGTGGAAGGGTAGCGTTGGCAAAACTCTATATAAGACTCTAGCAACATCGGTTGAGCGTAGAAGAAACCCTGGATAACAACGCCTCTCTTTTTCGTGAGGTAACTGTGCTGAATATCCGTCTCGACTCCCTCAGCAACCACACCTATTTTAAACTGCTCAGCAATGTTAAAGATGGCGTCGATCACCGGTACACGTGTTCGGCGCTGCACTATAAGATCAGTAAAAGTTTTATCAATTTTAATCTGATCAACTGGCAGATTACCAATGCGACTCAGATTCGAGTAACCCGTGCCAAAATCATCTAGACTCACTCTCGCCCCCCTACTTCTGACATCAGCCAAAACTGTATTAAGGTGGTCTAAATCACGATAAAAGGCGCCTTCTGTCATCTCGAACGTCAGCATTGAGAGTATCTTTTGATGTGCCTGAGCCCACTGCTCGAAAGCGCTTGTCCTGACTGTCCTTGCGGTCAGATTGACCGATAAATGCCGCAGCTCCTCGCCACGCTGCGTCAACAACTCTGAGACTTTGCGCAGCACCCAGAGATCAATCTGTTCAATAAGGTAAGTCTCCTCCGCGATGGGAATAAACTCAGATGGCAACAGATATCCCCTATCAGGATGGTTCCACCGAATCAATACTTCAGCACCCGTGACTTGATCGTTGCAAGGGTCTACCAGAGGCTGAAAGTTGAGTTCGAACTCGTCGTGCTCGATGGCACGTAGTAGGTCATATTTAACCCCTCGACGTGAATTTGCCAGCTCATTCATATCGCGTGAGAAAAAGCGACAATCGTTACCACCCTCTGCTTTCGCGGCATACATCGCCGTGTCAGCGTACTGAACCAGAGCCTGCTCGTCCTCAGCGTCCGACGGATAACAGGCAATCCCGATGCTGGCGCTCAAATGAAACATCTGCTCACCGATCAAAATCTCCTCGCGTGCAGCCTCAAGAAGTTTTTCGATAACAGTCTGGACGCCCTCTAATCCGCTTTCACTGTGAAGGACAACCACGAACTCATCACCTCCAAACCGGGATAACACATCCTCCGATCTGAGCTGATGACCAAAACGGTTCGCTATCTTTGCCAATACACGGTCGCCTACGATATGACCCTCGGTATCGTTGATCTCTTTGAAGCTATCCAGATCAATAAAGAGCAGGTAAAGGTGTTCATCCGCTCGTTTGGCATGTTTCAGGCTCTGTGCTAAACGATCATGTAACAAATTTCGATTAGGTAAATTGGTCAGCGAATCATAGTTTGCTTGTTGATAGACACGCTCACGGGCACGCTTCTCCCCCGAGATATCCTGTATGACCTGAATAAACTGCTGGTCAGTGTAGGGGTCCTCTGGTGTCTGTGCTCGGCTAACGCTAACAAGACCATAAACCGATTGACCACTTTTCGTCAGAAACTGTTTTTCTCGTTTATAGTTGACCCGCGACCCTTTGAGCAACTCATCAAATTGCTCATGACTCAGTTCTAGCTCAGACGCTGCTAGAAACTCATCTATGGACCTCCCTTGTATCTCCGCCAAGGTGTATCCCAACCAGCTTTTAAAGAAGTTATTTGCGTCACAAATGCGCCTCTTCTCGTCGAGCAGGACAATCCCCACGGTCGAGTAATCAAAAATGCCGCGAAACTTCTCCTCGCTAAATGTGAGTTTTCGGATTGCATCACGTTCGGTTGTGATATCAACGGCACTGCCGATACGCAGTTTTACACCCGGCTCGCTATCCTGAAGCACCTTACCGCGGTCTCGTACCCAAATAACCCGACCTGTGGTGTGAACCAAACGATATTCCACATCCCATTTTTCGGCTTTTATAGCCTCCAGAAAACGCTCCCGGTCCGCTTCATGGATCGCCTCTCTGTAGATGGAGGTTGAGAAACCGGATGTCGAGATGGAGTAGCCGATGTATTCAGAAAATGTAGGGCTGAGGTATTTGAATCGATCAAAATTCTCAGAGCTCATCCAAACAATCTCCTGGAGCGACTCGGTAATCGTCTTGAATTTTCGCTCAGTCTCACGCACCGTTTTGCGGATCACGGAGAGCTCTGTAATATCATTGAAGGCGAGAATTACGCCATCAATCTCACCGTTCTCATCTATAAAAGGGGTGAGCGTTAACAGGTAGGTCTCATTTTGGTGAGTGACCTCAACTGATTTGTTACTGCCTTTCTCAAGTACATGTTGGATGTTGGCTTCGAGATTAGGCAAATTTAAATGGGAAGGGATGCCAACGATACTCTGACCTTTATCTTCCGGCAGTAAATTGAAGATTCTCACCACCTTGGGTGTGTAGCGCAAAATTCGCAGCGATTTATCGACGACAATAAAACCAAGGTTGATCGAATTCTGAATATTATTGAGCGTTACGTTTGCAGTGGTGAGTTCCTGCGACTTTGCCTGCAGCTCATCATTAAGCGTGGTGAGCTCCTCGTTCGTCGCCTCTAACTCCTCATTACTGGTCTCCAACTCCTCGTTTGAGGATTGAAGCTCTTCAGTTGAGGCCTGTAACTCCTCATTGAGTGACTGCAACTCTTCATTAGACGTTTCAAGCTCTTCAATAACTGCTTGCAGGTGCTCCCGATTGCTGTTGAGTTCATCCTCTAGCTCTCGCACCCGCGTTTGCTCTGTGTACTCGGTCTCGATAGCCGCTTTACCAGAAGTTTCAAGTTTGCCAAGCTCCTCGAAGCTTACTAGAAACAGGTCCTCCTCCTGTTCTCTGACAGCGAGTCTGCGCACCGCGATACGCACACGAATACTGGCTTCGTCTCCCTGAAGTAAGGTGATGTGCTCCTGATATGATTTACGGCTATTGAACGCTCTGTATATAAGTGCCCTCAGCTCGGTGCGAACGCTCTGAGGTGCCAGGGAAATCAAATTAAACTCTGCAGCGCCCTGAGGGAGATTGAGGAATCTTGCGATCTCCCCAAAAAACTGTACGGGCTCGCCCGCACCATTAATCATGACGCTCGGTGGTCCATAGGCATCCAGAAGGCAACGGTTCATCGCATCGAGTTTGCTTTGGCGAGCGGGTACGACAGCAGCCGCCCGCATCTCCCGAGCCGAGGGTCGAGTAGCCAATTGTGGCGGTCGGCCAGCAACATTCCGTTTTTTAAAGAGTTTGGCCCCTTTATCCATATTTATGAAAAGTGGAGCACAAGCTTGTCCAACTGTTTCTGACTTACCTAAAAACAGCAGTCCACCTTGCATGAGGGAGTAATGGAAATTTTTAATAACATGGTCTTGCAGCTCAGATGTAAAGTAAATTAAAAGATTTCTACAACTGATCATATCCATCCGCAGAAATGGCGGATCACTCACCAGGTTTTGTCGCGCAAAGATACACAGGTCACGGACGTGTTTTGAGATCTTGTAGTCACGCCCCTCCTGAGTAAAGTATCGATCAACCAGCTCTTTCGGTATTCCGACCAGAGCTGCCTCTGGATATACACCCTTACGAGCAACCTCAGTCGCGTTGTTATCTATATCAGTACCGAAAATCTTAATATCGTAGTCGGCTGTTTTTACACCGAGGTGCTCAATGAGAGAGATGGCAATACTGTATGCCTCTTCACCGGTTGCGCAGGCAGGTACCCAGATCCTGACTGAACTCCGCGCAGCCTTCTTCAACACTGCGTCTCTGAGTTCGATACCGAGCTTCTCAAAACTCTCAGGGTCCCTGAAAAAGTGAGTCACAGAGATCAGGAAACTGCGCTGCAGCACCTCGATCTCTTGAGGCTGGCCCTCAAGATAGTCAAAATACTCCTCCAGATTTGCCAATCCCAGAGCAGCAATACGCCTCTGCACCTGGCGCCCGAGCGTCGACTCTTTGTACTGACTGAAATCAATATGAGTCTCTTTGTAGATACGGTTGATCAGTTCGCTAAGAGACGCAACGGTATCGACGCCAGCATCACCTGTCACCTCCAGATTCCGACGCGGTGCAGCGATAATTCGCTGCAACTGAACTGCAATCTGTTCGGCCGTAAGGACCAGATCTATCGCATCCGCTCTGATTGCCGAGTTAGGCATTCCATCGTACTTGGCTGACTCGGGGTCTTGAGCAATTGTGATTCCGCCCGCCGCCCTGATCGCGCGACAACCCCGCGCACCATCAGAGCCCGTTCCGGACAAAATAATGCCAACGGCTCGTTCACCCAGATCCTCCGCCATCGAAAACATAAGCGTATCGATTGACGGCTTGGGACCCACCTCGCGTTCAAGCTCTTGCAGACGGATCGTCTCATTGATCACTTTTATATCTTTGTTCGGAGGGTTTACATAGACATAATCTGGCTTAATAGGTTCACCATCTTCTGCCTCCACCACACTCAGGTAGCAATCCTTGGCGAGTAGTTCAACCAACATACTGCGATGCTGAGGCGACATGTGCTGAGCGATTACAAATGCAACCTCTCCTGTGGGCTCTAAAGCGCCCAATAGCGCGCGCAACGCCTCAAGGCCACCAGCAGAAGCGCCGATCCCGGCGACAGAAAACTTATGAGTAACAGACACTCTCGATCCTTAGGGTCTGACGCTAAATCGATAACTGAGAGTCATGGTTGATTACTAGGCAGAGAAAACTACAACTTCCTTAACCCGCACCATGCTCTTTCCTCAGTCTAGACCGAGAATGAAAAACGGCCAAGGCTTGCCGTTAAGTTGCCCAAATGCGTGGGATGCAGGCTGCTCTGCTCGTCACCGCAGGTCTGATAAGACGCCAAACTTCAGTGAAAAGAGCAACCACCTGATGGCTCTGCTCTGAGAGAGTACGAACGACTAAAAGTCCGTCCACCAGGGTTGCACCCGTCAAAGGATTGCTCTGCAGAGACTGCTGTACCTGCTCCACAATCTCAGCGTCCTCAACAGTTGCAACCAGCGTCGAGTATCCGCCAACCCCCCTCAACCCAACAGGCGAGTCAATTGCCTGCCGGCCCTCGGTGGCGAAGCGGTCAAACAACACCGGTGTTCCGTCTAAATAGATACGCATCTCCGAGCAGAGCTCCCCCTGATCAAAAAGCTCAGCTTTACTTGGACGACCAAAGCAGTTGATTTCCCAGCCAATAAATCGAGCCCCGCTCTGCAGGTGGACCTCAGTCAGAATACGACTACGTGTACCGGGAAAGAATATATTCTCAAGCGGCATCCACTCCAGTGAACCATGCGCTGCTACACGTAGGGACTGCCTCACGGTCGCCAGAGGCCCTATAGATCGATAGAACTTCGTTGCGCCGGGGGTAGTCAGCAAGACTCGAGCCTTCGACTCAACCTGCAAGTCAATATCCAGTATATCCCCAGCCACTACTCCGCCTGGCGGATGCAATAGATAAGTGTGGCACACATCGCCCTCAGGGTAGAAAGCACGTTGAACTGCCAGAGGACCTTTGCGTTTAGAGTGCACCAGGCGAGTTTTATCACCGCGCAGGTGATAGCCGAGTTCCAATTGAGCTTGCCAGCCAGGGCGTTGCGTTAGAGCGTTCAAGATTTCTCCAAGTTACCATGCCGCCCTAACCGGGCAGCTCTATCGTAAAACTTAAAATTCAGACAGATGTTATCTGTTCCTACCTCTTATTCAAGCGAATCAGGCGGTAATCAAACAGTCAGATATTGTGATACCAGGGCATCATCCAACTGCTCCATTTCGCCGCTAGCGACATTTCGGCCTCGGTCAAGCAACGTAAAGTGGCTACCAACCTTGCGCGCAAACGGTAACTTCTGCTCCACCAGAAGCACTGTCAAACCAAGCTCTTGGTTGAGCCTGAGAATAATTTCACCAATCTGTTGCACGATGTTGGGCTGAATGCCTTCGGTCGGTTCGTCAAGAATCAGCAACTTTGGATCTACTACCAATGCTCGCGCGATCGCCAACTGCTGCTGCTGACCGCCACTTAGGTCACCACCACGACGGTTTAGCATCTCTTTTAGCACGGGAAATAGATCAAAAATGTATTCAGGAATTCTCCGTTTAGCCCGAGGCAGTACCGGCAAGCCGATCTGCAAATTCTCCTCGACAGTCATCAGTGGGAAGATCTGGCGCCCCTGCGGAACATACCCAATTCCAATATAGGGGCGCTTCTCAACCGAAAGCTTAGAAATATCCTCACCCTGAAAGAGAATAGCGCCCTCCTTGATTGGGTTGTGACCCATTACGCAGTCAAGCAAAGTTGTTTTACCCACCCCATTGCGTCCCATAAGTACAGAACACTCTCCCTGGGCAACATTAAGATCAAGATCCCAAAGGGTGTGTGATTCGCCATAAAACTGGTTAACTGATTTGAGCTCTAACATCGTTATTTACCTACCTTACTCGCCCAGATAGACCTGCTTAACACGATCATTGGATTGCACCTGATCCATGGTTCCCTCGGCTAGCACGCTTCCTTGATGGAGCACGGTGACAGTCCGGCCGCCTTGCGCCAGATTACGCACAAACTCCATATCGTGCTCAACTACGACAACAGAGTGTTTACCCGCTAACGAGACCAGTAACTCCGCTGTTTTGTCCATCTCCTGATGGGTCATTCCTGCCACCGGCTCATCCACCAGCAAAAGACGCGGCCGCTGCATCAGCAACATACCGATCTCAAGCCACTGTTTCTGGCCGTGAGACAATGAACCGGCAAGCTTATAAACCTGATCGGACAAGCCGATGAGTCTTATTATCTCGGCGATACGTGACTCCTGTTCAGAGCTGAGACGCGCCCGAAATAGTGAAACAAAGTCACGCGACTGCGCCATCGCCAGTTCAAGATTGGCAAACACCGATAACTTTTCAAATACCGTCGGCTTTTGAAATTTTCGACCAATACCCGCCTCAGCAATGGCGGGCTCGTCAAGCTGCAACAGATCAATTGTCTGGCCAAAAAAGGCACGACCAGCATCTGGTTTGGTTTTACCTGTGATGATATCCATCATGGTTGTTTTGCCAGCGCCGTTGGGGCCGATAATGCAGCGTAGTTCCCCGTCACGAATGTAAAGATCGAGGTTATTGATCGCTTTGAAGCCATCAAAACTGACGCAGAGCCCCTCAAGGTAGAGAAGTATCTGCTTGTCTACGTTCAATTTATCGCTGAACTGAGGCTGCAGAAAGTTGAACACCTGATCGCGCTGGGTAAGCTCATTTAAAGAGATTCCAATCGTCATGCCAGTACCCCCTTTCTAGACATCAGACCGATAACACCCTTCGGAAGGAACAGTGTTACAAGAACAAACAGACCACCGAGAGCAAATAACCAGACATCAGGCAACTCCACGGTAAAGTAGGATTTCGCGTAGTTGATCAACAACGCACCAATGACTGCACCGTAGAGAGATGCCCGCCCACCCACGGCTACCCAGACAACTACCTCTATCGAGTTGAGCGGCGAAAACTCATTTGGATTTATGATGCCCACCTGCGGTACATACAGCGCTCCCGCCACACCTGCGATCATCGCCGAAAGCGTAAAGACCCACAGTTTGATATTCTCGACGCGATATCCCATAAAGCGCGCCCTTGACTCTGCGTCGCGCACCGCTACGCAAGCTCTGCCAGCACGACTCTCGGTTACCGCTCGACTTACTAGATAGCCAATAATCAACGCTATAGCTGAAGCAATAAACAGCCCTACCTTGGTGCTATCCTCGGACAAACTAAAACCAAGAATATCTTTGAAGTCAGTCAGTCCGTTGTTGCCTCCAAAGCCCATCTCATTTCGATAAAAAGCGAGCATAAGCGCGAAGGTCAGGGCCTGAGTGATAATCGAAAGATACACACCCGATACGCGTGACCGAAACGCCAGTACACCGAAGACAAACGCGAGAACGCCTGGAACCAACATCACCATTAGCGCGGCGAACCAGAAGTGATCAAAGCCGCTCCAGAACCAGGGTAGTTCCTGCCAGTTGAGGAAAACCATAAAGTCTGGCAATTCAGGATTACCGTAGACGCCTCGATCACCGATCTGGCGCATCAGGTACATACCCATGGCGTAGCCACCCAGTGCAAAGAATGCCGCGTGACCCAAGGTCAAAATACCGAGGTATCCCCAGACCAGATCGACAGCAACGGCCAGCAATGCCAGTGTCAGGTACTTACCCAGAATCGAAATTGAGTAAGTAGGTAGATGCAGAATCGAGTCTGGCGGAAGTGAATTGAGTATCGGTACCACCAGAATCATCGCGACTAGCGTCGTAACAAGCCATCGTCCGCCGCGATCGTTTTTGAGAATATTCAACAGAAACATGGCTTAACTCTCCGCTGCGCGTCCGCGCTGCGGAAATAGACCGCGGGGACGCTTCTGAATAAAGAGAATAATGAAAACGAGTACCAGAATCTTGGCCAGAACGGCACCGGCCCAGGGTTCCATCACTTTATTGGCAAGACCAAGACTCAAACCCGCAACCAAAGTGCCCCAGAGGTTACCCACACCCCCAAAGACCACCACCAAGAAGGAGTCGATAATATAAGCTTGCCCAAGATTGGGACCTACGTTCGTCAACTGTGACAAAGCTACGCCCGCCACTCCCGCAACGCCGGAACCTAAACCAAAGGTCATGGCATCTACCCATTCAGACCGCACACCCATAGCGCGCGCCATCGCACGGTTCTGTGAAACAGCACGAACTTGAAGCCCTAGACGGGTGCGTTTCATCACCATCAAAAGAGTAAAGAAAACAAACAGACAGAAGAAAATGATGTACAGGCGGCTCTCAGTCAGCGCCAGCAACGGATTAATTTGGATAGAACCGGACATCCAATCGGGCGTCTCAACACTGCGGTTAAGTGGTGAAAAAATTGAACGAACGGCCTGCTGCAGTATCAGCGAAATACCAAAGGTAGCGAGAAGTGTCTCCAGAGGACGGCCGTAAAGAAAGCGAATAACACCGCGCTCTATTGCGATACCCACAAGCCCTGAGATAACAAAAGCGGCTGGGATAGCCACAAAGAGTGAGTATTCGATGTGATCGGGCATCAGCAACTGCACCACATAGGTCGTGTACGCACCAATCATAATCAGCTCACCATGAGCCATGTTGATAACGCCCATCACACCGAAAGTGATCGCCAGTCCAATTCCAGCCAGTACTAGTACTGAACCCAAGCTCAAACCGAAATAGACAGTCTCTACACCGGCATAGAATGCGGCTTCATCGCTAATTTTATCTATGGCACGATTAGCCTGCTTAAGTAGCTCAGGATCAGTGGTGACCGCGCTAAACTTGGTCAGCGCTGCAAGTCCAGCCGGCTCTAACGTCTCTGAGAGTATGTCGATCGCTTCGGCGGGCCTGCCCGCTTCTTCACTGTAAAGGTCGGCCACCGCCAAAACGATAGCAAAAGCCTCCTTAACGCTCTGGTCGGTCTCACTTGCACTTAACTCGCGCACCTGAGCCACCACTTCAGCACTCGGATCTGCAATGAGTTCCAGTGCCGCTTCACGGCGCAACCTCGGATCAGGGTCGTTTAGCGCGGCTGTAGCCAGCCAGCTACCAAAGGTGGTTCGCAAGCTGTTATTGATGCTGACGCGCTTGAAGTCGCGCTTAGATTTTATTTCGACCTTTGCGTCATCACTTAGCCGCAGCGCTTGAGCACCGCTGGAAGCGTCTTCGACTTGGTAAAGCTGCATCTCCTTTTTGTGATAGTAGAGCTGAGAGGCGAGCATAAGTTGAATGAGTGATAGCGCTTCGGCGCGATCTTCACTCATCCAGCTTTGAATAATTTGAGCTTTTTCGTCGAACTTCGCATTAATCAGCCGCACCTCGTAAGCGTCAAACTGCGCTTCGCCCGCAGTGGCGATGGTAGAGGCGATCGAGAATAGCACCAGACTGAAAAGCCGAACGACTGAAGTGTAGATTCCACGCATGGAAAACTTCCTTACTCATGGAGAGGAAAATAAGCGCCCGCAAACGGGCGCTAAATTGGAGCTGTTCAAAAGTGTTTAGAGGTTCTGACCCGAGCACTTTGCAGTGACCACGTTGTAGTTACCGCATGCCAGAGGCTTGCGCCAATCTGCAATCAGATCCTTAGAACCAGGTAGAAAATCAGACCAGGCGTCACCGACAACGAGACCTCGGGTTTCTGACACGACTTCGAACTGACCATCATCCTGAATCTCACCAATTAGCACCGGCTTTGAGATGTGATGGTTCGGCATCATGGTCGAAAAGCCACCGGTCAAATTCGGAACAGAGACCCCGATAATCGCTTCCTGCACGGCTTCAGGATCAGTCGTGCCCGCTTTCTCAACCGCCTTCACCCACATATTGAAGCCAATATAGTGCGCTTCCATCGGATCGTTAGTGACGCGGTCCTCATCCCCAATGAAGTTGTGCCACTTCTGAATAAAAGCGTCGTTCTCCTCGCTATCAACGCTCATGAAGTAGTTCCATGCAGCCAAATGACCAACCAGAGGTGAAGTATCCATACCTGAAAGCTCCTCTTCACCAACAGAGAAAGCCACTACAGGTATATCTTCTGCACTGACACCCTGAGAACCGAGCTCTTTATAGAACGGGACGTTCGCATCACCGTTAATTGTTGAAACAACAGCAGTCTTCTTGCCTGCAGAGCCAAATTTTTTGATGTCTGCAACAATTGACTGCCAGTCCGAATGACCAAACGGTGTGTAGCTGATCATGATATCTTCGTCAGCAACGCCAGCATCTTTGAGGAAAGCCTCTAAGATCTTATTGGTGGTACGCGGGTAGACATAGTCGGTTCCCGCCAAGACCCAGCGTTCTACGCCCTGATCCATGAGATACTCGACAGCTGGAATTGCTTGCTGATTTGGCGCTGCACCTGTGTAGAAAACATTCTTAGATGACTCTTCACCCTCGTACTGCACAGGATAAAACATCACTGAGTTGAGCTCTTCGATGACGGGCAGAACTGACTTACGTGAGACTGATGTCCACGCGCCAAAAATCGCATCGACCTTCTCTTTCTCGATCAATTCACGCGCCTTCTCTGCAAAAAGAGGCCAGTTAGAGGCAGGATCCACAACTACCGCTTCCAACTGCTTGCCTAGAAGACCACCCTTCTCATTCTGATCTTCAATTAGCATCAGCATGGTGTCTTTCAAAGTGGTTTCGGAAATCGCCATGGTTCCCGACAGCGAGTGAAGAACACCCACTTTAATCGTGTCAGCAGCAATTGCGATGTTAGAAACAGATACAGCCAGAGCCAGCGCGGCAGATTTCAACATTGTAGGTTTGATCATCGGTAATTAACTCCTTTCATGTGAATTTATCCGATACCAACCCTTTGCATGGGGTGTGCCAAGAACTGACATAAACCTTAAAAAAATACTTATAAAGTGTTTACTTTCAATAGTTTATAAAATTAAAAACTTTCAACACAAACCATTTGTGACACTTACGATATAAGTTTGGTCTATATTTATACGCACCACAGAGGTGCAGGATATGATATTTCGCCTCAAAAAAATGCATAGAAACACTTTTTTTTTATGCACTTAAATCAGAGTGATTCAGCAGATTCTTTTCTGATTCGGAAAAACTTAAGCACTCGGCTCTAATCAGGTTTGAAATTAGATCTATCTCTCAACCATCAAGTTACACGCACCGTTTTGGACAGGCTCACGAAAAATGGCATTACCTGTTTAATGAGGCCGTCAGATATTCCTAATGAGCCTTGCGGAACACATTCTGGCGCTGCTCAAGGGCCTACCAGCCTCTACCGGCTCACAGTTACAAAAAAAGGGACCTGGCATCCGAAAGAAACTTCTTGAGAGCTGAGCCTTCGTTTGCTGCCACGGAATTGTCAGAATGAGGCATTCAATATATGGTAAACAGCAACTCTGTTTCAGACAGTTGGCGAGCGGAGCCTGATGAATCGAATGAAAACAGGTGTTAATCGGGTTGTCTGGCACCCAGTTTTCAAATGGCTAGATGATAACCAAATACAATCTAACCCATCATTTAGTTAAATCGCCCGATAGTGTGAAGACTCTGCTTTCTGAACACTCTTCACCATCACAGGTACGTCACGTATCAGAGGCTCCCTTCAAATCTAGACAACACACTGCACATACAAGATTAATGAATAATGGAAAGGCGAATGGAAAAAATTACTCTAGGTCGGACCCAGCTAAAAGTTACCCCGCTGTGTTTTGGTGGATCAGCACTGGGCGATATGCCCGCGACCTACGGCTACTCAGTCGATGACGAGCGTGCATTTGAGACAATTAATGCCATATTTGATAGCCCCGTTAACTTTTTAGACAGCTCCCGCATTTATGGTTTCGGCCGCTCCGAGGAACGGATCGGCGAAGTCATTTCGGCCCGTGGCGGCCTGCCGGAAGGTTTTGTCCTAGCAACTAAGCTGGATCGGGATCCCGAGACTAACCGTTTTGACGCCGACCAGGCCAAACGCTCGCTAGAGCAGAGCCTGAAAGCTCTCAATCTCGACTCCATACCAGTACTGCATCTGCACGACCCTGAGCATGCTCGAAGTCTTGACGAGATCCGCAATACCGGTGGCGCTATCGATGCGTTGATGGCGTTCAAGTCTGAGGGCCTCTGCCAAGCTGTTGGCCTTGCCATGGGTCGCCTCGACATCATGCTACCGCTAGTTAAGGAGTTTGACTTCGACCTCATACTCAACCACAACCGCTATACACTGCTGAACCGCTCCGCGACTGAGCTGTTTGATTACGCCAAATCTGCCGGAATTGGCGTACTCAACGCCGCACCCTACGCTGGCGGCGTGCTCGCCAAAGGTGCTTCGGTCATGCCACAGATCGCCTATACGCCGGTCGATGAGGATGGCCTTACAGGGGTACGAAAAATCGAAGAGATCTGCTCCCGCTACAACATAGCGCCGGGTGCCGTTGCCCTACAGTTCTCTCTTCGTGATCAACGAATCGACTCAACCATCGTTGGTGTTTCTGCTGCAAGTCGAGTGCAACAGACACTTGAGTGGGCAGCGACAGAGATACCGGCCGAGCTTTGGGCCGAAGTTGCAGCGCTTGAGTTCGATACAACAGATCCTGAGGCGAATCGCGAGTATAACCCTGGCTAAGTGCGCAGGGGCGAAATTGGCTGCGCGATCGGTCTGCAAATTCAGATCGCCCACAGTGTTTTGAACCAAACAAAAAGGGGCCACTGGCCCCTTTCCACACGTTATGAAAAACGACTAGTCGTCAGACTCAGGTACGATGAGGTTGAGCACGATTGCACACACCGCAGCAGGTAGCAGACCGGTGCCAAGCAACGCTTTAACCGTACTGTTCATATGCTGCATCGCCTCAGGCACCTGAAGCAGGCCAAGACCCAGAGACAGAGATACCGCAAATATCATCATGTTACGCGTGTTCCACTTCACGTCCGCAAGCATTTTCATACCCGAGGCGGCGATCATACCGAACATTACGATGACCCCTCCACCGAGAACCTCGATAGGCACCGTGGAGATGATGGCGCCTACTTTTGGCACCAAACCACAGACGATCAGGAAGATTGCGCCAATGGTTGCAACGTGGCGACTCATCACACGTGTCATAGCTATCAAACCGACGTTCTGCGAGAACGAGGTGTTGGGCAGAGCACCGGCTAAAGATGAGAGCGCCGTACCCAGGCCGTCTGCATAGGTCGCGCCTTCAATCTCTTTATCAGTCGCTTCGCGATCCGCACCGCCTTTGGTGATACCCGACACGTCCCCAACAGTTTCGATCGCAGAGATGAAAGACATCAAAGCGATACCGATGATTGCTCCGGCGCCGAACTCAATACCAAAGGGGAAGAGTTTTGGCAGTGCGAACGTGGCAGCACGGCCAACGTTGCCAAAGCTCACCATTCCCATGAAGTACGCCAGAACATAGCCAGCAATCAGCCCGATCAGAATTGAGGCTGAGCTCAGCATCCCACGCGCGTAGAATTTCAGCACCAGTGTTACGACAACAACAGTACCGGCTACACTCCAGTTCGCCAGTGAGCCAAACTCAGGTTTGCCAATAGCAGGAACACCACCCGCTGCGTACTGTATACCTACTTTCAATAACGACAAGCCAATCATCAGAATGATCAGTCCTGTCACCAAAGGCGGAAGAGCAAAACGCAGACGTCCAATGAAGGGCGCTAATGCAGCCTGAAAAAGACCACCGACAAGCACACCGCCTGTGACCAGTGCCATGGCCTCTACTCCGCCACCAGCAACAATCGGTACCATAATAGGAATGAACGCGAAGCTCGTACCCTGAACGATCGGCAAACGTGCACCGACTGGACCCGCGCCAATGGTCTGCAGTAGGGTTGTTACGCCCGCAAGCAGCATACACATCTGCATCATGTAGATCATGCTGGGGAAATCGGGCGAGTTAGAACCGAAACCGAAACCGGCTGCGCCAGCAACGATGATAGCCGGCGTTACGTTTGCGATAAACATCGCCAGGACATGCTGAATCCCCAGTGGGATAGCCACATGCATGGGCGGCGTGTAATTGGGATCCCGCATCTGATCGGGAGTCATTTGATTGCTCATTGCTACCTCCATTTGGCCTCTCTGTGCGGAGACCTTCTTATTGTTATTGGCAAAAAGGTTGCCAACATCTTTAACCTGCTGATTTACAATTATTTTTGCTATTCAGCTTGTTAGTCTGTTGTATTGATGCACTCCGAGAGTGCATCAAAATGTCATAAATGTCACTTTTTAGTGCTTAAGCCCTAACACGCAAATGTGCAAAAACCTTAGCAAGGTCAACCTCTTGTTCACCCTGAACAAGCTCAAGACGCGCTTCGATATGATCGAGGTGCTCGGCCATCAAAGAGAGAGCGGTCTTCTTATCCCCCTGCTCAATCGCATCCAGAAGCCGGCTATGCTCGTCAATTGCGCAGTTACTCCCCTGACTCGACTCATACATCGCGATAATCAGAGAGGTTTGCGACACCAGGGCACGCAGAAAATTGGCCATAGGTTCGTTATTCGCGAGCTGTGCCAGCTCCAAATGAAACTCACCTGAGAGCCGAATTGCAGTGCCTGTGTCAGCTCGCGCCGCGCTAGCGTGCTCCTCTTTAATTAGCGAGCGCAGGGTCTTAATCTCCCGCTCCAACTGTGCGCCGCGCGCGACCACACGCTCAACGAGCGCCAACTCAATAAGTCGGCGAGCGTCGAGAACTTGTCGCGCTTCCTCAACGTTCGGTTTGGCAACGTAGGCGCCACGGTTTGGGATCAGTTCTATGACCCCCTCATGCGTGAGTCGGACAAGAGCACGGCGGATGATCGTGCGTGAGACACCAAAAACTTCACCCAGCCCCTCTTCGGTCAGCTTGATTCCAGGTGCAAGGCGTTGTTCCAAGATTGCATCAAAAATATGTTCGTAGATTTTCTGGTCTTGGGTAACGCTTTTGACTTTTGAGTTCACACTGAACCTCTGTTCTCAGCTGCCACGATAGGTAGAGTAGCTGTAAGGTGATATCAACAGAGGCACGTGGTAGTGCGCATCGGCGTCGGCAATCCCAAACCGAATGACCACCAAGTCCAAGAAGGCGGGGGCTGCCAACTGTGTGCCGTTGCGACGAAAGTAATCACCGGCGGCGAAATGCAGTTCGTAGGTACCGCAAACAAAATCATCACCGGTCAAAATTGGACTATCGACGCGTCCATCGTCGTTAGTCTTCGCCCGATTCACCTCAATCAACTGCCCATCTTCAACTCTGAAGAGAGCAAGCTCTATTCCCTCACCCGGACAGCCAGCCGCGGTGTCCAGTACATGCGTTGTAAGATATCCCGACATCATCATTCTCTTGGTCAGATTGCTCTTTTATTATGTATACCAATTTGTATACAAAAACCCAAGTAAAAAACTTCATTTTCTTGCGATACAGGACCAAAGCAGCCCAAATTTAGTCAACATAGAGGTAGATTCAGTGACGAAATCGCTGCAATACGGGAAGCCATTACAATTATCTGTTGAATAAGCACTTTACAGATGAATATGATTGTATACAATCAGTTGATAAGTTTGTTCGCATACACAACGGAGACATCTGTATGAGCAACTACCCTCGCGACCTGATCGGCTATGGTAGCAACCCTCCACACCCACACTGGCCCAACAATGCCCGTGTAGCACTTTCGTTCGTACTCAACTACGAAGAGGGAGGCGAGCGCTGTATTTTGCACGGTGACAGTGAGTCAGAGGCGTTTCTTTCAGAGATGCCGTCGGCAGTTCCTTTCCCTGGACAGCGTCACATGAGTATGGAGTCGATCTATGAATACGGCAGCCGCGCGGGTGTATGGCGTCTACTCAAACTGTTCAAACAGAAAGAGATTCCCCTGACTATTTTTGCGGTAGCTACCGCGGTGGAACGTCACCCTGATCTGGCAAGAGCCTTCGTAGAGGCAGGACATGAGATCTGCTCGCATGCCCTCAAATGGATCAGCTATCAAGATTTTGATATCGAGCAGGAACGCGCTGACATGGACAAGGCGATTGAGATACTTGAACGTGTTACCGGCAACCGCCCACTGGGTTGGTACACGGGGCGTGATTCCCCCAACACTCGACAACTCGTCATGGAGGAAGGTGGATTTCTCTACGACTCTGACTCCTACGCTGACGACCTGCCTTACTGGGTGGATGGCCCAAAAGGTAAACATCTGGTGATACCCTACACCTTGGACACGAACGATATGCGATTCGCTCAGGTCCAGGGTTTTAACAATGGCGAACAGTTTTTCCAGTACCTCAAAGACAGCTTTGACACCCTCTATGAAGAGGGCGCAGAGGCACCAAAGATGCTCTCAATTGGCATGCACTGCCGCCTTCTGGGACGACCTGGACGAATAGCTGGGCTTAAACGTTTTCTCGACTATGTGCTGCAGCATGAGGGTGTCTGGTTTGCGCGCCGTGTCGATATCGCCAAACACTGGCACGAGAATCATAAATCACAACCCTCAAGCCCAAGTGGAGAGTCTTAAGATGAGCCAATTTAATTTTGGGTCGCCAGCAGCACTGAGTCGAGATGCGTTCGTCGAAACCTTTGGAGGAGTCTACGAACACTCTCCTTGGATAGCCGAGCGTGCTTACGACACCGGCCTGAGTGCAGAACATGATGAGGTTGAGGCGCTACAAGCTTTGATGGCTGATGTTTTTCTAAGCGCCGACAAGGAGCGACAGTTGGGAGTGATTATCGCCCACCCTGATCTGGCGGGCCGCGCTGCACGCGCCGGAAAACTGACCGCTGAATCGACCCACGAACAGGCCAGCGCCGGGATCGACAGTCTCTCCGAGCAAGAGTACACAGAGTTTACCGAGCTCAATGAGGCCTACAAGGCACGCTTCAATTTCCCATTCATCATGGCAGTGAAAGGCAGTAACAAGCACGCAATTCTGTCTGGATTCAGAGAGCGTATTCACAACAGCCCGGAGCAAGAGTTTGCTCGTGCGCTTACAGAAATTAATAAGATCGCCGGCTTCCGCCTGGCTGATATGTGAGATAGGAGTTAGCCAATGGCTACAAAGCAGTACAACCGTCTTGTCAACCTTGCCGATGCCCGTTTGGGTGCGCGTGCGATCTACGTTACTGATGACTGGTTTGCCGAAGTAAACCGCATGCTCAATCCAGAGCCACCCGTCTGGAAGGAGGGCGTCTACGATGAAGCGGGCAAGTGGATGGATGGCTGGGAATCCCGCCGCAAGCGTTTCGAGGGTTATGATTACGCAATCGTAAAACTGGGCGCGCCGGGGATGATTGAAGCGTTTGAGATCAACACCAATTTTTTCACTGGCAACTACCCTCCCTCAGCCTCTGTTGACGTCTGTTACTCCCCCGACAAAGATCCTGATGAGCAGACTCAGTGGCACGCTCTACTGCCGGCGGTGGCTTTGCAAGGCGACTCAGAGCACCTTTTTGAAGTGAGCAGCGAGCAGCCGTGGAGCCACGCCCGACTGAATATATTCCCTGACGGTGGAATTGCACGATTCCGCGTCTACGGTCGTCCTTATATCGAGTGGGATAAGGTGGATACCAACGAGAATATTGACCTGGTTTCAGCTTTGAATGGTGGTAGTGCGATCAGTTGTAACGATGAACACTTCGGTAAGATGGGCAACCTGATCAACCCCGGTCGGGGTGTGAATATGGGTGATGGATGGGAGACTGCCCGTCGCCGCACTCCTGGAAACGACTGGGTTATTCTCGCTTTGGGTTGCCCGGGCGAAGTGGACGAGATCGAGATTGACACCGCACACTTCAAAGGTAACTTCCCTGATAGCTGTGATATCCAGGCAGCCTATGTACGCGGTGGCACGGCCGATCAAATCGCCACTCAGTCTCTGTTCTGGCGCACCTTATTACCTAATCAGAAGCTCAAAGCTGATAGCATTCAGCGCTTTAAAGCCGAATCTGAATTTGGTGTGATTACTCACGTTAAGCTTAATATACACCCCGATGGCGGTGTGAGTCGTTTGCGTCTATTTGGCAAACCTAAGCTCTAATTGAGTTTAATAAAATACTCTAAGGTACTGATAATGAAATTATTAAAAATAGAGCCTTTGACGAAAGAAGCTTTTGAACCCTTCGGCCAGGTGATCGAAACCGAAGGGAGCAAACACTTTACAATCAACAATGGGTCTACCGAACGCTATCATCGTCTTGCTGAGGTTGAGTTGGCGCGAGAGACTGACACAGCGATTATCAGTATCTTTCGGGCCAACCGTCTGGAGTATCCGCTTGAGATCAAACTGCTGGAGCGTCACCCCCAAGGGAGTCAGGCCTTCGTACCGATGCAACGTCAGCAGTTTCTGATTGTCGTGGCTCCTCCAGCGGCCCAGCCAAACGCCGAAGAGATCCGCGCCTTCATCAGTGACGGTCAGCAGGGCGTCAACTACGGCATGGGAGTGTGGCACCATCCCATACTGGCACTGGAAGACGCCAGTGACTATCTCATCGTTGATCGCGCAGGTGAAGGAAACAACTGCGATGAGCACTTTTTCGCCGATGGGGATTACCCGATCCTCGATGGACGAGATTTTCTGAATAATAATTAAACCAATAACGGAAGGACCGCGAAACATGGATCCGCACTACACTGAATGGCTAAACCTTCTTGTACGCTGGGTACACATGATCGTGGGCATCGCCTGGATCGGTGCCTCGTTTTACTTTGTGTGGCTGGAGAACAACCTCAATCGCAAGAACCCAAAAGAGGGCCTCTCTGGCGATCTTTGGGCAATTCACGGCGGTGGTATCTACCATTTACAGAAGTACAAATTGGCCCCTGAAAAGATGCCAGAGCACCTGCACTGGTTTAAGTGGGAAGCCTACGCAACCTGGCTAACGGGTATCGTACTGCTAGCCGTGGTGTACTACCTAAATGCTCAACTCTATCTGCTTGCACCGGGCTCAGATCTGACACCGATGCAAGGCATAGGGATTAGTGTAGCCTCGTTGATCGCAGGCTGGTTTATCTACGATTTCCTATGCAACTCGGCCCTAGGTAAGCGCCCTGCTCTGCTGGGTGTTGTACTGTTGGCTCTTCTCGTGGTTGCCGCATGGGCCCTCTCACAGGTATTCAGCGGCCGGGCCGCTTACATTCACATCGGCGCCATCACCGGCACGATGATGGTAGGTAACGTCTTCCGCGTGATCATGCCCGGCCAACGTAAACTGGTGGCAGCCATCACAGAGGGTCGGGAGCCAGATCCCGCTGCGCCAGCCAAAGCGTTACTGCGCTCGCGCCACAATAACTACCTGACGCTGCCTGTGCTGTTTATCATGATCAGCAACCATTTCCCCAGCACCTACGGTAATGAGTGGAACTGGGCAATCCTATTTGCCATTGCGATGCTGAGTGTACTGGTACGCCACTACTTCAATACCCGACATGAATCACAGAAGTGGGCTTGGACCCTACCCGCCGCCGCTCTGGGTATGCTGACCCTAGCCTACGTAACCAAACCCGTCGCGATGGATAGCAGCGCTGTGGCTGGCGAGCAGGTCTCTCTGGAGCAGGTTACCAGCATCGTCGTTGAGCGCTGTGCTAGCTGCCATGCAGCCAACCCCAGCTCTGAGATGTTCAGTGCTCC
>DATHZN010000007.1:0-3680 GCA_035458585.1 Marinobacterium sp. | reverse complement strand
CGTATTCAGCACCAGGTGCTGCCGAATATAAGCTTGCACGCTTACACCTCTGAGGACGGCCTTAACAAAAAGCTATTCAGTCGTTTTCACCTCATTCGCTGGACGGTTCCGGTGGATAACGAGAACGCAAAAATGATTGGCTGGCGCGTGATGGGCCCATCGATCGATACGCGCGGCGTAGGTAACAAAGAGCTGGTCGGTTACGAGTCGATTGATTTCCTTGATGGTCAGGTGGCGATGCGCCGCCCCGAACGATTTGGTAAGTACACTATTGACGAGCTTCCGCCGATTCCAGCTAATCATCGTGAGCGAGAGAACTACAAAGACTGCCAATATGCGCCGGGTGACTATGAGGCAATTATTAGTCAGCGACCGATCGCCGTTCACCAGCTCGAGAATCCGACAAAGCTCGATGCAGGTATCTACGTTTTCCGTAAGCTATTAAGAGACGCTGTGAGGGGAGCTAACCCCCACGCGACCCCGGCTGGTTTCGCAGAGTGGCTCAAGGAGATGAGTGCCGCCCCGAACTCATACTGCTCCGGGAATGTATTTAACATTCCGGTGGCGGAAAAAATCGAAGATGAGATCGGTAACCGTCGGCATGTTGCCCGCAGAGTCGTTGAGATCATCACCGCAGCCGACAAGATGACAGGTCAAGATCGTGCAGAGTATGTGCGTCAGCAGATGGAAGAGCTCGAGCAGTCAGTCAAAGCGTAAATGTACGCCAGCCCCCGTTTTTATGGGGGCTGGATCTGTCCTGAATACCGAGCATCTAAGAGGATCAACCCATGGCATACACTGACCAACCAACAAACAGCGGGCTCGCTTTGCGGGTGCGTCAGGTGACATACCAAGCTGAGGGTATCAACAGTTATGAACTGGTTCACCCAAATGGCGATCAGTTGCCTGAATTCACCGCTGGCGCGCATATCGATGTGCATCTTAGCTCGGGCCTGATTCGGCAGTATTCACTGTGCAACAATCCATCTGAACGGCATCGTTACCTCATAACCGTGCAGCGTGAGGAGCAGGGGCGTGGTGGTTCGCGCGAGTTGCACGAAACGCTAGTGCCGCAAAAAGAGGTGCGAGTATCGGTACCCAGAAATCAATTTGAGCTTTGTCCGGGTACAGAGAGTGCATTACTGTTGGGTGCAGGTATTGGAATTACCCCCCTGTTGGCTATGGCCCATGAGTTGAAACGCAAAGGCATTCCGTTTCAGATGCACTACTGCGCAGCGACCAGAGCCAGAGCAGCCTTTAGCGACGAGTTAGCGGCGCTCTTTGGTGATAGCGCTGTACATATTTACTACAGTCGTGAACCCAGTGGACAGAGATTGGCGATATCCCAGTTACTGAGCCAATTTCATCCCCAACAACACCTCTATTACTGCGGACCTACTGACTTTATGAAGGCTTGTGCTCAGGCTGCAGCGCACTGGCCAGTGGGAACTGTGCACACCGAGTATTTTCAGGCAGCCGAGCCCAAAGTTGACATACAGCCGGGCCAATACAGAGTCAAACTGGCTCGCAGCGGTATTGAGATAGCCGCCCAACCGGGGCAGCGTCTGTTACCTCTGCTACAAGAGGCCGGTATAGAGGTCTCCACTTCATGTGAGTCGGGCCTTTGCGGCGCCTGTGTTGTCCCCTACATTGATGGCGAAGTCCTTCATCAGGATCTGATACTTGGTGAAGCGGAGCGAGCCAATCGGTTGACTCCCTGTGTCTCTCAGGTGGCGGGAGAACTGCTTGTGTTGGACCTGTAAATAGACCCACGCACCAATAGTGCTGGTGACTCGAGCTTGTTAACATGTGCGCTGGGTAAACAGAGTGAAACTAGCGTGATAAAGCAGCTTAAAAAGGTTAACAGCCGGCCTGACTATGTGAGTGAGGTGTATAACACCCTATTAGATGCGATTAGCGACGGATCCTTAGCGCCGGGTGCGCGGCTGACACAAGAGGAGATCGCGGAGCAGATGTCGGTCTCTAGATCGCCCGTACTGCAAGCGCTCCGGTTGTTAAAAAAAGACGGTTTTGTCACCGATGCGCCGGGCCGTGGTGTTCTTGTAGCACCACTGGATGCCAACTGGTTTCGCCACCTCTACGATATTCGTGGTGCTCTGGAGGAGCTGGCCGTGCGTTTAGCCGCAGCCAAGCGAGCGTCTATAGATCCACAAATTCTGGCCGAGGGGAGGGCCGCGGTTGCATCGGATGACGTGAAACGCATGATCGATGCTGATATCGCCTTTCATTTCGCCATCAGTGAAGCCTCAGCAAACCCCCTAATTCTTGAGAGTATTCGGTCCTACTGGGGACACCTTCGACGTGTCATGGGCCCCGTCCTGCTCAATACCCCAAATCGGCAGTCTATCTGGGACGATCATGAAGCGATTGCAGAGGCGATTAAAGCCGGTGATGGAGAGGCTGCTGTGCGGCATCTGGCCGCACACAATCAGACAGCGAAACAGGCGGTCATTGAACAGGTCACCCGCTTGGTAGCGCAGTAGCCTAACCTACCGTGGGTTTTACAAGCTACCCATTAAGGCGTGCAAAATCCATTAGAAGGGGGGCAAGAGACGATAGTCGGTTGTTTTCGGCGAACATATGAGCGTTTAGCAGCCCCGCCCCGGTAATCTTACTGTTATTTTTTAGCTGGGCTTCAAGCCGTGTTGGCCTCAAGAGTGGGAAAGGAGCAAGGGCTTGCACTGAAAATTTCTCAATTTATACTGGTTAAATATACAGTATATTATGTGAGAAACCTTTCATAAGGAGGCTGTAATGCTGACTGATCATCCATCCCATATGCAGATTGAGTTGCCTTTTGAGTCGCTCTCCATGGAACAACTGATCCTCGCCTACCGGCAGCAACTACAAGCAGTCAAAGAGACCGCGGAACTCATTGATGAGCTGGTAGAAGAGCACGATGCGGATATAGAGGTGCTGCGGCAGATTTCGGCGCGCATACAGAGAGAAAAGGTAAAAATGGCAGACGCGGAGTTGGTAGAGACTCAGTGATCAGGGGCGCACCACTATCTCAACAGGGAGACGGTCTCCCTGATGCACCGCCTCTGCTAGCCGGACTTGGGCTTTGAGTGGCAGAACAAACGAACCCGATTGTTTGTCGGGGAATATTGAGGTTTTCCATCGGCTTTTACCTACCTGAACGTTCACCGGGATGCTACCAAAGCCGCGCCTGAGAGGAAAAAGGAAACGGATCTGTTCCGCTGTCACGACGGGTAGAGTGACGAAAAACCAAGATGATTTTTTGGAGTCATAACGCCACACCTCGGCTTCGAACCTGAAGTTGTGCTCCTCCACCTTTATCGCTACTCAGACCGCAAAGCCGGGAGCTTCGCTGTTGGTGTAACTGGAGATAAACTCCTTGGTTGCACCCTCAGCTGTGTAGACATGGCGCTTAACTTTACCGATATCAGCTCCATAGACATGAATGCTAATCGATACCTGGTCGTCGTATGCATTGGCTACCTGATGTATGTCACCAATGATGGAGGAGACCTTGCCGACATCGCCCGGTGCAAGGTTCTGTTGCTCACCCGCTACTAATCCGTCATCGCTCAGATTGTAGGCTCTCTCGATCTCGCCGCCACGCAGCATACCGATCAGTCCCCAAACAGTATGGTCGTGAACTGGCGTCTTCTGCCCCGGACCCCAGACAAAACTGA
>DATHZN010000006.1:0-17500 GCA_035458585.1 Marinobacterium sp. | reverse complement strand
TCAATCTGAGCCATGATCAAACTCTTCAGTTAAAAAAGTTCGATAATCTTTCTAATCAAAAGACCAGAGAAAACTATCTAAATCTGCTCAAGAAAAACTTACGCTAAATGAATTCACATATAGGTTGCTTGTCTTGATTAAGCTTTGTTGCCTAACCCTAACAAGCGCCCACACGCATTACTTGATCTATTTGTTAAAGAGCGTTGCCACTTTGGGCGTTGAGCGCACTGATTTGTGCGTCTCAATGTGGGGGCGAATTATAGAGATCCTAAGTCGCGCGTCAACGGCAAAAAACACTTTTTTTCACTTTTTATCAATTTTCTCTCTTTACTGATCAAACCGTAATCAATCGACTCGACAGATTGAGGTATTCAAGTTAATAAACCCTCTTAGATAAGGAAAACCATATATGCATCATCGCCCCGACACGACTAAGAGCACTTCAATCTCACGTATCGCAATTTTGACCAGTGGTGGAGAGACACCGGGGATGAACTCCGCGATAAGAGCAGTGGTTCGAACGGCGGCAAAATGCAGTATCGAGGTTATTGGTGTACATCGGGGATTCGCAGGGCTGCTACAACAGGATTTTTCTCTACTTGATAGCCTCAGCGTTAGCCGGATCATACAGGGAGGCGGCACTATACTGCGCTGCGGTAGTTGCAGAGATTTTTACCTGTCTGAAATTCGTCAGCTCTGCGCTAACGTACTTAAAGATCATCAGATAGACGCGTTAATCGTGATTGGTGGCGCAGGCTCCCTGCAGGGCGCCTACCTGCTGTCTCAAGAGACAGATATTCGGGTTATTGGAATTCCGGGTACGATTGAAAACGACATCGCGGGCTGCGAAGACAGTATCGGCTTCGATACAGCAGTAAACACTGCCGTTGAGGCTATCGATAAGTTGCAGGACACTGCTTTCTCTCATCAACGTCTTTTCCTCGTTGAGGTAGCCGGAACCAATTCCGGATTTGTCGCAGCTGAGGTGGCTCTTGCCATCGGCGCTGAGATGCTTATCGTGCCTGAACATAAGGTTGATATTGCGCAAATTGCGGAGCAGCTCTCACTTAACTTACGCTCCGGTCTACCCGCCAACGGCATGGTTGTCTTAGCTGAGGGGTCTGCTCAACCCAAGCTGATGCAAAAACTGGTAGATGAGCTTAAGGCACGCGGAGAGGATCCGCGAATCTGCGTACTGGGGCACATACAGCGCGGGGGTGCACCCACTGCACACGATCGCTCTCTGGCAGCCGCACTGGGTAATGCCGCGATTCACTATCTACTGAGTGGCGCGACAAACTGCTTGATCGGCGTGGAGCAAAACGCCATTAAATCCACGCCTCTTGGACAGATTGTCAATTCACGCAAGCCACTCCCGCGCAGCGCTCTAGAGCTGGTTGAGGAGCTCGGCCGTTAACCCCGGCGGTCAGAGACAAAAGGGTTAGTACGACGCTCATGACCAAAGGTCGACTCGGGGCCGTGTCCGGGAACAAAGGTAATCTCGTCTCCCAAAGGGAATAGCTTATTTTTGATGGAGTCGATCAGCGCCTGGTGATCACCCTGAGGAAAGTCGGTACGCCCGATAGAGCCCTGAAAGAGTACATCCCCCACCTGTGCCATCCTGTTTACCCTGTCTACGAACACCAAATGCCCTGGTGTATGACCGGGACAATGCAACACATCGAGTGTCAAATTACCCACTTGAACCTGCGCTCCATCGTCTAACCACCGATCGGGGACGAATCCTTCGACTTTAGCAAACCCAAACATTACACTCTGCTGATCTAAACCATCGAGCCAGAATTGATCCGCCTTATGCGGTCCGATGATCGGCACATTTAAAAGCTTAGCGAGTGTTGCAGAGGCTCCTGCATGATCAATGTGACCATGAGTCAGCAAAATCTGTTTAACGACAACGCCCTCTTCCTCAACTGCTTCTCGGATCAGCTCAATATCACCGCCCGGGTCTACAACCGCAGCTTCATAGGTCTGGGGGCACCAGATGAGGGTACAATTTTGCGCAAATGGGGTGACGGGAATAATTCGGTAAGCCATGAGTCTTCAGGTTGAGTCGTGAGTCGGGCCGTCAGTATAACGGCAGGACTATTCATTGTCCCGGCTCAACTCTACCTGAGGCTCTTCCATTTCCGGCACAAGGACACGCACCTGAATCGGAGAGCAACACCGCTGGCACTCCTCAATATACTCTTGATCGTTATACGTGGTATCAATCGCCAGACTTATCTGCCCACCACACCAGGGACAGAGAAACTCTTTTGTTTCGATGGGGTTCACACTTCTCCCCTTTGAAGAATAATTACACCCTAAGGTATAGGTAAAGGGTTAACGCTTGGCAAGTGCCCTCAATTTGGCGTCGCGGTAGTTAGCAGCACCTTTTGGCACAGCACCCGATGATCCCGTCTCCAACCACCGTTTGACTCGTTGAGCATCAGCCAAGTGAGTTCGCTTACCGTAGGAGTCCAGTAGCACCATACCAATGTTACGACCGCCTATCCTTGCGCTCATCACCAAACAGCGACCCGCATCATCGGTATAGCCCGTCTTACTCAACTGGACGTTCCAGCTTTTTTTATTGACCAGCGTATTGGTGTTAAAAAAGGCAAGAACATAACGAGGCTTACTGAAGATTACGTCTCTCTTCGGTGAAGCTGTTGATTTGGCGATAGCCGGATAAAGATCAGCCACCTCGAGAAGTCGCATCAGATCGGCGGCGGTGGAAACATTTTCGGACGATAGGCCTGTGGGTTCAACAAAGCGGGTATTCTCCATACTCAGCCCCTTTGCCGTCAGGTTCATATTGTCAATAAAGGCGGTCATGCCTCCGGGGTAGGAGTGTCCGAGCGTCGCTGCCGCGCGATTCTCTGAGGCCATCAAGGCGATATGCAGCGCATCTCCCCGCGGTATCTGTGATCCGATACGAATTCGGGAGTGCACATTATGCATAATTGGCACATCCTCAACACTGACTGGGATCCGCTCCTTTAAGGGTAATCCGGCGTCCAATGCGACTAGCGCGGTCATCAATTTAGTAATCGAGGCGATCGGTTGAACCTGTTCCGCATTACGCTGGTAAAGCACTTCACCCGAGTCGAGATCCTTTATCATAACTGACACCGACGCCAGATCCAGCTTTGCCGGGTCAGGATTCGCCGCCAGCGTAATACTGGCAAAAAGTGAGAAAAGAACTGTAATAGATAGCTTGAACGACATAAAAACACACAAAAAGTTGTATTGCCCTGATAGCGCAAGCGCGTAAGGATACTGGTGATACTAGGTAAAAGTCCACGATAGCAATGCGCTGCGCAAACGCTAATATCAACCTCTCACTAATTACCCAAAGGTTGAAAGCCTTCCACTCAGCGGGACTATAATGCCTTTAGCTCTCAATTATAGAAGGATCCGATGTGAACGCATCTAATGTGCTGAAGTTAATCGCAGATACACGCCCAAAACTGCGGAAATCCGAACAGAAGGTTGCTGACTTTGTAATGGCACAACCCAATGATGTCATTCATATGCGTATCGTCGATCTGGCATCAGAAGCGAGCGTCAGCGAACCCACAGTCGTTCGATTCTGCCGTGCACTGAACTACGACGGCTTCCAGGACTTCAAGCTAACATTGGCACAAGCACTGGCAAGTAACAATGCCTTTGAGCAGTTCTCAATGAACCGCAAAGATACCTTATTGGAGTTTAAACAGAAGATTTTCGATTCAATGATCGGAAATCTCATGAATACCAGAGAGCAGCTTGACGATAGAGCACTGGAAGAGGCCATCACCACCCTATCTAAGGCGCAGCGGGTCGAGTTCTATGGATTTGGCGCATCAGCTCCCGTCTGCGCCGATGCCCAGCATAAGTTTTACCGTTTGATGATTGCCTCTGCAGCCTGCTCGGATCCGCACATGCAAACTATATCCGCTGTGACACTCGGCGAAGGTGATGTAGTTGTAGCGATATCACAAACAGGACGCACCAAAGATCTGCTCCATACAGTGAAACTAGTTCGTGATACTGGCGCCACAGTCATCACAATCTGTCCAAGGGATACGCCATTAGCCGAACTGGCCACCATCCCCATTCACGTCGATGTTGAGGAGGACAAGGATCTAAGTACTCTGATGTCCTCGCGCGTTGTCCATCTTGTCGTTATCGATGTCCTCGCTGTTGGCGTTGCAATGCGCCGCGGGCCGAAGCTTGTGGACCATTTGAAAACAATTAAACGTAGCCTTCGTAACCTTCGACAGACAGACAAGCGCATGCTAATGCGCCGTGGCGAATTTTCAGACGACTAGTTTGCAATCAGCCTAAAGGTGCAGTAAAAATAAGAGAACAGTAAAGCTACGGTCGAATAAAAAACAACAAAGACGACACGCAGTCAGAGAGAGGAACTTTCTATGCTGATTCGAAAGGAAGAGGACCTGGATCCTATCAAAACTGAGATTTTTGACGCAGTTGTGGGATTCGAAGAGGAGAAGTCTCTAGAGGCGAAAAAGACGCATTCACAGCGTCTGCTACACGCGCGGCGAGCCATTGAGCAGCACCGCGAAGAGCTCGAACTCTCCACCTATTTCGATAACGAGTGCTGGTTCGACGACGAAGAGGAGTAGCACTCAGAGGTCACCTTGTAGGGCCTTAAAAGAAGCTTGCCCAATCATCAAATTATTGAGTGTGCGTCTATCAATCGCGCTCACCCAACTCGATGATGCGATGTACACCTGTGCGTGCTTCGCGGGGGGTCACACCGAACTGTTTACGGTAGCAGCGGGAAAAGTAAGAGGTCGAGCTAAACCCAGCCCCTCGGGCGATCGCCTGAATCGGAAGCGATGTGTTCTTTAACTGCTGCCGAGCATTCTCCAATCTCAAGCTCATGTAATAAGCTGTTGGTGAGGTATTTAGATGCTGACGGAACAGTCGCTCCAACTGGCGAGTAGACAATCCAATCTTCTCACATATCTGATCACAAGTGAGCACATCATCAAGACGCTCACGCATCAACTCCAGAGCCTGAGTCAGGCGTGGATGGCTACCATGTTGACGCAGCTGCAGTTTCATTCGTTGCTTATCGTGCGCAGGTCGAATATTGGGGTGGATACACTGTTCAGCAACCTGGTGCGCCAGAGACTCACCGTGGCGTAGAGTGATTAACTGCAGGATCATATCCAGCCCTGATAGACCGCCGGAACAGGTGAGCAAATTGCCGTCAATTTCATACAGCTCTTCGCTGACATTGAGATTCGGAAACGCCCGTGTCAGTCGCTCTCGCTCCTCCCAGTGCACCGTACAGGTCTTACCCTCCAAAATGCCAGCTTGGGCCAGCAGCAGGCTACCCGTGGAGGTCGCTCCAATGCTGATACCATCACGAACCAGATTACGCAGCCAACTGCAAAGACTCTCCTCCGCAACTTGATTAGCACCGATCCCACCAACAACAAACATACGATCTACCTGATCGGTATCTCGCATCATACGCGTGGGGGTAAACTGAATACCGGTGCTACATGTAACCGTCTGGTCACTCGGACCATAAAAATGCCACTCGTAGAGCGTCTGACCACTGAGTTGGTTGGCCAGTCTTAACGGATCTATCGTTGCAGCAAAGGAGATGATCGAGAAGCCCGGCATCAGAAAGAAGCCGAAGTGTTCTGTACGTACCTGAGGGGTCTGATGAGACATAATGGCCATGTCGGGAATTGAACTGATGTCGCATTATAGGCATAACCAAGCGGCTAAAAAAAGTAAAATTGCGCCATTTTTAATATAAATCCGAACTTTACGTCAACGCACCTATTACTCAATCAAAACAAAAAGAGCAGCCAAAGCTGCTCTTTTACTGGATACAAAGGGCTACACCTTTCGCGCAGTACGCTCAGGGATCAGACCTTCAGGGAAGTAACGCAATGCGACCAGTAGAACTATACCCACGGTCATCAAACGCATGTGAGCAGCACTATCCATCAGGTGTGTGCGCAACCAGTGATCATCCGCCATAAACGATGTCAGAGTATCAATCAGCCACAAACCAATGGGTTCAGCCTCAATCCAGAAGAACCAAATAAAGAAGCCACCCAGGAGAGCGCCCCAATTGTTACCCGAACCACCAATAATCACCATAACCCAGATCAGAAAGGTGAACCGCAGCGGTTGGTAACCCACAGGTGTAAACTGCCCATCAAGCGTCGTAAGCATAGCACCCGCAAGGCCTATAACGGCTGAACCGATAACAAAGATCGCCAGATGTCGTTTCACAACGTTTTTACCCATTGCCGCCGATGCCGTTTCGTTATCGCGAATTGCTCGCATCATACGTCCCCAAGGCGACTTCAACGCGGTCTCAGAGAGGTACATCAGGACAGCAATGACGGCAATAAACAGACCCGCGTAGCAGAGCTTAACGAACAGAGACGACGCCTCTGTCACCGAGATGCCCCAATCAGCAGCCAGTTTCTGGAACCATTCGGCTTGCTGCAGATCCACTTCGTATGGAACCGGGCGCGGCAGACCGTTGACGTTTTTTACACCGCGGGTCAGCCACTCCTCATTCTTAATAAAGTAGAGAACGATCTCTGAGATACCAAGCGTGGCAATCGCAAGATAGTCAGAACGCAGACCTAAGGCGACTTTACCAATCACAAATGCCGCACCCGCAGCGAACAACCCACCGACCGGCCAGGCCAACACAATCGGTAGACCAAGACCACCGAGGTAACCTGAGACAGAAGGATCAACCGCTTCAATCGCCTCAACAGCGGGCAGAAAGAAAATTCGGCCAAGAGTGTATCCAACCGCAATCACAGCGAATATTAGCCAGTAAGCGAGTTTTTTATTCTTGCCAAACTGCTTCCACACGAAAATCGATGCGAATACGGTTGCCAACAGGATTAGCAGCCCCAGCAGAATACCTGAGCCGCCTGCTGCCTGCGCTTCCTCGATAGGCGGCATAGAGACAATAACAGCGGCCAAACCACCGAGCGCTGCAAACCCCATCACGCCGACGTTAAACAGACCAGCGTAACCCCACTGCATATTCACGCCGAGTGCCATAATCGCACTAATCAGACAGAGGTTCAGAATGGAGAGAGCTACGGACCAACCCTGGCCCACACCCACCAGAACCAGCAGTAGCGCCATACCCGTGTAGAGCACGGGCACACGATATTGTTCAAAAAATGTTTGGTTCATCACAACGTCTTCCCGCTAAAGATACCGGTTGGGCGCACGATCAGCACGATAACCAGAATGATAAACGACACCGCAATCTTGTAGTCGGTTCCCAGCAGTTGCACCAACGACTCGGGCTCGAACGGGCCGATGTAGCCAACCACCTTTTTATACGCGAAGGTCACAGCGATCTCGGAGAACGCAATCACATAGCCACCCGCGATAGCACCCAGTGGATTACCCACACCGCCGACGATTGCTGAGGCAAAGATCGGCAGCAGAAGCTGCATGTAAGAGAAAGGCTTAAAGCTCTTATCTAGACCATAGAGCGTGCCGGCTATGGTGGCCAGCGCACCGACGAGGATCCAGGTAATCAAGACTACGCGATCAGGATTGATACCCGAGAGCAGCGCCAGATTTTCATTGTCCGAGAAAGCACGCATAGACTTGCCCGTTCTCGTCTTATTGAGGAACCAGAACATAGCGGCCACAACAATTATCGCTGTAATAACGGTGACTGCCTGAGTCATCTTGAGAGCCAAACCCTCCTCCAGACCTGTGGCGTTCTTAAAGTCGCGAGCCGAGAAGATAAAGCGAGTACCGTCGAAGAAGATCTGATCACCGGGGCCAATTATAAAGCGCACCAAACCGCCGATGAAAAACATAAGGCCGATAGACACGATGAGGAAAGTCACTGGACTCGCCTTACGCTGGCGGTGGTATTTGTATACTGTCTTGTCCAACAGCAATGACAGGATCACCGCACCGACAATACCCAGAGGCAGAGCCAGCAGAGCCGTGGGTAAAGGCCCAGCGCTCACACCCATGGACTGCAAGGCCCAGGTACCAAAGATAGTGATCATCGTACCAAAGGCCATGGTTTCACCATGAGCAAAGTTAGAGAAGCGCAACACCCCGTAGACCAGGGTAACACCCAGCGCACCGAGCGCCAGTTGACTGCCGTAAGTCAGCGCCGGTATCAGCAGGAAGTTAGCGAGAACGACCAGCGCATTGATAATATCAGTCATCGCCTAACCTCCAAGGAAAGAGCGTCGAACATCAGGGTTGGCGAGTAGCGCCTCTCCTGTGTCTGTGAATCGGTTAGCGCCCTGTACCAGGACATAGCCTTTATCGGCTATCTCCAGCGCCTGTTTCGCGTTCTGTTCAACCATCAGAATGGCAACACCCATGCGAGCGATCTCAATGATTCGGTCAAACAGTTCATCCATCACGATTGGAGATACACCAGCAGTCGGTTCGTCCAATAACAGTACCTGAGGATGGGTCATCAGGGCGCGACCCACAGCTACCTGCTGACGTTGTCCACCAGAGAGCTGACCTGCCGGCTGTTTGCGCTTCTCTTTAAGAATCGGAAATAGATCATAGACCTGAGCGATAGAGTCAGAGATATCGTCGGTACGAATAAATGCACCCATCTCCAGATTCTCCTCAACACTCATTGAGGTGAATACGTTGTGCGTTTGGGGAACAAAGCCCATGCCCTTCAGTACACGCTCTTCAGGCTTCAGGTGAGTAATATCTTCACCGTTAAATTTTACGTGACCCTCGCGCAAGTTAAGCATCCCAAAGGTTGCTTTCATTGCCGTCGATTTTCCCGCGCCATTGGGGCCAACGATCACTGCGATCTCGCCCTTCTCCACACCGATGGTGCAGTTGTGCAATATGTCAGCCGAGCCGTAGCCACCTGTCATATTTTCACCAATTAAGAAACTCATAAACGACTACCGTTTGTGTTTAAGACCGGTACCGAGGTAGGCCTCAATAACCTGTTCATTGTTCTTAACTTCATCGACTGTACCCTCGGCCAGGACTGTGCCTTCGGCCATACAGATAACCGGGTCACAAAGACGAGCGATAAAGTCCATGTCGTGTTCGATTAGGCAGAAGGTATACCCGCGCTCCTCGTTCAATTTGAGGATAGCGTCACCAATCTTATAAAGCAGCGTACGGTTTACACCCGCACCCACCTCGTCGAGGAAGATAATTTTGGGCTCGACCATCATAGTGCGCCCGAGCTCCAGCAATTTTTTCTGCCCGCCCGATAGATTTCCCGCCAACTCATCTGCCACGTGGCCAATCTCGAGGAAGTCGATCACCTCATCGGCTTTGTCACGAACTCGCTGCTCATCCGCGCGAACACGATCTTTGCGGAACCAGACGTTCATCAGACTCTCGCCAGCCTGATCACCCGGCACCATCATCAAATTCTCGCGAACCGTGAGGGAGGAGAACTCATGCGCCAGCTGAAAGGTGCGCAAAACGCCCTTTTCGAACAACTGATGCGGTTCTAGCCCAGTAATGTCTTCACCATCAAGCAAGACACGCCCGGAGGTCGGTTTATAGTGACCAGCGATACAGTTAAACAGCGTGGTTTTACCCGCACCGTTAGGACCGATCAAGCCGGTTATGGATCCCGTTTTTATATGCAGGGATGCGTCATTAACGGCGTGAACACCACCAAAACGCTTATGCAGATTCTCTACAACTATCATAATGCTCAGATGTAAAAAGGGCCCGGAACCCTTGCGAATTCCGAGCCTTTGTTGGGTCTATACCTTAGCGGTACTGAACAGTCGTGTTCTGCTGGTCTTTGACCAGAATCTCACGGTAGCTACCGGCTGACTCACCGCCGCCGATCAGCTCAACTGCAGTGGCGCCAACGTAGTCAATGTCACCACCAGCTGCCAGTATTTCCAGACCTTTAGCCAGTTCCCCTGGGTAAATTTTCTCACCCGGAGCATTGGCGATGTGGAACACGTGATCTTTAAATACTTTCGAGTCTTTTGAACCTGCTGCCTGCATTGCCAACAGTGTCATGGCTGCTGCGTCGTATGAGTAATCAGAGTATGGTCCTGGAGCAGCTCCCATCTTAGCTGTAAACATATCAACGTAAGAGGCCGACCCTGGGCTGTCTGTGCCTGGAACAGTGCCGATTGAACCGTTCAGGTCAGGACCAATCGCTGATGTCAGACTTTCGCCGATCATAGCGTCTGGCAGGAAGAAGTGATCGAAAGCACCTGCGTCCAGTGACGACTGGATGATTCCCTTACCACCCTGATCAAGGTAGCCCGCTACAACCAAGATATCACCACCAGCCTGAGCCAATGCACCCACTTCGGCGCCGTAATCACCCTTGCCGTCTTCGTGCGGAGCGTTGATAGTCACTTTACCACCCGCTGCGGTGTAGTTTGACTCGATGCTGTCAGCCAGTCCCTTACCGTAGTCATTGTTGGTGTAGGTCATCGCGATAGACTTGTAGCCTTTTTCAACCAACATCTCAGCAATTACCTGACCCTGACGAGCATCAGATGGAGATGCACGGAAGAAGTAACCGTTATCTTCCAGTGTTGACAGCGCTGGAGAGGTCGCTGATGGCGAGAACAGTACTACGCCCTGTGGCATCGCTACGTTCTGCAGAATTGAAATAGTGGCACCTGAGCAGAGTGCGCCAATGATTGAGTCTACTTTCTCAGCAGAGATCAGTCGCTCAGCTGCAGCCGCAGCGGCTGCTGCATCGACACAGGTAGAGTCTGCGCGTGCAACGCTCACCTTGGCGCCACCGAGTAGCATACCAGAGTTCGAGACCTCCTCGATTGCCATTTCAGCGCCAGCAGCCATATCGGCAGCGAGAGATTCAGCCGGACCAGTGAAACCTAAAGCGATCCCAAGCTTAACATCTTTAGAGTGACCGCCAGCGATAGCTGCACCTGACACCATTGATGATACGGCGAGGGCGAGAGCCAGTTTCTTCATCGTTTTCTCCTAATAATTCGTACGATTCGAAATCATTTTGCACTGCATAACATGAGGGGCCTCGCAAACCAGCTTCGGCTGGCCAGACCAGACTCACATCTGCACAAGGGTACCGATCTTTAGATCAGGTAACAACTCATTAAGCAGCACTAAGCCACTCATACGCTCCACTCTGTGAAACCGATTGCAACCGCAACCTGATCAGTCTGTACAGGCATTGCTATTTTACACAGACTCACAGTATGCAATTCACCTAAATAGCCTTTAAATTTAGGCATCTTATTTAAATAAATTTCATAAACATTACAATAAGACTACATAAAACACTTTTTTAGGTAAAACTATTCAGCAAGCAGCTCCTCTGCTAGTCAAAGAGCTGCCCATGCTCTTTGACAGCTTCCATGCAAACAAAAGTTGACGTGCTCGCAACGTACGGCAGTTCAGAGATCGTCTCTCCTAACACCGTGCGATAGCTGGCAATGTCCTTCGTCCGAACCTTTAGAATGTAATCAAAATCTGCCGCCATCATGTGGCACTCCTCGATCTCTGACACTTCAGCGACAGCACGGTAAAATGCTTGCAGGGCTACCGCGCGCGTATCGCTCAGCTTAACCTGCACAAAAGCGATATGGTTCGTATCTAACAAACCATAGTCCATGATCGCCGCATAGCCCCTAATGTAGCCGCGCGACTCTAGCCGTTTCATGCGTATCTGACAGGGGGTTTTAGACAGCCCAACTCTATCAGCCAATTCCGTTACCGTTATTCGCCCATTTCGCTCGAGCGTCTTGAGAATCGCACGGTCGTAGGAATCCAGATCTGATTTAGACATATTCACCACATTTATTATTTTTAATTAATTTATAAACTTAACAATACACTTAATTAAGTCATATTGTCGTCATAATAAACAATAATTAGTCCTTTTTATAGCAGCGAAGATCCTATACTTGCGACATCAATACGAGGATCTAACCATGAACGCGCAGAGCAAGCATATACAGATACCGGCCAACGACCACGCTGAGCTGGACCAGTTGGTTCAATTAATTGAAGCTGAGCAGTTGCACGCATCTATCTCTACCGATCTGCAGCAGCAGGCGGTAACACTGGTCAGTGACATCCGGTCCAACTACCGCGCATCCATCCTTGAGCAGTTTTTGCGCGCCTACCCTCTGGATACCACTGAGGGTCTCTCATTGATGACGCTTGCGGAGGCCTACCAGCGCGTGCCCGACACAAGCACTGCAAACGCGTTGATTATGGACAAATTGGCACACCGCAACTGGAAGCCAAAAAGCGAAAAACCGGGACTACTCGTCCACGCAGCCAGTGCAGGACTACAACTGAGTAGCGCTGCTCTCAACATTAAGCCGATCCGAAAGGCAATTCTGACTGCGATGCGCATCGGCGTGGGTGCTGGCATGCGTCTAATGGGCCGCGCGTTCGTTCTGGGCGAAACTATTAGCGGAGCACAGAGCCGAGCTCAAAAACTGGAAGCGCAGGGATACACCTTCTCCTACGATATGCTCGGTGAAGCGGCATACACTCAGGCCGATGCTGATCGCTATTATGAATCCTACAAGCAGGCTCTGCTTGCACTAATTGCACAGGCAAAATCAGAAGCGATTGAGAAAAATCCTGGCATCTCTGTGAAGTTATCGGCCCTGCACCCTCGCTACGAACTCTTTAACGAGGCGAATGCCGTTTTACAACTTAGCGAGCGCATGTTAAGCCTCTGTGTTTTAGCAAAACAACATAACATCGGTCTGAACATAGATGCAGAAGAGTGTGCACGACTGGAGATCTCACTCGATATCATTCGAAATTTGATTGAAGCACCAGAGTTACGTGGCTGGGAAGGTTTGGGCATTGTCGTACAAGCTTATAACCGAAAGGCCTACAGCGTGATTGATCAGCTGTACCGCTGGGCCGAAGCCAGCGACCGCAAACTCATGGTGCGTCTGGTAAAAGGTGCTTACTGGGATACCGAGATTAAACTCGCACAGGAGCAGGGCCTCGATCAGTTCCCGGTGTTCACCGCCAAACACCATACGGATATCAGCTACCTCGCCTGCGCGCGCAAACTGATTCGCTATGGTGATCGCATTTATCCTCAATTTGCGACGCATAATGCACAAACAGCGGCTTGTGTGCTCAATTGGGCCAAGATGGCCGGTATACGTTTTGAGATGCAACGTCTGCACGGGATGGGCGAGGCACTGCATCAACAGCTTCTCGACTCCCACAAAACCGGATGCCGAATCTATGCCCCTGTCGGCACCCATAAGGATCTGCTCGCGTACTTGGTGCGCCGCCTGCTGGAGAATGGCGCGAACTCATCCTTTGTTAGTCAGTTGGCAGATGAAAATATCCCTGCAGCTAAGGTTGTGCAGAGCCCGTTACAAAAGCCAATGCAGGCAAATGCTGTAACCAAAGGCAGCGAGATATTCGCAGTTCGTAAGAACTCTCGCGGATTCGATCTGGGGGAGCGTTGTGAAGTCGACGCACTACTGGTAAGCCGGTCACTCTTTAATGATCATATTTGGGGAGCATCGGGAGATGTTGAGGTCCTGACACCCTACTCTGGCGAACTGGTCGGCCGCTATAACAACTTTGATATATCTAAGATCGAGAGCGCCTTCCAATGCGCGCGCGACGCACAGTCACAATGGCAACAACGCAGCGACCGTGGCGCGCTGCTACGTGTGATTGCCGATCTTTACGAACGCGATACGCCTGAACTTCTGTCACTGCTTGCGCGCGAAGCGGGCAAAACACTGGCCGATGCCATTAACGAGATCCGCGAAGCGGTTGATTTTCTTCGCTACTACGCTGACCAGACAGATGAGCTGGCAGCAAACTGCGAAGCGCGAGGTGTTGCTGTCTGTATCTCTCCTTGGAACTTCCCGCTGGCGATCTTTACCGGACAAATTGCTGCGGCTGTAGGGGCCGGCAATGCGGTGCTTGCAAAGCCGGCTGAGCAGACCAGTCTGGTTGCACGTAAAGCAATTGCGCTCTGGCACGAGGCAGGTATTCCACAACCTCTGGTACAGCTGATACTCGGAACTGGCGCAGAACAGGGCCAGGCTTTGGTATCTCACCCTGAGGTGAATGCTGTGATATTCACCGGCTCTACCGCAACCGCTAAACATATTGAGCGTGCACTAGCACAGAACGCTGCGCCGGACACGCTGCTCGTGGCAGAGACCGGGGGATTGAACGCGATGATCGCGGACGCGACTGCGTTACCTGAGCAGGTGGTCAAGGCGGTCGTTGCCTCTGCGTTTCAAAGCGCCGGCCAACGTTGCTCTGCGTTGCGCATGCTCTATGTCCAGGCGGAGGCTTACCCACAGATCGTTGAGATGATTCAGGGGGCTATGGCACTTCTCACCGTCGGCGATCCATCAAAATTGGAGACCGATCTGGGTCCTGTGATCGATGAGCGTTCCGCTAAAGCATTAAACGCTTATATAGACGAGCACAAGGATCGCGTTCTTTACCAGACACCTGCAGATACGACAGCAGGCCATTTTGTTGTGCCGACACTGCTCAAGGTGAGCGGCATTGACGACCTTGATTTCGAGCGGTTTGGACCAATTCTGCATATTGCGCCTTATGAAGCAGACCAGCTTGACCAAGTCGTCGACGCAATCAACGCACGAGGTTATGGGCTAACGTTTGCCGTGCACTCGCGCATTCAGAGCCGAACACAGGCGTTAAGTAATGCTCTGCGCGTTGGTAACTGCTACATCAACCGCAACCAGATTGGTGCGATCGTTGGTTCTCAGCCATTCGGTGGTGAGGGACTCTCGGGTACCGGGCCTAAAGCGGGTGGTCCACACTACCTAGGTAACCTGCTCAAACCCGAGTCGGCAGTCAGTGACTGGAGACCCGTTGGGACTCCGAATACAGATTCAGTCATGCAGGCATGGAGCGAACTGAAACAGCGCTTCGTGCCAGCTGCTCCATCGCTTGAGCTTGAATGCCCCGGAGTTACCGGCGAGAAGAATGAACTCTACCGTGCCGCACGTGGTTACTGGGTCGTTGCCGGTGATACCAACTGCTGGTCTCAGGCCGTTGCAGCCGCAAAAGCTGGCAATCCAACACTGGTTGTATGTTCGCAGGGCCCAGAAAACCCAGTATCATCGGACTTGCCTCTGCTGCACGTACAGGGAGAGGCTTCGCCAGAACTCCTGGCTGAGCTTGAGGGCAAAGCGGGTATCAGCCTGAGTTCCAGTGTTGATTTTGCTCGGGAGTTACGCAAACTTCTGGCGCAGCAGGAGGGTGCTATTCTGCCGTTACTGAGCGATAAGGCTGAGTCGGTACGTCACTTCCGCGAGCAGCACATCTGTGAGGATACCACTGCATCTGGCGGTAACGCGGCACTCTTGATGGAGCAGTGCTGATGTAGCCCTGGCGGTAGCGCATAACCACTAATATTTTCTGCAGACATATCCGGAGGGGTTTGCTATAACCCTGTGACTTAACAGAGCGCAAACCCTTCCCGGACTCGACTTATTAATGCAGCGTACCACTCTCGGCATCCTGTTATGCATGGGCTCCATGCTCTCGTTCGCCATACAAGACATCATAACCAAGATACTGTTGACCGGCGGGCTGCCCCTGGGGCAGTTGCTCAGCGTGCGCTACTTCAGTTTTGCGCTGTTCGCGATACTGCTGGCTGGCGGCCTTGCCGGCTCTCTCCGCGCACTGCGCTCAAGCGCGCCCAAGATGCAGATAGGTCGTGCTTCACTCTCAATGCTTGAAATCGCGCTGATTAACTTCTCGTTTGTGCTGATGCCGATTGCTAAAGCTCATTCAATTGTGGCGTTGTTTCCCCTCATTGCGCTTGTCATGGCTTGGCTCATACTCAAAGAGTCCTTTAGACCCAGCCATCTGCTAGCGGTTTTGCTGGGATTCGCCGGAACGCTATTTATCGTGCGTCCCGGTGCAACGAGTTTTGACACAGATCTGCTCTACCCATTAGCAGGTGCAACCGCGCTGGCCAGTTACGCTATTGCAAGTAAATATCTAAGTGCACGGGATAAGCTGAGGACCCACCTTCTTTATATGGGTGTTGTTGGCTTTCTCATCGCACTGCCCTTCGGCGTCGCGACCTGGCAGAACCCTTCAATGAGTCAGTGGGGGTTACTGGCCCTGGTGAGCTTGATGAACATTAGCTCACAACTACTATTTATCCGCGCGATGGAGTTTGCCGATGCGGCTAGTTTACAGCCGTTCAACTACACGCTTTTGCTGTTTGCAACTCTGGCGGCACTGATCATCTTAAATGAGGTGCCTAGCATAGAAACTGTGGTCGGAGGGGCGTTAATCGTCGCGGGTGGGCTACTGACCATGCTGCGGCGCCGTTCACGGCGCACTTCAGCGTAATTGACTGTCTGTCCACTTAACTTGCGTCATAAATAATGAAGTTGCTCTTCTGCGCGACCCTATCGTAAAGCGACCGAGCCCGATAGTTGTCTTCTGCGGTCACCCAACGTAGGCGCTCGAACCCCTCATTGCGACAAATTGTCACCAGTGTCTCAATAACTCTGCTGGCACACCCCTTTTCCCGATGATCTGGATCGACGAAAAGATCATTCAGATACATCCTGTAGGAGGCTGACAGTGGGTTGGGGTGTAACTGATAGTGCGCCAGCGCGATCAGACTCCCCTCTTCCTCTACGACAAAACCATACTGCGGATTGTGCTCATCCAGGATCCATTGGAAAGCGGTTCGCAAATCATGTTCATGAACTGGCACCTCGTAAAAGGCTTTGTAGCCTGTATAGAGACGCGCCCATTCCGAGTAATCCGACTCTTGCAGCTCACGAATATTCAAGCGCGCCTCCTCAGGCCTTTACTCAACGGTCACCGATTTAGCCAAGTTACGCGGTTGGTCAACATCAGTCCCCTTCAAAACAGCCACGTGGTAGGAGAGCAGCTGCAGTGGGATAGTGTAGATCAATGGCTCAATCCAGCGCGGCACTTCCGGTAACTGAATAACGTGCATCCCCTCTTGGGTCTCAAGAGCCTGTTCACCAGCGAAGACAAATAGCTCGCCACCGCGTGCCCTCACCTCCTGCAGGTTCGCCTTGAGTTTATCCAGCATGTCGTTACGTGGTGCAACGGTAACAACGGGCATCTCCTTATCAACCAGGGCAAGTGGTCCATGCTTAAGCTCACCTGCCGGATAGGCCTCAGCATGAATGTATGAGATCTCTTTGAGTTTGAGGGCCCCTTCCATCGCTATCGGATATAGCGCACCACGGCCAAGAAATAGTGAGTGATGCTTCTCGGCAAAGGCGGCTGACATCGCACGAACTTCAAGGTCGAGATCCAGCACCTCTTTGGTCAGATTAGGCAGAGTACGCAGCTGAGCGACAATCTCAGCTTCAGCCTCTCCACTTAGTCCATTGCGTCGGCCCAGAGCAATCGTGGTTAGCATCAGTGCGACTAATTGAGAGGTGAACGCTTTGGTTGAGGCGACACCTATCTCAGGCCCCGCATGGGTCATCAGCGACAACGCTGACTCACGTAC
>DATHZN010000005.1:0-6076 GCA_035458585.1 Marinobacterium sp. | reverse complement strand
CAACGGAGTTTGCCGTGCCTTGCAAGGTAAATCTAACCTCCTCTGGCGTAATACTTGGAAACTTCGCATAAAGCAGAGCTGCAACTGCTGCTGCGTGCGGGCTAGCCATGCTCGTGCCCTGGTAAAAGGCATACCCAGACGTTGTTGGACTTGTGCTCCCAAGGTTAATTGTTGAAAGAATTCCCTGTCCTGAGCGCATATCCCCGCCCGGCGCGGCGACTTCAATCGTTGCTCCATAGTTGGAGTAGTAGGCACGTGCACCGTTATCGCCCGTCGCTGCCACTGTAATAACACCAGTACAACTCGCAGGAATAAACCCAGATGCGTCAGCGTTGCTGTTACCCGCTGCTACGACCAAGGTTACATTTGCTGCGATTGCTGCATTAATCGCAGCCTGATACGAAGAGTTTGGATCGCAGCTGGCACTACCGCCCAGGCTCATATTGATCACGTTTGCGGGATTGTTGTTGTGGATTGGTCCAAGTCCAGCTGCCCAGTAAATACCGTCGACAATGTCCGATGTATAACCGCCGCCTTTACCAAGCACACGCACCGGAACAACTTTGATATGATTACCACCAACGCCTGTAATTCCAGTGTTGTTATTAGTTCTAGCTGCGATGGTGCCGGCGACATGAGTACCATGCCATGAACTATCTTGACCGCGTCCAGCATCACCTGGATCTGACGGATCACTGTCACGTCCATCACCATCAACAGATACCCGAGTGCTACTGATCATGTCGTAGCCAGGAAGAATATTGTCATTCAAATCTGGATGATCAGTAATACCAGTATCTAGTACGGCGACGACTACTTCATTTGGTGAGTCACCGGACTCATTATCTAGTGCAGGTAGTTTTCCCCATGCAGTGGTGATATCAATACCGGCACCATTTGAGCTGAAAGGCTCTAATGCCCAAAGATTTGTATTACCGGGGTCATTCGGGAAATCAACAATCGGCTGCATCATTAGGTCCGCTTCAGCGTACAAAACAGACGGAGAGTTCATCATAGCGCTCGCAAGTTTTGTCGCCGCCGAGTTTAGCGCAGGCTCTGGTAACCTAAATATATATCGTCCGTCTCTGGTGTTTCGGAGAAATCGCAGAGGTTGTCCAGTCTGTTTGGATAGATTCTGAGCGGCCGCCATACCATTGCTTTTTTCAGCAAGTTTCACAATGATTTGGTCTGTAGCAGAGGGCCCTAACTCGGCACCCTGAGCTCCGCTGGTAAAAACGAAGGTGGTGAGAGCCAGAGGCATGATGAGTGTTTTAACGAATCTTTCTAAGAATTTGTTTGTGTGAGTCGAGCGACAATAATGCATGTTAGACCCCTCATGAGAATTCAAGAGGCGGCGAAAATCACGCTCCTTTGGGCAATATGCCACTGGCTCGGCCTCAAGCCTATATATGTCAGAATAGACCCAGATTACCTATTTGTATTAGAAATAATTTCATGTTCCACCAGGTTCTGGAAAGCTACTTGATTTTCATGGCCTTACTGAGACGTCTGTTGAGCTAAAGCGTTTGACCGTAAAGAGATACAGCTGTCATTAAGCAGTGGAAGCCGATTTCAAATCCTCCATGCAAAACTCACCACGAAGTTGGTTCATCAGCCTGACGTTGTTAAAATGTGAATCAGGCAGGAAGAGTTCAGCTCGAGCGCTGAAGGCTAGAGCGAAAACGATCGAGTGGCAGGCTATTCACCTGATAACTGCCACCCGATAGGACTCTAGCAGAGTGCATTCAAACGCCTACCGAGGGGGTAAGTCAGGCGGGAGCCTTGGCGCGAGACTTATAGTCACCGGTGCGTGTATCGATTTCGATCCAATCGCCGATTTCACAAAAGTCCGCGACCTTAACGTTGGTTCCATTGGCCAGTCGCGCTGGCTTCATCACCTTGCCGCTGGTATCACCGCGAGCAGACGCCTCGGTGTAGTCGATCTGGCGAACAATTGTCGTTGGAAGGTCCACGGAGATAACCTTACCTTCGAAGAATACCGCACTGCAAACGTCGGTCATGCCATCTACGATGTAAGGCATGACGCTCTCGATATCCTCAGCGCTCAGTTCGTACTGGTTGTACTCTTCGTCAACGAATACGTACATATCGTCAGCCTTGTAGGAGTAGGTCACATCGATCTGGTCGAGGATCACCTGTTCCATTTTGTCGTCGAACTTGTAGACCGTTTCTGAGGTAGAACCGCTCAACAGGTTTTTCAATTTCATCTTCATGATCGCGCTGTTGCGACCCGATTTTGTGTACTCGGCTCTCTGAACAATCCAGGGTGCGCCGTCGATAAGAATCACATTATTTACTTTGATATCTTGTGCTGTTTTCAAGATGCTCTCCAGAGCAAAAAAGTCGCAAAATTGCCGCGCGTTTTTATCAGTTTTGTGTGAACTCTGCTAGAGACTCAACGAGACTTTTTTGCATCGACAATTTCGAACACCAGACATGCGCATGGGACTCTAGACTGTCCCGTTGTCGGGTAAACAGAGTCCACCCCTCGGACAGATCTTGACGCCTGTTCCAGTCTATCCAAAATTGAGTCATTGCCTTTGCGGAGGCGGCGTCGAGTTGTTGTCGATAGAGTTGTAGAAACGCCGAAAGTTTTTGCAAATGCGCCTCATCATCCTGCTCGTAGATATGCCATAAAAAGGGTTTACCGGCCCACTGAGCGCGAACGAAGGAGTCCTCTCCACGCACAAAATTGAGATCGCAGCTCCAAAGTAAGCGGTCGTAATCGCGTTGGGAGAGGAAAGGGATAGGATGGATTACAACCGAGCCTCTTGAGTAACAGGCTCCAAGCACTAGTTTGTCCTCCCCAAGCCAGTGCTCAATGTCTGCCTGAATACGCCCTGGCGGGACTAAGAGTTGAATGCTCGCCTCCCCAGCTACCAGAGTATCGAGCCAAGAGCTGATCTGCGGGTTCTCATAGGTGAACAGTGATATGAGGGAAGAGCCAGGCGCGGGCTCCACACCCAGGTTGGTGAGAAACTCCGCTTTCTCTTCAATTATAAATCTATCGCGCTCAGCCAGCAGATCTCTCTCCCGAAGTAACCCACCTGTGCGAGCGGTAAATCCCGGAAAGAAGAAGTATTTCGCCGGCCCATGGCGTTGAGGAGAGGGGAGCAAGTGGCACTCCTCAATCCAGGGTTCAGCACTGAGGTACTCAAGATTAATCCAGATTGGTGGCTGAGCCCGCGCTAGCATGCTTGAGATAATACTCTCGGATAAATTGCAGCCAAAGGCCTCAATAACGATATCAGATGGGTCGATTGTAGAATCTGGGTGCCAGTGCGTAATATCCACGCCTAACAGCCGCTGACAATTCCGCTGCGGATCAATTTGCGGGCAGATGTGGTGAAAGGTGTGGAGGTCATCGACGAATAGTCGAACGGGCTGGTGCAACTCGGTTGCGATTTGCCGCGCTAGACGCCAGGTCACGCCGATGTCGCCATAATTGTCGACCACTTGGCAAAAGATATCCCAAGACTTCATCTTCTTTGCTCTGACAGCCCGGTTGATTTAAGGTCATGCACGATACTGGTAAGTTCAGTTGAGAGCGAGAGGTGTTGGCTCAACTTTTACGCCGCTCCCTGAGACCTTTGACCCGTGCATGGACACCACGGGTTAGCCTGCCAGTGTGATCTTCTAGTAAGTCGACACCTACCAGAATGACAACAACCAGCACAGCCATTTTCATCGCGACCACATCGTGTCCGGTTGCTATCACAACACCAAGCGAGGCAAGCATCCAGATACAGGCCGCAGACGTGACGCCGTGTACCATGCCATCGCGCGACATCATGACACCGGCTCCTAAAAAGCCGATACCGGTAATCACCTGACCAATCACACGAGATTGATCGACATTAGGCGACGCGAGCTGGAAGGATGTGGCGAGAAACAGATAGGTGCCCAGAACAATTAATGACGCCGTGCGGATGCCGACTGGCTTTCCACGCAACTGGCGCTCCAGTCCTATAATTGCGCCGCAAAAGAGGGCCGTGCCCAGAGAGTGCCATTCGTAGGGGGCTATTGTGAGTAAAAGGTTTGCTTCGTCTGTCATTACGAACACCTCGAAGATCTCAGCTGAATTCAGCCGGCTATACCGCTGAGTATAGGTAGAAAATACAGACAAAGTATTGTGCTGAATTAAGCCGATTTTGATTTACGCGCCTCTTGGCACTGATTAGACTCCTTCTTGGGAAAGCTGGGTTATGGAAGCCGATTTCCCCAAATTGCCCAAACTCTCTTCTCTGAGGTTCATCACACAAATGCCACTCCTGCGGTTCGGTTCTCGCAAGCGAACGAGCGATATTGACTCCAAGGTACTCACATATCTATCGAAGGTTCCACTCTGTACTGGTCTGGTCACACTGGCTGATGAGAGTGATCCGGGATTTCTATGTCGAGTTTCTATTGAAACAGCTGCGCTTAAAGCCTGGCTGTTGGAGAATATCAGTTTCGACGAACGGCAGAGCACACAGTGGCGTGTGGGACGGGCTGCGTTGGAGATCTGGCTGGACAGAGCACAGGTTGAAAGCAGAGAACCAGTTGGTCTGCCCAGTTTTATGGCGCTTGTGCTCAATCCGTATGTAGAGGCTCTAGTACAGACTGTGCAATGCAGCGTTTATTGCAATCAATGTGATGACAGTTACGGGCAGATCGACTTCGCGAATTTTGCTGAACTAGATTCAGGTGCCGATATCCCGGGTGTGCACAGTTGGCGGTGCGCTCAGGGTCACCTGCTTTATGATGATCATTGATGGCGTGAGTATTTCAGCAGAGCCGTCTCACTTAGACCCAGAACAGCAAGCAGTTTCTTATACTTGTCCGCTGACTGATGATAGCGATCGACCTTAGCGACCACTTGATTAACAGCCTGGACTCCTAAGTCCCTTTTCTGGTCGATCGAGTACTGCTCCAAGGGTTCTAAGGTGATTGCCCCTAGCGGCATATTGGGTCAGATTAGGATTTACCGAAATAAGTCTGTTCGCAAGTCTCTTCACTTCGCATAGAGTTAGCTCCAGAGTCATGGCCGGCGCTTCGACGGCTCCTGTACTTAAAGACTGACAGAACAGGTCAGCTCGATCTGTTTTACGATTTTGGTGGTACTCATAGGTTGTGCTGCGAGCAAAAAGCAACTGCAGAGCCCCTAAAACTCGAAAGAACGGCGCGTACGTTGGAGCCAATTCAAAGCTACTACGAATGCTGGTGAGCTAGCGCGTAGTCGATCGCTGCGCACACGGCGGTAGTTTGTGCGGCATTACACAGTTCTGGCGTCGCTTTTGGACTGTCTGGATAGACCTCAGTGGTCGTTTTGTACCTTGCCTTGGTGATACTACCGCAAAGACCCAGCTGCTCTAGCGGGTACTGGATAACACCTCTTGCCACCGCCGGAGAATTGATGATCTTACCGCTCTTATCGGCCGGGGCAATGTGGGTAATCTTTTCGACAGCTCTAATCAGGGCTTGCTGAAATTCAGGCTGCGGGTTCGCGCTGTCATCGACCAAGTAGAAGCCGTCGGGAATCTCGCCCGGTTCAAACGCCTTACCGTCGCGCGCTGCCAAGGCCGGTCTAAACTCGGTTTCATCGGTATCGGTGGTTTCGTGCAAGTCGATATGCACCAGCACACGATCTCGGATAGGAGCCACCAGTCGCATTAGTGCTGCTGACTCATCTGCCGGACTACCAGGGTGGAACGAGCGGTTTGGATCAATTGCGTTCGGGTTCCAGCGATGGATCCGCTCGTAACTCCAAGGGCTTACACAGGGCACAACTAACAAATTAACACGTTTCTCATAATCCGCTGCATGCAGCTCGACGAACTGCAGGGCGCCGTTCACGCCGCTAGTCTCATAGCCGTGTACTCCGCCAGTTACCAAGGCTACCGGCAGATCGGTTCGCCAGTTGCGGCTACGAATTGCCTTAAGCGGATAGCTATCGGGGGGGTAGTTGAGACACGCATACTCCTCAACGTCGAAGTGGTTTTGCAGGCGCTCGACCCTACTCAACACATCCAACTTATAGCTGCGTTGAATGGCCTGTTCTGATAACCATTGGGCG
>DATHZN010000004.1:0-7602 GCA_035458585.1 Marinobacterium sp. | reverse complement strand
AGCTGTCTCGGCATCAAACCAGGCCTGATACGGGGGTTGGATGAAGCTGAGCCAGTCGCGACTCGATTGAACCGGATTCTCACTGGAGAATGCGCCATCGCCGGGCACTACCATTAAATCGGTTGCCAATATCGACAGCCGCTTACCCTCGTTTGACCGCACACTGAATTCAACCACTGGAAAGAGATCTAGCACGCCCGCCTGACGAATCCTTAGGTAGAGCGAAGTAGGGATACCCCCATCGTTATCATGCTCTACCCAAAAACTCGCTTGTGACCCCAGCATTTGTCCGGCATCAGCGTAGCTGCTGCGGGCCTGTTGATTGACGATCTGAACGCCCGACCAGAGCGCCACTCCGGCTATAAGACCAGACAGAAGAAACAGGGTCTGCCAAGGACGATACCAGTAATGGCTGATGAGCGCTTTGACCACCCAGCAGAGTGAACGAAGTGAAACGCCTTTTAGTCGCATGGTTGGAGTTGCCCATGATCAAGGCGCAATCGGCGGTCCAAAAACTGCGCCATCTTGGAGCTGTGAGTCACCATCAGCAATGATGTCGAGGAGTCACGAATCAGCTCCAGAAGTATCTGGATCACCGCCTCACTCGCATCGTCATCAAGACTCCCGGTCGGTTCATCCGCGAGCAACAAGCTGGGACGGCTGAGCAAAGCTCGGGCAATCGCGACCCGTTGCTGCTGACCGCGCGAGAGTTCTGCGGGGTATTTAGAAAGCTGAAGAGTTAGGCCTAAACGTTCGATCAGCTCCACTTCGTAATGACGATCGGGGCGGTTTAACAGATTTGCCTGAAAGCGAACATTGTCGATAACCGAGAGGGTGTCAATCAGATGAAACTGCTGAAATATCAACCCGAACTCTTCGCGCCGCAGCGCCGCAAATTGTGATTCCGTGATCTGATGCAGAGCCCGTCCATTGTAAAGGATCTGGCCCGTATCAGGCTTATCAAGACCCGCTATGATATGCAGCAACGTGGATTTACCAGCACCGCTATCTCCCAAAAGGGCGACAGATTCACCCCTGTTGAGACGAAAATTCAATTCTTTGAGCACGCAAACTGACGGGCCCGCTATCGCACTCGTATCCGCTGAGTAGCTTTTGGTTACTTCGTTGAGCGCAAGCAGCGCCTCTTCTGCCTCGTTTGTTTGCGACACCTGTGCCTCTGCTAGTCGGAAATTTTAAAAGGGGTTAAAAACAATTTAAAAACGCTGAGGCAAACCTGCTCTGCCACTCCAGTCTAGGTTACGCCAGATCTGTTTGAACCGTTTAACCCTTCAAGCTCACCTCTCACACCCGTGTCGGCCGGGTCTTGGATCCTATTATGGAGGTTGTTGAGTCCCTAATTACAGTAGAGACCTATCAGACCTGCGACGGAACTGGCCAATAAGAGCGTTAACTTGTCTTGAAACCAGGTGATAGAGGCGCCTTGCACCCTATCGCTGGCCCGCATCTGGATAACAGCGCTTAAGAGGTCGGGGTAGCCTGCTTTAGTGCTGAAACAGGTGCCTGATTGACGAGGGTAATCGAACTCAAAGTATGGGGAAGTGCTCTATCAGACTCAACAGCGACAAAGGGAGGGTCAGAGCCAATCCGTATTGAGAATCTCGAGTGTCTGACCCAACTCTACTGCATTCCGCTCTAACCACCCTGCTGGGAGCTCCAACACAAACTGTGCAGCAGAACGGCTGGTGTAGATACGCTCATCCATTGCGATCAGGCTTGTCATATCAACCAGGGTAAACTGGGCATTGAAAAAGGCGAGATCGAGATCCATCTGGGTATTTTTCATCCAGAAATATTGGACCTCCTCTTGAGGAAAGACGAACAGCATTCCCCGCCCCGGAGCGAGGAAAGCGCGATCGGTCAGCCCCTGTTCCTGCGCTTGGGGGGTGATAGCCACCTCAACCTCTATGACCCGGTGATTAAGCATTAGCTGTGCGGATTGGAACTCGTCCGCAATACATAATAATGGCGATACGAGTGCACTGATCAATATAAAGGGGGCAATTACGCTTTTTCTCACGGACGCAGGTATGAGTCGAACAGTGCTATTTGCTATTTTATTCACAGCGGACCCTTAGTTAGAGCATTCACTATCACCCTCAGGCTCATAGCCTTTCTCTTGTTTTAAATTGCTGCACTCCCCTTGAGGAATCTCCGAAGACCACAAGCGCTTTACGGTTTTACTAGACTCCTTGCTGATGCGCAAATGATTACCCCAGTCAGAATACCTAGGCTAGTAATTGACCCGTCCACTGTCACAGAGCGTTATGACTTGATTCAGGACCGTAAATGAACGGTAACTATTGAGGAACAAGCCGTTGAGAGCGTGACAGGGTAGAACCCCTGCCCTCACTGCGACAACTATGAGTTTGATCGACTACACACAATCAGCGCTTTGAATAGCCCTGTGATTCTGACGCCTGTTATTCACAGACTTTTGCGGAAACTTTTTACACTCGCGCAACTGAAGCAGCCTCGCCTATGACCTATAATCCGAGGCAGTCACCGGGGTACGGTCGTGAACCACAACTCTTGCAGCTGGCCACAGCGGCGCTACCCTAGGCGCATTACCGACTAGAGCCCTCGTGGCGACGAACACAGACGGAGTTGCCATGATCTCGCTTCAAGAGTCGTTGTTAAAACTGGGAACAGCTTTACACGCTTGCCAGCACCTCTGGGAACCCGAACCCTTTCTGTGCACCACCTCGCCATGGGCAGAGAGCGAACCAAAGTTAGATGCCGAACTGATGGCACTAACCAGCGCTGAGGTGGAGGGTCTGCTGCAGGATCCAGAGCAATGCATAGAGTGGCTGCAACATGCTGTGCCTCACTATATGGAAGCGATGTCAGCCTGGAAGCCAGACACACATAACCGGCCACGCTCAATGAACCAACCCCCGATTGCAAGTGGCATTCCTGGCAGAAAGTGGCAGCAAATAAACTACTTTAGCGACTTAATTAAGCCGCTAAGACCCGTAATGACGAATCTTGACTGGTGTTCAGGCAAGGGCTATCTGGCAACGATGTTAGAGTCTACCCATAACATGCAGGGGTCGCATTGTCTGGAGATCGACGGAAACCTGTGCAATCAGGGTCGCGAGCGGGCAGAAAAGTTTAACCTCAGGACGCACTTCCACGCTTGTGATGTTCTACACCCCTTAACTGCAGAAGTACTCAACTTGGGCGAGAGGCATACTGCATTGCACGCCTGCGGAGGATTACACAGAAGTATGCTTAGACAAGCTAGCAACTTGGCCAAGCAGATCATCTTAGCACCCTGCTGTTATCACTTATTCGGTGATAAGCCTGACAACCGACTCTCAAAGACAGCACAACAACTGCCGCTGGTCTTTGACAAACGTACACTGAGGCTCCCTTTACTTGAAACCGTGACCGGTGGTGCGCGGGCACACCGCCTACGCGCTACCGAATTGACGTGGAGAAGAGCTTATGAGACTTGGCGCAAGGAGGTCACAGGCGATGAAAACTATCGACCGCTCGCATCGACGCCAAAAGCGATTTTCAATCAGGATCCGACACTGTTTTTTCAGTGGGCGGCGCGACAGCACGGACTAAAATGGGACAGCATCGATTTAAACCCATATTTAACTGCGGGCAGCGAACAGTTCCTGCTCAGCGAACGACTCGGTATTGTGCGACAAGGCCTCAAACGCTTTTTGGAGTATATGCTCGTTCTTGACCTTGGCTGCTACCTTGAAGAGCAGGGATTTCAGGTCAGCATCAAAGAGTTTTGCCCCAGAAATATCACGCCGAGAAATCTAGCGATTGTCGCTGCTCGAAATTAGCCATTTCGGCGATTACCCCGCTTCAAAACGCGAAAACTACAGCCGAAAACAAGTTGGCCGAATCTGAGTAAAATGTCCTTGCGCATACCCGCATGCAAGGCCTCGTGCCGACCCTTTGCCCTCCTCCCTAAATCTTTTATCGGCTCAACTAAGATGAAAGATCTCATCTAGGCCAATTAGCCGCTCAAACTCTGGTTTCGCATATAGATACCCTTGCTGCTGTGTAATACCTAAATCAAGTAGGGCCCTCTTCTCATCCTGAGTCTCTATTCCTTCAGCAATAACGCCGATACCAAGCTCCGCGCAGAGCCATACGATTGATTTAACGATGCTATTCCTCGTGAAAGACGAGTCAATACCGCGAATTAATTGCATATCAAGTTTCAAATAATCGGGTTTGAATTCAGTGAGCTGATTTAATCCAGAGTAGCCTGAGCCAAAATCATCAATAGCAGTTTTAAACCCCATCTGTTTGTAAGCCTCAATGATCTCCTTAAGATGCGAAATATCCGATACCCTCTCTGCTTCATTAAACTCAAACATGATTCTCTTGGGATCAAAACCGAATACTTCCGCTGCTTCCAGAGTTGTTCTGATGCATAGTTCGGGTTTGTAGACAGCGCGTGGCATAAAATTGATGCTGATAAGTGAGTCCGATACGAACTTAGATCCGATCTCAATTGCTTTAACGCGACAGTTCTGATCAAAGCGGTATAAGTTTTCCTCGTTGACGCTTTCAAAGACGGTACTCGCGGGTTCTCCTGCCAAACCTCTGACAAGAGCCTCCTGCGCAAAAATTTGTTTAGAAGCAATATCAACAATCGGTTGAAACGCCATCGAGAAGTCGAAACCTAATACAGCGCCATCAAGGCATTGAGAGCAGCTCAGCTTTCTAAAGTTTTTCGGTTTCAACCGCTTAATTGCGGGCATAGATTGCTTCCTGATGTGGCATTTTTTGTGTTTCTTAGAGTGTAGCAGCGTTACTTCAATTAAGCGTAAAGCGCATTCAGCCTGAAGTCGAAATCGGGATATAAAGGCGAGAGCGCCTCACAAAAGTCGCTATCCTAGCCATCTAACCAGCCATTTAGGCTGCCCATAATTAGCTCATCTAGTTCAGACGTGAATGGTTAATAGTCTGTTTCAATACCTTTAGCACAGGCTTGACGTGCTCAAGCTATCTATGATGATTACGAGAGGCGGTACGCTTCGTCGAATCTATCCCACCGATCTCAGTAGCATGAAAGCAACCTTCTCCGGATCGTCACCATATGATGCAGTGAGAGTCCGTCTTCGATAGCACTGAGCAAGTAGTGTGCATCCAAAGGTTTCGGCACAATACCCACGACTTGATTGTGACTGACCAACTTAGCAGTTAGGTCCTGTTCAAATGCAGTCACCAGTATAACTGGAATATCCTTAGTTGATTCAGAATTGTGAAGTCTCTCAAGTACTTCCAACCCGTCCAGCACAGGAAGTTTAAAATCCAGGAGAATGAGATCAGGCAGTACTTTTGATATGACCTCAAGTCCTGCAACAGCGTCGGTTACGCCATAAAATTCGTAGCCAACACTGAGTAACCCGTCGAGGAATGAGATGGTCAAAGGATCATCATCAATGCCGACTATTCTGGTCAGTTGGTTCTTTGTGTGCATAGAGACTACCTCAAATTCACTACTTCAAGTTAGTCCATAAAATGAAATCTATCAATACGGAACTCAGGTCGTGGGGTTCTCATAATTAATAGACTGAACGCGGACCGCAGATATAAAGCATATGGGCAGGTTGCCGAAGAAGAGTGGAGCGAAAGAAATCGGCTTTTATGGGCTATATAAAAGGTCAATCTTGAAATATATTCACGTAGACTTCCCGTCAAGCGCTCCGTTCGTTACTAGATATTTCTGCTGTTACTAATGCTTTAAATCCTGCTGGTGTGACAACACAGATAAAATATATGCTCTATTCCTAAATTTCCTGTAACGGGGCTCAAGTGCCGGTCAACTTCGCCGAATGCTCTGTTATGTGCCGCACTAGGATGATGAATTGAAGTAACAGGTCTGGGATCATGTGAGGATCGCGGCTTGTAGCTCGCAATTTCAAGCAGCACTGATATAAACCTGGGTGGTTCGCACTCAGCCTAACTTAGAACGTAGTTAAAGTGCTAATGCGCCGTTTTGGCGTTATTGGAGATGAGGTTTTGCAGCTTTTTCAACTCAGAGGCTTTGTCACTAAGATCAGCTTTTAGCGAGTAGATTTCAGCCTGAGTCTTCTGTAGCCGTTCAAGTGTATCCACACGACGTTTCTCAGCGGTTAGTAGCTCAGCGCGCACCGCGTCGAGTTCAGCGCTCAACTCTCTGTTATTGTCTGAGAGTCGGCCTGTCTCATTAGAGACATTGGCCTGATCAGTCGTCAACTCCGAAATTCGTTTCTCCAGTGCCAAGATCCGTTGTTTAGATTCATCCTCTCTTACTCTGCTTTGATCAAGCTCTACGCTCAACTGCTCCCGGGCCTTTTTTTGCCCATCCAACTCAGCATGAAGATCCTTGTTGTGCGTTTCGATCTCTTCATTGACTGTTCTCAACGCTTCCAACTCGGCTTCGAGCTGTTCGAGGCTGACGTTCTGGCCGGTCGCTGCATCAATTTCGGCCTTCGCTTGTTCTCTGGTTGTTCTATGGGCGGCCTGTTCAGCGCTCAACGCCTCTTGCATTCGCTTGAGGCTTGAAACCAGCTTGCTGCGTTGTGCCTCAAACTCAGCTTTTTCACTCTCGTATGCAGCGATGGTTATATCGACTTCCGATCTAGCCTCTTCTCTCGCCTGCTCCATCACCACATGCATCGCCTCTATAACCGGGGTTGGAAAGTCTGATGAGGTTGGCGCTGCTGACTCCAGAGAGCGAGCGACAATCGCGTGAAACTGCTCCATACGTTCATTCGCGGTGATCATGCTGCCGCCGAAGCGCTCCATCAACGCGCGTGCAGAGGGCGCTGGAAAAACCTCCTTCGTACTAGGATCAGTCTGCCCACGTTTAAGCAGGCAGTCAGCCAAATACTCGAACTGATCTCGATGCGCTTGCTCAGATTCCGACAGTGATAACAGCATAGGGTACCCTTAATTCGCCTAGACAGTCGCAGATAAAGACCGCTACTCGCTTTAGTATAGGACGATTGCTGATGTAGCACAGTACTGGGCCCTATTTATCTAAACCTCAGAGAGACTGAGGCTTGGCTCAAACTGCATCGAGGAGTACAGACTCGCAACGCCAACAGAGTTGATTAAGGGCAGCACTTGATTGACCTCAGGCTGTGCCTATCACAGCTACTTAAATTCCTTAAAAGAGATCAACGAGGTGTACTATGGAATTGAATCTGGCGCATCAGGGATCTGAACGGTCCAGAATTATCATCTGGTCTCTGGCGCTTACAAGCGCGGCATCTGGTCAGAATCGAACAAGTGACGTTTCAATGTTTTGAAACAGACCATCTACCGTCGTGCCTGCGACTCGACTAAAATCTCGTTGTCATGTGCCAGTAAAGAGAAGATCGGCAAATGCTTGTTAGAGCGACCCTAATTTCCCTCTGTGCCCTTGCATTGACCGGGTGCAGTACCAGTCCAACCGGCCGGAATCAGCTGATGCTGGTTTCCCCTTCACAAGCGATCAATGCCTCAGCAGCGGCCTATACTGAGATCCTCTCTCCGCTCAAACAAGAGGGCAAGCTAGACTCGAATCCGGCGCAGGTAAAGCGTGTTCAGGAGATAGCTGGCCGAATTGTCTATCAGGCG
>DATHZN010000003.1:0-58802 GCA_035458585.1 Marinobacterium sp. | reverse complement strand
CAGATCGACCAAGACACGACTAAAACCCACCTGACCCGCTTCGTTTTTGGCTAATGCCTCCAGAAACTGATGCAGCAGCTGCGGTTCCATAAGCCAGCTCTCGCAGCGGGTAGCGACGGCTGATAGAACCTCAGCATTACTTCCTGCAGGTTGTTTAAACAACTCCTGTAAAAGCGAGCTAATCTCAGCGTTTAGTGCGATCGGAGATAGAGAGCGGAGCAATAATGCGATGCGAATTGCGTCGCAATTTGCATCCAATAGAGCGTTTTTTAGAAGTTTTTGCAGTGAATTTTGCAGGGCTATTCCATAGCTAGCATGCTCGAGTAGACCGAGGATATGCGTCTCAAATCCCTGAGGTAGTTCGCAGAGCCTCTGCGCTAGCAGTTGCTCGTTGTCTCCCTGATCAAGGCGCACTATCAGGTCAGCCAAACCCTGAAGAGCGAGATGTTGCCACTGGTCACCAAGCGGATCGGACTGAAGATATTGCTGTACCGACTCATAGTGCGCAGATGCGGGCTCTCCCGCCTGGCGTGCAGCCAGAGCGTGGAACACAGCCATTTTTTCGTCCGTAGGTTTGAATGAGAACGGGTTCTCCTTGAGTGCATCCTCTTGAGGAACGCCGGCAATGCTCTTCTCAACGTTACTTAGCAGCCGAGCAAGCAGGTCATCTCGGACCGCACCTACCATATAACCCTGTTCGTCCAGGGGTAGCTTCAAAAACCAAACTGCATTTTGTTGACGGTTTTGCGGGTTTAGAAGCAACAAGGCAATCCAAGCGTGCTGCAGATACGGGCAAGGGTAGGGGGTTTGCATCTGCTCGATACGGAGAAATTCATCGCTACCCAGTGCGCGGATGCGCCGGCCCATATCGTAAACTTTCAGCTCTGTGCCGGCCTGTTGAAACAGTGCGCTAAGCGTAAGATTGGCGTCGCTCATGTACTCTAAGATCACCTACGTTAATTGAGGTGGGGAGTGTAACATGAAGCGAGATTAAATTGACTCTAGCCGACCAGGAGAGCCTCTTCCGCCGCCTCGATAGCTGGAGGAGAGCCACTGACGATTAGGGTGTCGCCCTGTTTCAAACGTAGCTCTGAGTCAGGTAATTCCAGCTCTTCACCTTCGCGCCTGAGTGCGCAGATCTCCACTTCCAGACTCAGCTCGTCGAGGCGTTTATCGCAAGCGTAGGCCGCGTCGGTCAGTGTGATCGCCGTGCGCTGAAGTACAGCCTCACCTTGGTCGGAAAATTTACTCGAACGCTGCCCATGGAGGAAGCCGTGTAGAAGTTGGTAGCGTTGCTGACGCGCCTGTTGAATGCTCTCATCGATACGCTCGGGTGGTAGTTCCAGCAGTGTTAGTATATGAGACACCAGCATCAGACTACCCTCGAGCGCCTCAGGCACCACCTCGGCTGCGCCCGCCTGTTGGAAGCTGCTGAGCTGATTATCATCCTGAGTGCGGACCAGTACCGGCAGTTCTGGGTACTCGCGTTTGACTGCTTTGAGTGCCCTAAGGCTCGCTTTCTCGTCAGGAAGTGTCAGAATCAGAAGTCGAGCCCGGGGTGCGCCAATTGCGCGCAGAAGATCCATTCGGTTGGCATCGCCATAGTAGGCGGGCTCGCCGACCTGAGCTGCTTCTCGAATGCGAACGGGATCTTGGTCAATCGCGACATAGGGTATGGCGGTCTGTTTTAAGAAGCGAGCAATGATCTGTCCAACGCGCCCAAATCCGCAAATAACGACATGGCCCCTTAAGTCATGCAGGTCGACCGTGGCTCTGTCTGCATCGGGTAGCTCCTCAATAGGGTGTTCGACCAGCTCTTTGGAGCCAAAAATGCGATCACTGATCTGTTGATTGAAGTTGATCAGCGCCGGGGTCAGGATCATGGTGAATATAATCGTTGATACAATAAGCGCATTAAGTTCGTTACTGACCAGCTGGTGGCTCAAAGCCAATGCCAGCAGAGCAAAACCAAATTCGCCACCCTGTGCCAGAGTCAGGCCGGCCCGCAGAGAGGTTGGGTAATCTCCTCTCATTCGCCCGGCAATTAGCGTAATCAGAGCGCATTTAGTCACCATCAGACCAGCGGTCATCAGCAGTATCCAGTACCAGTTTTGCAGCACCACCCAGAGGTTTAGCTGCATGCCCACTGTGACAAAAAACAGCCCGAGTAGCACATCGCGGAAAGGGCGAATATCACTCTCAAGCTGGTGCCGAAAATGGCTCTCGCCCAGCATCATACCCGCTAGAAATCCACCCAGTGCCATAGAGAGTCCGGCAGCGTGGGTTAGCCAAGCAGCTGCCAAGGCGGTGACCAGCGCTACCAGTACAAAGAGCTCGTCCGAGCGCGCGTGGCCGATTTCATGAAAGAGTGCTGGCAAGAGTGTTCGACCCAACAGCATCAGAAGCATCAGTAGCCCCGTGCCTTGCAATAGTGCTAGCCACATTGGCAGCTCAGCATCACCAGCGCTTTCACCCAGACTTGGGACTAAAATGAGAAAAGCGACAGCAGCAATGTCCTGAAATAGAAGAATTCCAAATGCCAGCTGTCCGTGCTTTTCGCTTAACTGACCCACACGCAGCAGTTCACGCGTCACAATGGCCGTAGAGGAGAGTGCCAGTGCTCCAGCGATGATAATCGCAGTACTTAAACTCAGACCGAGAGCGAGTCCTGCGGCAATGAGCAGAGCTGAAGTGAGCAACACCTGCATTGAGCCGATACCGAGAACCGTGTGGCGCATGGCGATCATTTTCGGTAGCGAGAACTCAAGGCCTAGCATGAAGAGCAGAAAGACAACGCCGAGCTCAGACATTAGCTCCATTTCATGCGGATCAGCATACCCAAGTGCGAAGGGACCGATCAGCGCGCCTATGCTGAGGTAAGCAAGTATGGGCGGAAGGTTGATACGACGAAAGAGTGTCGTTGCGACAACGGCCGCGACCAGAATCAGCAGAAGTTGTTCAAACAGCGAATGCTCCATGATCTCTAGGCCGTTTCGTCGCGCTGTGCTGAGCGTATACCTTTGAGGTTATGGAAGCTGACGTCGCGTGCTGTGTTGAGGAAGTCGAGCATAAATTCACTGTTGCGCTGATCCTCACGGATTGCAGCGTAAAGCGTACACCAGAGCCCTTTTTCTCCCAGTGGTCGTGACTGAATAAAATCGCGCTCAAGGTACTCATGCATAGCCCAGTTAGGGAGCGCGGCCACGCCGCGCCCGCTCGCCACCAACTGTACCATCATAACCGTCAGTTCAGCTGTGCGCGTCTCGCTTGGTTCGACGTTTGCCGGATCCAGGAAGCGAGTAAATAGATCCAGACGGTTAGTCTCTACCGGGTAGGTAATCAGCGTCTCTTGTGCCAGATCCTGTGGTTGGATGAATTTGCGAGCCACCAGTCGATGCTGACGGCTAATTGCTAGCAGTGATTCGTAACTGAACAGTGGTTCGTAGTGTATGCCGCTTCGCGCTTCGGGATCGGAGGTGATCACCAAGTCGAGGTCGCCGCGTGCCAGCGCAGGCAGTGGCTGAAAACTGAAGCCCGTGGAGAGATCCATCTCTACCTCTGGCCAGTTCTGACGGAAATGGTCAATTGTTGGCATCAGCCAGTCAAAGCAGCTATGACACTCGATACAGATATTCAAGCGACCCGCTTCTCCACCCGCAAGGCGGGCGATATCGCGCTCTGCATTGCGAATCATTGGCAAGATATCGTCGGCTAGCGTAAGCAAACGCTGGCCAGCACTGGTGAAACATATAGGTTTGGTTTTTCGGATAAACAACGAACAGTCAAGGCGCTCTTCGAGGTCTTTAATCTGGTGTGATAGCGCGGACTGGGTTAGGTGTACGCGGTCGGCAGCGTCGACAAGACTCCCTGCATCACGCAGAGCGGCGAGTGTTTTCAGATGTCGAAGTTCGATCATATCCAGCTTTCCGAGATAGGGTCCCGCAGCCAGTATAGTACAGAGCGGCACTTTGAACAGCTCAATATTAGTTTTGTTCAAGTGCCGCTAGTAGCGCCGAATCAGTGAGTTAAAAGGAACTCCAGCAAAGCTTTTTGTGCGTGCAAGCGGTTCTCCGCTTCTGGGAATGCGACGCAGCGGGGATCATCCATCATATCTTCACTGACCTCCTCACCCCGGTGTGCCGGCAAGCAATGCATGAAGAGCGCATCGGGTTTGGCGAGATCCATTAGCTGAGGACTCACCTGATAGCCGCGAAACTCTCGTTGACGTTGACGACTCTCATCTTCCTGACCCATAGAAGCCCACACGTCAGTTACAACCAGATCAGAGTCTTTCACTGCCTCTTCCGGACTCTCAAAGAGAGTAACTCGCTCAGCGTTATCAGCAATCAGTGTCGCATTCGGAGCAAAATCTGCAGGGCAGGCGATGTTAAGTTTGAAGTCAAACTGTCGTGCTGCATTTATGTAAGAGTGACACATGTTGTTACCATCACCCACCCAAGTGACCGTTTTGCCCTTTATCGCGCCACGGAACTCATAATAGGTCTGCATATCAGCCAGTAGCTGGCAGGGATGATAATCATCGGTGAGGGCGTTAATGACCGGAACACGTGAGTGCTTAGCGAAAGTTTCAACGGTTTCATGACTGAACGTTCTGATCATTACCACGTCGACCATACTTGAAATGACGCGCGCACTATCTTCGACAGGCTCTCCGCGTCCGAGTTGAGTATCGCGAGGCGAGAGGAACATCGCGTGGCCCCCAAACTGTGCCATACCGGCCTCGAAAGATACTCGAGTGCGCGTGGAAGCTTTTTCAAAGATCATCGCCATGACCCGATTCTTTAGGGGTTCGTAAACCTCCCCAGCGTTGCGCATACGTTTGAGTTCAACCGCGCGCTCAATAATGCCCTGAAGTTCTGCTGGGCTCAGATCTAGCAGCGTCAGAAAATGTCTGGTGCTCATAAAATAATTAACCCGCCCGTACTTAAAGACGGGCGGTTCCCGATTTTTTGTTGGATTTAATTCTGTTTAGAGGCGAACAGCTGTTTTACCAGATCAGACACGCGATCCACGAGCTCCTGCGCTTCCGCTTCAGAGATGATTAACGGCGGTAGTAGTCGAATGACTTTACCGCCACCGTTGATATTCAGTAGTAGTTGGTTGTCCAGTGCCAGTTTACCGAGTTCCGTGATAGTCTCATTGAACTGCACACCGATCATCAACCCCTTACCCCGTACCTCAACTAGTTGAGGTACATCGGCGAGTTTCTCACGCAGCGCTTGGCGGATCCACGCACCACGAGTAGCCGCATTTTCGGCTAATTTATCGCTTTTGATTGTATCGAAAACAGCCAGCGCAGCAGCACAGACCAATGGATTTCCGCCGTAGGTGGATCCGTGCGACCCCGGACCTAGCACCTTTGCCGCTTCGCCGCGCGCCAGACAAGCCCCTATCGGCATGCCATTACCGAGCCCTTTTGCTGTACTCAATACATCGGGGATAATCCCCTCCTGCTGGAAGGCAAAATAGGTCCCGGTACGGCCGTTTCCGGTCTGTACCTCATCAAGCATGAGCAACCAGTTATGCTGGTCGCATATTTCGCGCAGCGCTTTGAGGTAGCCCTCTTTGGGCACATGGACTCCACCCTCACCTTGTACAGGCTCGACTAGCACAGCAACTACACTCTGGTTATTCTCAGCAACTTTGCGAACGGCCTCGATATCATCGAATGGCACTCGCACAAATCCGGTTACCAGCGGCTCGAAACCAGCTTGAATGGCACGGTTGCCCGTGGCGCTGAGAGTCGCCAGTGTACGACCGTGGAAAGACTGCTCCATAACGATAATGCAAGGGTTGTTTACACCGCGCTCATTCCCATATTTGCGCGCAAGCTTGATCTGCGCCTCATTTGATTCGGCACCCGAGTTACAGAAATAGACAGCTTCCATCCCTGACTCTTGGCAGAGTTTCTGACCCAGCTCCTGCTGATAAGCAATCTCGTATAAATTGGAGGTGTGGACTAGCTTGCCTGCCTGTTCGCAAATAGCTTTTGTCACGGCTGGGTGTGCATGACCTAGTCCTGTAACCGCAATACCTGTCAATGCGTCCATGTAGCGTCGGCCGTTCGTGTCGTACAACCACATACCTTCACCGCGCTCAAACGCTACAGGATAACGCGCGTAAGTTGGCATTACAGGACTCATGTTCATTGCGAGTTACTCTCCTCCATCTAGCGTTCGGTACAACGCAAAAAGGCAGCCGATAAGCTGCCGCAAAGACAAGATTGTAGGTGTAGAATTGAGCTTTGGCAATGGTCCTAATTGTGCGGCGCAATATAGGAGATAGACTCTGCACTCAAACGGATGATACCAAAATGGTAAAACTGTCGTAAAAATGACCGCTCTTTTCCGAGTATTTTAGTCAGAATTGAGTTAAAATATGCCGATAATTTTGCAACGCCGTTTTGAGGACAAGCTGTAATGAGTACTATCGACACAATCAAAGAGCAGATTGAAAGCAACGCAATACTTTTATACATGAAAGGCACTCCGCGCTTCCCTCAGTGTGGTTTCTCATCGAGAGCTTCTGAAGCACTGATCAACTGCGGTGAACGTTTCGCATTTGTTAATATCCTGGAGAACCCGGAGATCCGTGCTGAACTGCCTAAATTTGCCAACTGGCCAACCTTTCCTCAACTATGGGTCAATGGGGAGCTGGTGGGTGGTTGTGACATTATCTGCGATATGGCTGCCAGCGGTGAGCTGAAAACACTCGTTGCTGAGGCGGCAGCGGCAGCAGGAGACACCCCTGCAGAGTAAGTCGATTTAAAGGAGCGGCTCGATCCGCAGCTAACATCTCTGAAGCCCCGATCGGTGTGTCCGTTCGGGGCTTTTTGTTGGTTAATATCGTTGCTTAATCTTGCGCACCGCGTGTTTGCGCAGAGAGAGTAAGATCAGTTCTGCGGCATTCAACTCTCTTCACGCGTCGCCAGCACCAGATCCCATCCACCCATCTCTTTCCACTGATTGACGATTTGGCAGAAGAGTTCGGCCGTCTTGGTTGTATCGTAGAGGGCAGAGTGTGCCTGCTTGTTGTCAAATGTGATGCCGGCAATTTCACAGGCTTTTGCTAACACCGTATGCCCATAAGCGAGGCCAGCAAGTGTCGCGGTGTCAAAGGTGGAGAAGGGATGAAATGGATTGCGTTTAATGTCGGCACGATCAGCAGCTCGGCAGAGGAATGAGTGATCAAAATTGGCATTATGCCCAACAAGGATCGCCCTTTTACAGTCGTGCGCTTTGATCGCTTTTCGAATCGGCTTGAAAATACGCTCCAGCGCCATCACCTCTGGCTCCGCCTCGCGATCGGCACTCCAGGGATCGATACCAGTGAACTCCAGTGCGGAAGCCTCAAAATTGGCTCCCTCGAATGGCTCGATATGCGCTTCAAACGATTGATCAATGACCAGGTATCCCTCGCTATCCATCGTCAGTGTTACCGCTGCAAGTTCTAGTAGAGCGTCAGTTTGGGCGTTAAAACCTGCGGTCTCAACGTCTACAACAACGGGAAGATAGCCGCGGAAGCGGTCTGCCATTGGATGTCGAGCAGTGTTAGAGGACAAAAGCTTTCCTTAGTCGCTTGAATAGGGGCAGGGCGAGTGTACCAAATAGCACTCTCTGGCACAGCCTTTCTGGGCTAGATGCGTTATATTGATGCTAAAGAGAATATGGCATGGGCCGATAATTTGAAGACCGGTGTTTTGAGATCAGCATTAAATAGTATGAAACCCCTCAAGCAGATTGCGTTTCTGGTCGCTTTTGCCAGCCTGAACCCTACAGCCTCCGCCACCCTTTACCAGGTGCAAATTGACCAGTCTCAGTGGCAGTTGCAGTCTTCTCCCTTTGCTTGTCGCCTTACCCACCAGGTTCCGGAGTTCGGTTCGGCCGTGTTAGAGCGGGGTGCGGGAGAGGCAGCACGTTTCTGGTGGGAACCACTGCAGAGCGGGCTGATTCAGGGTAACGCGCAGGTCTATATTGCGCCGCCTGCCTGGTTGGCTAATCGCTCATCGGTAGCTGTTGAGTCGATCAATATCGACAACGCCAATTCACGACTGCAGCTCTCGGATATGGGCTCAGCCAAAGTGTTGGCATCCCTGCGATCAGGGTTGCAGCCGACCCTTAATGGCCAAAGTTCAGCCGGAGAGACAGTTAAGGTCGCTGTCTCTGCCGCTAATTTCGCGCCTGCGTTCCAGGCCTACTCTGAGTGCTTATCTCAGCTTCTACCGGTCAACTTTAATCAGATTGCGCGCACAGCAATACTCTATCCGCCTGCTCAGTGGGAACTGTCTCAGGCGTCGCGTGAACGCTTGGAGTTGGTGAAAACCTATGTCGAGACCGATAACAAGATTGCGAAAATCTATGTTGATGGTCACTCTGATAACCAGGGTCGTCGACTGCTCAACAGAGATCTCTCCAAGCGGCGAGCGGAGGAGGTCACTCGTTATCTGGTACAACTAGGTGTAAACGAAGAGATGCTTGTGACTCGCTATCATGGGGAGCGCTATCCGGTGGTCCCGAATAACTCCGCCGACAATCGTACTCGCAACCGACGTGTAACAATACGACTCGAGCGGCTCGAGTAAAACTCTACGGCGACTAATGCCTTTGATCTTCAGATTCTGCTATAATCTGGCGCCATAAATTTCATATAAACACGTTCGCGTGTTGGTCTCTGGTGTTGGAGTTTTAGAATGTCCGATATTAAAAAAGTTGTGCTAGCGTACTCTGGTGGTCTTGATACCTCTGTAATCGTGCGGTGGTTGCAGGATGAGTACAAGGCTGAGGTTGTGACCTTCACAGCTGACATCGGTCAGGGCGAAGAGGTAGAACCCGCTCGTGCTAAGGCGCAGGCTCTGGGCGTAAAAGAGATCTACATTGAAGATCTGCGCGAAGAGTTTGTGCGTGACTATGTCTTCCCAATGTTTCGTGCCAACACAATTTATGAAGGCGAATACCTGCTGGGGACATCAATTGCGCGGCCGCTGATTGCGAAGCGTTTGGTTGAGATCGCTAATCTGACGGGCGCTGACGCTATCTCCCATGGGGCGACTGGCAAGGGCAACGATCAGGTGCGATTTGAACTAGGTGCCTATGCACTGAAGCCGGGTGTTCACGTGATTGCACCATGGCGCGAGTGGGACCTGAACTCGCGTGAGAAGTTGATGGCATATTGCGAGACACACAACATCCCTGTCGATTTCTCTAATAAGAAGAAAAAGTCTCCCTACTCTATGGACGCCAACCTGCTGCACATCTCCTACGAGGGTGGCATCTTGGAGGATCCCTGGGCAGAAGCTGAGGCGGATATGTGGCGCTGGTCAGTATCTCCCGAAGAGGCTCCCGACCAACCGACTTACCTGGAGCTGACGTATCGCAAGGGTGATATCGTAGCGATCAACGGCGAAGAGATGAGTCCTGCGACCGTTCTGGCTTATCTCAACAAGGTGGGTGGCGAGAACGGTATCGGCCGTCTAGACATCGTTGAGAACCGCTTCGTTGGGATGAAGTCTCGTGGCTGTTACGAGACACCCGGGGGCACCATCATGCTTCCGGCGCACAGGGCGATTGAGTCGATCACGCTGGATCGAGAGGCGGCACACCTCAAAGATGAGCTGATGCCACGCTACGCTAAGCTGATCTATAACGGTTTCTGGTGGTCAGAAGAGCGCAAGCTGCTTCAGACAATGATTGATGAGAGCCAGAAGTACGTTAATGGCGATGTTCGGGTAAAACTCTACAAGGGCAACGTTAGCGTAGTGGGCCGTCGGTCAGAAGAGAGCCTCTTCGATGAGAGCATCGCGACCTTTGAAGATGATGCGGGTTCATACAACCAGAAAGATGCGGAAGGCTTCATCAAGCTGAATGCACTTCGCATGCGTATCGCTGCCAGCAAAGGCCGTAAGTTCGACTAAACCGACGAATAATTGCGCTGAAAAAGCCCGCATTGACGACTTAGGTCAGAAGTGCGGGCTTTTTTGTCTCCAGATTTTGCTGATTAGCAGTGGCTAAACTACCCTAAGGTAGAGCTCTCTGGAACTTCTCTAAATGTCTGAAACGGCACAACAAGCTTCAGTTTTAATTGTTGAACACATGCTTGATGATCTGCAGTCACTGCGGACCATCATTGGTGTGCTCGGTTATAAGAAAGTGCAAGTTGCCTCTAGCGTTAATATGGCGTTGAGCCTCTTCCGCGAGGAGAATTACGACCTCTGCTTCGTTGCCTATGATCTTGGACAGGGCGAAAAGAACGGCTTGCAACTATTGCAGGAGTTACAGCACGAAGGGCTAAGACGCTATCAGCAGTGCTTTGTGCTGATCGTCGACCAAGAGAAGTCAGAGCTGTTATTCGGCTCGCCGGAGAATGCCCCCGATACCTATGTATCCAAACCCTTTGACCCACACCGTATTCGTCAGCGACTGGATAAAGTCGTCAGGATCAAAGCGAGTATCAAACCGGTCGATCAGTTACTTGATAAAGGGGATTGGGATGAAGCACTGCAGGTCAGCGCAAAGTTGTCGCAGCTCTATCCGGGACTGCGTATCTATATCGAACGAATTCGCGGGCTTTTGTTGCTGCAGCTAAAGCGTTACGCCGATGCCTACAACCTTTTTTCGGCCATTCTCAAGCAGAAAGATGAGAGTTGGGTTCGTGTTGCAGTCGCAGTCTCGGCCTATGGTAGCGGGGACTTCAAAGAGGCTCGCAGGCAATTAGATCATGTTCTTAATCGCCAGCAGGTCTGTGTTGAGGCCTTTGTCTGGCGCTCACGACTTCATCGTCTGGAGGGCGAATGGGGCCAGGCACTATCGTTGATGCGTCGGGCGGTGATGCTGCAACCCACTGTCTCGTTACTCCAATCTGATCTGGGCGAGTTGGCGAGCTTCAATGAGGAGTGGGCGCTGGCGATTGAAGCTTTTAAAGCATCGGTCAAATATGCGCGTTACTCGGGCTTCCAAACGCCCGATATCTATTTTGCGCTGGTCTACTCACTCTTACGTCAGGTGCGCAGCGAAACGGCACTCTCGTCTGAAGCTCAGCTTGATGCCATTCGGATTATGGAGCAAGCGCAGCGCGACTATATGGACGAGCCGGTGATTCTATTTAAGTCGCGTTTGATCAGTTCTGAGGTGTACCGCCTGTCCGGTGACACCGAGAGAGCTAACTCTATGGCGAACCTTGCGATGGCGGGTTTTAAGGCTCTACCGGCCGATGATCAGGCGATGTGGCTGGAGATGTTGACCGACTCTCTGGAGAATATGCCGCAAGCGGATGAAGCGAGTGAATTCAAGCAGCAACTCACCAAGCAGATGGCCAGTCTGACCTGGGGTAGGGCGAATTTGAAAGGTATGATGGAGTTTCGTAAAGGCAATCTTAAAGGTGCCCGAGATCAGTTTCGTGCTGCTCGCAAAGAGCGGCCGGACAATCCGAGTATCGGTCTTAATCTTGTCCAGGTAGCGCTGGAACTATGCAAAAGAAGCAGTGGTGATGAGGTACATGCCTGGCTTTACGAGAGCGATGAGACCCTTTATGAGATCCAGTTCGCCGCGCTCACGAGTCGTCAACAAGGACGGTTTAAAACGCTCTCTAAACGCTTGACGGAGCAGGTGAAGAAACTAGCCTAAGGGCTAGAAGATTTTATCGTCCGATAACAGGAACTCATCGTCAGGTTCCGGCAAGCCCTTTTCACGCCGGACCATTTTACGCAACAGTTTGCGCTCTAATAAGCGCTGTTGAGCGGCCTCTGGGAGGTCGGTGAAGATCAGTGTACCGCGATCGACGAGCACGTCGATAAGATCCTCCAAGATACGAATGCTGGCGCCGTCCAGCGCCTGCAGTTGATTGCTCGCACTAAGGCTCGGATCAGCTCTCTCAAGGAACTCTCGCAGGGAGGGATCCTGAGGGTCGGCCGGCTCTGCACCAATGGTGTTTGTGAGTGAAAGTCCGGTGACCTTCCCGTTTTGGTCTTTTATGACATACATGTCAGAGATCCTGAGCAATTTGCAAAATTAGGACTATAGTTAGTGGCAGTATTAACCCTGTCTAATAGAAGGTCAATGAATGGCATTCATGGATGATCCGCTCCTCGGCTGTTTAGTGTCGCTAACGCATCACTACCATAAACCTTACAGCCCGGAAGTTTTGATTGATGGATTACCCCTGCCACACAATCGACTCACCCCCGATCTGTTTGTACGCGCCGCAGAGCGCGCTTCTCTGGCAGCACGGGTAACCGAGCGTAAACTTAACGATATATCTCCGCTGCTGTTTCCCGTTGTTCTGCTGCTGACTGATTACTCCGCTGCAATTTTGCGTGAGCGCAACGGTGATGAGTTCGTTATCGAGCAACCTGAATCGGGTGGGATTATAACCCTAGACCTGACTGAGCTGCGTAAAATCTATACGGGGTATGTCATTTTTGTGCGACCCGAATACCAGATCGGGGAACGAAGCTCGCGAGAGATGGATGGGCGAGAAGGGCACTGGTTCTGGAGTACCCTCTGGCGCTCTTCAGCTATATACCGGGATGTGCTGATTGCCAGCTTTCTGATCAACCTGTTTGTGCTGGCTAATCCACTGTTCGTGATGAATGTTTATGACCGAGTCGTGCCCAATGCAGCGGTCGACACGCTCTGGGTGCTGGCGGTTGGTGTTGGGTTAGTCTATCTCTTTGACTTCGGTCTGAAGATGCTACGCAGTTACTTTTTAGAGGTAGCGGGCAAGAAGTCGGATGTGCTCATATCATCAATGCTCTTTCGTAAGGTTGTGGGGTTAAGGTATGACGCAATGCCAAGCTCTGTGGGGGCTTTCTCCAGCAATCTTCGCGAGTTCGATTCTATCCGTAACTTCTTCAGCGCTGGTACTTTGGCGCTGTTGATCGATATCCCCTTTATGGTGCTGTTTATCTTCGTCATTAGCATTATTGGTGGGCCACTGGTGATCGTCCCTGCATTAGCGATTCCACTCATCTTTCTGTACTCCATGATTGTTCGCCCAGCGCTACGCCGTTCAGTGGAGAAAACCTTCGCCTCCACGGCGCAAAAAAATGGTGCCTTAGTAGAAGCGCTCACGGCGATGGAGACGGTCAAAACCCAACGAGCAGCCACCCCTTTATTGACTAAGTGGGAGGAGTCTGTAGGTTTTATTGCCCGCTGGAGTCTGAGGGCACGTATGCTCTCGACCTCAGTAGCCACCTTCTCTGCTTCAGTACAGCAGCTCTCCTCAGTTGCGCTGATTATCCTTGGCGTTTATATGATCATGGAGCAGCAACTCAGCATGGGCGCTCTGATCGCCTGTAATATCCTCGTTGGTCGCGCTATTGCACCTATGGCTCAGGTAGCGAGCCTAGTGATCCAGTATGAGCAGTCAGCAAAGGCACTGCGTACCTTGGATGAGATTATGAACTTACCCGACGAGCGTGAACCGGGTAAGCATTATGTACATCGTGAACGACTTGAGGGCGCTATCGAGTTTAACGATGTTAGTTTTGCGTATCCGAGCACAGAGCATGCGGCGCTTAAAGGGGTGAGTTTTAAATTGAACGCGGGTGAGCGTGTGGCGCTTATCGGCCGAATCGGATCGGGTAAGAGCACCATAGAGAAGCTACTGGCCGGCCTCTACCGGCCTCAGCAGGGGGCCATCACGATCGACGGTATTGATATCAACCAGGTTGATCCAGTGGATCTGAGGCGTAACCTTGGTTATGTACCTCAGGATGTGCTCCTCTTTGCGGGTACACTGCGAGAAAATATTTTGGTGGGCATGCCCTTTGCTTCTGATGAGCAACTCCTGCGCGCAGCGAAAATTGCTGGAGTTGATCAATTCGCTGGAAGCCATCCGCTGGGGTTTGATATGCCCGTGGGTGAGCGTGGCGCAGCGCTCTCCGGGGGGCAGCGTCAGGCCGTCTCTCTCGCTCGTGCATTGCTACATAATCCTAATCTTTTAGTACTGGATGAGCCGAGTAACTCGATGGATAACGCCAGCGAGGAGCAGCTCAAGGCACAACTGGAAAGCTATGTAAAAGGTAAGTCCCTGGTGCTGATTACACACAAAGTGGCGCTGTTAAGCCTTGTGGATCGAATTATCGTAATTGATGGCGGTAAGGTGGTCGCTGATGGGCCGAAAGATACAGTGCTCGAAGCCCTGCGGCAGGGGCGTCTGCAGGTGAGGAGGTAAGCGCTGATGTCCAGTCCGCATAAACTCAAGCCTGAAGATCTCGCTTACATCAACAGCGTTAATGAGGCTGTTCTGGAGAAAACCCCTCGCGGTGCCAGTCTTCTGCTGTGGATGATGGCGCTTTTTATTATTGGCGCGATCGCTTGGGCCTATTGGGCGCAGCTTGACGAGCTGGTGCGAGGAGAGGGGGAGATTATTCCATCGAGCCAGCTGCAGGTGGTGCAGAATCTTGAAGGGGGTATTGTTTCAGAGATATTGGCACACGAGGGCGATCTCGTTGAAGCGGGGCAGGTACTGCTGCGGATTGAGGATGCGCGTTTCACCAGCTCTGTGAAAGAGAATGAGGTTCGTAACTACGAGCTGCAGGCTAAGCTTGCACGCCTGAAAGCCGAAGCTGAGGGGAGTGAGTTCGTCCCACCTCAGGGTTTTCCTGAGCAGTATTTAGAATTTATTACTCAGGAGGTTGATCTGCTGCGCTCTCGGCAGGCTGAGTTGGATGCGAATCAGGCGGTACTTTCAGAGCAGCTGACGCAGCGAAGTCAGGAGTTAGTTGAGGCTCAGTCGAGGCTTGAACAGGTTCGTCGCTCCTACAATCTGCTGTTGCGTGAGTTAGAGATTACCCGTCCACTGCTGGCCGAGGGCGTTATCTCCGAGGTAGAGTTCTTGCGCCTTCAGCGTCAGGTTAACGATCTGCGCGGTGAGCGCTCGTCGATCGAACTGAGCCTACCCCGTATACAGTCTGCGATCGAGGAGATTGCTGGAAAACAGGGTGAGATGGAGTTGCAGTTTCGCAACATAGCGAGAGCCGAGTATAACGACCTGCTGGCCGAGCGGACGCGCCTGAATGAGGCGTTGAGCGGTATGCAAGACCGTATACGTCGTACCGAAGTTCGTGCGCCAGTCAAGGGGACCGTGAAAGAGTTGCTGGTGAATACCATTGACGGAGTGATTCGCCCCGGTGATCAGCTTCTCTCCATCGTTCCTTGGGAGGATAAGCTGCTGATCGAGGCGAAGATAAAACCGTCAGATATCGGCAGGCTCAGAATAGGGCAGACGGCTTCGGTCAAAGTGAGCGCTTATGATTTCGCAATCTATGGCGGCGTCGATGCCAATCTCGTCTCGATCTCCCCGAGTACCTTTTTGACAGAGAATAACGAGGCGTACTACCTAATTCGGCTCGAGACTGAGTCGCCATTTCTTGACGCAGAGCAGGAAAAACTACCATTGATGGCGGGTATGACAGTCGGCGTAGATGTTTTAACTGGCAAGAAGAGTCTACTGAACTATCTTTTGAAACCTATCATACGCGCGAAATCCAATGCTCTTACCGAACCCTAGGAGTCGAAAAACACATGCAGGTGGCACTTTTTTCGCTTAATGCAGCGCTGTTAAACCGATGGGCGCAGGCCCTGAGTGAGCACGATTGTAAGGCGATTAATTGGACATCAGTGGAGACTTTGCCACCGATGCAGCCGCTGCTTTTGCACTGGGAGTCACTGACGTTGGAGGAGAGGGGGCAGGTCGTTACTATTGCTCAACAGCGGGCGGTCGTAGTATTGACCGATACGCCGGATATGGTCGAGGGTCGTCGACTGATTCTCAGCGGCGTGCGGGGTTACGCCAACTCCTACATACACAATTCACTTCTGCCCGAGCTTTTGCTTGAGGTGCAGCGCGGCAATATCTGGGCGGTTCCCGAGCTTCTGCAAGCAATACTGAGAGACTTTATTCAGAGCCGGCCTTTACCGACCGATCAGGAGTATGATATCTCTTCGTTAAGTAGTCGTGAATCTGAGGTTTATCAGGAACTTATGAAGGGCTCTGGTAATAAAGAGATTGCCAGAACCCTCAATATAACAGAGCGAACAGTGAAGGCGCATGTAGCGGCTATATTGCGAAAAACTGGAGCGCCGGATCGCGTCCACTTAATTGTACATGGCGTTGGCTGAAACTTGGTCTAAGCTATTAAACAGACGCCAGATCGTTTTGGTAAGGATAGGGAAAAATGACCACAAACCACCTCTCAGCGCTATCACTCGCGATCGTCCTGGCCATACCTGCGGCACAGGGAGCCGGGTTGCGTCAGAGCATCGCTGATAGCATCGCTGACAACCCGGTCGTGAAACGGGCACTCAAGTCTTACCAGGCGGTCACTGAAGAGGTGCGAGCCGCTGAGGGTGGCTACTACCCGAGCGTGGATGCAACACTAGGATATGGTTATGAGTGGACAAAGACCTCGGGTATTGATGATGTTGAGCTCAATCGCCGTGAAGCGCGGCTGAACGTCAATCAGATGCTTTTTGATGGATTTGCGACCCGATCTGAAGTGGAGCGTCAGGAGGCGCGAATGCGCTCAGCGATGGCGAATCTTCGTGACGTGTCCGAAGACTATGTATTGGAGGCCGGACGCGCTTACCTTGAATTGCTGCGTCGTGAGCAACTGCTGAACTCGGCAAATGAGACGCTGCTCAACCACGTTCGTATTTACGAACAGATTAAGCGGCGATCTGAATCGGGTATGGGGTCTCTCTCAGCGATTCAGCAGGCGGAGGGTCGTTTAGCACTCGCTGAAGTCAATGCACTCGCTGCTGAGAACAACATGCGTGACGCTAAGGCCAATTATCAACGCATCTTTGGTGTTGCCCCAGACGAGAACCTAGAACCGGTTGATGAGATGGTTGCTCCCCTCCCTGAGACGCTGGAGCAAGCGCAGCTGGAAAGCACTGAGAATCACCCTGTGATGGCGGTTGCGCAGGCCGATATAGAGGCTGCAATTGCTCAACGTGAGGCAACGGAGAGTCGATTCTACCCTCGCCGTGACCTTGAAATTGAGCGCCGCTGGGATGACAACCTTGACGGTCAGCCGGGTCCCAACGAGGACCTGACTGCCATGTTGCGTCTGCGTTATAACCTCTACAACGGCGGCGAAGACGCTGCTCGTGTTCGCCGTTCTGAACACCAACTAGGTGAGGCGCAAGCGATTCAGCGTGACGCCATGCGACAGGCGCGTCAGTCGCTGGATCTCTCCTGGAACGCATATGAAATTCTGGGTCGGCAGATGGAATTTCTGAGTGAGCACCTCGACGCATCTCAGCGAACACGTGATGCATATCAGAAACAGTTTGATATTGGGCAGCGTACACTGCTCGACCTGCTGGATACCGAAAACGAGGTATTTAGTGCCAGAAACCAGTTAGTGGAAGCACAAATTGATCATCAGATCGCCCAGATACGCGTTCTGAATGCCACCGGTAGCTTGCTGAGCTCACTTGATATACCGCTGCCTCAACCTTTTGCTGATAGCCAAGAGGACGAGGGGATGATGTCGAATGGCGTAGCACCAGAAAGTGCAGAAGACGCATCGGCAGAGGCGGGGTAGGTAGTGAAAAGCTGGGTGTTGTAATTGCATCCACAGGGGTGGGTCGATAGAATCCTCCCACCCCGACATCCACATTGAAGGGTTGCTTTTTGGCAACCCTTTTCTATTTTGGACTGCTGATTAATGAAAGCGCACAAAATCACACAGGCACCTATACCAATGCGTTGGGTTGGTCCTTTGAATTTGAGTGGCCACTTGGTGAATGAAAAGGTCAGTGTGCCGCTGGCGACCTACGAAACACCACTTTGGCCATCAGTTGGGCGGGGCGCTCGCGTCTCTAATCTCTGCGAAGGTGGCATCAAGGTGAGTGTGCTGGACGAGAGGATGACGCGGTCTATCCTTCTCGAGGCTGAGGACGCCTGGGCAGCACAGATGGCGATAAACTCGCTCCAGTCACGAAAGGCAGAATTGAACCAGGTGGTCGCCCTCAGCAGCCGCTTTGCGAATCTGATTGATATGCACTCGCAGGTAGTGGGTAATCTGATCTATTTACGTCTGGAGTTCACAACCGGAGATGCCTCTGGTCACAACATGGTAACCAATGCTGCCGATAAGTTGATCCCTTGGATTCTCGAGCAGTACCCCAACCTAGCCTACTCGTCCATTTCGGCCAATTACTGTTCGGATAAAAAAGCGACAGCGGTTAACGGCATTTTGGGCCGGGGAAAGTATGTGGTTTGCGAAATAACTATCCCGCGCGATATCTGCGAACGTCGCCTCAGCACCACGCCTGAAAAAGTGGTTGATCTGAATATCAAGAAAAACCTTATAGGTACGCTGATGGCGGGTGGCTTGCGTTCTGCAAACGCTCATTTTGCCAACATGTTGCTGGCGTTTTACCTAGCAACAGGACAGGATGCCGCCAACATCATTGAGGGGTCTCAGGGTGTAGTGCATGCCGAAGTACGCGAGGGTGATCTCTACTTCAGCTGCACCCTGCCAAATCTGATTGTCGGTAGCGTTGGGAATGGCAAAGGCATCGATTTTGTTGAAGAGAACCTCTCGCGCCTGGGCTGTCGAGAGGAGCGTGAGCCGGGAGAGAATGCTCGCCGTTTAGCAGCTATCTGCGGTGCGACCGTGCTTTGTGGCGAGTTGTCGCTCTTGGCGGCGCAGACCAACCCGGGTGAGTTGATGCAAGCGCATCTTAAACTGGAGCGTTAATGACAGAGCTGACGAATAGTCGCAAGATCGAGCATATACAAGCGATTCTGGACGACCCGCAAACGGATCGCAATGCGCGCTATTTTGATCGTCTGCAACTTACTCACAGGGCGCTACCGCAACTCAACCTGGCTGAGATTGAGACTGGAATAGAGTTTTTCGGTAAAAAATTGAGCTTTCCACTGCTGATCTCTTCCATGACAGGCGGTGACCACAAACTGATTCGACAGATCAACACTAATCTGGCGATTGCTGCGGAGCAGACGGGCGTTGCTTTGGCTGTTGGTTCGCAGCGCGTAATGTTTACTGACCCGCAGGCGCGTTCCAGTTTCGACCTGCGAACCTACGCGCCCAACGCAGTGCTGCTGGCTAATATAGGTGCAGTGCAGTTGAACTATGGCTACGGTTTGCAGGAGTGTCAGCAAGCTGTTGACCTGTTGGAGGCTGATGGGCTCTATCTGCACTTGAACCCCCTGCAGGAGGCTGTGCAACCTGAGGGTGATACCAATTTTGCCGACCTGGCCCAACGGATCGCCGATGTCGTGCGAGGGCTCGACGTGCCGGTTTTGCTCAAGGAGGTTGGGTCTGGACTTTCAGTGGCCGATATTGAGTTAGGGCTGGAAGCGGGTGTCAGATACTTTGATGTAGCGGGATCCGGTGGTACCTCCTGGTCGCGCATCGAACACCACCGTCGAGATCAGGATGAACTTGGCTTGAAATTCCAGGACTGGGGAATACCGACACCGCTGGCACTTCAACTCGCCTCGCCTCTACGAGATCGGGCAACCTTAGTCGCAAGTGGCGGGTTGCGGGATGGGATCGATATGGTGAAGTCTGTTATACTCGGCGCCTCCGTTTGCGGCTTGGCTGCGCCATTCCTTGCGCCGGCCATGGAGTCGGCCGATGCAGTTGTCGAAGTTATCGAGCGTCTGCACAGAGAGTATCAGACTGCGATGTTTCTGCTGGGTATCGGTAGCACAGGCGAGCTGCAGGGAAACAGCGCGCTAATAGTAGACATACGTTAAGGACCATATTGTTAGAATGTCCGTAGGTATCGACGAGATCAGCTTCTACACTTCAGGTCAGTATCTCGACCTGAAAACGCTGGCACAGCAGCAGGGTATTGATCCCAACAAATATTATGATGGTATCGGTCAGGAAAAAATGGCCATGCCCTCTCTCGACGAGGACATCGTGACGCTGGCAGCTAATGCTGCACTGCCGATTGTTGAACGCGTAGGTCCGGATGCTATAGCGGCTCTGCTATTTGCGACTGAAACCGGAATCGATCAGTCAAAGGCGGCGGGTGTCTATGTTCATCGCCTGCTGGGTCTCCATTCTAATTCGCGTGTTATTGAACTTAAGCAAGCATGCTACAGCGCAACGGCTGCGGTTCAGATGGCTTGTGCAATGGTGGCACGTCAGCCTGAACGTCCTATCCTAGTGATCGCCTCAGATGTGGCACGTTACGATCTTGAGTCGCCTGGTGAAGCGACGCAGGGGTGTGGTGCTGTGGCTATGCTAATCAGCGCTAATCCCAGAATATTGGAGATCGCTCCGGAGGTGGGTAACCACACCGAAGACGTGATGGATTTCTGGCGACCCAATTACCGCAGTAATGCGTTGGTTGATGGTAAATACTCAACCAAAATTTACCTTAAGTCACTCAAACGAAGCTGGGAGAACTACACAGAACTCAGCGGCGTGACGTACGACGAGATCGACTATTTCTGTTACCACTTGCCGTTTGGCAAGATGGCCCAGAAGGCGCACTCGCAATTGGCTCGTGTCAATAGAAGCGGACAGACTCCTGAGGAGCTGGAGCGGCAGATAGAACCGACGCTGATCTACAATCGGGCCATCGGTAACTCCTACACTGCATCTATGTATATTGGTCTCTGCTCGCTGTTAGAGAACAGTACTGATGACCTTACAGCCAAGCGTATCGGGTTTTTCAGTTACGGTTCGGGTTGTGTGGCCGAGTTCTTTGCGGGTGTCGTGCAGCCCAACTACAGGTCAGCACTGCATCCGCAGAAGCACCAGAAAGTGCTAAGCGAGCGTGTAGAGCTCTCTCACGACGAATACCTCAGACTCTATCACTTCGCCAACCCAACTGATGGTGGTGAGCACCCTATGCCAGAAGAGACTCGGGGTCGCTTTCGTCTTGCCACCATCAGCGGACATAAACGCGAGTACATCGCGCGCTGAAGATGCAGGTAGCGAGCGCCCCAGGTAAAGCCGTACTCTCGGGTGAGCATGCAGTCGTTTACGGTGCTCCAGCGCTCGTGATGGCACTGGAGCAACGCCTGACGGTCCGTTATTTCCCCGATACTCTGCCGCGGCTATCCTGGCTCGCTCCCGACAAAGTGCATGAGATGGCACTTGAGAAGTTTTCCAGCCTGCGCCACCGGCTTGATAACGCATTTGAAGCCTACATCAAGGGGGAGCGGTCAATCACCGAGATTCTGAGCCGTCCGGCTGAACTGGTGTTTTACACTGTAGAGATGGCGCACCTGCTCGGTGAGATCAAACAGCTTCCACGGGGAAGAGTCGAGATCGCTTCTGATATTCCGATTGGTGCAGGCATGGGGTCGTCAGCGGCGCTTTTGGCAGCACTTCTGACACTATTTGCAAGGGTAGAGAGCAGCGCGGAGCTGATTCGACAGGTGCGACACTGTGAGCGGTTACAGCATGGTCGCGGATCTCTGATGGATGCCTCCGCAGTCTGCTTAGGTGGTCTGGTAAAACTTGAGGATGATCAGGCGCAGCGAGTCAATTTTCTACCCTCGGAGTTCGACTCAAACTGGTACTGGATTCACACTGGAACGCCCGCTGCGTCCACCGGCACCTGTGTTGAACAGGTGCGACGTAATTTTGAAGGTTCGTCAATATGGAGCGAGTTTGCTGATCTGACGCTGGCGATGCACGGCGCCTTGAAGCAGCAAAAGTCTATTGCCACATTGGTTGGCCAGAACCACCGATTACTTAATCGAATCGGAGTCGTTCCCGCCAAGGTTGCGGCATTAATAGAGAGGATTGAGATGCGCGGTGGAGCAGCCAAGGTCTCTGGGGCCGGCACTGTAGTGGGAGATGCGGCCGGTTTGGTCATCACTTGGCTACCCGAGAGTACACCAGCCCAACTGGGTCTGCCGAGGGATTATCGATGGGGTCGTTTACGTATTTCGGACATAGGAGCGCAGATTGAATCTTAGTGTTCGTGTGCCCGGAAGTCTGATGCTGATGGGTGAACATGCGGTATTGCATGGCGAGCTCGCAATTGCTTTGGCGACCGATAAATTCATCTATATCGAGCTGCACTCACGCTCCGACCGGCAAGTTCTGATTGACTCTGAGTTAGCCCAATACAGCGCCGAACTCGAGCAACTCAGTGCCGACTCGCGGCTCAGTTTTGTTTTGGCCGCGATCGAGCAGCAACGTGAACACTTGCCCGGTGGCTTTAAGCTGTGTATCCGTAGCGAGTTTTCCCATGAAGTGGGATTGGGTTCATCGGCAGCCGTTACCGCCGGAGTCGTTGCTGCGCTCAGTCATTTCTGCGGTGAGACACTGACGCACGAGCAGTTGTTTGAACGGTCGCTAGGTGTAGTACACCGGGTGCAGGGCGGGCGTGGCTCGGGTACCGATCTGGTTGCGAGTATATTTGGAGGGTTGGTGGCCTATCGTGTGCGACCCAGAGAGATTCGCCGCATGCCGGGGCTCCCGCCTATAGATCTCTTTTACGTTGGCTATAAGATGAAGACACCTGACGTGATCGCCCGGGTAGAGGCGCTGGCCTCGGGAGCGGCTGAGCTCTATCAGGGAATCTATAGATTGATGGGAGAGGTCAGCGAAGCAGCTGAAGCTGCGATTGTGTCTCAGCAATGGACTCTGCTTGGACAGTTAATGAACTGTTATGCGGGTTTAATGGACGCACTCGGTGTCTGTGATCAGTCGCTGGCTGACCTGCAATATCGTTTGCGCACTGAACCTGAGGTGCTTGGAGCCAAGATCTCCGGTTCAGGGCTGGGCGACTCTGTTATCTGCTTAGGGAAAGCGCGTCCAGAGAGTCTAGACTATACCCATATACCGGTCGCCATATCGCAACTGGGGTTGATCATCAGCGAGAAGCCTACAGCGGCACAACAGGGGATGATTGATGGATAAATTTGAGTTGGTAAAAGCTATGTTGCCTCAGCGACACACGCCGGTCGCGACTGAGGAGCATTTCGCGCCGAGTAACATTGCGTTATGTAAATACTGGGGCAAGCGCGACGCTCTACTCAATCTACCGATGAATCCATCGTTGTCAGTGTCACTCGCTCATTTGGGCACGCGCACTCGCATAGAACCGATCGAGGGGCCCGTCGACGATGTCTGGCTGAACGGTTTGCAGATGCGCTCAGACACGCTCTTTGCCCAGCGCTTGAGCGGCTTTATCGATCTCTTTCGTCAAACTAAGCCACAGTCATTTAGAGTTGAGACACGTAATAACATCCCAACGGCCGCTGGATTAGCCTCATCGGCTTCCGGTTTTGCGGCATTGACATTAGCGATGAACGACTCTCTCTCGCTGGAACTGGAGCGTCCGGCTCTCTCTATGCTGGCACGCCTAGGCAGTGGCAGTGCCTGTCGCTCTGTCTTCGATGGATTTGTTGAGTGGCACATGGGGCATCGTGAGGACGGTGCTGATTCCCACGCGCATCCGATAGATGCTCAATGGCCCGGCCTGGCTATTGGACTGATTAAAGTGGACGAGAGTGTGAAAGCGGTAGACTCAAGATCAGGTATGTCGCGTACTGTCGAGAGCTGTCATTTATACCAAAGCTGGCCGTTGCAGGCGAACACCGATCTGGTGAAGCTGCACCATGCGATAGAGGAGCAGGACTTTACCCTTTTGGGTAGCACCGCCGAGCAAAATGCTCTTTCAATGCACGCCACGATGATAGCCAGCTGGCCACCACTGATCTATTGGCAACCGGATTCGCTGGCTGCGATGCAGAAAGTATGGGCGCTGCGTCAGCAAGGGTTAGAGGTCTACTTCACTATGGATGCGGGCCCTAACCTCAAATTACTGTTCCGCCAAGGAGACAGCACTCAGCTTTTGGCCCATTTTCCCGATCTAGAGATAGTACTGCCTTTCGGTAGTTAACCGGCCATGAACGGCTTTGTGTTGACGCGAGCGCAGCGCGACACCGAACAGGGTATTGAGCTGGTCTATTGGCTGAGTACGCCAGTGGGGGCAGCCGAGGTGCGCATTCCTGCGAGCGAGGCTATCTTTTTTGTCCGCACCAAGGATATTCCCCTTATAGAGAAAAGTCTCGAGGGTCTGAATGGCTGGTACCTTCGTCCTTTAGATCTCAAAAACTTCGCTGGCGAGTCGGTCAGCGGACTCTACTGTCTCACGCTGGCTGCTTACCGAGAGGCAATTGAACGCCTGACTGCCAACCGAATTGCCCTCATGGAAGAGGATATCCGCCCAGTTGACCGTTACCTGATGGAGCGTTTTATTCGCAACGGTGCAGCAGTTGTGCGTGGCCCAAAGGGCTTGGAGTTGCGGCCGGTGGAGCACTCGCCTGAACTAAAAAGTCTATCCCTAGATATTGAAACGACGCTGACCACTAACAAGGTTCTCAGTATCGGTATGCAGATGGGAGAGAGGCGGTGCGTTCTCCTGAATGGGAAGAGCGCCGATGCACCCTGGATTGAGACTTTCAGCGATGAACGCGGCATGTTGCTACGTTTCATTGATATCGTGCGAGCCTGGGACCCGGATATTTTGATTGGGTGGGCGGTCATAGGATTTGATCTTCGTGTCCTGCAACGTCGGGCAAAGGAGCTTGGCATCCGCCTGACGCTGGGGCGCGATCAGGAAGCGCTGTTTGTGGAGCAGGGCCAGACAGGTCGGTGGTTCGCGCGCATTGGTGGTCGTGTCGTTTTGGATGGTATTGAGAGCCTTAAGGCAGCCAGTTGGCACTTTGAACGCTACGGACTGGAGTTTGTTGCTCAAGAGCTTCTTGGGCGGGGCAAGAAAATTGATCACCCAGAGGATCGTGGTGAGGAGATTCAGCGCCTCTATCGTGAGGAGCCCCTGGCCTTGGCCCAATACAATCTGGAAGATTGTCAGCTAGTGTCAGATATTTTTGCCAAAGCCGGCCTGCTGGAGTATTTGGTTGAGCGTGCTCGTCTAACCGGACTATCACTGGATAAGGTGGGTGGCTCGCAACAGGCGTTCGATAATCTCTATTTGCCGAAACTCCACCGAGCAGGTTTTGTTGCGCCCGAATATGCATCAGGCCGCGATGATCTGGATGTGCCGGGAGGTTTTGTAATGGAGTCGATACCTGGGCTCTTCTCAAATGTCCTGGTGTTTGATTTTAAATCACTCTACCCGAGTATTATTCGCACCTTTAGCATCGATCCTCTGGGTCTTGCGCTATCAGACAGTGTTCCGGCTGAGCAGCGTGTACCGGGCTTTTTTGGTGCTGAATTCAATCCTGAAGTCGCTATTCTGCCAGATATCATCAGTGAGCTTTGGCGAGCCCGTGATCGCGCAAAAGCCGAAGGTAATCAGGCATTTTCCCAAGCCATTAAGATTCAGATGAACGCCTGCTACGGTGTTTTAGGATCGCGCGTCTGTCGGTTTTTTGATCAGCGCCTGTCGGGTGCCATCACGCTGAGAGGGCATGAACTGTTGCAGCGAACGGCGGCGCAGATTGAGGCGTTGAGGGGGCACCGGGTGATCTACGGCGATACCGACTCAGTGTTTGTCTGGTTGGGCGATAAATGGCAACATCCAGATACAATGGCTTACGGTCGCGAGCTCGCTGAAGAGATCAACCTCTGGCTGCGTCAGACCCTGATGGAGGAATACCGTGTCGAAAGTGCACTTGAGTTACAGTTCGAGAGCGAGTTTAGCCGCTTCCTGATGCCAAGGATGCGTCATTCAGAGAAGGGCAGCAAAAAGCGCTATGCGGGGCTCAAGCGCAGGGGTGAGAGTTTTGAACTTGTGTTTAAGGGACTAGAGTCTGTACGCACGGACTGGACTGCGGCGGCGCGTGAATTCCAACAAGAGCTGTATCAAAGAGTGTTTAAAGACCAGCCCTGGCAGAGTTACGTGCAAGACTTTGTCGCATCTGTTTATGCCGGTGAGCGTGATGAATCACTCCTCTACCGCAAATCCCTCCGACGCTCCCTTGAAGCTTACAATGCCTCCAACCCTCCTCATGTAAAGGCTGCACGAAAGCTTCAGTCTTATCTTCGCGAGCGCAGTTTACCCTCAGATCTCGGTAGAGGTGATCGGGTAGAGTACTGGATCACCGTACAAGGTCCAGAACCGAGAGTCTGCTCACGCTCGGCGATCGATTACCAGCACTACATCGATAAGCAGTTGCGTCCCGTTGCTGATAGTCTACTACCCTTTTTGGGGGTCCGTTTCGATCAGTTAATTGCGCCTCAGTTCGATCTTTTTTAATACGTACAGACTCTTTTTATCCCACAAAAGCTGGCTGTTCACCGACGGAGTATCATGCAAACTCGTTCAAAAATGGCTCGTCTTTCAGCCCACCTTACTTGGATTACAGGGCTGGCTCTGCTCACGCTATTCTTCAACTCTTGGTTGGAGCAGAGGAACAATCCTAATGCCTATTTAGCCGCCTCGATGAGCGGAAAAAAAGTAGTATTGGCATCAGACGGTCGTGGTCACTATACCGCCCCGGGGTGGATCAACGGCTCTGCGGTTCGGTTTATTGTTGATACCGGTGCGACGTACGTCTCGCTCTCCAGTGAATTGGCAGCACAACTCAAATTGGAATCGCTTGGGAAGGGGGTTGCGGATACCGCCAACGGGCGCGTCAGTGTGGACTACACTCGCCTTGATACTGTTCGTCTTGGTGGCATTGAGATGCAGAATGTTGATGCACTGATTACCCCGGGTATGCAGGGTGATGCTGTGCTACTCGGTATGAGCTTTCTGCATCACCTGCAACTGACACAACATCAGGGTGAGCTAACGCTGGTGGTTCCGTAAAGGGTCCCACGAGAGACCCCTTGCACTGCCTGATAACAGAGATTACAGCTCACCCTTGATGATGACGTCGTCACGCGTGACTGAGTGGATATCACGATGTCCCACGAAAGCCATGGTTAATTCAGCCTCCTCATGGAAAATCTCGAGCATTCGAGTAACTCCTGCTTTCCCCATAGCACCGAGTCCATAAACCATAGGTCTGCCAATCATAACGCCTTTAGCGCCTAAGGCACGTGCACGGATAACATCCTGACCAGAGCGGATGCCCCCATCCATCCAGACCTCAAGCTGGTTACCGACCGCATCGACTATCTCCGGAAGTACGCTAATTGATGAGCGAGTACCATCTAACTGACGGCCACCGTGGTTTGAGACTACTATGGCATCTGCACCGAGCTCGACACACTGGCGTGCATCATCCACCTCCATGATTCCCTTAATGATGAGAGGACCGTCCCATAGTTCACGGAAGAACTTAAGATCATCCCAGCAGAGGTTGGGGTCGAAGGAGCCAGCCGTCCATTTCATCAGATCGTTCATATCATCAACACCCGTTGCGCAGCCCTGGATGTTACCAAACTCACGGTTCTTGGTGCCCAGCATGCCGAACGCCCAGCGTGGTCGGCGCGCGATATCGATGATGTTGGGAATTGTCAGGCGGGGTGGTGCTGTCATTCCATTGCGGTGATCAGCGTGACGTTTGCCAATCACCTGCAGATCCAGTGTCACAACCAGTGCAGAACAGTTGGCTGCTTTTGCACGTTCAATTAGCTTCTTGGTGAACTCACGATCTTTCTGGACATAGAGTTGGAACCAGAAGGGTTTAGTCGTAGCAGCAGCGACTGTCTCAATTGAGCAGATACTCATTGTTGAGAGGGTGAATGGAACACCAAACTCCTCGGCTGCCTGAGCCGCTTTGATCTCTCCGTCCGGATGCTGCATACCCAGCAGCCCGACAGGTGCTAGAGACAGCGGCATTTTCACGTCCAGTCCTACCATTTGGGTGGCCAGGCTGCGAGGGGCCAAATCACGCGCGACGCGTTGGCGGAAGAGGATTTTACGAAAGTCGGATTGGTTCATTCCCAAGGTTTGCATGGTCCATGAGCCCGACTCGCAGTAGCCCTGAAACATCTTTGGTACACGTTTGTGGTAAAGCTTTTGTAGGTCGGTCAGTTCGCAAATTAGAGACATGTCAGGGATCCTCTTCAGGGGGTTATTGCGTACAGGTGAGCAGAGTAAATTTATCTTCAGCACGCAGACTGATAATCTACAAACTGGACTGACCAAAAGACAGGCTAATGAACTCAAAAACGGATGCGCTATACAGGACGTTGATTCACCCTCTCGCTTCAGGCGAGGTTACCCCGGGTGGGCGCCTTCCCTCAGAACGTGAGCTCGCTAAATTGCATGGTGTCTCCCGCGATACCATTAATCGCACGCTGACGCAGCTAGAGGTTGATGGGTTCCTGCAACGCTCGCCCGGCCGAAGAGCCACCTATGCTAATCCGTTCATGCCTGTGTTTGAGAGCCTGACCATAGAACTCAACCCCAGCGTCGACGATCTCAAAGCCATGCTCTCCTTGCGTGCTGAACTTGAGGCGCAGGCAGCCTACTTTTGCGCGTCACGCGCCTCTGATCAGGAGTTAGAAGCGATCAGTGATGAGTTTCAATGTATGCGCCAGCGCAACCAGGGCGATACCACACTGACAAAAGCGAAGGCGGATCTTCGCTTTCACACGCTGATTGCTGAATCCAGCCACCATCTCGGTGTTGCCGGTTTGAGCCAGATTTTTTATGAACGCTTCTTCAACGCCATCTATCTTGTGCTCGACCATACGCTTAAACGCTACGGGCGCTATCCGGAGCGTATCGGAGTGCAACACAATGCGATCCATGCGGCGCTAATAGCGCGTGATCCAGATGAGGCGGCCCGTCAGGCACGTGAGCACGTTTTATACACCCGCTCAATCTTGAAAGCGAAGGAGCCCTTAGCAGGTTAATGCGCCTTTTGAACTGCCTCGAACCATAGCAAGATATAAAAAATCCAATTAACACGTCTTTATGAACTTTATGAACTTTATGCTCAAAAGGTTTTTAAAAGCCTTTAAGCGCTAAAGGTTGGTAATTCAACAAGCAGTTTCTAAAGTAGAAGGTGGCCGCCTTAGTGTGGCAACACTGCTATCTTCGGAGATAATAATAATGAAACTGTCCAAACTGAAATTGATGGTCGCTGGTGCGACTCTCTCTCTTGCTGCTTCTTCAAGCTTCGCTGCTGAGTGTATCGCTCCTGCTAACCCAGGCGGCGGTTGGGACTTCACTTGCCGTCAGATCGGCAAAATCATGCACGACATTGGCGTAGTAGCTGATCCTATCCAGGTTACCAACATGGCCGGCGCCGGTGGCGGTCTGGCATACGCTCATGTTGTAAACGAACGTAATAATGACGAGGACGTAATCGTTGCGGCGTCTACTGCAACTGCGACTCGTTTGGCACAGAACGCATATTCAGGCATGACGTCAGACCAGGTTCGTTTCCTCGGCGCTATTGGTGCTGACCCAGGTGTAATCGTTGTTGCTAAAGATTCTCCATACCAGACTCTGAACGAGCTGCTGGATGCGGTAATCGCTGATCCTTCTAAGCACGCATTCGCAGGCGGTTCGGCCGCGGGAGGGTATGATCATCTGAAAGTTCTGATGGCGCTAAAACGTAAAGGTTTCACTGACATTCGTAAGGTTAAGTACATCGCTGTTGATGGTGACGCTGATGCGATCACTCAGACTATCGGTGGTTTTACTTCAGCAATGACTGGCGACATCTCTGGTGTTGTTAGCTTTATCAAGAACGGTGACGTTCGTGTACTGGCTTCATTCACTGACGAGCGCATCGAGATCCCAGGTCTGGGCGTCGAGATCCCAACTGCTAAAGAGCAGGGAATCGATGTGGTAGCAGTCAATTGGCGTGGTCTCTACACACCAAAAGGCGCTTCAGAAGCTTCGTACAATAAGTGGTCTGACGCTCTAGCACAGGTTGCTGCCTCGAAAGAGTGGGCTGATGCAATGGAAGCAAACGGTCTGGTTAAGTTCACTAAAGTGGGCCCTGACTTCCAAAGCTACCTTAACGGTGTGATGCAGGAAGTTCAGGATATGTCTAAAGAGCTGGGTGTTCTTAAGTAATGACCGATCGCATAACGGGCTTTATTGTCGTTGTGCTGGCGCTCGCGTATTTCGCGGGCGCCACTACTTTGTCACAGCCATTTTTTGCTGACCCTCTTGGCCCGAAAGCTTTCCCCATGGGTATTGCTGCTGTAGCAGTCGTCTGTGGTCTGGTAATGCTGATGAAGCCAGATGAGGAGCCTGCCTGGCCGGGTCTTACGACCCTGCTACACATTGGCTATGCAGTAGTCGCCCTAGTGCTTTACGCCTATGGCCTGAAACCTCTGGGTTTCCTAGTATCAACGGCACTCGTGGGTACAGCCGTATCCTACCTCATTAGCCCCAACCTCCGAGTTTCGGTGTTGACGGGTCTGGGTATGTCAGGCGGTCTGTTCCTGTTGTTTAAATTTGTCTTTGGTTTGAGTCTGTTCGCGTTTCCGCGTTGGCTCATAGGGTAGGGGCGCATGGATCTATTTGCCAATTTGGCGCTGGGCTTCGATGTCGCTCTCACGCCATTTACACTAGCCCTCGCGGTGGCCGGGTGTATCATTGGAACCATGGTCGGTTCGCTGCCGGGGCTCGGCCCATCGAACGGTGTAGCGATACTGATACCGCTAACATTCTCTTTCGGGTTGGACGCAACACAGGCATTGGTGCTGATGACCAGTGTCTATTACGGTGCCATGTACGGCGGCCGTATCTCCTCAATTCTTCTGAACATTCCGGGTGACGAACCTGCCATGATGACCTGTCTCGACGGTTATCCTATGGCAAAGAAAGGCCGTGCGGGTGATGCACTGGTACTTTCAGGTGTAGCATCATTCGTAGGTGCGCTGCTCGCAACCATCGGTCTGATGTTGTTGTCACCTCTGCTTGCAAGAGTGGCTTACCTCTTCGGCCCTGCAGAGTACTTTGCGCTCTACATGCTCGCCTTCGCAACCCTCGGTGGTATCGGCTCTAATAACCAGGCCAAAGCTGCATTAGCGGTCTGTATCGGTCTGGCGATTGCCACGATCGGTGTGGATGCTACAACCGGTATGACGCGCTTCACTGGCGACAACATGCACCTGTTCGACGGTATCGATTTCCTCGTTGCGATCGTCGGTCTCTTTGCTGTCTCCGAGGTGCTGGTCTTTATCGAATCCCACGGTAAAGATTCTGCGATCGGTGTTAAGCTGGAGAAGATCACCATCCCTTGGGCAGATATCTTCTTTACAAAGTGGACAATGCTCAAGGCGACTGCAATCGGCTTTATTGCGGGTCTGCTACCGGGTGCGGGTGCTTCCTTAGGTTCCTTCCTTGCTTATATGCAGGAGAAGTCATCAGTGCGCGACAACTCTGAGTTCGGTAAAGGCGACCCGCGTGGTATCGCAGCGCCGGAAGCGGGTAACAATGCTGCCGCTGGTGGAGCTCTGGTGCCCATGCTGACACTCGGGGTTCCGGGTTCAGGCACCACGGCGGTGCTGCTAGCACTGCTGATGACACTGAACATCACACCGGGGCCAACGCTGTTCAATGACCGTCCAGAGGTTGTTTGGGGCTTGATTGCATCCCTGTTGATTGCCAACGTCGTGTTGCTGATCCTCAACGTACCGATGGTGAAGATGTTCAGCAAGGTGCTGCAAGTACCCCCTGCGATTCTGCTACCAGGTGTTACGCTAGTGTCGTTTGTGGGGATCTTCTCGCTGACCGGGAGCTACTTTGACCTGCTGCTAATGATCGGTTTCGGCGTGCTCGGTTATCTCCTGCGTAAGATGGATATCCCATCGGTGCCGGTAATCCTCGGTATTCTGTTGGGAGGCCATATGGAGGTAAACCTGCGTCGCGCTATGGTACTGTCGGATGGTGATTGGACTTACCTGTTTCAGAGCAATATCTCGATTGGTCTGTGGGTGTTTGCGATTCTTGGTTTCATTGCGCCGTTCTTCCTGCGCGGCAAGCTCAAGGTACCAACGCAGAGCTCATAAGGAGGCAGACCTCCTCAAGTTAGACCACTTTAAGTCAAACAAGCCGCTTTCCAGCGGCTTGTTTGACTGAACGAACCAGTGCGTTAATGATAGCGCGCCATCGAGAGCCCCTCTGGATCGATCGCCGGCGGTACTTGATTAATAAGATCCGTCACATATTGAGCAGACCCGAGCGACATGGTCCAACCTAAGGTGCCGTGCCCGGTATTGAGGTAGAGGTTAGATACTGGAGTCTCGCCCAGAATAGGGGTTCCATCCGGTGTCATGGGCCGCAAGCCAGTCCAGAACTCACTCCTCGCGCTATCGCCTGCACCCGGAAAGAGATCATTAACCACAAACTCTACATTGGCCCGCTTCTTCTCACGAAGCTCCTTGTTGTATGAGGCGATCTCGGCGGTACCGCCAACTCGAATACGGTTATCTAGCCGTGTTACTGCAACCTTGTAGGTCTCATCCATCACTGTCGATTCTGGTGCAAGCTCTGGGTTATCGATATCGATGGTTAACGAATACCCCTTGATTGGATAGACGGGGATCTTCATTCCGATACTCGCCATTATCGGAGTGGAGTAGCTACCTAACGCACAGAGGTAAGCATCGGCACTGATGCGCCCGCGTGATGTTGTAACACTCTCGATCTCATCACCTGTGCGATTGATTGAGAGAATATCGGTCTTCATCAGAAACTTAACGCCTAGCTTTTTACACTCGTTGGCTAACAAATTGGTGAACTTAAAGCAGTCGCCGGTCTCGTCACCAGGTAAATAAAGGCCGCCAACAAACTTCTGCTTGACCTGTTTGAGTGCCGGTTCGTGACGGATACAGCCATCAGTATCCAGCACCTCGTGGGCGACGCCGCACTCCTGCAGAACTTTGATATCTTTAGCGGCATCATCCAGCTGCTTTTGGGTACGAAAGAGCTGAGTAGTACCCATAGCACGGTCATCGTAGTGAATACCCAGCTGCTTGCGGATATCAATAAAGCAGTCTCGGCTGTACTCCGCTAGGCGTACCATACGCGCTTTGTTGACCTGATAATCAGCCCGGTTGCAGTTTGCCAGCATCTTAGTCATCCAAGAGAGTGTGGATGTATTGATCTCTTTGCCATTAATCGCTAAAGGCGCGAGGTCCTGCAGTAACCATTTCATTGCCTTTAACGGAATGCCAGGCGCTGCCCAGGGCGCCGAGTAGCCGGGGGATATCTGGCCAGCATTTGCATAGCTGGTCTCTAGCGCTACATCGACCTGGCGGTCAATAACGGTTACCTGGTGTCCAGACTTCGCTAGAGACCAGGCGCTGGTAACACCCACTACACCTGCACCAAGAATCAAGATATGCATCGCTCACCTCAGTCAAATAAAGATAATTTCTTTGAGCTAGAGTATCCTTAAAACACGAACATTAGTTTCTGATTATTTTTTAATTACAAAATAAAACACTTTTTTAAAGATAAATTGCAGCAGAAAACACTATTATGGATTCAAGGTCGGGACGTAGCTTAGATCGAATTGATTTGAGAATTTTGCAGGTATTACAGGAGGACGGAAGAATCAGGTTTGTTGATCTTGCCGATCGGGTAGGACTGAGCTCTACACCCTGTATTGAACGGGTCAAGCGGCTTGAGAAGGAGGGGTACATCCAGGGATATCATGCGCGCTTAAACCCGCAGTTACTTGACCTCTCTATGCTAGTATTCGTGGAGATCTCTCTCTCCTATCAGACCCCCGACGCTTTCGCTCAGTTCAACAGGGCAGTGAAGAAGCTACCTTACATCCTCGATTGTCACCTCGTATCCGGTGATGCGGATTATCTGCTTAAAGCGCGTATCAAGGACATGTCTGAGTATCGCGCCCTGCTGGGCGATATGTTGTTAACACTACCGGGCGTACAAAACTCAAAAAGCTATGTGGTGATGGAGGAGGTGACTGAGACCTTGAGGCTGCCTATTTCGGATAAAAGCCCGGTACGCTAGATTTTTCTCCGAGACGGATTATCCCTCTGTAACGCGATACATCAATTCAACAGTGTTGATGAATCTCCTCTGACAACCCCATCATATGGTGAAAACTGAAGTCGATATGCAAGGATCTGCCCCACGTATACTGGACAACGAAGAACTAACAGGACGATAACAACCATGGCTTTGACTCTTAACGACACCTCTCTACTGAAAGATCTTGCATTTATAAATGGTGAATGGGTTGGCGCACAAAGCGGTGCGACGTTTAGTGTGAAAAACCCGGCGACCGGTGAAGTGTTGGCAAAAGTGCCAGATATGACGGCGCAGGAGACCGAGCGCGCCATAGATGCCGCCCATGAGGCATGGGCGGACTGGCGAGCGATGCCGGCGAAGCAGAAGGCATCCCTCCTGCGTCGCTGGTACGATCTAGTGATGGGTGCGCAAGAGGATCTGGCACGATTGATGACGGCCGAGCAGGGCAAACCTCTGGCTGAGTCTCGAGCTGAGGTAGCGTATGGCGCGAGCTATATTGAGTGGTTCGCTGAAGAGGCTAAGCGTATCTACGGTGATACCATACCTGCAGCGACCAGCGATAAACGTCTGGTAGTGATTAAACAGCCGGTCGGTGTGGTGGGTGCAATCACACCCTGGAACTTCCCCAACGCGATGATCGCCCGCAAAATTGCACCCGCGTTGGCGGCAGGATGTCCAGTTGTTGCAAAACCAGCAGAGGACACTCCGTTATCATCGCTGGCGCTTGCTGAACTTGCCCAGCGCGCAGGTATTCCCGCTGGATTGATTAACATAGTGACCAGTTCACGTGCGAACGCCGCAGCAGTCGGCAGTGCTCTTACCGGTTCCGATAAGGTGCGCAAAATATCCTTTACGGGCTCCACGGCAGTAGGAAAAATCCTGATGAGGCAGGCGGCCGACTCAGTCAAGAAGGTCAGCATGGAGTTAGGTGGCAATGCTCCGTTTCTGGTATTTGATGATGCCGACTTAGACGCGGCCGTCGATGGGGTAATAGCATCCAAATACCGAAACACCGGACAGACCTGTGTCTGCGCCAATCGTATCATTGTACAAACGGGTATTTATGAGGCATTTCTGCAAAAGCTGGCGAAACGTGTCTCTGGCTTTACCGTGGGGAATGGCTTAGAGGTTGAAGACGCTGTGCAGGGACCTCTGATCAACGCTGCTGCCCTAGATAAGGTGGAGCGTCACGTCAAAGATGCAGTTGATAAGGGTGCAAGAGTTATTCTGGGCGGGCAACGACACTCGCTTGGAGGAACTTTTTATGAACCGACGATACTCGCCGATGTGACGACGGAGATGTGCGTAACTTATGAGGAGACTTTCGGTCCTGTAGCGCCAATCTATCGTTTTGAATCGGAAGAGCAGGCTATTGCGCTCGCTAATGACACTGAGTTTGGTTTGGCGGCCTATTTTTATAGTCGCGATATCGGCCGCGTATGGCGCGTTGCCGAGGCTCTGGAGGTAGGCATCGTGGGAATTAACGAGGGTATTATCTCGTCAGAGCTGGCGCCCTTTGGTGGTATCAAACAGAGCGGTCAGGGACGAGAGGGGAGTAAATACGGCCTCGACGATTATCTAGAAATTAAATACCTCTGTATGGGTGGTATCTAAACTCGAAGACGATTTAAAGGAGCCACAGGGCTCCTTTTTTTATTACATCTTTCGTGAGCTGGTTTTTGTTAGCGTCTGACCCTACGACAATCCAGCGACTGCTTTTGGGGGATGATTTAGCCATAAAAGTTGTTGTATCAACTTTTATGGCCTAGGCTATTCGATAATAAACAAATGAGGTCAAATTCATGGTAGATCTGGTGCATCTTGAACAGCCTTACCGAAATACACCTTTTGAAGGTAAGCAAATTAAAACTCTGCCGTTAGCCTCTTCAATGGGTGGGGAGGTGTTAAATGTGCAGCTGTCAGAACTGGATGATGAGGCTTTTGAGGAGCTAAAACAGGCACTCTGGCACCATAAAATGATTTTTTTGCGCCAGCAAGATCTGACACCCCAGAGTCAACTCGCTCTTACTAAACGTTTTGGTGAGCTAGGTACCGACGCCTATACCACAGGACTTGCGGACTACCCAGATGTGCAGCCTGTGGTAAAAGAGGCCGATACCAAATCCAAAATTATCTTCGGTGGGGGATGGCACACAGACTCTGCATTCCTTGCCAGACCACCCTCTATCAGCATCTTGCACGGTGTCGAGATCCCTCCCTACGGGGGCGACACCATCTGGTACAACTCTGTAATGGCTTATGAGAGTCTGACACCCGCTATGCGCGAAATGCTCTCCAAACTCAGAGTGCATATGGCGGCAGATCGGGTAATCGATTCCATGCGGCGTGCTGCTGAGCAGACCAAAGGTATGACTTCAATGACTGACATTGAGTTGGATATTGATATTGAGAATATGCTTAAAGGCAGCTTTCATCCGCTGATCCGGAGGCACCTCGAGTCTGATCAGATTTCGCTCTACTGTGATGCCGTCTATGCGGTGAATATCGAAGGCATGACCCGCTATGAGTCCAAGCCGTTACTCGATTTTCTGGCTGCACACGCAACGCAGGAGTTTTTTGCCGCTCGTTTGCGGTGGGAGAAGGACACGGTTGCCATCTGGGATAATCGCCTCTGTCTCCATCGAGCATTTAATGACTACGATGGATTTCGCCGTGAACTGCATCGCACCACCGTAATGGGTGAGATCCCCGTCGCGGCATTCGAGTGAACGGAGTTGTTTTGGAAAAACTCAACTCAACGCTTTTACGGGAGGGTGAGCAGGTTCTCAATTACGAGCAGTATCTGTTGCATCTGGTATCGATTTTTAGCAACCGTGTAAAGGCGATCTCCTCTCAGCAGTACTTGCAGCGCTTTGGTTTAGGGTCTGTTGATATGAGGGTTATAGCGTCCCTCGCCTATCGACCAAATCAGAAGGCGTCTGAGGTGTGTGAGCTGATCAGCATAGACAAGGGGGCTGCATCACGTGCGTTCAGGCTTCTGGATGAGAAGCGGCTTATTCTTGGTGATACGTCACGCGGTAAACAGAAACGCTGGAGTCTAAGTGAGGCAGGATGGGGGCTACACCGTCGCTTTCTTGACGTCGTTTTAACGCGTGAAGAGCAGCTCTACCAGGGGCTCAGTGACGCGGAACTGCTAAGTTTTCACAGTACTCTGACAAAACTTATTGCTAACTTGTCACACCTCGAGCAGTCGCTGCCCAGAGTGAAGCAATTTAAGGAGTGAACTCTATTATGGCCTCACGATTTGATATTGATTTACCGGCACCCCCCGCGGGCATCAATGATAGGGAGTGGCAGGCGCGCCTCGATCTGGCAGCCTGTTACAGGATGGTTGACCACTACGGTTGGACCTCAGTGGTGTATAACCATATTAGTTTGCGCATACCGGGAAGCGATGAATTTCTGATTAACCCTTTTGGTCTGCGGTATGACGAGATTCGCGCCAGTGACCTGATCAAGGTCGACATAGATGGCAATGCCCTGACGCATAGTGAGTGGCCGGTCAATAAAGCGGGATACACCATACACGCGACCATCCATAAGGCACGTCCTGACCTTCACTGTATTTTGCACACGCATGAACCTGTCTCTCAGGCGCTTTGTGCCCTAAACCACCCGGTTGTTCCCCTGACTCAAGAGGGGTGTCAGTTTTTTGAGCGCGTCGGCTATCACGATTTTGAGGGGATAGTATTGGATGGTTCTGAGGGACCTCGCTTGGTTAGAGCCATCGGAGAGGTGTTTCACACTCTGGTATTGAAGAATCACGGTTTGTTAACCGCGGGTGCTTCGCCTGCTTGGGCGTTTGTGCGTCATCAGGCATTCATTCGAAACGCCCAGGTACAGCTGGCCGCCATGGCAGCGGGGCCCCTCAATCTAATTCCCGCAGAGGTCATGCGCCACACGCGACAGCAGTTTGAAGGGGGAGAGGCTCAGGCGAACGCTAAGGTACGCCATCCTGAGTGGCCTGCGCTATTGCGTCTGGTTGACCAAAAGGATCCCAGCTGGAAGTGCTGAGTGAGCAGTCTCAACTCGATTTGATGGTGACTCTGGCAGGTTTAAATGACTCAGTCCGAACGGCTGCAGTGGACTGGCCTCAGAACCAGGGCTTGAGTTCCGAGACAAGCTTGAGTGTTGAATCGTCGATAGCTTGGCGATGGCTTATCACATCTGCTAAATCCGACGTGATTGTCCTGCCGCGCTCGACCCCCACCATCACATTCGAGTAGCCGGCCATCAGATAGTGGATGGCCGCATTTCCGAGTGCCGACGCCAGAAGACGGTCGTTGGGAGAGGGGGTACCGCCTCGTTGTATATGCCCTAGAATCGTAACAAGAGAGTCGATGCCAAGCTCACTTAGTTTGTTTTGAATCTGGTAAGAGACGCCAGTGTTGCCACCCTCAGCCACCACAATGATGCCGGAGGTTGCCCGGTCAGATTTGCGCAGCTGATAGAGCTGATGACACACCTCCTCCATGTGCCAGGGCGCTTCCGGTATGAGAATCAGCTCTGCGCTCGCGGCTATGCCTGTGTGCACGGCCAAGGCTCCCGAATTACGCCCCATACACTCGACGATATGAAAGTGCTCACTTGAGTTGGCGCAGTCGCGAATGCGATCCACGGCCGTTACAGCGGTGTTCAACGCAGTGTTAAAGCCGATACAGACTTCGGTGCCGTAGATGTCGTTGTCAATGGTGCCGGGCAGTCCAATGACCGGGAAGCCAAACTCCTTCTCCATCAGCCGAGCCCCTGTCAGTGAACCATCACCGCCGATGACGATCAGCGCCTCAATACCCTGTTCGCGCAGGTGATTAACGGCCGTTTCGCGTGTTTCGCGTCGATGAAACTCTGTGCAGCGAGCGCTCATTAGTGTCGTGCCGCCGCGCTGAATCAGGTTACAGACGTTCTCTGAGTTGAGCGGTACAAAGGCTTTATCCAAAAGTCCGGAGTAGCCGCGCTGTATGCCTGTTACGTCGATGTTGAAATGGTTGGCGGTACGCACGATTGCACGTATCGCGGCGTTCATGCCGGGCGAGTCACCGCCACTGGTCAGGACAGCGATATGGCGGAGGGTTTCTAGCTGTTTTAGGTCGGGTATCTGGTACATCTTATCTATCCACGCTGACGGTAGAAGCGTTCTGGGCGCCCTACGGTGCCGTAATTGATATCAGCGCTCAGGCTCTGCTCGCCTACAAGGAACTCAAGGTAGCGTCGGGCCGTCGTACGGCTAGAGCCGATGGTCTCACCTACCTGTTCTGCACTAAGGCTGACTCTGGGGTCTGCGAACACGGCTTTGACCTTCTCCAAGGTTAGCGGATCTATACCTTTCGGAAGCGTCGTCTGGTTAGTGGGTGCGCCAGCGGTTGATTGACGCTTGCGGGGTAGCAACTGGTCCACTAGATCCTGAGAGAGCTCTGGTCCGCTGGTGTGCATCGCCGTGTGGTGTTCGCGATACTGTTGCAACGACTGTTGAAGTCTGTCGAAGACCAAAGGCTTGAGTACATAATCAAATACACCAAGGCGCAGTGCCTCAGACAGCGATTCGGTCTCTTTGGCTGCAGTCACCATGATGACGTCGCAAGGGGACTCGCTTGAGCGCAGCTGCCGCAATAACTGCAAACCGTCGCCATCAGGGAAGTGGATATCCAGCAGTACCAGGTCTGGCTGCAGTACCTCCACCATCTCACCGGCATCTAGAGTTGTATGCGCGATGCCAATCACTTCAAACCCGTGGATGCGTTCGATGAAGCGCCGCTGTATCTCAGCGATCTTAGGATCATCCTCTGCTATCAAGATCGAGTGGGTCTCACTCATGCTTTCTCCTCGGTAGGTAGAGCGTAAAGCGACAGCCGGAGGGGACTACCGGCTCCAGAGTTAATTTGCCGTTGAGTTGATGGGTAATCTCGCTGACCAGGTGCAGGCCGATACCTCGATTTTCCCCCTTACTGGAGTACCCCTGACGAAATACCAAATCACGCTCGGCTGAAGTAATCCCGGGACCTCTGTCCTCAACCTCAATCACAATCTCCTCACCCAGATCGGTAAACGATAGGTAAATGCGCTCAGCATTGTTAACCAGACTTGCCTCCAAGGCATTATCGATTAGGTTGCCTAAAATGGTGACCAGCTGTTGCGCCTCGATATGCTCTGGAAGAGCACCAAGATTTGAGTCCGGATCGATCTCTAAGCGCAAACCTAATTCATTGGCACGGTTATATTTGCCCAATAAAAGGCCGGCAACAAGATGATCGGCCACGGAGTCACGAATCCAGGTCAGCAGTGCTTGATGGCCAGCGGTCTCCTGTCCGATCAGTTCAAGCGCTTCGTCTTTGGCATCAATTGAGATTAAGCCCGCTATCGTATGAAGCTTGTTGGCATATTCGTGTGCCTGAGATCTCAGCGCGTCGGCGTACTGGCGGATGCGTGATAGTTGACGACTCACCTCTGCGAGTTCATCTTTCAAGCGAAAACTCGCAACCACGCCGACGAGGGTGCCATCACGCATGATGGGCAAGCGGTTGATGATAAGGTTTCGTCCATTGATAAAAGTCTCGCGGTCATACTCAGGTGATCCGGTCTCCAGCATCGCCGGTAAGCGTGATTCAGGTAAAACCTCTGTCAGGTAAAGTCCGCTGAGCTGTTTATCATCCGGCAAGTTGAGTGCTTTGATAGCGGCTCGGTTGAAAGTGGTTATGCGCCCTTCAGCGTTGATTGCAATGATCCCCTCGCGTACCGACTCAAGTGTTGCGTTTCGCTCCAAAAATAAGGCGGCTATCTCATGAGGTTCAAGGTCGAAGATCGCAGCTCGAAAGCGACGACCGATCCAATAAGCTAACACGATTGAGAAAGCGAGCAGAGCCAGAGTGACCACAACAACGGTCTGCTGGTAGGTGGCGACAGTTTGTTCGATAGTCGTGGTGAGGTAGCCCACAGAGACCACGCCGACGACATTTCCATCGTCATTGAACACCGGTGTCTTGCCTCGAATCGATTCACCCAGGCTACCAACCGCTTTTGAGATATAGCTTTCACCTAGCTCTAATGCGCGATAGTTGTCGCCACCAACCATCGGCTTGCCGATACGTTCGGGCACTGGATGAACCAGCCGGATACCCCCTTTGTCACCGATGGATATGAAACTGGCATCGGTTGCCAGACGAAGGTCTGCAACTATGCTCTGCACAGTTTTGCTATCTCCCCGGCTGACGGCATCTCGAATAGATGGAGTTTGGGAGATCATCGAGGCGAGTTGCAGTGCTCGCTGCCCCATCTGCTCTTCGAGTGAATCGCCTAAATATCTGAGTGTAAAAACACCGAGGATAACGGCCTGCAGCAAGATTAGCAGGCTCAGTGCAAGCATCAGACGTGTGCTTATTTTTAATCGATGTGTGCGCATGTCCATAGGTTCTTGTTTTTTGGAATAATGCCAGAGAACGTAGTACATGGGTACATGAGCCTGTACCTGAAACATGGCTGAGAAGTGTACTAAAGCCGTCCCGAGGATCTATTGGACCAAACCCCAGCCCTCGGGGCTCCGAGAGTGGCGTTCAACCCGGCACGAAATCCAAATGACTAACGAGCGACTCTTCAATCGATTATGTAATTCATCCTTAAGCGTAGCGGCTTGCCTGCTCGCTCGCTATACTATGGACCTTTAAATTTATGGGCCTCCGATGCCGGCGATTGATATCGGGTATTGGAGGCAAAACTTACGTGGCCTGTCGTAGGGGTCACCACTGAGATTTAGGACTCTGCAATGCCTGTTATTACCCTACCAGATTCAAGTAAACGCGAATTCGCCCACCCCGTAACTGTATACGATGTTGCTGCTGATATAGGTGCGGGCCTTGCAAAAGCCGCGCTTGCGGGGCGAGTGAATGGCGAACTGGTTGATACCTCTTTCATAATCAGTGAAGACGCTGAGTTGGCGCTGGTGACTGCGCGCGACGAGGAGGGGGTCGATGTTATTCGCCACTCCTGCGCTCATTTGATGGCGATGGCGGTACAGGAGTTGTTCCCGGGCGCACAGGTTACCATCGGTCCGGTGATCGATCATGGCTTCTATTACGACTTCGCTTACGAGCGACCGTTTACGCCGGAAGATCTTGAGAAGATTGAGAAGCGCATGAACGAGTTGTCTAAGCAAGATCTGCAAGTCGAGCGCTCTATTTTGGATCGGCCTGCGGCGATTCGTCTGTTCGAAGATATGGGCGAGAAGTACAAGGTCGAGATTATCGAGTCGATTCCGGGTGAAGAGCCGCTCTCGTTCTACAAGCAGGGGGACTTTATTGATCTCTGCCGTGGCCCACACGTGCCATCAACTGGCCATATAAAAGCCTTCAAGCTGATGAAGGTAGCCGGTTCATACTGGCGCGGTGATGCCAAGAACGAGATGCTAACACGTATCTACGGCACCGCTTGGGGCGACAAGAAAGAGTTGAAAGCCTACCTTCACCGTTTGGAGGAGGCTGAGAAACGTGACCACCGGAAACTGGGTAAGCAGCTTAACCTGTTCCACCTGCAGGAAGAGGCGCCAGGCATGGTTTTCTGGCACCCGAACGGATGGACGCTCTGGCAGGCTATTGAGCAGTATATGCGCCAACAACAGCGTGTGCGCGGCTACCAAGAGATAAAAACGCCTCAAGTGGTTGAACGCTCCCTCTGGGAAAAGTCAGGTCACTGGGATAAGTTTCACGAGCAGATGTTCACGACGCACTCTGAGAGCCGTGATTTCGCTGTGAAACCGATGAACTGCCCGTGTCACATTCAGGTGTTCAACCAAGGGTTGCGCTCTTACCGTGATCTGCCATTGCGTATGGCCGAGTTCGGTTCCTGTCACCGCAACGAGCCCTCGGGCGCACTGCACGGTATTATGCGTGTGCGAGGTTTTGTGCAGGATGACGGACACACTTTCTGTGCAGAGGATTCAATACAGGCCGAAGTGGCGGAGTTTATTGATTTCCTGCATGAAGTCTATGCGGATTTTGGCTTCAGCGACATTATCTATAAGCTCTCCACTCGCCCCGAGCAGCGCGTCGGTTCCGACGATGTTTGGGATAAGGCCGAGAAAGCCCTGGCGGATGCGTTGGATGCGGCCAATCTGGATTGGGAAGAGTTGCCAGGAGAAGGCGCCTTCTACGGTCCAAAGATAGAGTTCTCTCTGCGCGACTGTCTTGGTCGTGTATGGCAGTGTGGTACGATTCAGGTCGATTTCTCAATGCCGGGCCGTCTTGGCGCGCAGTTTGTTAACGAGCAGGGCGAGCGTGAAACGCCAGTGATGCTACATCGTGCTATCCTTGGTTCGTTCGAACGTTTTATTGGTATTCTGATTGAGCATTACGCTGGCGCGCTGCCGACCTGGTTGGCGCCGGTACAGGTTGCAGTCATGAATATCACGGATAATCAGGCCGAACATGTACAAAATGTGAAGAAACGCCTTGAAAAAGCGGGTATTCGTGTGGTTGCGGACTTGAGAAACGAGAAGATCGGCTTTAAAATCCGCGAGCGAACTATACAGAAGATCCCCTACCTCCTCGTTGTCGGTGACAAAGAGGTCGAATCAGATGCGGTCGCGGTGCGTACTCGTACCGGCGAAGATATGGGAACTCTGAGCGTTGACGCCTTTGCTGAATTGATTACTCAAGAAGTGACACGCAAAGGGCGCAGCGAATAATTAATCACTAGGAGATAGTGCTATCAGACGTGATAATCGTCGTGGCGGTCGTGCGAACCTGCCGCCAATTAACGAAAATATAAAAGCGCGTGAGTGCCGACTAATCGGCGCTGACGGTCAACAGGTAGGGGTCGTCTCAATGCAAGAGGCGCTCCGGATTGCGGAAGAGGCTGAGCTAGATCTGGTACAGATCTCAGACGCTGACCCGATAGTCTGTAAGGTAATGGACTACGGCAAACACCTGTACGAACAGAAGAAACGTGCCTCTGAGGCGAAGAAAAAGCAGACTCAGATGCAGGTTAAAGAGATTAAGTTCCGTCCAGGGACTGAAGAGGGGGATTATCAGGTAAAACTACGCAACCTGATACGTTTCCTAGAAGATGGAGATAAAACCAAGATCACAATCCGCTTCCGCGGGCGTGAGATGGCTCACCAAGAACTCGGAATGAAGTTGTTGGAGCGAGTGGAAAAGGACCTTGTTGAACTGGGAACAGTTGAGCAGCGTCCTAAGCTCGAAGGCCGTCAAATGGTGATGGTTTTAGCTCCTAAGAAAAAGTAGTCGGAATCTCTTCCAAACCCGCGATACCACCCTCGGATGGTACTGCGGGTTTTGTATGTTCCGATAGATAACTAACGAATGCGTGGAGTAGTGAAATGCCAAAGATTAAATCTGTCCGCGGTGCGGCCAAACGTTTCAAGAGAACTGCTAACGGCTTCAAGCACAAGCAGTCTTTCCGTAGTCATATCCTGACCAAGAAGAGCACTAAGCGTAAGCGTCAGCTGCGTCCAATGCTGCAGGTTCATGCTGCTGATCAGGCTCTGATCAAGCGCATGCTGCCATACATTTAATTGGTTACGAATTAAGCGAATAGGAAGGACTAAATATGCCTCGCGTAAAACGTGGTGTACAAGCTCGTGCACGTCACAAGAAAGTATTGAAACAGGCAAAAGGTTACTACGGCGCTCGTAGCCGTGTATTCCGAGTAGCCAAACAGGCTGTCATCAAGGCAGGTCAGTACGCTTACCGCGACCGTCGTCAGCGTAAGCGTCAGTTCCGTGCTCTGTGGATTGCGCGTATTAACGCAGCAGCTCGCATCAATGGCCTCTCATACAGCCGTCTTATCGCTGGCCTCAAAAAGGCTAACGTTGAGATCGACCGTAAAGTATTGGCTGATCTGGCTGTTCATCAGCAGGCAGCGTTCGGCGCTGTTGTTGAGAAAGCGAAAGCAGCACTGGCCTAAGACCTGTTAACCCCCCTCTGCGGTGGTTAATTGATCGACTCAGATAGGGGAAGGGTGCATGCTCTTCCCCTATTTTTGTTTCAGAATGGCGCATTCAAAGAATCCTCCAACCTAAACTGGAGCCATAAATGGAAAATCTTGACGCCCTAATGGCGGAAGGAAAAGCCGCTGCGCTGGCAGCGACTGATGTAAAGACACTTGATGAGGTACGTGTTCAGTATCTGGGTAAGAAGGGGCACCTTACCCAGCTATTGAAAGGTCTGGGTAAACTCTCCGCGCAGGAGCGTCCGGCCGCAGGTGCGCGAATCAATGAAGCGAAAGAGGCGGTCTCTGACGTCCTCAACGCTCGCAAAGTCGAGCTGGAGAGTGCTGCTCTGGAAGCCAAGCTCTCTGCCGAAACTGTTGATGTAACCCTGCCAGGCCGTGAGTCTGAGGTGGGTGGTCTGCACCCGGTGACTAAAGTGATGGAGCGTATAGAAGCCTTTTTTAGTCGCATCGGTTACTCGATAGAGGAGGGACCAGAGATCGAAGACGATTATCACAACTTCGAAGCGCTCAACATCCCAGGCCACCACCCGGCGCGTGCCATGCACGACACATTCTACTTTGACGCACACCGTTTGCTGCGAACGCACACTTCACCTGTTCAGATCCGTACGATGGAGGCACAAAAACCGCCGATTCGTATTATATGTCCGGGACGCGTCTACCGTTGTGACTATGACCAGACGCACTCCCCTATGTTCCATCAGGTCGAAGGTCTGATCATCGACAAGGGTATCAGTTTTGCTGATCTCAAAGGTACGCTTGAACAGTTTCTGCAGGAGTTCTTTGAGCAGGAAGTTAAAGTGCGCTTCCGCCCATCTTACTTCCCATTCACTGAACCTTCGATTGAAGTTGATATAGACCGCGGCGATGGCAAGTGGCTGGAAGTACTCGGTTGCGGCATGGTGCACCCAAAGGTTCTGCAAATGTCAGGAATTGATCCTGAAGAGTACACCGGGTTTGCTTTCGGCATGGGTGTAGAGCGATTTGCCATGCTGCGTTATGGCGTGGATGACCTGCGTCTCTTCTTTGAAAATGATCTGCGCTTCCTCGGCCAGTTCAACTAAGTGCCGGGAGTAGGAATATATGAAGTTTAGTGAACAGTGGTTACGTGAACTGGTGCAGCCTGAGCTCGATGCTCAGGGCCTGGCAGACCAGCTGAGTCTGGCTGGCCTTGAAGTGGATGGTGTTGAGCCAGTAGCGGGCGAATTTACAGGTGTGGTAGTAGGTGAGATCCTCTCAGCTGAACAACATCCAGATGCTGATAAGTTGCGTGTCTGTCAGGTCTCTAATGGCCAGGAGACCTTCCAAGTGGTGTGTGGTGCCCCCAACGCCCGAGGTGGAATGAAAACGGCTTTTGCTATGGTCGGCGCCCATCTGCCTGGCGACTTTAAGATTAAGAGAGCAAAGCTGCGTGGCGTTGAGTCCATGGGTATGCTCTGTGCAGAGGATGAGCTTGGACTCTCCGATGATCACGGCGGGATCATGGAGTTGCCTGCAGATGCTCCTGTAGGTGCGGATATTCGCCACTACCTCAACCTCAACGACCATATTATCGATGTAGACCTAACGCCAAACCGTGGAGACTGTCTGGGTATGGTCGGTATGGCTCGCGAGGTGGGCGTTCTCAACAAGGTATCTGTGGCTGAGATCGACTGCACTCCTGTGCCTGCAACAATTGATGACAAGATTAGCATTGAGCTGCAAGCCCCCGCTGCCTGTCCACGTTATCTCGGGCGTGTTATCCGTAACATTGATATTAAAGCGCAGACCCCGCGTTGGATGGTGGAGCGTCTGGAACGTTCTGGTGTTCGTTCTATTGATCCGGTTGTTGATGTCACCAACTATGTTCTCCTAGAGCTGGGTCAGCCAATGCACGCATTTGACCTCAACAAGTTGGAAGGTGGCATCCGTGTGCGCATGGCCCATCAGGATGAGCTGCTGACGCTTCTTGATGGCTCAGAGGTTAAACTGAATGCCGATACCCTCGTGATTGCGGATCATAGTAAAGCGGTTGCCATGGCCGGTATTATGGGTGGTGGTAACTCAGAGGTGTCAGAAGAGACGCGTGATATTTTGTTGGAGTGTGCTTACTTTGACCCTATTGCGATTGCCGGTCGTGCGCGCAACTACGGCATGCACACTGACGCTTCACATCGCTACGAACGTGGCGTGGATTGGCAGCTGCAAGCACGTGCAACAGAACGTGCAACTGCACTATTGCTGGAGATCGTGGGTGGTGAAGCGGGCCCTATCGTTGAAGCAGCTGACAAAGCACATTTGCCCGAGCCGGTAACGCTGACTCTGCGTCACGAACGTGTGACTGCGCTGCTTGCACTAGAGATTCCCGCACAAGAGATCGAAGAGATTCTGACGCGTCTTGGACTGCAACTCTCACCCATGCAGAGTGGTGTGTGGACTATCGCGGTACCAAGTTACCGTTTCGATATCAGCATCGAGGAGGATCTGGTAGAGGAGATTGCACGCGTCTACGGATACAACAACCTTCCTTCGAAGACACCGCGCGCTGAATTACCATTGCCAAGCATCCAGGAGTCTCGCGTAGCGGTATCAAGCGTGCGCCGGCACCTCGTCGCTCGCGGTTATCAGGAAGCGATCACCTACTCCTTTGTCGAGGCAGGTCTGGCGCAGCTCTTTGATGACCAGCACCAAGCAGTTGCATTGGCTAACCCTATCTCGGCTGAGATGGCGGTGATGCGGACCACCCTATGGGCGGGACTGAGCAAAGCCGTGGCCTACAACCAGGCGCGCCAGCAGAGCCGAGTGCGCCTGTTTGAGATAGGTCAGCGGTTCGTGCAGAGAGAGGATGTGCTGTCTCAGACAAACACCTTAGCGGCGATTATCACGGGTAATCGCTTGCCGGAGAGTTGGATGGGCAAGAGTGATAAGGTCGACTTCTTTGATATCAAAGGCGACCTAGAGTCACTGCTGGAAATGGCTGGCGATGCTGAGTCTTATACACTGGTGGCTCAGAAGCATGTAGCCCTGCACCCGGGTCAATCAGCGCGTATCGAGCGCAATGGTAAGCCGGTGGGCTGGATCGGAGCTATGCATCCATCTCTACAGAAACAGCTGGATCTAAGCGGTCCGGTCTACCTGTTAGAAATTGAGCTCGCTGATCTGTTAGACGGCAGGCTTCCTCGCTTCAGTACGCTCTCGAAATTCCCTGAGTCGCGTCGCGATTTGGCAATGGTAATTGACCAGAAACTGAGCTTTGAGGCAGTGCGTAAAATTGCCAAAGAGCAGGCCGGGGAGTTCCTGAAAGATGTCATCCTGTTTGACGTATATACCGGCCAAGGTATTGAAGCAGGACGAAAAAGTTTGGCTCTTGGCTTGACGTGGCAGCACCCATCGCGCACTCTTAATGAGGAAGAGATCAACGCATCGGTCGCTGCAGTCGTTGCAAGCCTAACCAACGACCTAGGGGCTGTACTGAGAGACTGAGATTCGCTACTGAGACTCGCTCACGGAGCGAGTTGACTAACAAGAAGAAGGTGATGGCATGAGCTCGTTGACGAAAGCAGATATGGCAGAGCGCCTGTTTGAGGAGCTGGGTCTGAACAAGCGCGAAGCGAAGGAGATGGTTGAGTCCTTCTTCGATGAGGTTCGAGCCAGTCTGTCTCACAATGAGCACGTCAAACTCTCTGGATTTGGGAACTTCGACCTGCGCGATAAGCGTCAGCGCCCGGGTCGAAATCCTAAGACCGGAGAAGAGGTGCCTATTACCGCTCGCCGAGTGGTGACTTTTCGTCCCGGTCAGAAGTTAAAAGAGCGCGTTGAGATCTATGCAAGAACGGCCGCAGACCCAAGCTGAGCAGGAAGAGGGGGCAATACCCTCTAAGCGCTATTTCACGATTGGCGAAGCCAGTAAGTTGTGTGATTTAAAACCTCATGTCCTGCGCTATTGGGAGCAGGAGTTCGAACAGATCAAACCGGTTAAACGCAACAACCGCCGCTATTATCAGCGTCAGGATCTGTTGTTGATTCGCCAGATTAAAGGTCTCCTCTATGAACAGGGCCTAACCATTGCCGGTGCCCGTCAATGGCTCTCAGGTGATGCCGGTGGTGATGACAATTCGCGCTACAAACAGCTGCTGCGTCAAACCATTAGTGAGCTGGAAGGCATCCTCGAAAACTTGAAGCCTAAACGCTGATAAAAGCTTCACACAATCAACCTGTTAAGGTAACATGCGCAGCACTTTCGGAACGTAGCGCAGCCTGGTAGCGCACTGTCATGGGGTGTCAGGGGTCGGAGGTTCAAATCCTCTCGTTCCGACCATTTTATAAAAAGAAGGGCTACCCCCTAGGGTAGCCCTTCTTTTTTACTTCGCCGAAATCGACAAGCCCTCAGGTTATCTGGACTGCTGTACTGATTCGTCTGGAGTGCATCTCAACAACTTTGCGGGGCCATGAAGCATTCTGTTGATGAGATACTATCTAGGAGGCTGATTAAGGCTTATCAGGTAGTGTACCTATTGTCATTTTGATTCAACTTGGGTGTGGATATCTCCCCCACCCACTAGCTCAAGATAGAGGGGACAAAACCTGCGATGCCGAACGGGTAAACTGCCTGTGTCCTCGTGGATTTTTCTGTATCACTCTTACTCGGGCCAACTCTGGACAGACGAAAGTGCTAGCTCAATCACTTCTGGTGATACTGGTCGTGACAAATAGAAGCCTTGAATAGAATCACAACCTAACTCTTCTAAGGATCTTAACTGGTCAGCAGTCTCCACACCCTCAGCGACCACTGACATGCCTAGCGCATGAGCCATATTAATCATACCCGCAACCAGATGGCGGTAGCGTTTATCTTCCTGAAGTGGAGCAATAAAGCTGGCATCGATCTTTAGTTTATCAATAGGTAGTTTTGCTAGATTAGAGAAATTTGAAAATCCAGTACCGAAATCATCGATAGCGATCGTAACACCTGCTTCTTGCAAGGCATTCAAATTAAAATAGGCCACAGGTACAAGATCTTGTGATTGAGATTCAGTAATCTCTAGCTCCAGCACCTGTACTGGTAATCCACTCGCCTTCACAGCGGAGAGAATATTCTCAGCAAACATAGGGCACGAGAGACAGACAACGGGGACGTTAACAGCCACCGGCAGTAGACGACGGGTGTTCTGATACCATTCGGCGGCCTGTTCGAGCGCTCTCATAACGACAAATCGTGTCAGCAAGGGTGTAAGGAGCTGCTCCTCCAGAAGCGGAACAAACTTGGATGGGGGAAGTGATCCGTATATGTCAGATTTCCACCTAATCAACGCCTCTACACCATGAATTTCGCGAGATGTTGGTGCGTACTTGGGTTGATACGCCAGATAGACATTGCCAGAGATCATATCGTCGGTTAGATTTTTTTCTAGATTGTGTTCGAGCTCCCAAGAGTCCTGAATGGCACTATTGAAATGAGCATAAGGTAGTTTTTTCTCTCTTGCCGAGTGTTCCAATGTTTTGATGCAAGCTTTTTTTAAGTCACTGTAGGTACAGATCGCATCGTCAGTGCTCGCCGTCGCCATGACAATGGGGAGTTGAATTTGCCCACGATCTATCCGCAGGCCTTCGTTTAGTCGCTGGCAAATTATCCTAAAAACCTGACTGGTATATGAGTGAAGCTCTGCTGTGCGAAGCAAAAAACTGACCTCAAGTACGCCAGTAATGTTTATCCATCTTAGTACGTCTTGCGACTGCCCGAGGTCATGCATCTCTAAAGCCGCCTCAACTTCATGCTTAATCTGCTCTTCGATCGACCAGGCGAGATCGGGGTGGCGAAGCCACTTACAGGCTTGCGGATCATTAATGGAGACCATGCCAAAGATGGCGGCCTCGCCATTACGAACTACATTGTCGACTTCTTCCAGTAGCTTGGCTTCAACGGCAACGCTGGATTCGTACGCTGTGATGATCTGTGACTGCGCCATCTGATTCATTGTTATATCCTCGCGAGGCTCGGATAGACTATTCGAAGCCGGTCTCGCTTGTGGTTGTCGCTGACACTAAGCGAGTGTCAGACTTACTGTAAACCCTAGAGATATGCAGAAATCAGACACAGATCTCGTTAAGGTCTTAATTGTTGCTTGCTAAACCGGCTGCTGTTGCAGCTGTCGGAATGAAAGCATCGACTTTTACATAACCTAAACCGCGTTTAAGTGGGTCGTAAACGGTAAACCATTCGCCTTCAGGATTGGCTAGCTGATAAACAATATCGCCAGGAGAGAGACTGTCGACTGGGCGTTGCCCCGGCTCTTTATAAATTTCCTGTCCGGCGACCTGTACCTCCAGTATCTGGAGGTGAGGAACAAAACGTTCCAAATGTTGGGCTGCAGTGGGGTCACCTTGCTCCGCTGCAAGTGCCGTATAGTAAGCAGCCTGATGAAGGTTTGGCTCGACACCCAGTCCTCTGGCATAGATCTGTCCGAGTTGTCGCATCGCTGTAACATGTCCTTGGCGGGCAGCTGCCTCGTACCAACGACGTGACTCTGCATAGTTAATTACTGTTCCCACACCGTACTCATGCATGTATCCCAGACTGTACTGAGCACCCTCGTGACCCCTCTCTGCCGCTTTGGCATACCAGTAAAGCGCTTTTTCATGGTCTGTGGAGACGCCAAGGCCGTGCTGGTACATATAGCCTATGTACTGCGTGGCAGGGAGATCGCCAAGGCGCTCAGCATCTTTGTAGAATTCAAACGCCCTCGAGTAGTTTTGAGATACACCCGTTCCGAAATAGTATTGGTCACCCATTGTGCGATAAGACTCTGCGTCACCGGCTGATGCTTGCGCGGGGAGTGCAAGTGCAGTACACAGCGCGAGATGAGCGGTAATTGTGCTTTGATGGATTGATTGCGACTTCATATTTCCTCCTCGGGACCTCAGGGGTTCCATCTCTGTAGTCTCGGCAGTGCCAAGCAGTGGCTAGCGGTTAAAACCTGCGATGCCATTTATGCTAGCTGTGAGGGTCGGATCGATTGCCTTGCGCACGTGAGGCAGGAGTGTGACCAGATTTCGTTTCGCAACCGAATCGCCCAGATTGGCCGCTCGCTGATGATACTCCACCGCAACGTTAAGGTCGGGTGTGACCCCAAGCCCACGGCTGTAGATGATCCCCATTTGGCGCAGTGCCAAAGCAAAATCCTGATTCGCAGCTTTGGTATACCAGTGTCGAGAGACGGCATAATCTATGCGAACACCTAGACCATTCTCATAAATATACCCAAGGCTATACTGAGCAGCAGCGTGACCTCGCTCCGCTGCTTTGCTAAACCATTTCAGTGCCACTTTGTGGTCAATCGAAACACCGACCCCCTTCTGATACATATATCCCAGATAGTGGGCTGCCGCGGGTGAACCTAAACTCTCAGCCTGCTGGTAAAGCTCAATGGCTTTGCGGTAGTCCTGCAAAGTACCCTGACCATAGTAGTGTTTGTCACCTTCAGCTATGAGCGCTTCTGGAGTTTGAGCGTGTGCGCTGGCAATCAGAATCAGGGCAGCAAAGTAACCGGCTACAATGTAGACAGCATTGCGTATGATATTCGCTTTCATGGTGTTCTCCTTCCCGATACTTTGATCGGAAAATTGGTTTACTGCTGACTCAATATTAAGCCGGCTTTTTACAAACTGCGTCCGTTTTACCTCCCGCCGGACCACGGGTATTAATTTAATGTGCCTCTGGTGTCCCAGGTGTGTTGAAACACTTGTGTGAGTGGTAACTCAACTTCGAGTGCGACCAGCAGAAGCCGCATGCGAGGATCTAGCTCATGTGGCATTTCGCTCCACGCGTGATCTACACGCTGTCGTTCTTCATCACTCAGTGCCCTGGGTCGGCCAGGGGAAGAGGTAATGTTCATTTTTGTCCTGACCGAACTAACATCCACCTTTCTAAGGCCAAAGAGTTCAGTCAACATCTGCTGACTAGCACCGGCTCTTGCAAAATCTTGAATGAGTATTTTTTCTGATGTCAGGTCTAGGAGGTATTTTTCGGTGTTGCGTAGCTCGTCAATCGAAAAACAGAGAGGAGTGTCACTGCGGCTCATACGTGCAACAGCAAATTGGACGAACTGCTCCAACTCGGCACTATCAAGTCCTTCCACTGCTCTAACAAAGTGTGACGGTAAACCGTGTCTGGCAGACTTGGCTTTACCTTCTCGCTGAGTGCGCATAGCCGCAAATAGATACTCGCGCAGGTAGGTACTCAGTGCGAATTTCATTGCTGCTTGGCTAGGATCTTTAACTATGTCGCTACTCATATCAGACTCTGACGCTTCCTATTTTTAACTAATCCTCACCATGCTTAACTTATGCCAAAGTTAAATAATCATTGAAATTCAATTGTTTATTATTTTTCTCCAGCTAGCATGGCGGCAGCTGACACAGCGGAATATGAAAAATCGGTATGTCAGAAGCCTAAGGTACACTTTTGATTAAGTTAGTAATGTTGCTAACGTAACGGAGATGAGGGGACCATTGATCAATGCTCTCTGCGCTATGGATGATCATTAGGTCTCTCCAAGAATCTAAATAAAATTCATAGGTTTATTTCGGTTCATTATCGCTGTACCGGTGATGTGGCCTCCCCTAAATCATCAACCTTTTGATATTCTGAATCTTTTGTTTGTCCGTTAATTGCGAAAATTGGTACTTCACGCTGTTTGATTAATTTTCGCATTTTAAGAAAAATTCGAGCGATGCTGTTGAGTTACTCAGCAGTTGAAGATTATTTCTTGGGCTAAACATTGTTGTCTTTTGAGACTTACGTGACATTGGCACATGTTTTTATACGAAATCGTTATATAAAAATGTAAATTCAATGAAATTCAGGCCTATCTTTCGATTTTGCAAAATCTGTTTGTTGCATTTTGCAAATTAGATCTGACTGATTTGATGGAGTCGATGACGGTTAACTGTGGTTTGTGTATTGATACTGCGTATTGACTCATGACTTTTCGACGGTTTTTTTGTTAGTGATAGGAGGTAGTGCTTTTATTACCGGCATAACTGTTTTGTTTGATTCCAGTTAATACTGAGCGGTTATCATCGCAGGTTTTGGGGAGTATTTAATACATACCGACCAACTTTCAATCACTTATGTTGCAGTCGCCCATTTTTATTTTTGCAAAATGCATTTGCATTTTGCGAGTTTTTATTTGCAATTTGCGCGCGTTCTTGGGTGTATTCGATTAAAAAAGAGCAGAGTAAACGCCCTTTCGGGGTGAGTCTCTTTTTTGATGCCGAATCGATCTTAAATTTAGTTTTTTTATTTCATTTTGCGTGTGGCTCTCTAGGTCGGCTTAGCATAATGACGCCTTTGGCTCTTTCCGTAGTATCCTCTAAAAATATTGAAACTATTAAATAATTGAAATTAATTATTTTTTTTGGTTGTGGTAGTGAATTTGCATAACTTACCCAAACGATCTGTGTGCGCTCGCCAGCAATCCGGCGAAGCAGGTTGACTAAATTTATGTAGGTGGTCTCGATGTCAAAGAAACGTAGTTTACAGCCAGCAAATGAACCAAAGCTGATGCAGCTCGAGCAGCGGCTGATGTTCGACGGGGCGGTAGCCGAGACCACGGCTGATGTGCTCGGATCTGATTCTAGTTATGAAGCTGAGTCCCTACATGACACCGGAATTTTTCAATTAGCTGTTGCCTACGAACCAGCCAAGCCTGCAGCAGAGAGCGCCACGGCTAAGGTTCGAGCGTTTGTGGAGATTGCGAGTAGCGAAACCCTTCATCATATTTTTGCAAGCCAGGATGCAGAGATCACGGCAGATTCGTTGATGATGGTAGAGGCCGCTCGCTCAGCTATATTGGCTGAGCAGCTTGATATTCAGTTGGAGGTAATTGAGTCAACAACCAATGGTGATGCGCTAACGAAGGTCTTAGATTCTGAGACTGCCGATGGCTTGGTTCAGATTTTCGATAGGGCGTTGCAGCCAGAGATGGAAGATCAGTTGGTTATGGCGCTGATTGAAGATTTTGGTCAGATCATTTCGTCTAAACTGGCGCTCGACCCCTCGGCCAATCAAGGTGGCGAACGATTTGTTACAGCGCTTTACGACGCTCTCGAGCGTGAGATCTCAGTTATTACCGACCTGCAGGACTATGCACCCGGCTCAACCGCTTTTATCAGCGTTTCCGGTATAGATGCTGGTGCGAGCGTTGAGCTGGAGATTGATCACGTTAATGATCCGGGTGCAGATGGATTATGGGGTACAACGGACGATCAGACCTATCAGTTGGGTGGAGAAGGGCACGATGCATGGGTCGTGACTGATGGCGGTGAGGCCGACCTCGATGGTCAGGTTGACGGCCAAATTACGGCGCAATGGTATGTTAACCCGGATGATTCACTTGATGAGCGCTTCATCCTGAGTGCAGAAGTTGTTGAGTCTGGAGCAGACGGTACGTTTGGTACCGCGGATGATGTCAGAACCGGTGAGATCGCACTTCACTCGTTTACTGACAGCATCGATACCGATGGGGATGGCATTGTCGATTCCCTTGATATTGACGATGACAATGACGGTATCGCCGATATAGACGAACAAACTGTTAAGTTTGATTCGCTTTACGAGACGATTGCCTACAGTTACGCCCAAACTTTTGATGGGAATACCGCGTTTCATTATGTGGTTCCAGGTTCAACCGGTGGAGACGACCCGGTAAATCTATATGACAATGATATGTCAACCGATCTACGTCTGCACGACGGCGACATTATGGAGTTCGACCTCGGTACAGTGCTGCCTGCTGGCACAGTTCTGGTGCTCTACGATGGTACAGGGGGTAATGATACTCCTGTGATGATTATGCGGAGCCTTGAGAGTACCGATACTCAGGGGGACTCCTTAGCGATACTTGATAGCGGTTTAGGTAAAGGCTTCGAGGGCGCTGTTGGCGACGGAACCCTTGGCGCCCCAAATGGTTTATCTACGGTTGTTGAAGCTTATTTATGGGATGAAACAACTGGAGATTTTGCACTAGACGCGCAGGGCGAAAGAATTTTATACACCTATAAAGACGGCTCTGGTGGTAGCTTTGGTGGTTCAACGTTCCCTGATCAAGTGGCGGATAATCTATCAAAGGACGGATACACTCCATCGGATGCGTCCGTTGTGTTTGTTCTTGAGCAGGACACTCGATACCTGCAGTTTGTAGGTACATCGGATGGCGAGAAGCATGGCGGCTGGGGTGAATTGCAGCTCGCTTCGCTAACCCAAGTCATCTCAATGCTGGACACGGACAACGACGGTCTGGCCGATCATCTGGATATCGACAAAGACAATGATGGCATTCTAGATAACATTGAGGCGCAAACGACTGCTGATTACAAAGCTCCATCGGGTCTAGATGTTAATCGAGATGGCCTTGATGATGCCTATGGCTCTGGTTTGAAGGAAGTTGATACGGACGCTGACGGTGTCCGTGATAGTCGTGACTCAGATAGCGACAACGACGGGCTTGCCGATGTTGCCGAGCGTCTGGATGGGGCGCCGGATTCAATAACACTGACTGCTGACGAAGATCAGGATGGTCTGTTGGATATTTTTGAGGGTGTCAATGTTGCCGATGGTTTTGATGTTAACGAGCGCAATATTGAGGGCGATAACGGCGGTCTGGACGGCAACTACTCTAGGTTTAATCTAGCGGATTCTGATGCAGACACCAATGCTAATGAAGAGGTTTTGGGTCGTACTTCGAACGATGCCGTCGCGATAAGAACAGACCTTGATTATCGTGATGCCGAAAATGATATCGATACAGATTTAGACGGTATTCGGGACCCAGTAGATCTGGATGATGACAATGATGGCATTCTCGATAGCGTCGAGAAAACCTTGGTGTATGCTCAGCCTCTCAGCGAGACGGCCAGCGTCAGTTACATGCAGCTATTGTCCTTTAATCCTAGCGCGTCAAATGGGACTACTACGGTTGCCACCGCTGCGAACCTGATTGACGGTGATGAATCGACTGAACTTGCGCTGCCAGACAATACGATTGTGGAGTATGACCTGGGCCAGGTTCTTTATGCTGGAACATCTATACAGTTTGTTGAGGGTGCAGGCTCTGCCGATAATTACGTACAGATATTCTCCAGTTACAACTCCACTGACCACAACAATCCAGCTATTGGGGGCTGGAGTGGCTACTCCAACACCGGTGGCCTTTATTATGCGCTTTATGCCGGATTTTCAGATCGCACGATTACATTGACGCTTACGGAAGATACTCGATTTATTCAGATTGTTGGCCGTGGCGGAGCTTCCGGATTCTCAGAATTACGACTTACATCTCAGGCTCAGGTGATGCCAAAAGGGATCGATAGCGATGGTGATGGATTGGCCGACCATTTGGATATCGATAAAGATAATGACGGTATTACCGACAATATCGAGGCACAGTCTACTGCTGGTTACAAAGCGCCATCTGGCGTCGGGCAGGCAATGACAGACAACAACGCGAACGGCGTTGATGATCTATATGAGGGCGGACTCACCGAAGTTGATACTGACGGAGATGGAGTCGTTGACTCACTTGACTCGGATTCAGATAACGACGGCGGTGGTGATATCGCTGAACGCGGGTTTGGACCGACGAGCCTGACTGACCTGACAGATACTGACACTGATGGATTACTGGATATTTTTGAGGGGGCAGATGCACATGATGGATTTGATACTAACGATGAACTTATAAGCGGTGACAACGCAGATAATGGTAGCTACGGCTACTTCAAATTAGCCGATACCGACGCGGACAATGACGCCACCAACGATGTTGCAAATCGCACCTCTAACAGTGCCGTGCCACTCACTTTTGACCTCGATTTTCGAGATGCGCAGACAGACGTTGATACCGACGGTGACGGCGTAGTAGATGCAAGAGATATTGATGACGACAACGACGGCATCTTAGACAGCGTTGAACGCAATTATACCTACATAGCACTTTCGACAACGTCGACATTCAGTTTTGCACAGAATGCTGACGGCTCTGTTGGTGGAAATGCAGCTAAACTGATTAGCCGTCAAGACGAACCTACACACTCTGAAAGTCCGGCGCTACTGGTCGATGGCAACACTGGAACTCAAGTAAAAATAGGCTCTAACGTTATTATAGAATACGACCTGGGCCAGACTATCTATCCCGGCACCCTAATAGAGCTTTTTGAGGGTGCTGGCGGTAACGATGGAAATGCCAAGGTCTTTGTTAGCAGTACGAGTATGAACCAGGCTAATGCCTGGAACCATACGCAGTCGAACGCAACTCAGGTATTCGGCGGCGAAAATGGTCAGGCTTCGAACGTCACGTTTACGTTCAGCGTGACGGAACCGATACAGTACATCCAAATTCTGTCCATAGGCGGCACAGCAGGTTGGGAAGAACTTCGTCTATCAAGCCTCACTCAGGAAGTTGATATAGATACTGATGGCGATGGACTTTCAGACCACCTAGATATTGATAAAGACAATGACGGTATAACCGACAACATAGAGGCTCAAACGACTCTCGGCTACATAGCACCAAGTATGGAGGACATAGATCGAGATGGCCTCGACGATCGCTACGATGACAACCTCTCCGGTGCAAATAATTCGGTCGGCTTGCTCGAGATTGATACCGATGCAGATGGGGCAGTTGATACAAAAGATCTTAACTCAGATAACGATCGCAAGACCGATCAGCAAGAGTCAGGTTTGGCCTTTGCAACTTCTTCGCAGGACTCTGACAACGATGGGCTGCTTGACGCCTATGAGCGCGGCACAGTCAACGATGGTTTCGTTGTAAATGATGGAGTTACTCCGCTCGATGGGAGTCTGCCAGATCTTGATGCTGATGCAGCTTCAGGAAGCCCAGATGATCTCGATTACCGCGAGGTTAATATCGATACAGACGGCGATGGTATTTTTGATATAGATGATATCGACGACGA
>DATHZN010000002.1:0-2101 GCA_035458585.1 Marinobacterium sp. | reverse complement strand
ACGGATGTTGAGTTTTCAGGCGCGCTAGCGAAACAACTGGTCCACTTCATCTCGCTGGGCTCTGATCTCAATCTCGCGCTGGCCAATCCACTCTAGCAGATCCGGCTGGCGCTGTGCATCTCGTCTGGCGAACTCCAGCTGGCGCAGTGCCAGATCATATTCACCGCGCTGCGCAAAGTATTCGATGCGGGCGCGGTGCACCCCAGTGATATCACCGTTGAGTCCTGAAGCTTCTGCCAATAAATACCAGAGTTGGGGGTTGCTGGGGTGATCACGGACCAGATCCCGCAAAAGCCAGGCGGCATCGCCATGCCGACCTGATCGCATGTATGCATCAACCTGAGCGCGTTGGATAGCGTAATCGCCAGGATAGAGATCGGTCAGTTCCAACAACAGTTCTTCAGCGGCTCTGTTGTCACCCTTTTGCAGGAATTGCTCAAGGCGGGACAGCTGCAAGAGTGGTGAACTGCGAAGACTTGGGTTTAAATTTTCCCACAGCTGATCAGCCTGTTTGTGTTGAGAAGCTTTTACGGCGAGAAGGTAGTCAACTATGGGCTGGTTTGCTCGCTCTGCGCTGCTTTGTGAGTTCTGGGAGTCGAGCCTCGCTAGCATGCGAGCGCGCGCAACGAGAAACTCTGTGCTGTCGCTATAAGCTGGAGGTTCGGGCATATTTTGAGCGCGGTTGGTTGCATCAGATATACGATTTTGTGTTACCGGGTGCGTTCGCAGAAACTCGGGTAGTTCTGACCCAGCAAATCGGTTGGCCTCTTGCAGTCGAGCAAACATTCGCGCCATCGCACTCGCGCTAAATCCGGCCTCTACAAGTGTTCTCATACCGGCCTGATCGGCATCGGTCTCATTTGACCGGCTAAAGGCTAAAGTAGAACTGGCAGATGCGCCTATTGTACCGGTGTATACCGCCATCCCTGCATCGGCATTAATCCCGGTTAGGATAATCCCGCCGATAATGCCGGCGAGAACTAAGGGTGTACTCTGCTCCGCTTTTGCCTGCTGCTGGGCGTAATGTCTCTGGCTTAGATGGGCTAACTCGTGAGCAATGACTGATGCGAGTTCGTCCTCGCGCTTGGCTGCACCAATTAGACCTGCATGAATCCCTATAATTCCACCTGGAGCCGCAAAGGCATTAACCTCAGGGCTATCGATCAACACCAGTGTGAGTCGCCGGTCTTGCAGTTCGGAGGCGGGCGCGAGGCGCGACATCAGGCCTTCGATATAGGACTCAACGATGGGGTCGTCGAGTAAAGGCGCCTGCGCCCTGAGCACTCTTATCCATGCCTGACCGATGCGATACTCCTGATCCAGTTGTAATGCAGAAGTGTTGGCGCTACCAAAATCAGGCAACTCAGCCCTGAGAGCCGGACTCAATAGAACCACTAGTAGCAGAAGCGTGTATCTGAACATAGGTAGAACTGTCTCAACGTGGTTTTTAACAAAAATCTAGGTTACATTGCGCCTCAGATTGTAGAGCGAGCGACTGAATATAGTATGACAGATTTTCAAATCGATGAGCGGCTTGACGCCTGTGGACTTGCTTGCCCCCTGCCTTTGCTCAAGGCCAAGCAAGCACTTAATCGCTTAGAGCCTGGTCAGGTATTAGAGGTACGTGCCACCGATGCGGGCTCGGTGCGAGATTTCAGAGCCTATGCTGACCTGTCTGCTCACGAACTCATATCGACTGAAGAGGTCGATCATATCTATATTCACATATTGCGGAGGGGTTAATTTAAATGCAGAAGGTTTTAGGTAAGTGGATACAACGCTACTTTTCGAATGAAGAGGCGCTGTTGCTTACCGCCATATTGCTCGCCTCGGGTGTGGTTATTTTCTATCTTGGTGGCGCGCTCGTACCCGTATTCGCAAGTTTGATTCTGGCCTTCATGATGCAAGGCGGTGTTGATCGCTTGGAGCGTTTTGGGGTCGGTCGTCTATTGGCGGTTACGACGGTGTTTCTTGGGTTCGTTGGTTTTCTTGCGTCATTCTTGCTTTTTGTTATGCCGATCGCCTGGCGACAGTCGGTGAACCTCTTTAATGAGTTGCCCGGGATGGTGATCGAGGTGCAGAACTTGCTGCTGCTGTTGCC
>DATHZN010000001.1:0-2327 GCA_035458585.1 Marinobacterium sp. | reverse complement strand
AGCGGAAAAATTATCTTTGCTAATCAAGCGATGTGGGAGAGTCTGGGCTACACGCAGGAAGCGTTTCTGAACTCTCGTGTCTGGGATTGGAACCCCACACTTGATGAGGCCTCCTGGCATATTGCCAGGACGCAGATGGAGTCTGAGTCTGTTTTCGAGTTCGAGACGGTACATCAGAGAATCACCGGTGAGCTAATTCCGGTGAGCGTGCGAGCAATGTCAGTCTCCTTAGGTGACCAGCAGGCTTATCTTGGAATTGCTGTTGACCTTACAGAGCAGCACAGGGCTCAGCGTGATGTACAGGAGGAGCGTGAGCGACTTGCGCTGGTTCTAAAAGGTTCGAATCTTGGGCTATGGGATTGGAATCCCGACACAGGAGACCTAGTTGTCGACGCACGCTGGGCAGGCATGCTCGGTTACTCTCTGGATGAGATTGCGCCGAACGTGGATAGCTGGTCCTCTCGAGTACACCCGGCCGACCTGCCGCGTTGTCTTGAAGATATCAATGCCCATATTGAAGGGCGTTCGGATTTCTACACCAATATCCACCGAATGCAGCACAAGGACGGTCGGTGGATCTACATTCATGATCGTGGACGGATAATGGAGCGCAACGATCAGGGAAAACCTGTGCGATTTGTGGGTACCCACGAGGATGTTACTGAGGCTCAGGAGCAGAGCCAAATTATCGAAAAACTCGCTTTTTACGACCCGGTCACAGGTCTGCATAACCGTCAGTACGTCAATCACAAGTTGATCGATTTTATTAACGCAAATTCTGAAAATTCGAGTCTGGGTGCTATTCTCGTGGTCGATCTGGATGGCTTTAAATATATAAACGACAGTTTGGGGCACCGGGTTGGCGACTTGTTGTTATGCGATATTGCTAACCGCTTGCGCGACTTTTTTCCTCAGGATAGCAGTTTAGCTCGGCTGAGCGGCGATGAGTTTTTGATCTACTTGCCGGACGTGGGTGTGGCTGCATCTGAACCGCTGGCGCATGTCGAACTGGTGATGAGTGAGTTAGCGAATGCCTTAGCACAGCCAAGTGATGCGCTTAACGGTCGCACTGTGACCAGTTGCCTTGGTGGGGTTTTACTCAAACAGGGTAGCGCAGATTTGAGTGAACTGATGCGTCATGCAGATCTTGCCCTCCAAGCAGCCAAGAGGAGCGGAGTTGGCAAGTCGGCGTTGTTTGATGAAGCGATGAGCAACAAGCTGATGCTTGATGAGCATATGGCGCATGACCTATTTCTGGCTTTGGGTACTGGAGAGCAAATTGAAGCCTGGTTCCAACCGAAGTTGGACAATGACCGCAAGATAGCTGGATTTGAAGCACTTGCACGCTGGCGCCACCCCACCAGAGGTATCGTACCGCCGGATAAGTTTATTGAATTGGCAGAGCGTAAAGGCCTGATCAGCCGACTCGGCGAACTCATGTTGTTTAAGTCTTGTCAGCAGATGGTGGGTTTGCGCAAATATGAGCGTCTTCAGTCCGCTCGGGTGGCGGTCAATATCAGCCAAGCACAACTTGCGGATCCTGTGTTTCCGCGCACGGTGTCCGATATCTTGCAAACGACGGGGTTGCCGGCAGAAGCATTGCGCCTGGAGGTTACTGAAACCATGCTGGCTGACGATCTTGATACCAGTATTGAGCGCATGAATCTCATTCGAGAACTGGGAGTCAGCTTTTCGCTGGATGATTTCGGTACTGGTTACTCGTCACTCTCGTATCTTCGCAGGTTGCCGATTTGCGAGCTGAAAATCGATAGGAGCTTTGTGCAAGATGTCTATGTGGATGATGAGGATCGTGCAATAGTGACTTCCATCATCTTGATGGGCAGAGCATTAAAACTCTCTATTGTCGCAGAGGGTATTGAGAGTGATACCCAACTCACCATACTAAAAACTCTGGGCGCGTCGGAGTATCAGGGTTATCTATTCTGTAAACCCCTACCAGTGGCAGACCTTATAACACGGCTTCACCTTGACCGAAAAAACTAAAATGCGCAACGCGGTTTCGGACTGACTTGCGTGCAGCTGATATAACTGAATCCGTGAAGCTCAGAGATGAGTCAGGTTAAACGAAAATGTATGCACTCGGACTAAGCGAAGTTTCTGTCGTGAAGACAAAAAACTTAGTTTGAGCCTTTGAGATTTTGGTACCGGTGGCCGGAACCATTACCTGTCTGTAACCCTTTATTTACGGTAGCTACGGTTCATATTCTAACAACAATCACTGCTTTCTAACACTATTGCTAACAAGGACAGGTTGAGTTTAAGAAGAGCGCAAACAAGACTGCGCTATCACAGCACTATGATATTGG